>DASPZU010000082.1:0-19731 GCA_035636095.1 Thermoanaerobaculia bacterium
ATGTGCTGCTTGTTCTCGTTCCGTTCATGCCGACGCTGCCACTCGCGGTCGCGGTCCTTCTCATCCGCTTCTCGATTTCACAGATGGACGTGCCGACGCGGCAGTCTTACCTGATGGCCGTCGTCGACGAGTCGGAACGCACCGCGGCGGCCGGCGTGACCGGCGTCGCGCGCACGACCGGTGCTGCGCTCGCGCCGGTGTTGGCTGTCCCCGTGATTGCGAGCTCACATCACTGGCTGCCGTTCGTCGCCGCGGGCGTGTTGAAGATCGTGTACGACCTGCTTCTGCTGTGGAGTGCCCGACCCCTCACCCGGTCCCGCGCCGCGGGACCACCCTCTCCCCGCTTGCGGGGAGAGGGACGGGGTGAGGGGCCCTAGTCTTTCGGCTGATGCACGCTGGAGGGAGGCGTCGCAGAATTCGCAGCCATGAACGAACTACAGATGCTCTCCAATCAGATGGCCGACATCGTCGGGTCGATCGCTCCTTCCGTCATTCAGGTTCAGAACGCCAGCGGCGTTGTGTATGCGCGCGACGTTGTCCTCACCAACGCGCGCGCCCTGGGTCGCGAGGATGGCTTGCATGTGCGCACGCACGACAATCGAACGCTCGACGCCGAGCTCCACGGATGGGACCCCGCCACCGGACTCGCGCTTTTGCGAACTCCGGGTCTCGATGCGCCGCCGGTGACGACCAGCGATGCAGCGCGCGTCGGCAATCTCGCGATCGCGATCGCGAGATCGTGGAGCAATTCCGTGACAGCCAGCGTCGGCATCGTTTCCGTTATTGGTGGACCGCTCCGGACCGGGCGGGGAAGATCGATTGATGAAGTGATTCGCACGACCGCACCGATGCACGAAGGATTCGCGGGCGGCGCTTTCGTCGACATGTCGGGAAAGGTGATCGGCATCGCGACCGCGGCGGCCATTCGAGGACTCGGTGTGATCATTCCGGCCTCGATCGCGTGGAAGACCGCCGCCGCGCTTCTCGAGCACGGCCGCGTTCGCCGCGGATACCTCGGCGTTGCCGGACAGCCGGCGCGGACTGCCGAGGGGCAGGGATTACTGATTGCGGATGTGAAGTCGGACAGCCCCGCGTCGCAGGCCGGCTTGCTGGTCGGCGACGTGATCGTCGCGTTCGACGGACAGCCGGTGGAGTCGCCGGAAGATCTTCTGGATCTGCTCGCCGGCGATCGCGTCGGAAAGGCGGTGGCCATCAATCTTGTTCGCGGTGGTGCTTCGAAAGAAGTGAAGGTGACGGTTGGCGATCGTTCCACATGAGGAAAAACTGACGGCGCGCGAGCTGGAAGTGCTCGAGGTGCTGGCAGAAGGGTTGTCCAACAAGGCTATCGCCGCGCGACTCGAGATCAGCGAGCACACCGTGAAGTTTCATGTGTCATCGATTTTTGCCAAGCTCGGCGCAGAAAATCGCACCGATGCCGTCCGCCGCGGGGTGAGGGGAGGCCTGATTACCCTATAATTGTCGTGTCCGCTTCGGGTTCGACACGACATGCTTGTGCTGGCGGCGTGGCTGTTGGTGAGTGCACTGCGCGAGCGCGCGGTGTTGATCTACCCTCGCGAACGCGTGTGGTTTCGCCGCGCGTTTCACACTTCGCATCAGCGCGAGCTGCAACGCCAATTGCGGCTGCGCTACGCGGTGGAAGTGCACGATCAAGTCGCGACCGACGACGCGCTCTTCGCGATCGACATTCGCGGCGCGAAGCTCCTCGTTCTCTCCGCGCACGGCTGCCCGTATGGGATGTCGTTCAGCGGAAGGCATCAGCGCACGCTCGACGAATCGGATCAGGCGCGCCTGAGCGCGTTCTTCGCGCAGCTCGCGCCCGACGCGACCATCATCCTGCAGAGCTGCTACACCGGTCTGGGTTTCGCCCGCACCGTAAAAAAAGCCGCCGGGCCGAATCGGCACGTCATCGCAGCGGATGGCGAGATTCCCCGCGACGGCGTGGTGATCACATCGGTCGCGCCGCTCGACGTCGCCATCACCTGTCGCGACGAGCGCGGCCGTCCGTGGGACTGCAAAGTAAGACTGTAGACATATGGGGTCAGGTCTTTGCTTCTCGATACCGTCTACACTGTATAGAAAATCTCGTTAGCCATATTGTATGAACAGTTTACGTGCCTTCTGCGCAAGTACGAGTTTCTCGATGCCGTCGACGTTACTGCTCGCTTTACGGGCGGTTACCCTTGACTTCTACATATCGTAGACGAAAGCGAGAATCAAAGACCTGACCCCACTCGCACCCGGCACACGTCTCGGAAGGTACGAAGTCCGCTCGCTGCTCGGGGCGGGCGGGATGGGGGAGGTGTTGGCCCAGGAAACCCTCGAGCTCGACCGAGAAAATGGCGCGTCCGGCGCGAATGATCGGCGCCAGGGTCTTTTCGATGCTGTGTGGCAGCGTCCGGAGACTCGATGAAGTGGTTCGATGAAACGATGGGCCCGGTTGAGCATTAAGAGGCCGAATTTCGAATTGAGAATTTAAAATTAGGAACGAGCACAATTCTTAATTCTTCATTCGAAATTCGAAATTCTTAATTTCAAAACGTCTCTCTGGGCACGCTCGTATATCTTTCGACCATGCTCCTCGCCGCCGCCTTACTCCACTTCTCGACGTTCCTCGGCGGCCGCGGTCTCGAATTCGCCGGCCAGGTCGCGTTCGATCCATCCGGAAACATCGTGGTCGCGGGCTCGACCGAATCGACTGATTTTCCCGGAACCACTGGTCCACCCAAGCGCGTTGACGCCTTCATCGGCAAGCTCACTCCCGACGGCTCGCGCATTTTGTGGATGAAATTCCTCGGCGGCACCGGATCGGAGGACACGCTCGGACTGGCCGTCGATGCAAACGGTTTGATTTATGTTTGCGGACGAACAGACTCCCGCGATTTTCCGATCACCGCGAATGCCGCGCAGAAGAATTTTGCCGGCGGCATTTACGACGGCTACGTCGCCAAGCTCAGCCCGGAAGGTGAAATTCTCTACGCGACCTATTTCGGCGGGAATGGCGGCGACGCGCCCGATGGGATTGCGGTCGATGGTCAGGGCAACTTCGTGATTGCCGGTGACACCTTCTCGACCGATTTTCCGCTGCTGCATTCTTTTCAGAATGCCAACCGGGGAGGAAGCGATCTCTTCATCACGCGTTTCACGGCCGATGGTCAAGTCGTTTATTCGACGCTGCTGGGCAGCTCGGCATCCGACGCGGGACATGGAGTTGCGGTCGATGGGCAAGGCAACGCATGGTTCATCGGCGCCGCTCGCAAAGGCGATTTTCCGGTCGTCAATGCGTTGCAGCCGAACTACGGCGGCGGCGTCGGCGACGCGGTGATTGTCAAAGTCGCGCCGGATGGAACCATTCTCAACTCGACTTATTTCGGCGGCTCGAGCGGCGATTTCGGCGACGCCATCGCTGTCGCTCCCGATGGAAGTGTGTGGATCCTCGGTCGAGGCGATTCGCCGGACATGCCGCAGGTCAATCCGATTCAAGGGCAGGGTGGGATGGTCGACACCTTTGTGGCGCGGCTGAGCAGCGATGCGAAAACGGTCCTCTTCTCGACGTTTCTGGGCGGAAGTCGCAGCGATTTTCCGCTCGATATCGTGTTGACGTCCGATGGACAGCCGATCGTGTGCGGCGAAACGACGTCGGAAGATTTCCCGCTGCGTCGCGCGGTGCAGAATGTCAATGGCGGTGGCTCCGGCGACGCCTTCGTGACCATGCTGAAGCGCGACGGCTCCGGCATCGTCTTCTCCACTTACCTAGGCGGTGCGGGCTTCGACGTGTGCAGCTCGCTGGCGCGCGATCGCGAAAACTTCGTCGTGTTTTCGGGCAGCACCGCTTCACCGAATTTCCCGCTCTTCAATCCGATGCAGTCGACCTTCCGCAATGGCGACGACTTCGTCGCCAAGGTCGACTTCACCGTCGATCTGCGCCTAACATTTACGGCGCCCGGGAGTTTCACTTTGGAAAACGTCGGCGCGAATGACGCTACCGATGTCGTGCTGACTGTAGGAAAACAGCGCTTCACGATGCCTTCATTGGCTCCTGGTGAGAAAAGAGACATCGTGGTGAAGATCCCGCCTTCGCGAACCGTCACGGCGGCCGTCGAAGCAGCCGAGCCGCTACGCCACCGCGCAGAAGCGACTGTAACTGTCGAAGTGCCCGACTATGAGAGAATCCGGCCGTCCAAAAGGAGACCACAATGAAAAAGCTTTTCATCGCCGCGACCGCTCTCATTGCAGTTGTGGCATACGCGCAGGAGCATCCCGAACACCCCAAGAACAAGCCGGCGCCTAAACAATCTCGTGCCTACACGATGGACGAGCTGGAGAAGGCCATTACCGCCGAGATCCAGAACGCACAGAAGGCGGACGGCGCCTACCATGTGAAAGACGGCGACAAGACCTGGAACCTGACGCTCGATCACGTTCACACGGAGCGGCTGGCACGTGTGGATCCGAAGACATATTTCGCATGCGTAGATTTCAAATCGGATGACAACCACACCGTCGATGTCGATTTCTTCATGAAAGACGACGGCGAGAAGCTGGTGCTCAGCGACGCGTCGCTTCACAAGGTCGACGGCAAAGCGCGCTACAACTGGCAGGAGAAGGACGGCTACTGGGTCAAGGTGCCCGCCAAGTAATCAGACGCGAGTGCGCGTTCGGGTGGGCGGCTTTTGACGCTCCACCCACGGCTCGACTCCCGGAACTGTGCAGCGCGGGATGGGCTGACCGAGGGCCGCTTCGATCTGCCGGACCATCATGAGGTCCTGCCACGTCACGATCGACGACACGATGCCTTCGCGATCGACGCGCGCCGTGCGGCCGGCGCGATGGATGTAGTCCTCGACATTTTCAGGGATGTCGAAATTGATGACGTGCTCGATGCCGGGGACATCGATGCCGCGTCCGGCGATGTCGGTCGCGACCAGGATGCGATGCGAGCCCTCGCGAAAATTCGAGAGCGCCTGCACACGCTTTCCCTGCGACTGATCGGAGTGAATGCGCGTGACCGGATGTCCCTGCCGATGCAGGATGTGGTAGAGCCATTCGGCGTCGACTCTGCGCCGCGCGAAGACCAGCGTGCTGCCCAGCTCCTGATGCAATAGGGCCAGCAGCGCCGGCCGCTTGTTCTCGGGCGCGACGACGTAGAGTCGATGCGTGATTCCCACGGCCGCTCTGCCGACCGGCGTGATGTCGATGCGGAGCGGATCGCGGAGCATGGTGCGCGCCAGCTCTTCGATGGCCGGGGGCATGGTGGCCGAGAACATCATGGTGCGGCGCGTCTTTGGGATCTTGCCCAGGATCTGGCGGACCTGGGGGAGGAAGCCGAGGTCGAGCATATGGTCGGCTTCGTCGAGGACGAGCTCTTCGACTTTGTCGACCCGAATCGTCCTTCGGTTGATGTGATCGAGCAGGCGTCCCGGCGTGGCCACCACGATGTCGGGTTGCTCTTTGATGGCCTGCATCTGCCCTTTCATCTTCACGCCGCCGATGAGGCAGGCCGCTTTGAGATCGTGATTCTTTCCAAACAGCTCGATGAAGGCTTGTGTCTGCAGGGCGATTTCCCGGGTCGGCGAAATGATCAGCGCGCGAAGACCTCCGCCGTGCTGTAATTTTTCGGCGAGCGGAATGACGAAGGCGGCAGTTTTGCCGGAGCCGGTCTGGGCCAGCGCGATGATGTCGCGACCGCGGAGTGCCAGTGGAATGACCGCCGACTGGATGGGCGTGGGATGCTCGAATCCGACTTCGCGAATCGACTGCCGAATCGGCGTGCTGAGCCCGAGATCATCGAACTTCTCGCCCGTGGTCGGGACGGGATGATGCGGAATGCGGTCAACGTTCACTGTGGTGCATCATAAAGCGGATGGCCGACCACGACCGCTACTGCGCATACTGTCGCACGCTGATTCCGCGCAGCGCGAGGGTCTGTCCGGAGTGTGGGACCTACGCCGGCGACGTCTTCGACGGCAAGCTTCCCAGGCAGCGTCGCAAATCGAGCGGCGTGTGGATTGTTTTGCTGCTGCTGATGGCAGCGGGCGGCGGCGCCTATTGGTATCGGAATCAGAAGCTGAAGGTTCCGCGCGCGGACACCGGTCCGGTGCGCGTGGTCGGTGATCGTCCGGGCGGAGCGCGGCGGGCGCCGGGGGCCGCCATCAACGAGGCCGAAGCGGCCATGACGCTGCGACACTACTTCGCGGCGCAGGAGCATCCGATGAAGAGTGAATGCCTGGCGCTGATCGGCAAGGGCTATCACGACGGCAATTACACCTTCGACGCTGTCAATGCGTGCGATCGAACGCGGCTGGGGCGGTGGAACGTCGAGGCCAAGTCGAAAAACGTATCGCAATAATTATAACAGTTTATTAGTAACAACATAGTGTACGATTTCGGCATTGTTGCGCAGTCCCATCTTCTGCAGGATGTGGGCGCGATGTGCGCCGATGGTCTTGACGCTGACGTTGAGGTCGGCCGCGATCTGCCTGGGCGGTTTGCCGGCTGCGATCTGCCGGAGAACCTGAAACTCGCGATCGGAAAGTTGCTCGTGGCGGCGGCCGGTGCCGTCGCCGACCAGATGCATGGCAACCGACGCCGCCAGCGGCGGAGCGATGTACTTTTCTCCTTTCACGACCGCCCGAATGCCCTCGACTAACTGTTCGCGCGCGCCGTCCTTTCCGATGTAACCGGCCGCGCCGGCCTTGAGCAGGCGAACGGCGTAGGCCGCCTCGCGATTCACGCTCAGGATCAAAACCGGAAGCCGCGGGTAGGCGCTGCGAAGCTGCAACAAAAGATCGAGGCCGTGTCGGTCGGGAAGGTTGAGATCGAGAACCACGACGTCGACGGTGTTTTCGTGCAGGCGATCGAGTGTCTCGGCGGCCGTGCTGGCCTGCGCCGCCACGGTGATGTCATCGGTCTCGCCGACAATCTGGCGCAGTCCGTCGCGCACGATGGCGTGATCGTCGGTGATCAGCACGCGAATCATGAAACTCCCGCCCGCGCCGCCGGCACAGGAATCCGAACCGAGACAGTCGTTCCGCGTCCTGGGGCGCCTTCGACTTCCACCATCGCGCCGATGCGCCGCGCCCGCTCGCGCATGCCGATGATGCCCAGCGAACGATGGTCGCGGACTTTGTCGGCCGGGATGCCTTTACCATCGTCGCGAATCTCGAGCGACGCGACGCCATCGCTTTGACGCAATTTGATTTCGAGCCGTGTGGCGTCGGAGTGGCGCGCCACGTTGGTCATCGCTTCCTGAACGATGCGATAGATCGCGGCGTCGACTTCCGATCCAAACGAAAGCGTATCGCTGGGAAAGGAGAGATCGCATTCGACCCCCGTGCGTTCCTCGAAGGTGTGGACCTCCGATTCGATGGCCGCCACCAGGCCGAAATCGTCGAGGGCCGCCGGCCGCAGTTCGGCCGCAATCCGCTGTACCGACGAAATCGTCTGCGTGAGCGCCTGCCGGATGCGCCGGGCCATGGTCTTCTGATCCTGATTCAGCGGCTCGGCGGTCTTCAGCAGGCCGCCGATGTCCATGTTCAGCGCCGTCAGCAACTGTCCGAGCTCGTCGTGAATCTCGCGCGCGATGCGGCTGCGTTCCTCTTCCTGAACGTCGAGCAATTTCTTCGACAGCGCCTCCAGCGCGGTGTCGGCATCGGAGCGGCTCTCGATCATGTGATTGAAAGCCTGGGCGACGACAGCAATCTCGCGCGGCCCGTCCGCCGGCACGCGTCCGACATAGCCGTCAGCGCCGACTCTTTTTGCCGCCCCCGCCAGGACATCCAGCGGGCTCTTGATCGTTCGCGCCAGGCGCAACGCCAACAGCAGCACCACGGCGCAGATGATCAGACCAGCTGCCAGACCGTTTACGATCAGCGCTCGCACCGCGGCCCGGCCGACCCCGGCCGGAATGCCGACGTAAATCAGCCAATTGCGGCCGGTCACCGGCGTAAAGCCGTATTGGCGCGTGACGCCATCGACGCCGCGGGCTTGAGCGTGACCCTCGCGCGCTTGCGTTGCCTTGCGGCCGACGCCGGTGGCGCTGTAGTCGCGGCCGACCCAGCCGTCGCCGTCCGGCGATCGAGCCAGGATGCGCCCGTGGGCGTCGACAAGGGTGACGACCGTCCCGATCGGAAAAGCGCCGACGTCGAGGTCGACATATTGCTCCAGCGCCAGAACTCCGCTGATGGCGTCGCCATCTCGGATGGCACGAAAGTCGACCGAGATCCACTTGCCGGCGATGGGCAGCACGATGGTCTCGAGATTCGGCTCACGCGCGTCGCGCAGGCGGGCGCTGACGATGGACTCGGCGGCCGCGCTGATCTTCGCGTCGGCGGCCGTGGGCGTCGCGGAGCAGATGATGTTCCCGCGGGTGTCGAGAAGAACGAGGTTCAAGTATTGCGGGAAGAAGTCGACGATGGCGAAGAGCGAATCGCAATCGCCGGGAATGGCGTGACGAATCTTCGGGCGTCCGGCCATCCGCGACAGCAGCGCGTTGGCGCGTGTATTCGAGCCTCCGAGGTCGCTCGAGAGCGAGCGTGCAATTCGGAGGGCCAGGTCCTGCGCCGAGTTGTGCACGCGGCTGATCTCCGCCCAGAACACCCAAACCAGTAAGCCGAGAAGCGGCAAGGCAACTGCAAGTACGAGGGCGATCAGCCGGGACCGGATCGATTGGAGCATGGGAGACTCACAATTATAGGCGGCCAACCCGATAGGTAAATTGCCTACGACGAAATGAGGCAATCGCGAATTCTGCCTGGCTGGCGCTGCCGTTACATTCGGTACGGCAGCAAGCTTCCGCACGGTCAGGCACCGGCCGACGGAGGATCAAGGTCCCCGGGGGCCGGAGTCGAAGCCGGCCCCAATTTTTTGGCTCAGAGAGAGAGACATTATTAGATGACCGTCGCCCCATCGGTGCCCGATCAGTCGGTTACTGATCTCGCACCGTCGCAGCGATGGCTGGAGGTGCGATGGGAGACGCTCGCGATGGCGGCGTCCCTCGCTGCGGCCGCGATCATCCGCGTCGTGGCCGTCTTCCAATATCGCATCGACAGCGACGAGCCGCAGCATCTTCACATGGTCTGGACGTGGGCCAGCGGACTGCTGCCGTATCGCGACGTCTTCGACAATCACATGCCGCTGTTCCACATGCTGCTGGCGCCGCTGTTGCGGATGGTGGGAGAGCGAGCGGACGCGCTGATCGCGATGCGTCTGGCCATGCTGCCGCTATACGCGGCGATGATCGCGATCACGTTTCGGATCGCGTCGCGTTGTTATCCCCGCCGCGTCGCGATCTGGGGCGCCATCGTAGCGGCGCTCTTTCCGCTGTTGGTCTTGTGCTCCGTCGAATTTCGAACCGACGATCTTTGGGCGGTGTTCTGGCTGGCCAGCATCGCGATTCTCGTCTCCGCGCCGCTCACCACCTCCCGTGTCGCGGCATCTGGCTTTCTGCTCGGTCTGGCCGCTGCGGTTTCGGCCAAGACGATGCTGCTCTTGCTATCGGTTGCGGTGGGCGCGATGTGTGTCGCGATCAAGACCGGCCGGCTGAGAGCCGGCCGCTACACCGCCGCATTTCTTGCCGCCGGTGTGATCCCGCCTGCGGCAATCGCGATCTATTTCGCGGCCCGCGGGGCGTGGGATCCGTTCGTCTACGGCGTGATCACGCACAACATGGTGCACCACGTTCGCGTGTTGCGGCTCATTCTTTTTCCGGTCCTTCTGTTTCTCATCGCGATGCTGGCGCGGCGCGCCGCCGATACTCCGCAGCGCTACTTCCTGTTCGTGACGACCCATTTCTACGGCGCAGCGCTCTATTGCCTCTGGCCGCTGGTGGAGCACGAACACTGGCTGCCATATTTTCCTCTCGCCGCGATCACGCTCGTCTCGCTCTTCTTTACTTATCGCCGCGTGGTGATCATCGCGTTTGCGGAAATCGTCATTGTGCTCGCGATCGGCCGGCTTCATCGCAATGAGACCCGCGACGGACTGACGGTGATCGAGCAAACCTTGCAGCTCACCACGCCCGGCGAATTCGTGATGGATTTGAAAGGCGAGACTGTCTTCCGGCCGCGGGCGTTCTATTACGTTCTGGAGCCGATGACGAAACATCGGATGTTCAAGGGCGTCATCGCAGACACGGTCGTTTCCGACATTCTGCGAACCCGCACCATGGTCATCGGTCCTGATCTGTACGGCTACTCGCGCGCGACGCGCAAATTCCTGCAAAAGAACTTTGCGTTTATCGGCGGGGTGCGCGTGCCGGGGCGAATACTGCCAGCCGGGGAGTCGACCTTTCAAATTGATGTGCCCGCCGAATACGCCATCGTCGGTCGCAGGGATGCCTTTGCCGGAGCGCTGGACGGCACACCGTACGACGGGGCGCGTCCACTCGCCGCCGGCTTCCACACCATCTCGCCTGCGCCGGCCGGGGAGTCGTATGCTCTGTTGTGGGCGCGGGCGGCGGAGCGCGGATTCACGCCCTTCGGCGTGATCCGCAAGCGGCCGGCGGTGCATCATCACCATCCCAAGGGAGCGCACTGCAACCCCGGCTGCCGCCGCACGTAGCTAGTTGGAATAGGAGGACCCATGCGCAGACTGCTCGTCAGCCTCTCGATTTTTCTCATCGCGACCATGGCCGCGGCTTCGGAACGCCGTCTTCACCGAACGGCGCAGCTCGACCAGACCGGAAGCCTTTCCGTCGATATCCACAATGGGAGCATCACTGTGACCACCTGGAATCAGTCGACGGTCGATGTCACCGCGCGTATCGTCCCCTCGGATTTCGGTAGAGATGAGGACGTCGAAAAGACGGATGTGAAAGTTACCGGCTCGGGCGGCAGCGTCCGGGTGGAATCCGATTACAGCGACGTTCCGACCCGATTCACATGGCTCGGCGTCCAGCGCGATCTTCCCCTCATTGACTACACCATCTCGATGCCGGCCACAGCGCGACTTTCCGTCGATGCCCACAACGCCTCGATTCGCGTGACCGCGCTGCACAGCGACCTCAGGGTCAACACGCACAACGGAGACATCGACGTCCGAGACTTCGATGGTGCCGCCTCCATTGAGAGTCATAACGGCGATGTGCGCATCGCCTATCGCAACTTCACGAGACCGGCGAGCATTGAAACGCACAATGGCGGAATGGATTTCATCCTTCCGGCGCAGGCGCGATTCCATCTCAACGCCAATGGCCATCACATGGACATGAGCTCCGATTTTCCGATTACGCTCGGATCGACCGGCTATTCACGATACGTGGGCGACGTCAACGGAGGGGGACCTGAGCTGCGCGTGAGCACGCACAACGGCTCGTTGAAGTTGAGGAAGCTCTGAACATCTCGCCGTTGAAACTCGCCAAGCTACTGCAACGTCACAGTTAAGGTGACCCGAGTCACGGCGACAGCGCCGGCTCGTCCCATATTGCACGCATGCGACGTTGGTGGCTCTGGATTCCATTGGTTATTTTCGGTGCCTGCTCCGCGGTCGTCGTGCCGAATGTGATGACTGCGATGGATCGCAGCAAGCAAAAACGGACGATGGCCGACCTCCGGACGATCTCGACCGCCATCGAGGCGTACGAAACCGATCATCCGGATTGGAAACCGGTGCGCCGCGGATATCTTGCCGGCGAATTAGCGGCCATGCTCGAGCCAACTTACGTGAAGGTTCTGCCGAAAAAGGATGGTTGGGATCGTCCTTTCCATGTCGCACTCTGGACCGTGAGCGGCGAAGCTTCCTATAGAATCTGGTCACTGGGACGAGATGGAAAACGCGATGCAGCCTGGGGTGGCGCCACCACGAACTTCGATCGGGACATCGTCTTCGAACAGGGGAGCTTCACGCAATTTCCGGAAGGTGTCTGACGGATGTAACAGGCCGGCGGTCCGCCGGCTTCAAATCATCGCCGATCAGGCGGTGACCGTCCGCGGCGAAATTGTCGATTCCTACTGCTACGAGGACGGAACGCGCCGCGTCTACGTCCTGATGCCGCCGAAGGACGACAGCGTGATGCCGGCCAACGTCATCGCCGCTGCCGGCACGACGCGCACGGTGATCGGGCGGATGTTCGTCAACAGCGGGACGCGTTTCCTGATGGTCGACGCGATCAAGTGACGCCGCAGTGCCTTCTCCCCGCGTGCGGGGAGAAGGTGCCCGAAGGGCGGATGAGGGGCCCCTCACCGGGCGCTGCGCGCCACCCTCTCCCCGCAAGCGGGGCGAGGGTCATGATGATGACGGAACTCGATACACCGCCGCATTAATGTGCATGCCGGCGCCGACCGAGGCGAAGACCACGATGTCGCCGGGGGCGAGGGCGTGTTCGCGCATTTTGCCTTTGCAGATCAGATCGAGCATGGTCGGTATGGTGGCCACCGAGCTGTTCCCGAGCGTTGAAATCGTCATGGGCATGACATTGCACGGCGGCTCGGCTTCGTAGAGGTCGTAAAGCGCCTCGAGGATCGCCTCGTCCATTTTGCCGTTGGCCTGATGCAGCAAGACTTTTTTCACCTGAGTGATATCGATGCCGGCGTCCTCGAGGCACTCCTTGATCGAGCCGGCGACCGTTTGCAGCGCGTACTTGTACAGCTTGCGTCCTTCCATCTTGAGGAAGAGCGCTTCCAGGAACGCTTCGTCTTTGTACGAGTAGCCCATGCGCAGCATCATCGAATGCTCGAGCGTGTCGGAGCGGACCTTGTGGGCCAGGATTCCATCCTTGGTGTCGCGGGCTTCCAGAATGGTCGCGCCTGCGCCGTCGGCGTAGATCAGGCTGTCGCGATCGTGCGGATCGGAAATGCGCGACAGCGTGTCGGCTCCAATGACCATGGCGCGCCGGATATCGCCGGCGCGAATCATGGCGTCGGCCCAGATGACGCCCTGCAGCCATCCCGGGCAGCCAAAGACAACGTCGACCGCCACCGTGCGAGGATTCTCGATCTCGAGTTTGTTCTTCACGCGCGCAGCAATGGCGGGGACGAGATCGGAGCGGAGACTTCCGGCGCGGACGTCGCCGAAGTTATGCGCCACGATGATGTAGTCGAGCTGCTCTCGATTGATGCGTGAGGATTGCAACGCACACTGCGCGGCGTCGAACGCCAGATCGGAAGTCACGAGATCGTCGGGAGCGTAGCGGCGCTCGCGAATGCCGGTGATCGCTTCGAATTGCTGCAGAATCTCGCGGTTGCTCTTGGCGATGGGCTTGTTGTCGGGCCCGTGAAATTCGTGCTCGAGAAAATACTCGTTCGGTACGACCACCGACGGGATGTGGCTGCCGGTTCCAACCACAACTGTCCTGGGCATCGACTAATATTCTAGCCATGAACGACAGCAAAGAAGCCGTTCGAAACAAGTACGGCCGGCTGGCGCGGGAGGCAGAGTCCGGATCGAAGGCCTGCTGTGACTCCGTCACGGCAAATATCTACGGCGACGATCAGCTCACCGCCATCCCTCAGTCCGCCGCCAATGCCTCGCTGGGCTGCGGCAATCCGACCATGCTGGCCAATCTCAACCTTGGAGAAGTCGTCCTCGACCTCGGGTCGGGCGGCGGGATCGACGTGCTTCTTTCCGCCCGTCGCGTCGGTCCGTCCGGGAAAGCGTACGGCCTCGACATGACCGAGGAGATGCTCGAGCTGGCGCGTGAGAATCAACGGAAGGCGGGCGTCACCAACGTCGAGTTCCTGAAGGGTGAGATCGAGAAGGTTCCGCTTCCCGATCGATCGGTCGACGTCGTCATCTCCAACTGCGTGATCAATCTTTCGGGCGACAAAGGTCAGGTGCTGCGCGAAGCCTTCCGAGTTCTCAAACCGGGCGGGCGTTTCGCGGTGTCGGACATCGTGCATCGCGGTGAAGTTGCCGATGACATTCGGCGCGAGATGGAACAGAAGATCGGATGCGTCGCGGGCGCGCTGGAAGAAAACGAGTATCGGGCATTGCTGCGCGATGCCGGATTCGCGTCGATCGATATCGAGCCGACGCGCGAGCACGGCGCGGGCTACTTCAGCGCGTTCGTTCGCGCCACCAGAGTCGCGTGAATCTCGACGCGCTCCGTCGTTGCTTCCCGGCCCTTTCCCGTACCCACGATGGACTTCCGGTGGCGTACTTCGACGGACCGGGCGGAACGCAGGTGCCCCGCAGCGTCGCCGATGCCATGACCGATTACCTCTTTCACCACAACGCGAATACGCATTGGGCGTATCCCACCAGCGAGGAGACTGACGCGATCATCGCCGCGGCACGCCAGGCCGCGGGGCAGTTTCTCCATGCGACCGCCGACGAAATTTCGTTCGGCGCGAACATGACCACCATCACATTCCATCTCGCTCGCGCTGTCGCGCGGACCTGGAAGGCGGGCGACGAAGTGATCGTCACGGAGCTCGATCACCACGCCAACGTCGCACCATGGCGCGCGTTGGAGATCGATCGCGGAATCGTGGTACGGACAGCGCGAATGATTCCCGAGACGTGTCAGATCGACATGGACCATCTCGCCAGGCTCACCGGGCCGAAGACGCGGCTGATCGCGATCGGCGGCGCGTCGAATGCCGTCGGCACGATCAACGACCTCGCTCGGGTGCGCCAGATCGCGCGGAGCGCCGGTGCACTTTTTTTCGTCGATGCGGTCCATCTTGCGCCACACGCACGCATCGACGTCCGGGCCCTCGATTGCGATTTCCTGGCCGTCTCGGCCTATAAGTTTTACGGCCCGCACATCGGGATCCTGTACGCGCGAAAGGCTCTTCAGGAGTCGCTGCCCTTTCCGAAACTCGAACCCGCTCCTGACACGGGGCCGGAACGCGTCGAGACCGGAACGCAGAATCAGGAAGGCATGGCGGGGGTGAAAGCGACGGTCGAGTTCATGAATTCGATTGACCACCACTGGCTGCACCAGCGCGGCGAGAAGTTGACGAAGATGTTGTGGGACGGACTGCAGACGATCAAAGGCGTGCGGCTCTTCGGTCCGCCGCCGGATGCGCCGCGGACTCCTACCGTTGCGTTCACTGTGGACGGCATGACATCGGAGCAAGTGGCGCGAGCCCTCGTGAAGCGCGCGATCTTCGCGAGTCACGGCGACTTCTACGCCGCCACCGTCATCCGGGTGTTGGGCGTCGAGGGTCTGGTACGCATCGGCTGTGCCGCCTACACCACCGAGGAGGAAGTGCAGCGGCTGCTGGATGCCGTCACATCGGCAAGTAAAGCTTGATGCGATGCAGGTGGTAGTCGGTCGCGGTGATGAACGCCCACACGCGCAGATCGTCCGATTGCGTGTCGATTTCCACATCGACGAATTCTTGCGGTGAGATTTGTGGAAATTGTCGCGAGAGATCTCCCTCCGTGAAAAATGCGGTGGGATCGATTCCCGCCAGCTTGTTGCCGAGGAGGCGGCCCTCGCGCGAGAAGATGTGGATGAAGAACAGATTCGTGCCTTCGCCCAGGAACCAGGCGCGGAGGTTGAGTCGCATGCCGCCGAAGGGAACGTTCGCGATGCGGATCTTCCGCCGTCGAAAATCGCTCTCCTGAACGGTGGGAATGGTGGTGAGCATCTCGCTTCCGAAGCTCACCGTAGTCGAAAAACTCAGACGTTTGAGGTCGCCGTTGGTAAGGTAGGCGAAGATGAAAGGCATTTGATCGTCGGCCGAGGCCAGGGAGATCTGTTCGCCGGCCGGTAGATCGACTTCGCAAGATGCGACGCATGTGCTCAGAATGAGGTGGGCCGGGCGTTGACCGCCGTTGCGCGCGAATTGATCGACGCGCCACCCCCCTTTTTCTCCAGCGGTTCCCGCGATCGGAAGCAGGATCATGGGCGAGGCTGCCATCGGCGGCGCCATCGACAGGCTTCGATACACGCGCGCACCGTGCAGCGCGTAGGCGCGGCGGTAATGCGCCTCGATATCCTTTTCAATGGGCGAATACTCCGGCATCTGCCAGGTAAAGATGTACTGGGCCCGTGGCGCAAACGGCGCGATGGGCAGCACTGCCGGCCCAGCTTCGATCGAGTAAATCGGAATCGACGGAATGCCGGGCTTGAACCGAATAGGGAAGTAGCCGGTGGCTGCTTCGTAATTGTCAAAATCGACCAGGCGTCTCTCGATCGCGACGTAATCGACAAGGTGGGAGTAGGGGCTGATGAACATGTCCGGCATTTCCCGGTTGAAGAGCAGCGGCAGCAATGTCGTCTCGGGCGTGATGGGTTTCAGCGATCGGAGAAATTGCGTGAGGTAGCGATCGGCCGCGCGGTAATGCCGGGTGAGGTAGAGCAGGTTGCCGATGGCCAGGACGCTCAGCAGCGCGATCAGACCGATGCGCAGCGGCTTGGTGAGCGAGGGCGTGAACCACGGCAGAAGCAACAGATAGATGAAGAGTGACATCCGCTGCGCGACGGCCATGCCGCCGGCGATGTCGTCGGGCGCGAAGAAGTAAATGATGATGAAGACCAGCGTGATCACGACAAAGGCGTCGACGTCACGCCGCCGCTCGCGAATGGCAGTGAGGATCGAAAGCACGACCAGCAATCCAAACATGGCGTAGCCGAGCTGAAACTGTCTGAAGTCGAAGGTGAACAGCGAATCGATCCGCACCAACGCGGCCAATCGCTTGCCAAACGCGGCGGAGTTCAACGCGGCTTCCGGTTTTCGCTGCCACGCGAACCACCCCAGCAGTGGAATCAAGGGCACGAAAGCGAGGAGATGGGCCGCCTTGCGCCCGCGCAGCGCCAGAAGCCAGAGCAATCCGATCGATCCGATCGCGAGAAGCGTCGACATCGGATGCGAGAAGTAGCAGACGATCAGAAGCAGCGCCATCAAGGCAATGTTTTTCACGTTCGGAGAATCGCGGCGCTTCCACCACATGCCCAGAATCAGGAAGTAGAGCGCGATGCTCACCGAGAAGTTGTAGAAGCCGGTCTGCAGGAATTGGTGGTACGCGAACGGGAAAGCGAAAAAGGCGTAGGGCGACTTTCCCGAGTAAAGCCAGAGGCTCGCGAAGAAGAGAAGGACAATCGCGCTGAAGAAAATTTTCTCGGCCATCACGGGCGGGGCGATCGTCATCAGCAGCGCCAGCAGCGCGTGGCCGATCCAGTTCGGATGCGGCCGCCAGTCGATCTCGAAGTAGCGCGAGATCGGACCGCTGTTTCCCGCGATCAATTCCCGAAGAATCCACGAGTTGTAAACGTGCGACGGGCCGTCGGCGGTGGGCAGGTGCGCCACCGACCAGATCGGAATGAGATAGAGGATTGCGATTACGAGATACAGCCTGCCCAGCTTCAAGAAGCGATGCTCAGCCCGGACTCGGTCACCGGATCGGGTCGGCGGTCGATGTCAGTCACGATCCACTCTCCGTTGCGACGCTCGATCTCGATGATCACCGACTTCCAGCCTTTTGCGTTGGGCGTGTTCTCGGCGTGTTGAATGCGCAGGCCGCTCCACTTGTCGGCCGGAATTCCCCGCTCGTGCAGCCACTTCTCGGCACGCTGCATCACCACGGGCGGATCGGTGTGATCGCAAGCCATACGTGAATAATAGCGCGCGTGCGCATCGCAATCACGCGTTCGGTCAGCCCTCGCATCGCCGAGTGCCAGCTGAGCTACCTCCAGCGGCAGCCGATCGACTTCGATCGGGCCGTCCTGCAACACGCCACCTACGAACGCTCGCTCGCGGCCCACGGCTGCACCATCGTGCATGCCGTGGCTACACCCGATATGCCTGATTCGGTCTTTGTGGAGGACACGGCGGTCGTGCTCGACGACGTCGCGATCATCACGCGCCCGGGGGCGGAATCGCGGCGACCGGAAACGACAAGTGTGGCCGAGGTCGTGCGGCACTATCGGCCGCTGCGCTACATCGAACCGCCGGCTACGCTCGATGGGGGAGATGTGCTGGTCGTGGATCAGAAGCTATACGTCGGCACTTCGCAACGCACCAACGCGGCCGCTGTCGAGCAGCTTCTTGAGATCCCTCGCCCCGCGAAGCGGGGAGAGGGTGGATCGAGCGACCTTCTCCCCCGCGTCGCGGGGGCGAAGGCAGACGACGTCGTTCCCATCCAATTTCGCAATTGCCTGCATCTGAAATCTGCGGTCACAGCGATCGACGGCCAAACGCTTCTGCTGAACCCGGACTACGTCGACCGCGCTCAGTTTCGCGGTTTCGAGTGCATCGACGTCGATCCGAGCGAGCCGCACGCCGCGAACATTTTGCGGCTCGACGACGGGCTGATCTACAGCGCGTCGTATCCCCGCACACGGCGCCGGCTCGAATCGCGAGGTTTTCAAATCGATGTCGTGGATATGTCGCAGCTCGAAAAAGCAGAAGCGGGCGTGACATGTTGCAGCCTCATTTTCGATGTGTTAGCGTCCGTCGATCCATAAATAATGACGCGCAGCCCGGCGCTCAAAAGAGGAGGCAACATATGCGTACTCTCCGCGGTCGGCTCTTCCTGGGCGTCTTCTTTATCGCGACCAGCAGCTTCGCCGCCACTGTCTGGTGGGGACAGTGGGGGCAAAACCAGTTGCACCAGGGATCGGTATCGGTCTCGGGGCAGACCGGTTCGAACATCCTGGCCGACATCGTTTATGACCCGTTTGTCTCGAAGGAACAGCAGGGACCGTACGCGGCCGGCGGCCTTCTTGTGCATTACCAGACGCCGCTCGTCGACGGGAATGATGTCTTCATGGAGTGCAAGACCGGCCAATACTCCAACATTAAGAACTGGGTGGTGCAGACCTGGTGTGAGAACAAATTCAGTTGGGTCAACGGCGTCCTGACGCTGCAATGGACGCACATCAATGACTGGAAGCCTGTGCCGTTTTCGCCCGACAAGGACGGACCGGGATGGGAGCCTGTGTACCATGGCGCGCTCACCAGTGCTGCCATGTATGTTCCCGGCTTCGGCGGCACGGTCTGGAAACTCGATCGCGGCACCGGGGCCGTGCTGGCGCACATCAATCCGTTCGCGACGATCGATGCGAACACATACGCCGTCGGCCCTCTGAGCGCCGACAGCGCCGGCAACATCTATTACAACGTGATGCAGATCAACGGCAGCGTGAAGGATCCTTGGCTGGCCGATGTACCGAATTCGTGGCTGGTCAAGGTGACAACTGACGACACACCGACCGCGGTTGCATGGTCGACCCTGGTTCCCGGCTCGCCTGCGGCAACGGACCAGTGCAAATTCCGCTACTCGACGGCGAATCTCCCATGGCCCGTTCTCAACCCCGACGGCACCCCCGCGCCTGTGCCGACCGTCACCTGCGGCTCGCAGCGGCCGCCGGTCAACACCGCGCCGGCAATTGGACTTGACGGCACCGTCTACGACATCAGCCGGGCCTCATTTGACGATTATTACGGCTATGTCATCGCGGTGAACCCGAATCTGACATCGAAGTGGGCGGCGTCGATGCGCGAACATTTTCACGATGGGTGCGGCTCGCCGTTCCTTCCGGCGAACGGCGCGCCGGGGGGCTGCCGCGCGGGCCTTACGGTGAGCGGTGTCAGTCCCCCCGATGGTTTGCCGGGCACTGGCCGCGTGCTCGACGATTCCACTTCCGCGCCGGTGGTCGCGCCTGACGGCTCGATCTACTACGGCTCCTATACCCGTTACAACTACGCGCAGGGTCACATGATGCGCTGGTCGAGCAGCGGCCAGTATCTCGATACCGCTGCACCATGGGGCGGGTTCCAGTTCGGATGGGATACGACGCCGGCGATCTTTTCCACCGGCACG
>DASPZU010000083.1:0-50748 GCA_035636095.1 Thermoanaerobaculia bacterium
GACGCTGGAGGGCCTGAAGATCATCTACGATCGCAACCGCAGCAAGCCCCGGAGCCGCGCACGGTGAAACGGCTCGCCATCGCGATGGCATTCGTGGCATGGCCGGCGTTGGCAGGATCCGTTGTTGTGGCCAGGCATGCGGCGCTGGCGACGGCCTCCCCTTACGCAACGCAGATCGGACTCGATGTCATGAAGAGCGGTGGGAACGCGATCGATGCCGCGGTTGCGGTCGCCTTCGCGCTGGCAGTCGCGCAACCGCAATCGGGCAACATCGGCGGCGGAGGATTTCTCACCTACTACGAAGCGAGCACGCGAGCGGTATGGACGCTCGATTTCCGGGAGGTGGCGCCTGCGGCCGCAACCCGCGACATGTTCGCGGGCGGAAGATCGTCGCGCGACGGGGCGCTGGCCGTCGGCGTTCCAGGCACGGTTGCCGGCCTCGCCGAGATGCATGAGCGATTCGGCCGACTGAAGTGGAAGGAGCTCGTCGCGCCTGCGATTCGCCTTGCCGAGAACGGCGTGAGCGTCTCCGAGGACTTGAAGATGGACGCGGCGCGTGCCACGGCCGAGCGAAAAATCGAATTCCTGAAATCGCCGTTGGTGCAGAAGGAGCTGGCAGCGACATTGACGCGCGTCGCAGAAAAGGGGCGGACGGATTTTTACGACGGCGAGACAGCCGCGCGTATCGTCGAGGGCCTGCGAGCCTCAGGCGGAATCGTTTCCCTTCGCGATCTTCGTGAATACAAACCGGTTTGGCGCGCCCCGATCCGTATCAAGTTTCGCGACTTCGATGTCTACTCGATTCCGCCGCCATCGGCCGCCGGAATGATGCTCACCGAAGAGCTCAACATTCTGGCCGGATTCGATCTCAAGGCCACCGGCTATCAGACCGCGTCGACCGTGCACCTGATCGCTGAAGCGTCGCGTCGAGCAGCCATCGATCGCGACCGTTATCTCGGCGATCCCACCACGTCGCGAACGCCTTATCGCGAATTGTTTTCGCCCGCGCGCGCGGCACAGTGGCGCTCATCGATCAATCCAACGCGGGTGACGCCAACCGTCACGTTGGCCGAGCCGGCCGCCACGATTGCGCAGAGTCTGCACACGACACATTTCACGGTCGCCGACACGGACGGCAACATCGTCGCGATCACCACCACACTCGGCGACACTTTCGGCAGCGGCTTCGTCGTGCCACGCTGCGGCTTTCTGCTCAACAACGCCATGCACGATTTCGCAGCCGGCGACCGATCGCCGAACGCGATCGCGTCGGGGCGCCGGATGGCCAGCTCGCTCGCGCCGACGATCGTCCTTCGCCACGATCAACCCTATCTGGCGCTCGGCTCTTCCGGCGGCGCGGCGATCCCTAACATCGTGCTGCAGACGTTCCTCGACGTGGCTCTGTTTGGAAAAACGTTGGGCGAAGCCGTTGCTGCACCGCGATATGACCAGCAGTCGCTGCCCGACGACATCACCTATGAGTTTCTAAAGACTCCCGTGGCGGTCGTCAATCAACTTCGCGCCATGGGTCATGGTCTTCGGCAACATGAACCGATCGGCGATGTTCACGCGCTGATGTTCGAGTCGGGTCGCATCACAGCGGTCTCCGATCCGCGCCATGGCGGCGCTGGCGGAGGCTATTAATGACCGAGATGAAGATTGCTGCTGCGCTCGCCGCGCTGGCCGAGGTGCGAAGCGGGATGTCGCTCGGCCTCGGCACCGGCAGCACGGCCCAGGAGTTCGTGCGACTGCTTGGCGATGCGATGGCGTCGGGCGCGCTACGCGATCTCCGCTGCACCAGCACCTCGGAAAAAACGGAGCAGCAGGCGCGATCGCTCGAGATTCCGATCGAGCCGCTCGCAAAGATCGCGCCGCTCGACCTGGCCGTTGACGGCGCCGATGAAATCGATCCGAAGCTGCGCCTGATCAAGGGACGCGGTGGCGCGCTGCTGCGCGAGAAGATCGTCGAGCAGTCGGCAAAACGCTTCATCGTGATCGCCGACGAATCGAAGCTCGTGGAACGGCTCGGCGTAGGCGTTCTGCCAGTTGAGGTCACGCCCTTCGCTCTCGATGTTCTGCGACGGCGATTTGAAGAGATGTCGCTGCAGCCCCAATTGCGGATGCGCGACGGCGCGCCGCGCGTCACCGACGAGGGCCATCGCATCCTCGATGTTCGCGTCCCGACCGACCGCGACATCGCAGACGTCGTCTCTCGCATTCGCGAGAACGCCGGCGTGGTCGAGACCGGATTCTTTCCAAGGGAAGCGACGGAAGCCATCATCGCCACCGCAGGCGGGATTCGAAGAATGCGACGATGAAAGAGCGCCGCGCCGCCATTGGCATTAAGTCGAAAACAGGACGCGCGATCGCCGTGGTGTTGAGCGAGTCAACCGCGCATCCTGAGTTCGTGTGCCGTCAGGAGCTGAAACTCAGCGACAAAAAGATTCCTGCCACCATGCAGCCGTACCACGAGGTCATGGAGATGCCGTGGAGCGAATCGGTGACGGCAGTGAAGCCCGCCATCGCCGCCATCGAAAAGATCGCGGCCGCCTCTCTGCGAAAACTCATGGATGTCGTCGAATCGCGCGGTTTGCGAGTGGCGTGTGTGGCGGTGGTCGGCCCGAAGGATCGACAGCTCGAGCGCATCGGCAATCCGCACATTCGCGCGCACGCCGCCGAGGGCGTGCTTTTTCGCGCCGTTGTCGAAAAGGCGGCGGCGGCCAACGACTGTCCATCGCGCGCCTTCGTCGATCCGACGACTGAGCTGCCAGAGCCGTCGGGAAGGGTCAAGAGCGTTTTGGCGGAATACGGAAAGGCCGCCGGATCGCCATGGCGCGCTGACGAAAAAACCGCGGCCATCGCGGCATGGGTGGCGCTCGCTACTCCAATTCGGCCTTCGGCACGGTGACGTCGAATTTCCACTCGTGATCCTTGAAGTAAAACGACACCAGCGACACGAAAGGCTTTTTCAGCGGCTTGTTGATCTTCGTTTCGAACAGCGGATACAGCTCGGTCGGATCGTCGTAATGCCAGATCAACTCCGCGCGTCCGACCGTCGGCTCATTGGGATGTCGTTGAAAGTTTCGGATGCCGTCATATTTCTTGTAGCAGATTAATCCCCGAAACGCCGGCCCGCGAAGACTCGGAGACGTTCCAATGATGCGGAAACCTTTCTCCGTAATTTTGCCGATGTAGATCGACCCGTGGTTGTCGTGCTTCTCGTCAACGGTGAGGTAGCCGGCGCGGGCGAGATTGTTGAGCGTGCGAACGGATTTCTCATCGAAGTCGTCCTTCGGATGTTGCTCGTCCCACCACACCTTCTGCGGTAACTCGGCATACACCGGCACACGGGAAAAGCTGTAAGCGCGCAGGATCTGCTCGGCCTTCTGCGCGGTCAGCGGCTCCGCCCGCTGGCACGCAATCAGGAGAAGTGCCGACGCGATTGCAAATCCTTGACTCGACCCACTGCGCATGTTATCCCCCGATGCTTCGCGCCGACACCATAACGCGAGAGACGACTTGATCGAAAAAATCCTCGACAGCCTCGCCAGCCTGTGTCTGCGCCGAAGCAAGCACATCATCGTGGTATCGGTGCTGGTCGCGATTGCAGCGGTGATGGCGGGGTCGCGGCTGACCTTCGATCCCGACCTCCTCAACCTGATCCCGCAGAAAAACAAGCAGGTAAACGATTTTCGAAAAGCTCTGCGCGACATGGGAACGATCGACTACCACATCGTGGTGGTGAACCTTCCGCCCGGCCGCGACGTCCACGACTACGAAACGTTGATCGAGGGGTTCGCCGACGGCTATCGCAGGAATCCGCGGATCGAGGACATTACGTATCGCATCCCGAATCCGCTCGACTTCGTGCAGGTGATTCTCCCGCGCGCGTTGCTCTTCCTCACGCCCGCAGAGTTGAGCGAGGTGGCGGAGAAACTTTCGGACGAAGGCATTCGCGAATCGGTGGCGCGCAATCGCGCGCTGCTCGAGACGCCGCAGGCGTTCGCGCTCAAGCAGCTGGTGCAGTACGACCCCTTCAACCTCGCACCGATCTTCATCCGCAAATTCCAGTCGGCCGGCGGCGGATTCAACATTGACGCCTCCAGCGGCTACTACGTTTCGGCGGATCACACCATGCTCCTCATGCTGATGAAGCCGAATCACCCGGCGCAGGATGTGCCATTCGCGAAGGAGCTGCTCGCTGAGGGCGCGATGATCGAGAAGAAGGCTCTGGAAAATTTTCGGAAGGACGCGCCGCGCGATCTGCCCATGCCGACCATCGACCACACCGGCGGATACGAGATTGCCGTCGGCGATGCCGACCTCATTCGCCAGGACATCATCGCCAACGTCCTCGGATCTTTCTTCGGCGTGCTGGCGCTTTTTCTTTATGCCTTTCGTCGCGGGGCGTCGATTGTTTACGCCGGAGCGCCGCTGGCGCTCGGACTCGCGCTGACGTTCGGAATCGCGGGCCTGGTTTACGGACAGCTTTCGCAGGCCAGCGCCGGATTCGCGGCATTGCTGGCCGGACTGGGCATCGATTTCATCACCGTCCTCTACGGCCGCTACGTCGACGAGCGGAATCGCGGGACCGATCTGGCCGGCGCGATCCGCACCATCATGCGGACCACCATGCCCGGCGTTTTTGTGGCCGCGATTACCACCGCCGGAACGTTCTATGCCTTTCTCGCGACCGATTTTCGGGGCATGACGCAACTCGGTTTCCTGACCGGCACCGGCATTCTGCTGTTTCTGCTGTGTGTCATGTTTCTGCTTCCGGCGCTGATTGTTTTTTCCGAGCGCAAGGAAGCGCGGAAATCGCCCAAGCTCTATCTGCATTCGTTCGGCGCCGGAAAACTGATCGACATTTCCGTTGCCAGGCCGACCGTGACGATCGCGGTGTGGGTAATTTTCATCGTCGTATGCGCCGCGTTGTCAACGCGCAT
Organism: Thermoanaerobaculia bacterium; assembly: GCA_035636095.1. Classification (GTDB taxonomy): domain Bacteria; phylum Acidobacteriota; class Thermoanaerobaculia; order Gp7-AA8; family Gp7-AA8; genus Gp7-AA10. The sequence continues at coordinate 4,947 of DASPZU010000083.1, forward strand.
CCACTTCAGCGACAACATCCAGGATCTGCGGGCGAAGGGAAATCCGGGCGTCGTGAATCAGGCGAAAGTCACCGCGAAATTCGGTCAGTCATTCGATTTCATGATGTACGTGTCGGAAGGACAGACGCTCGACGAGGTACTGACTAAAACGGATGCGGCCGCGCGCGATCTCGATGCGCTGGTGCGCGATCACACCATCGCGTCGTATCAGTCGATCTCCACCTTCCTGCCGCCGATTCCGCAACAGCGCGCCGCCATGGAAGAACTGCGGCGCGGAAAGGCGGATCGATTCAACGTCGCGCGCATTCAGAAGACATTTCTCGACGCTCTGGTCACGAACGGTTTTCGCCCCGAAGCCTACCAGGAATACGTGAGACTCTTCTCGCAGGCGCTGTCGCCGACACAGACTGTGACAATCGAAAACCTCGGCGATAAAGACCTGATGAAGCTCGCGTCCAGATTCGTAAAGCGGACGCCAGGCGGCTGGATGTCGGTGATCTACGTCTATCCGACCGGCGGCCGCTGGCCGCGCGAGGTTCCACCGAGTTTGATGGCGGTTGCCGACCGCCATCCCGGCGACGTTCTGACCGGCGTCAATCTGGTCAGTGGAACATTACGACGGATCGTGAAGGCCGACGCGACTCGCGCGACCATCATCGGATTCATCGCCGTTTTCATTCTCATGTTCGCGAGCTTCCGAACCGTGAAGATCACGGCCTTGACGTTCGTGCCCTTCGTCGCCGGTGCGACTGGAATGTTAGGCCTGATGGCGCTGCTGCACCTGGAATTCAACTTCATGAACATTTTCGTGGGGCTCATGATCATCGGCGTGGCCACCGACTATGCCATCTACATGCTGCAGCGGTATACCGAGAATCCGCTCACGTTCCGCGATGCCGCCCATGAAACCGGGAAGGCCATCATCATGGCGGCGCTGACCGCAATCGTCGGTTACGGCTCATTTGCTATTTCGCACTATCCCGGTCTTCGCTCGATTGGTTATGCTTCCACATTCGGAATCGGCTTGAGCGGGCTGGCCGCTGTCACGCTGCTTCCGGCGATTCTCGTTTTGAATGAGGGGGAACGGCATGTCGATACCGGCGACACTGGAACATAACCTCGTCCGCGGCCACGCCATCACAGGCGTTGCGCTCGTCATCGCAGGCAGCGTCATCATCGCGCTGGCCGCCCAAATCGCCGTTCCGATCCCGTTGACGCCGGTGCCGCTGACATTGTCGCCGCTGGCGGTCTTGATCGTCGGCGTCGTCCTGGGCGCACGACGCGGGGCCGCCGCAGCGATTCTCTATCTGCTGGAGGGTCTGTCCGGTCTTCCGGTCGGCGCGCAAGGGCACGGCGGACCGTTATGGCTCATCGGCCCGACGGCCGGTTATCTGTATGCCTATCCATTCGCGGCCTTCATCGCGGGTTGGTTTTCCGAGCGCGGCTGGGGCAGAAGCATTCCTCGCGCGTTTGTGGCGATGCTCATCGCCCTGGCGGTGATCTACGCCGGAGGCTGGTCGTGGCTCGCGATGTTCGCCGGACCGCGCGCGGCCTTCGGCATGGCCATCGTTCCGTTTGTGATCGCGGACTTGGTGAAGATCGCGATCGGCGCGGTGCTGCTTCCCTACGCCCAGCGACTCGTCAAGGTCTAGCTCGCCGCGGCAGGCGCCGGCTCGGGTTCCGGCAGCGGCTTCGATTCGCGACCGGCACGCTCGGTGGTCTTCTGCTCGGCGGCGCTTCGATCGAGCAAGGCCAGCTTCAAGACTTCCTCGACATGCTCGACGAAATGGAACTGCATGTCGCGCTTGATCGGCTCGGGCACGTCGATCAGATCGCGCTCGTTGAGCTTCGGCAGAATCAAGGTGTTGATCTTCGCGGCTCGCGCTGCCAGCACTTTCTCTTTCACGCCGCCGATGGGCAGCACATCACCGCGCAGCGTCACCTCTCCGGTCATCGCGACGTTGCGCTTGACGGGACGCCCGGTGATCATCGAGATGATGGCGGACGTAATGGTGATGCCCGCTGACGGTCCGTCTTTCGGTATCGCGCCCGCCGGAACGTGAATGTGCACGTCGTGATTCTCGAAGTAGTCGCTGGCGATCCCCTGCTCCTCGGAGTGCGCGCGCGCATACGTCAGCGCCGCCTGCGCCGACTCTTTCATCACTTCGCCGAGTTGCCCCGTCAGCACGAGTTTCCCTTTGCCGCGGACAGCAATGGCCTCGATGAAGAGAATGTCGCCGCCCACTGACGTCCACGCCAGGCCGGTGGCGACGCCAACCGAGTCGCGTTCCAGCAGCTCTTCCGCGAAGTGCTTCATCGGACCGAGGAACTTTTCGATGCTGGCGTCGGTGATGCGGTAGCTCTTGAGCTCCTTGCCTTCGGCAACTTCAACGGCGATCTTGCGGCAGATGGTGCCGATCTCGCGCTCCAGGTTCCGCAGGCCGGCCTCTTTGGTGTAGCCGGTGATGATCTTTGTGATTCCGGAGTCCGTCCAGATCACTTCGGTTTCGGTGATGCCGTTCTCCTCCATCTGCTTCGGGATGAGATGGACCTTGGCGATCTGGAGCTTCTCCTCATCGGTGTAACCGGAGAGGCGGATGACCTCCATGCGGTCGAGGAAGGCCGGCTGAATGGTGTCGAGCACGTTGGCGGTCACGATGAACATCACGTTCGACAAGTCGTACGCCACGCCCAGGTAGTGATCGCGGAAGGTGAAGTTCTGCTCGGGATCGAGAACTTCGAGCAATGCCGATGACGGATCGCCGCGATAATCGGCGCCGATTTTGTCGACCTCGTCGAGCATGAAGACCGGATTGGATGTCAAAGCCTGGTTGATTCCCTGAACGATGCGGCCGGGGAGCGCGCCCACGTAGGTGCGGCGGTGCCCGCGGATCTCGGCCTCATCGCGCACGCCGCCTAACGAGATGCGCACGAACTTGCGGTCGAGCGCGCGGGCGATGGAGCGTCCCAGCGAAGTCTTGCCGACGCCCGGCGGGCCGACGAAGCAGAGGATCGGACCCTTCATCTTCGCGCCGCGCAATTTCCGCACGGCCAGATACTCGAGAATCCGCTCCTTGATTTTTTCGAGATCGTAGTGGTCTTCATCGAGGATGGTGCGGGCGCGACTCAGCTCGTGGTTGTCCTGCGACATCACGCCCCAAGGCAGGCCGGTCATCCAGTCGAGATAGGTGCGAATGATCGAAGTCTCGGCGGAGTCGGGATGCGATCGCTCCAGGCGCTTGATCTGCTTCTCGATCTCCTCGCGCGCCTCCTGCGGGATCATCTTTTCTTCGATCTTCTTCCGATAGTTCTCGACTTCCTCGGTCAGCTCCTCGCCCTCACCGAGCTCGGACTGAATCGCTTTCAGTTGCTGGCGGAGGAAGTACTCGCGCTGACTCTTGTTCATCTCGCCCTGCGCGGCGGACGAAATTTCCTGCTGCATGGTGAGCAGATTGATTTCGCGGGTCAGAAGCTCGTTGACGCGCTTGAGCCGCTCGACCGGGTCGATGGTCTCGAGGATCTGTTGCGCTTCTTCGAGCTTGAGATCGAGATTGGATGCCGCCAGGTCGGTTAGGCGCGCCGGGTCGTCGAGATTGGCCGCGATGACCATCACTTCCGGCGAAATGTTCTTTCCGAGCGAGACCGCGCGATCGAGGTTCTGCTTGACCGCGCGCACCAGCGCTTCGATCTCCAGCGACTTGTCCTTGGTCACCGGCTCTTCGATGCGCGTGATCTTCGCTTTGAAGAACGGCGCGGTCTGGATGAAGTAATCGATCCGAGCGCGAGAGAGACCCTGAACCAGAATGCGGATGCGGCCGTCGGGCAGCTTCAGCATCCGCATGATGATGGCCACCGTGCCGACGCGATAGAGATCGTCTTCGCCGGGATCTTCGTTCTGAAAATCCTTCTGCGCCGTCAGCATGATCACGCGATTCTCGGCCAGCGCCTGATCGACGGCGTTGATCGATTTCTCGCGCGAGACCGACAGCGGAACGATGATGAACGGAAAGATCACCAGGTCCTTCAACGGAAGAACCGGAAGGACGTCAGGGATCTTAATTGCCTCTTCTTTCGAGGCTTCGTTTGGTTCCGTCATCGATTTCCCGAACTAGCAGGGTGCATGAAGCACCCTGCCAGGGCTGCAATGGCTGTTCCCGTATATCACGTTTGCTGAACGTGAGTCTCCTGCCTCAATTGCCGCCAATTCAGGCCTTCCCGCAGGAAGAGAATCAGACCGACAACCACCACCGGCAGCGTGCCGACGATGTGAAACAACACCGCCACCGCCACCGAAGAGTCGATGTCGAAGCCATAGAACGTCGTGAGAACGTATTGACACACTTTATGAAACCCGCCCACGCCGCCCGGCGTTGGAATCGCGACGCCGACCGTCGTCGCGGCGGTCAGAAAAAAGGACGAGTCGAATGGCAACGGCCGATGCGATGCGATCAATACGAACCAAAACTGCGCGCTGAGGCAGAACCAGATGCAGACCGTTGTCGCGATCACGCCGAAGAAAGCCATCGGCCTGCCCGTGATTTCGAGCGTTCCCGCGAAAGCGTCGAAGAATCGCATCCACGGCTCGTGGAAGCGCTGGGGCAGAAATCGTCCGAGCCAGGTGTGCAAACGGCGGATGTGATCGCCGAAAAATCGAAACCCCAGGATCAGCAGTACCAGCGCGGCCAGCATCGCCCCGGCGATCACGGCGCCGCCGTGCACCACGCCGTTGGGGAAGTCGTACCAGCGATAGAGGCAGAAAAATTCGAAAAGCAGAAGAATGCTGAGGAGGTCGAGGACGCGCTCGGTCAGAACGGTGCCCAGGGCTTCCGAGAAGCGGACGGAGGTGCGGCGCGCGAGAAGCGCGGGGCGCGCCACGTCCCCGGCACGAATCGGAAGAATCGTCGAGAGCATGTAGCCCATGGTGTTCGCGAAAAACGTCGGATAAAACGGCGGCGCGCTGCCGGCGTGAAGAAGAATCCGCCAGCGGATCGTTCGAAAAAAAAGCGCCCAGCCGTTGATGATGAAGCCGATCGCAAACCAGAAGATGTTTGTGGTCAGCAGGATTCTCCAGACGTCGCGCAGATTGCTTTTCCACAGAAACAGCCCGATGAAAAAGATGGTCAGAAGCGTGATCAGCGTAATCTGGAGAATGCGCTTCAAAGTCGAAGGGTTTTACCACAGCGACCGATGTTGAACGTCTACACCCATCCGATCTTCTACAAGCACCACACCGGCGAGGGACATCCCGAGAATGCCGCCCGCATCGACGCCGCCATCGAAGGTGTGCGCCGCTCCGGGATGCGCGACGGCATGGTGGGCCAGCCGGAAGCGCATCCCGACACGCAGCGCATCATCGCCAAGGTTCACTCCGCCGATTACGAGAAGGAGCTCGAGGACGCCTGCCGCGAAGGGTACAAATTGTTTCATTCGCTCGATAATCCGATTTCGTCGGATACATTCGCGGCTGCGCGTGCGGCGGTCTCGACGACGCTTCGCGCCGCCGACGACATGATGCGGAGCGGGCGACGCGCCTTCGTCATCGCGCGCCCGCCGGGCCATCACGCCGAACGTGTCGAAGCGATGGGCTTTTGTTTTTTCAACACCATCGCATGCGCGGCAGCCTGGCTTCGCGAGCAGAAATCCATCGAGCGCGTTTTCATCTTCGACTTCGACGTGCATCATGGCAACGGCACGCAACATCTCTTCGAAGAGCGCGATGACGTCTTCTACGCCTCCATGCATCGCTATCCGTTTTATCCGGGGACTGGCGCCGCCGGCGAGATCGGAGTCGGTGCCGGCCGGGGATTCACCAGAAACATCCCTTTCCCGGAGGGCACCGGCGATGCCCAATATCTTCGCGCGGTCGAGGACGACATCGTGCGCGTCATCGAGGACTATCGGCCTAACGCGATTCTCCTCTCCTCCGGCTTCGACGCCCACCGCCGCGATCCCCTCGGCGGCATGGCCGTCACCGAGCATGCCTACGGTGAGATCACCACACGGATCGTCGAAGCGGCCGAGCGCCACGCCGCCGGACGCGTGCTGTCGCTGTTGGAGGGCGGCTATGACATGGAAGGTCTCGCCGCCAGCGTCGACGAACACGTCCGAGCATTGGCGTAAACTGTTCGCGTGACGACCACACCGCCGCCCGTACCGGCCGTTGTGCCTCCGCCGAAAAAGAGCGGCTGTTTGAAGTGGGCCCTCATCGGCTGTCTTGCCATCATCGGCCTCGGCGCCGTCGGATTCGCGGCGCTGGTGCTGATTGTGTTCGGCGCGATCAAGTCCACCGATGCCTATCGCGGCGCTCGAGCGACCGCCGAACGCGATCCGCGGGTCATGGCCGCGTTAGGCAGTCCGATCGAACCCGGTTGGTGGGTCAGCGGCAATGTCAACGTCGACGCCAACGGCGGAAACGCGGACTTCGTCTTTCCCATCAGCGGTCCAAAGGGCAAAGGTCGCGTGCATGCGATTGCGACTCGCGACACCAGCGGCTGGCATTATCGCGAGCTGGTGGTGACGCCGAAGACCGGCCCGCCCATCGATCTGTTAAAACCGTAAGTCCAGAATCGACGAGTAGAGATTCTCCAGCCTCGAGATTCTCAGCTCCTTCGAAAATCCGCGTACGACGCGCCGTCGCGCGTTGCGGGCAACAGCTGCAGCGCGTTCGCGATGATCGATGACGTCGCGTATTGCCGCTGCCAGGGCCTTGACGCTGCGCGGGGGAACGAGCCAACCGACGTCCTGCGAAGACACTAACTCTCCGTTGCCGCCGCAATCCGTCGCGATCACCGGCTTCTGCATGGCCATGGCCTCGCGGATCGTTCCGGTGATCCCGGTCCCGGCCCACGAGGCATCGACGACCAGATCGCAGGACGCGAAAACATTCGGCATGTCGGTGCGATATTCGACCGCCGTCACGCCATCGCGGATTCCGCACATATTTGCGTAATCATTAACAGCACTGATTTCTCCGGGGTCGCGACATCCGATGAGCGCCAGATGGGCGTCGGGATGTCCCCCAGCAACTTCGGCGGTGGCATCGATCAGTTCTTTCCAGCCTTTCCAGTCGCGGACCCCGACCTGCGCGATGAGGAATTTGTTGAAATCGATATTCTTCTCGGTACGAAACGCGCGGGCGTCCCATCGCTCCGGGTCGAAGAGGTCGATGTCCGTTCCGGCATAGATCACGACCACCCTTTCGGGCGGCAGCATTGCCGACCGGATCACGATTCTGCGGATCTGCTCGCACACCGTCACGACTCGATCCACGCGGCGCGTGCGAAACTTTCCGCGATTCCAGATATCGAGCGGAAAAGAGACGCCACGATTGACCACGAATGCCGGTCCGGGGCGTGACCACACCGCGGCCAGCGCGAGGGCGTGCGCCACCCCCTTGTGGACGTGGATGACGTGGGGATCGCGCTCGCGGATCAACCGGCGCAGCTTGCGGGCGCTGTTGAGGTCGAACTGATTTCGCATCGGCAGGCCCACGAACGCCACACGCGACTCCTGGCAGCGACGTTCCAGTGTGTCATCGGGCCGGCTGACGACGGTGACGTCGTGACCGCGCTCGCGCAGTCCGCTCGCGGCCTGGAACATCTGGTGCACCGAGCCGGTGTTGAATTGGTTGAACTCGAGAATGTGAAAGATGCGCAAGCGCGTTGTCGGTTTTCAGTTGTCGGTTGTCAGAGGTCGCGGATTCTAGCGAATGACAACCGATAACCGACAACTGATCACGCAGATCGTCGCGGCGCTTGCCACGATGATCTGTCTCGCGTGCACCACCGACGCCACGCGCCGCGGCTACCTCCGCACGATCGCCGCGACTTACGACGCGCCGCCGCGGCCTGCCATCATCGTTCCCGGCTTCGGCGTCACGCGCCTCTTCGATCCGGTGACCCGTCGCTACGTTTGGGGAACGGGACGCGCGACCTTCCAAACCAGGTATGACGACGACCTCGATCTCCCCATCGACGACGCCGGCAACGTCGGACACGATCGGCTGATCCCGCAGGGTTACGTCGGATCGCGCGGGCCGGTCAACATCGGATGGCAACTGATGGAAGGCCTCCGCAAGTTCGGCCGCTACACACCCGATCGCGACGTTTTTCCGTTCTACTACGACTGGCGGCTGAGCGCGCGCGAGAATGCGAACAAACTCGATGCCCTCGTCGATCGCGTGCGCGGCACGGGCAAAGTCGACATCGTTGCCCATTCCGCAGGCGCGATCGTCGCGCTGACGTACCTGAAGTTAAGCGGAGGCGGCTCGAAGGTCGATCACCTGGTCATGATTGCGCCGACGCAGCGCGGCGTCGTCGACGCATTCCGCGTGGTCGTGCGGCCGGAGCGTTTCGTTCGCCGCGTTTTTACGACTGAGATGGTCGAAACCTGGCCATTCGTCGCGGAGTTGATGCCTGAGGACGGCCGATTCCTGGTTGACGAGAACGGACGCCCGATCGACCGCGATCTGTGGACGGCCGAAGGCTGGCAAGGAATTCGTGGCGTGCTTCCGCAGCAGCTCGTACGCGCGCGCATCTTGCGTCACGCGCTCCGTGACCATCCGATGCCGGTCGGTGTTCACGTCTCGGTCATCGCCGGCGATTGCGTCGCGACTGCACGACAGGTGTTGATGCGGCACGACCGAAGCTTCGCCTTTTATCCGGGCGAGCTGCTTCCTGATGAGAAAAAACTCGCGAGTCTGCTCTTCGACGCCGGCGATGGAACTGTGCCGATCAGCAGCGCAAACGTCGACGGCAACGCCATGATCGTCTGCGACGGACACCAGGGCATCGCCGCCGATCCGACCGTGCATCGCGCGATCATTCGCACGTTGCGCCAGTACCCGTAGCGCAGTATCGTCTCCACCGGCCGAAAGGAGCTCCACGCATGGCACGACGCGTGTCGTCGATCGCTTTCACGCTCTTCGCTCTTGTCGCTCTCAATGGTTTCGCACACCGGACAGTCTCATTTCCGTCCATGGGCGGAAAGGCGTCCGGCTACCTCGCCGACCCGGAGGGGAAAGGCAAACATCCGGGGCTGATTGTCATTCAGGAATGGTGGGGTTTGAACGATTGGATCCGCCAACAAGCGGATCGCTATGCCAAAGACGGATACGTCGCGCTGGCGCCCGATCTCTACCGCGGGAAAAGCACGTCCGACCCCAACGTGGCGCACGAGCTCATGCGCGGGATGCCACAAGATCGAGCGATGGCCGATCTGAAGGCTGCCTTCGACTATCTCGCGAAACGGAAAGATGTCGATCCGAAACGCATTGGCGTGATCGGCTGGTGCATGGGTGGTGGTTACGCTCTCGATTTCACGCTGGCGGAGCCGCGGCTGGCTGCGACGGTCATCAACTACGGTCACCTGGTGGCCGATCCGGCGTCCATCGCCAAAATCCATTCGCCGCTCCTCGGCAATTTCGGCGCTGAGGACCACGGAATTCCGCCGGCGGATGTGCGCGCGTTCGAGGCAGCACTCAAACAGAACGGGAAGTCGGGCGACATCAAGATCTACGACGGCGCGGGACACGCCTTCATGAATCCGAACAACAAAGGCGGCTATATCAAAGCGGCCGCGGACGACGCGCAGTCTAGAATCGACGCCTTCCTCAAGAAGACCCTGAAGCCGGCGTGATAAGATTCCAAACCGTTGATTCCAATGGAGATCGAGTTGCCCAAGGAAAAGAGTCCACAAAAAGAACAAATCAAGGTCACCGACAAACGGATCTTCACGCCGGAGGGGGAGATCCGCGAGGAATTTCGCAAAGACATTCGGCCGGCCGACCCGTCGATGCGAAAGCCGGAGCCTCCGCCTCCGGCGCCGGAAAAACCCGCGCCGAAACAGGCGGAGGAGCGGCGAACTCGAGCCGAGGAACCGCCGCTCGGCGGCGACCGGCGAAGAACGCTTGCTGACAAGGCCCAGAATCCCGGAACGGCGTTCGCGAACTTCCTCGAGCCGCTGATCGCGCAAGCCTACATGTCGCTGGGCATGTTGCGGAATCCGTATCAACCGAAAGTGACGGTCGATGCCCCGGCGGCGCGGGAGATGATCGAAATCCTGACCATGCTCCAGGAAAAGACGGCCGGAAATCTAACGCCGGACGAAGAGGACTTTCTGACCACACATCTGGGAGAATTGAAGCTCGCATTCGTCCAACGCACGAAAAGCTTGTAGATGAGACGGCGGCTGGCGGTTTGGGTACTGGCATTGGTGTGCCTCGGCGGAATCAGGGCACACGCCGACCAACCTGCGCCGCGTGACATCTGGCCCCAGGCCACCGCCGCGATTGACGCCGGCGACGTCGATGCCGCCAAGAAAAAAACAACGGAGCTGACCGAAGTCGGAAAGTCGTACGGGATCAAGGCCTATCCGTTGTACGCCGAATCGGCGGCCGCGCTGGCGCGACAGGCCAACAAGCGCGGCAACAAGGCAGTCGCCGATTGGGGAAATCAGACCGCCGATCAACTCGATCCGAATTCGGCGGCGGTTGCGTTCACCAAAGCAGAAGCGGCATCGGATCAGCAGAATTGGGCCAAGGCCATCCCAGCCGCTCTTCGCGGCTACGCCAGCATCTTCAAGGAATACCGCGCGCGAACGCTGAGCCGCTCCGACTCGCTGATCGTCATCCTGATGGCCCTCACGCTGACAGGAGTGATCTTCGCGCTGGTCCTATTCATCCGTTACGGGCGCGCAATGGCGCATGACTTCCGCGAAATGCTCAGCGCCCGGATGGGCGGGGGGACGGTGACCGTGCTGGCGGTTGCGCTGCTGTTCCTGCCGCTGTTCCTCTGGCTCGGTCCGATGTGGCTCCTGTTCTACTGGTTCATCATCTTTTTCAGCTACGCCGGAGCTGTGGAGCGCATTCTGATCCTCACCTTCGCGCTGATCATCGCGTCGGCGCCCGTCGTTCTCGATCTGACCGCACACTGGATCGCGGGCGTGGATGGACCGGTGGTGATGTCCGCGATCGCGAGTGAAGAGCAGAGCTATTACCCGGAAGCGCTGAAGCGTCTGCAGGAGCTCGCGACTCTTGTTCCTGACAGCGCAACGATCCATCTGCTCCTGGGCAATCTGCAACAACAAGACGGAAACGAGCCGGACGCCGCCGCGCATTACCGGAAATCCATCGAGCTGCGCGACAACGCCGGCGCGCACGTCAACCTGGGCAATCTTCATTTTCTGGAGGGCGATCTGGCCGCGGCCATCAACGAGTATCAGCGCGCCGAGCAGCTCGATCCGCATCTGGCCATCGCGTTTTACAACCATTCCGTGGCCAGCGGATCGTTCAACAAGTTCGACGAGCAGGCCCAGAAACTCGATCAGGCCAAACGCATCGATCGGGCCGCCATCGAACGCATCACCTCCAACCCCCCCACGCCCCCCGCCCCGATCGTGGTCATGTACCACCCGCCGATCTCGGAAGCATGGACGGTTTCATCGAGCATTGCGAAACGCGGCGTGGCGCGGACGCAGTTCGGCAACTACTCCTTCTTCGACATTTTCACCAGCGCGCAGAATCCGATCACGCTGGGAGGCGTGATTGCAGCGGTCTTCGCGCCGGCCATTTTCCTCAAGCGACGACGCGCCGGATTGGCAGGCTCATGCATCAAGTGCGGACGGACTTTCTGCCACCGATGCAAATCGGGCCGCGAAAGTGCGACCTACTGCACGCAATGCATTCACATTTATCTCAAGCGCGATGGCGTTTCGGTCGCGACCAAACGGAGCAAGCTCGAGGAAGTTGGACAGCATCAGACCGGCATGATGCGTCGGAACCGATTCTTCGCGACGCTGCTGCCGGGCTCGGCGCAACTTCTCGAGGGTCGGACCATCGCCGGCTTCATCGGTCTGTTCCTTTTTTTCCTGGCGGTCTGCCTGGCCATTCTGGTCGGGCATCTTGCGCCTGTACTCGCGCCGGGTGAATTGGCGAAAATGATCGTACGCGTCCTCGCGATTGCCACCGCGGTCGTAACATGGTTCCTGTTTACGGTCCCGATTTACCGCCGACGGGTGACAGCGTGATCTATGGCTCTTGAAGGAACCCTTCGCGACTTCAGCCTGGCCGACATCTTCCAACTGATCGGCTTGCAGCGAAAGACCGGCGTTCTCACGCTGAGCGGCAAAGATGACACCGTGACCGTGACGTTCCTGGACGGCAAAGTCGTTGGTGCCGACTCCGGAAGTCACCGCCTGGAAACGCGCCTGGGCCACGTCCTGATGAAGAGCGGAATGCTGACCCAGGACCAGCTGGCGCGCGCGCTCGAAATCCAGAAGGAGACGCTGCAGCGACTCGGGTTCATCCTCACGCACTACCAGATCATCTCGAACGATTCGCTGAAGCAGGCGCTGCAGCTCCAGATTCTGCAGATCGTCTACCGGCTCTTCCGCTGGAAGGACGGCGAATACCACTTTTCGCAGGAAACGACCATCGAGTACGACCGCGACAACGTCGTGCCGATCAGCGCCGAATCGATTCTGATGGAAGGCGCTCGCATGATCGACGAGTGGCCGATCATCGAGAAGCGGATCCGCTCGACCGATCAGGTTTTCCGCCGGAAGGGCGGCGGCCACGACATCGTGGTCGTGGGCGGCGAAGATGTCGACGAAGTCGACTTCGAGCCGGCCGGCGCGCCGAGGAAAAAGAAGGCCGGGGGCGGCGGCGAAAAGATCCGCATCGCCGAAGAAGAAAAACAGATTTACGACCTGCTCGATGGCAAGCGCACCGTCGGCGAGATCCTCGAGATGAGCCGCCTCTCGGAATTCGACACCAGCAAAGCGCTGTACGAGCTGCTGACGCGCGACATCATCGAGGAGGTCCGCGGTGCCGGTGAAGCGGCAGCCGCCCAGGCGGCCGCTCCCGTCGACGAGCTGGCGGTCGCCGAAACACCGGTTCCGCTTCCTCTGGTCATCCTGCTGGCGGGCATCGCCATCGGCTCGATCGTGACGTCCTTCAAAAATCCTCTGAATTCCATCGGTCCGATCGGCACGAAGGTGGCGCGGGCATCTGCTCCCATCGAGGCGCTCAAAGCGATCTCCCTGGAACGCATCCAGAGCCTCGGCGAGGCCATCGAGAAGTACAACGTCGTCAACGGGCATCTACCGGTGCGTCTACAGGACCTTGCGCCCTATTACATTTCGTCGTCGCTGCTCAGCGATCCGTGGGGCAACGCTTACAAGTACCTGCAGCAGCCGTCGCGCTATCTCGTGATCGGTTTCACGCCTGATGGAAAAGCGGATACCGATCTCTTTCTGTCGCGCGGAATTGACGCCGGCGTTGCCAGCGCGCCGACGAAACCGGCGCGCGGCGGCATCACTCTGATCGATTGACGACCATCCGCAGTTTCTGATCCGCCACCGAAAAACGCACGGGCGTGGTGGTCAGCGGCTCGCCGTCGGCGTAGACATCCATCGGCGATTCCGACTCGACCTGAAATTCGCGCGCCCGACGCGTCTCGACAAAAGTGCGCTTCACATGCGTGCCGTTGTACGCCAGCGGCAACGTCCTCAACAACTGGAAGCGCGATGTGCGATGCACGATGCAGGCATCGAGCTGATCGTCGTCCAGCACCGCATCGGGCGTGATTCGGATTCCGCCGCCGTACTGCGGCGAGTTGCCGAAGACGCAGAACATGATCTCCTCGTCGCGACCGTCGATGCGCACGCGACGCGGGCGAAAACTCGGAAGCACGCGCAAGATGGCGTAGAGATAGACCGCCGACCCGCGGAGATGCTTTACGCGCTCGTTGGCATAGCGCGCGACTTCGGAATCGAACCCCAGACCCGCCACGCCGGCGTAGCGCAGGTTGTTGGCGAGCGCCACGTCGACCTCGCGAACAACGCCCTTGACGGCGACCACACACGCTTGGCCGACTTCGCGCGGAATCCCGTTGACGCGCGCAAAATCGTCGCCTGACCCCAGCGGCACCAGCGCCAGCGTGCCGCGAGCGAGATCGAAATCGCGCAGCGCGAGATTCAGCGTGCCGTCGCCGCCGCAGATGACCACGCGGTCGTAGGCGCCGCGCGAACTCTCCCCCGCCGCCCGCGTCAAATCCGCAGGGCTCGTGCTGGCATACGGCTCGACGTCCGCTCCCAGGCTGCGGAGTTGGTGCTCGACTTCGCGGGCATGATGCTTCGCTCGACCGCGGCCGGCAGCAGGGTTGTAAATTAGTTTTAACTTCATGGATTGGTGGAAATGTAACATCACACGATGCAGCAATCCCGAGTCTCGCTCGTTCTTTTCGTCATCACGCTCGCGTGCAGGCCCATCGCGGAATCGCAGACTGTACGTCAAACTGGAAACCGGATACCTCCGACGGTCAGCGCCAGCAGGCGCACTCCAATCGTCGTCGTCGCGCACAATGTCCTCCCCTCGGTCGTCAACATTCAAACCGAGGCCACCATCCGGCGCCGCCAGATCGATCCGTTTTTTGATCCGTTCGGTTTCTTCGGCGGAGGCAATCGGACCTACACCTCACTCGGCTCGGGATTCGTATGGTCGAGCGATGGCATCATCGTCACGAACAACCATGTCGTCGAGGGTGCCTCGCGCATCAGGGTCATTTTCAGCGACAGCACGCAGGTCAGCGCAAAGCTGATCGGCGTCGATCCCGACAGTGATCTCGCCGTGCTGCGCATCGATACCAAGAATCTCGTGCCTGCTCCACTTGGTACGTCGTCGGATCTCATGATCGGCGAGACAGTCGTCGCCGTCGGAAACCCGTTTGGTCTGAGCGGCTCCGTGACCACCGGAGTCGTTTCTGCGCTCGGCCGCTCGGTGCCCTCGAAAGAAGAAGGCCGGACGTTCACCGACTTCATTCAGACCGATGCGTCGATCAATCCCGGAAATTCGGGCGGGCCGCTGCTCAACATCGAAGGCAAAGTCATCGGCATCAACACCGCCATTCTCGGAAATGCGCAGGGAATCGGCTTCGCGATCCCGGTCGATCGCGCCCGCAAGGTCATTCAGGACTTGTTGCGATACGGCCAGGTACGCAGCGCGTGGATCGGCGCCGTTACTGCCACCGTCACTCCCGAAGAAGCGAAGCGGCTCGGCATTCGCGCCACTCGCGGCGCGATCGTCTCGCGCATCTTTGCAGGCTCTCCCGCGTCGACCGCCGGCTTGCACACTGGCGACGTGATCACCGCGGTGGCGGGAAAAGCTGTCGACTCACGCGAAGCCTTCGCGACCTTCACGACCACGGTGCCGAGCGGCCAGCCGGTGCAGTTGACGGTCATCCGCGAAGGTGCAGCGCGATCGATGACTGTCAGGCCGTCGGATCCGCCCCCCGACCTCGGCCTGCGAATTCTTTGGGAGATTGCCGGACTGCGCGTCTCCGACTCACGGGGGGTGGTGGTCGAGCAGGTGGCCAGCGGCTCGCGCAGCGCCAACATCGGCCTCGAGCCCGGCGACGCCATCGTGGGCGTGAACGGCAATCAGATTCAGTCCGTCAGCGATTTGAACAAGGCCCTGATTGGCTCGACCGACCGCTCCTCGATCGTGCTCGACGTCGAACGCGGGCGATTCATCTACAGCCTGACCTTCCCAATGGCGGTGTGAATGGGGTCAGGTCTTTGATTCTCGCTCGGTTCTACAGGTAGAAGATCGACGTACGCGCGTCGACGCGGCGCAGGGGCGTGTTTTTTCGCGTTCCGGCGAACAACGATCGTTGCCGGACGACGCAAAGCTCCAGCCCGCTAAGAAGTGATTGAATGGCCTCCTTTGACTCTTCAGTCTCTACTCTTTGAAGAGTGAAGCGAGAATCAAAGACCTGACCCCATTAGAACAACACCAGTTGGGCGAAGGACACCCGCGCGATGCCGGCTCGCCGCGCGGCGGGGCGGCCAAGGAGCAGGAAAAGGTTGCGGCGAATCCACTCCTTCGACTCGCGGTGATATCGAAACTTCCGCTCCTGGGCGTGGAATCGCCGATTGTGGTTCGCTCCGAGCATATGATGTAAATATTCGTGATGAATTATTGATTGTATAAAAAATGCAGGAATATTAGCCGCATTTAGCGACGGGTGGATCCGGATCTCGTTGGTGACGTGATTGTAGGACCCCAGGCGGATGCTGCGTCGCGACTTGCGCTGGATCTTCTGTCCCCAGCGCACCAGAAGCGGCGGATGTTTGAGAAAGTAGGTCCGATGGACCTCGGCCGCCAGCGAGGAGAGGTGATGATGGCCGTGGTCGGGCAGCTCGAGCGGAAGCGGCTGCGTCTCCACCGCCGCCTATTTTACTCCGACGATCCTCCGAAACGCTCCATAGCGGCGCTGACATTCGACATGGCCGCGGCGGTGACCATCGACGTTCCGGCCGCGATCACCTCATCGCCTTTCTTCATGCCCAGCCAAACGCCGACGCCAAATCCGAGCACAACGGCGGCGATCGGAAATTGGGTGATGTGACCGCGCCACGATTCCGGAAGAAGGTTTTCGATCTCCTGGAAAAGCGCTTCCGGTCCGCTTTCCGCCAGCTTGCTGCCGAGCTTGGATGCCTTCTCTTTCATGGGAAAGTCGTAATCCATTCCTGCCGCCGAGCGCTCGTGATTGTCATCTGGGATTGCCATGAGGATCCTCGCTAATCTTCGTCCCTGTCACCGCGTCGCAAAAGCAGGCCGATCACAAATCCGACGCCGATCGAGATCAGAAGCGCTTTGCCGGGATTCGAGCGGACATAGCCGCGCACCTGGTCGGCGATCTCGCCGAAATCGACGTCGTCGACCTTTTCGCGTACGCGGTTGTACTGATTCTTCACGGCGTCCGAGGCCGAGGCGTACTTGTCGCTGACGTACTCCTTGGCGCGATTGAAACGGCCTTCGCTATCGTCAGCGCCTTCGGTGCCCGACCCCTTTCTGGTCGATTCGTCCATGGCGGTCCTCCTGGCGGCGGGAGCCTATCACGTGCCGGTAGAATCGCGCGCCGGATGCGAGTGCGCCTCGACCACGTCACCCATGTTTACGCCGGCAGCGACGAGTCGGCGTCGGTGCAGGTGCTCGACGATGTCACGCTCGAGATCGCGAGCGGCGCGTTCGCGGTTCTGATGGGGGCGTCGGGAAGCGGAAAATCGACGCTGCTCAATCTGATCGGCGCGGTCGACCGGCCGACTGGCGGGCGCATTTTCCTCGGCGATCGCGAGACGTCTTCGCTCGATGAGCAGGCTCTCACCATGCTGCGGCGCGCTTCGATCGGCTACGTCTTCCAATTCTTCAACCTCATCCCGACGCTGAATGTCTTCGAGAACATCGCGTTTCCGCTTTCGCTGGCACATGTTCCCCGCAGCGATGTCGAGAATCGTGTGCACGAAGTGCTCCATCGGATCGGATTGCCCGAGCGCGCGCGGCATTTCCCGAATGAGCTTTCCGGCGGCGAGATGCAGCGCGTCGCCATCGGACGCGCGATCATCCACCGCCCTCCCCTGCTGCTGGCGGACGAGCCGACCGGAAATCTCGATTCGCGAAACGGCGAGGTCGTTCTCGATTTGCTGGAAGCCATCCACAATCAGAACCGCCCCACGATCGTGCTGGCCACACATTCGGAGAGGGCCGCCGCGCGCGGCGACACGATCATTCACATCACCGACGGAAGAGTGGGCCGCTGATGGTGATCCGCGCGCTCGTGCTCCGTCCCATCGCGCGCGAGCGGATGCGCACGCTGCTGACAGTGTTCGGCATTGCCGTCGGCGTCGGCGTGGTGGTGGCAATCGCGCTTTCGAATCAGAGTGCGCTGCGCGCGTTTCGCGAATCGGTCGATGCTGTCTCGGGCCGTGCGAATTATCAAATCGCATCCGACTCGGGACTCGACGAGACGCTGCTTCTGAAATTGCAGCCGTTGTGGCGACGCGGCGTGCGGTTCGCGCCGGTCATCGACGTCGACGGCGTGATCGAGCCCGATCAGATTCCGATTCGACTGCTGGCGGTCGATCTGCTCAGCGACATCCACTTTCGCGATTACCGCTACGCCGCCATCCTCAGTGGAGGGCCGCCGACCTCGGCGGCGGTGTATCTCGATCTCTTCCGCGATGACTCGATCATTCTTCCGCTGACCTTCGCGCAGGACCATCACTTGCGACTCGGATCGCAGGTGGCCATCAACGTTCTGGGACGCGACACCACCATGACCGTGCGCGGTCTTCTGGAAGCGCGGGGGCCGGCCACGGCCTTCAACGGCGCCATTGGGATCGCCGACATCGGTGCGGCCCAGAAGCGATTCGGCTTGTCAGGCCGCCTCACGCGCGTCGATCTGCTCCTCCCCGACGATCGCGTTCTGGCGGAGATCGGACGCCTCCTCCCACCCGGCACGCGCCTGGAGCGGCCGTCGCGCCGCAATGAACGCGTCGAGAAAATGTTGCGCGCGTTTCGAGTGAACCTCTTCGCGCTGGCAGGCGTTGCGCTGCTGGTCGGAATGTTTCTCGTTTACAACACGGTGCTGATCTCGATTTTGCGGCGGCGAAAAGACGTCGGCGTTCTGAAGACTCTCGGCGCTTCGCCGCGGCAGATCCTCATGGCCTTTCTTCTGGAAGCGCTGATCTTCGGCGCGATCGGCTCCATCGCCGGCATCCTCCTCGGAAATGCGCTGGCGTTCGCGATCCTGCGCACGATCAGCCGGACCGTGAACGCGTTATACGTCATGTCACGGCCCGAATCGATCGCGCTGACGCCGGGCATCATCGGCGCCGGCGCCGCGGTGGGCATGCTGCTGTCGCTCATCTCCGCCATTCAACCGTCACTGGAGGCGGCCAGGGTGCGTCCGAATGTGCTGATTCAGCCCGGACTGCACCAACGCGTTGCGGTTCGGCGCCGGCGTGGTTTGGCGATCGCGGCCATCGTTTGCTTTGCATGCGCGGCTGCGGTGACCGCACTTCCGCCGATCAACGGCATCGCGATCGGCGGCTACGTCGCGGTGCTGCTGGTGGTCATTGCGTTTTCGTTTCTATCGCCAATGATCCTTACCTTCGCCGCATCGGCGCTCGGCAGACCTCTGCGCGCGGTCTACGGAACGGTCGGGCAACTGGCCGCGGCCTCGCTGCCGGCATCGCTGCGACGGACCGCGATCGCGACGGCCGCACTGGCGGTGGCCACCGGAATGATGATCGCGGTCGCGCTGATGGTGGGCAGTTTTCGCGAAACCGTCCGGGTGTGGGTCAATCAGACGGTGAGCTCGGACCTCTGGCTGCGTCCGGCCAAATTGCTCTCCAATGCCGACGCCGCTGTCTTTCCGCCGCAGATCGGGGAGGAACTGAAGCGCGTGCCGTTCATCGCGGCCATCGACCGTGTTCGCGGCAAGGACATGATCTATCGCGACAGCATCATCGCGGTCGGGAGCGGCGACTTCGATGTCGCGGCGCGCTACGGCACACTGCCGATGATCGCACCGCGATCGGAGGCCAAGTCGCTCGTCGATGCCATGCGGGCGGGCGGGGTGGTGGTCTCGGAGAGTTTCGCGGTGAAGTTTGGGATGCATCTCGGCGATTCGGTTGCCTTGCCCACTGCGCGCGGTGTCGAGCAATTTCCGATCACCGGAATTTACCGCGATTACTCCAACGATCGCGGCGTGGTGGTCATGGACCGCGCCCGTTACATCCAGGCCTTTGGAGACGATGCGATAAATACTGTCATTATATATATACGAAATGGAGTGAACATCGACGCAGCACGAAAGAAGCTGGAGGAAATGTTCGGCGCGAAGTATCACGCCTTCACGGTGACCAATCGCGAGATACGCACCGAAGTGATGCGCATTTTCGATCAGACATTCGTGATCACCTACGCGCTCCTGGCCATCGCGATCATCGTGGCAATCCTCGGAATCGTGAATACGCTGACTGCGCTGATTCTCGAGCGCAGGCGCGAGCTGGCCATGCTGCGCGTGATCGGCGTGACCGTCAGCGAGATCCGCACAATGATCGTGCTCGAATCCTCAATCCTCGGACTGACCTCAACCGTCATCGGCGTCGCGATGGGCTACGCCCTCTCCTGGATTCTCATCTACGTCATCAACAAGCAGTCGTTCGGCTGGACGATCGAGTTTCACACGCCGCTGCGCCTCATCGTCATGGCGCTGGCCGCGACGTTCGCGGCAGCGGTCGGCGCCGGTTTCGTGCCGGCACGACTGGCCGCACGGCTCGACATCGCCAGCGCCCTCAAAACTGAATAGCGGCCCTTGACGCCGCGGGGGCACGGAACAATATTATGAGCGTGCTCATATAAAATCCATGCGCGTTACAGCAGAAACCAAAGAGGCAACCCGGCTGGCGATCCTCCACACCACCCGCAAGCTCCTCCTCCAAGAGGGGTGGCAGAACCTCAGCACTCGCGAGATCGCCTCTGAGGCCGGGATCGCGAACGGCACGCTGTTCAACTACTTCCCAACCAAGGAAGCCATCGTGGGAACACTGGTTGCCGATGCGCTCGCAGACGTCAACGCCACACCCACCACGGGCAGTGTCGAAGAGCAGCTCTTTGCGCTGATCGCGAGCGGGTTGCGTCGCTTGCGCCCTCTCCGGTCGTTCCTTGCCTTCGTCGTCGATTCGATCCTGGCGCACGACTCGGAACGGATTCGCTCCGAACACATGGCCGCGGTCGAGCGCATCCTCGGACAGTCGCTAACGCCGATGCTCCGGCATCTCTATTGGAGTCTGTACGCCGGCGTGATCACATTCTGGATCGCCGACACATCGCGAAAGCACGAAGATACTCTGGCTTTCGTCGATCATAGCGTGGCGCTTTTCGCCGACGCACTCAGAAGAAAGGAAAGTGGCGCGTGAACGCAGATCTTGCGCAATTGATTGCCGCCCTGCCGCTCGAGGATTCGCCGGAGGAGGACTTCCAGCGTGTCATTCCCACCGGTCGCCTGGCGCGTCTCTGGACGCTCGGCACGATGCAGGCGCAGATCGCTGCCGCCTACGCCGCAATGTGGGTTCGATCATTCTTCGGAAGTGCGGACGCGAATGCGCAACAGCTCGTGGAAACACATATGGCCACAGCGATGCGTCTGGTGGGAGGGATGCTCTATCTCCGCGGTGCGGTCATGAAAGTCGGTCAGGCACTCGCCCTCTACCCAAACCTGGTGCCCGAGGAAATCGCGGCCACGCTGGCGCAGCTTCACTTCGACGCACCCCCGATGCACTTTGCAATGGTCCGCGAGCAGCTTTGCAACGAGCTCGATCACGATCTCCCCGAAGTCTTCTCCGAATTCGAGGAACAAGCCTTCGCAGCGGCGTCCCTCGGTCAGGTGCATCGGGCCCGATTGCGCAGCGGTGAACGCGTGGCCGTCAAGATTCAATATCCCGGAATCGGCCAGACGATCCGCTCCGACCTGCGCAATCTGGCCGCCGTACTCGCGCCGCTCCGCTTCACCCGAGACTGGGACAATCTGACTGCGCAACTTGACGAGATCCGCGACGTATTGACTTCCGAGGTTGATTACGAAGCAGAAGCGGATTCACTCGAACACGCGCGTTCATTGTTCACAGACGGCGATGGGGTCAGGGTTCCGCGAGTTTTCCGTGACGTTTCGACCGCCCGAGTGCTCACGATGGAATTCATCGACGGGCGCCATCTCGACGCCTGGCTTCGCAGGCAACCGTCGCAATCGGAACGCGACGCTTTCGGTTCCAAGCTCTACACCATCGCCTTCCGAATGTATTACGCAGGACGCTGCGCCTATGCCGACCCCCATCCCGGCAATTACCTTTTCTGTGACGACGGCCGCGTCGCGCTGCTCGATTTCGGCTGCGTGCCTCGATACGACGACGCAGCATGGGAGCTGCTCAGTCAAATGGATGCAGCGTTCTACCGCGACCGCGACAACATGCGCGCGACGCTGGCCCGCTACTGCGACCTCAGCCAGGAGGAATTGCGCGACGAATCGCGCATGGCGCTGCTGGAGGAATCGTTCCGATGGGCGGTCGAGCCTCTCCTTCACCAACCATTCGATTTCGGCAACGGTGAGCACCTGCGGGTCGGAATCGACATCATGGCGCGCTCGATTGCGAAGCGGTACACTCGCGCTCACCGGCTGCAGGTTTATTTGTCGCGAACCCTTCTCGGTTTGCGATCGCTTCTTTACAGGATGAGCTCGCGGGTTGATGTTCGCGCCATTCACGCTCGCGAGTTGCGCGCGAGCGGTTGGACCTGGGTGGAGGAAATCATCCGCAACGGCGGAGAGTTGTGAGGTCTATATGCAGAGGGGACTGAGGGGACTGAAACTCGTGGTGATCGCTGGTCTGGCGCTGGCAGCCGTCGGCGCGTCGCGCCATCGTGCCATCAATCCTCCTCCGCCGCAGGCAGGTCCGACCTTCAGCAAGGAAGTCGTACGCATCTTTCAGGCGAATTGCCAGACCTGTCACCATCCCGGCGACATCGGCCCGTTTTCGCTGATGACCTTCGCGGACGCGCACATCCGCGCGTCCGACATCAAATACATGACGTCGACGCGGCAGATGCCGCCGTGGAAGCCGGCCCAGAGCTGCGGGGTTTTCGACAGTCCGCGAATTCTTTCGCAGGCCGACGTCGACACGCTGGCGCGGTGGGCCGACAACGGCGCGCCTGAAGGAAATCCTGCCGATCTGCCGGCGCCGTTGAACTTCGAGGGCGGGTGGGCGCTCGGTCAACCCGATCTCACCCTTCAGAGCACGCAGGCCTACACGCCACCGGCCGTCGGCGATATGTATCGCTGCTTCTCGATGCCGACCAGGCTGACCGATAACCAGTACGTATCTGCGATCGACATCAAACCTGGCGACCGTCAGACCGTGCATCATGTCATCGCGTTCATCGACACGACCGGCGAGTCGCAAAGACTCGATGACGCCGATCCGGCGCCGGGATATCAATGCTTCGGCGGACCGGGATTCCAAATCACGAATCTGAATGCCACCACGTTGGGTGGCTGGGCGCCCGGCTATCGGCCGGTGATGCTGCCGCCGGAAGTGGCGTTCTCGCTGCCGGCGAATTCGCGCATCGTGCTGCAGGTGCACTATCACCCCCACGGACCGGCGCCGCTTCCCGATCAGACGCAGATCGGCATCTATTACGACAAGCGCAAGCCGAACAAGTTGATGCGCGTCCTCCCGCTGATCAACACCACCTTTACGATTCCGCCAGGCGATTCGCACTACCCCGTGACGGCCGACTTTTCGCTGCCGCTCTTCCCCCGCGTTGACGCGCACATTTGGCTGGTTGCGCCGCACATGCATCTTCTCGGACGAACGATGCGGGTCGATGCCACGCCGCTGGGTGCGTCGAGCCCGAATCAATGTCTGATCAACATCGACGACTGGGATTTCAACTGGCAGGGCATGTATCGATTCAAGGATCCGCTCGCGTTACCGGCCGGCACCAAGCTGTCGCTGGAAGCCTTCTACGACAATTCCGAGGGCAACTCGCGCAACCCGAACGATCCGCCGAAAGCCGTCTCGTGGGGTGAAGCGACCACCGACGAAATGTGCATCGCCTTCCTCGGATTCACGATCGACTCGGAAAACCTGGCGCAAGGCAACATCGCCGAGGTGAGCTGGTTGCCGAGGATTCCGGCAAGCCGGCCGCAGTAGCTACGGCGCGCGAAAGGCGCGATCGTAGCCGGTCAGCTCGACGTATCCCACGCCCGAGACGACGTTGTTGCCGAACGATCCGGTGACATCGACCGCCCCCTCCCAATACGTGACGTTGGTCGAGCTTCGCGTGATCAGCTCCTGATTGCGCATCACCGGCCGCAGCTCGACCGCGATTCCGAATGTCGGGACCGAAATGCGCCAACCCATCGGGTAGGTGGCGCCGCTTCGCGAGGAGCGCCAGCGGTCAATCGACTCGATGCGCATCTGCTCGCGGCGGATGTGAATGACTCCGCCATCGCTGGTGATGAGCGAGCCCGACGAGGCCGGATCGGGGTTTCCGTCGCGCTGCCGAATCTGGTACAGCATCAATTCGCTGTCGTTGTCGAACTGGATCGAAAACCAGTCCCACCCCTGCTGATCCTCTCGAAGTTTCGAGCTCCCGAATTCGTGGTCCATCCACGCGGTTCCGCGACATCGCTGGCGGTTGACGGTGCCGGCGACTTCGAGGCGCGTCATCGAGTAGTAGTGCGACGCGAATCCAACCCCTTCCGCCTTGACGCTGACGCCGTTCTCACCGTGGATGGCGGGCGGCTTGCGCGATCGCATGACGAGATCGACGGCGTCGCTGCCGTTGAAAGCGACCACATGCCACGATCCGTCGCGCTGCGTCGTTGCGCTCCATCCCTCGTTGAAGACATCGAGGAATTCGGATGCCGCCGAAGCCGTGAACGGCGAAGCGCGATTGAGCTTTTCGGCGTAGCGGAATCGCTGACGATCGACGTCCGTGATTGCGAAATGCGCCAATGCCAGATTGTGCAGGTCCCACCGGCTCTGCGAAGCACCGTCGGGCGGCACGACGCCCACGCGAAAGAACGTGACCTCGAATCCATAACGGTGCCCGCTGTCGGTTCGGAGATGTCCGGTGTAGTACCACCATTCCGTCTTGTACTCGTCATGCGAGCCGTGATCGCGCGGAAAGGAGAATTCGTAGCCGGGAAGGGCGGGGGCGAAGTCGGAAGGCAGAAGGCAGAAGGCAGAAGTGATCGCCGCGACGGCAAGGATGAACAATTTCGACATTTCGGCCTTCTGCCTTCTGCTTTCTGCTTTCTGCCTTTGCGATAATAATCAGGTACATGGCCGAACAGCCTGTCCCGCCAAGGTCGCGATTCCGCACCCTGGCAACGGAAAGCAGCATTCCGATCGAGGCCGACGACCTCATCGTCCTGGCGCGGCGCTACGCCGAACAGGGGATGTACGACGAGTCGATCCACCTGTACGAAATGGCGGAGAAGCTCAAGCCGGGCTCGGTGGCGCTGCGCATCAATCTCGCGCGCGTTCGCGACCTCAAGAAAGCGGCCGAGGAGTCGCGATACGTGGAGGTGCGACGGGAAGTCGCCGCCGAGCGCGCGCGCGATGAAATCGATTCGACCCAATACTCGGGGCTGGCGCAGTACTACATGGCCAAGGATCAGACCTCGAAGGCCATCGAGCTGCTCGAGATCGCGAAGCTGAAAACACCCAACAACTACCGCCCCTTCGAGATCCTGGGCCGCCTCTATTTTTCGCAAGGCGAATGGCAGCTCTCGCGGGAGGAGATCAAAGTCGCGCGCAAGCTAAATCCATTCGATCGCGGATTGGCGGAGATTTCGGGCCGCATCGAGTTCGAGCTGAAGAATTTCGACGTCGCGCTCGATGAGTTCATCGACGCATTTCTTCTCGCGACCGACCAGAAAGGCGAAAGCACCGAGCCGGTCCGCCGCATGATCAATACCCTGAAGCGGATGAAGAATCTCGACAACAAAGAGCTCAACGGCTTGATCAACACGCGCGTCGAGAATCTGCGCGTCTGCACCGAGCGCCTCGAGCTTCGCAAAGAGAATCTCTTCAAGTTCGAGACGCGCAAGGATCTGAAGGAGATCATCGACAAGATCACGCGCGATGCCGAGAAGCGCGGCAGCGTTGCGACCATGCAAATCGATCTGCGCAAGCTGACCGTTTTTCAACACATGAAGGACGAGCAGATCGCGCGGCTCTCGAAATTCACGCGCGTGGAAGAGCTGCAGCAGGGCTCTTACATCTTTCGGGAAGAAGATCGCTCCATGGATTTTTACGTGGTCAGGAGCGGTCGCATCGAGATCCGCAAGGACACGCCCTTCGGTCCGCAGATTCTCGGCTCGCTCGATCACGACACCATCTTCGGCGAGATGAACTTCATCGATCGCACCCATCGCTCCAGCGATGCCGTCGCGGTCGAGCCCTCGGCCTGCTACACCTTCTCGTTCAGCGCGCTCGATCAACTCATGGATCAGGAGAAAGAGCTGGCGGTCGGTCTGCACTGGGCATTCTGGCGCTCGCTCAGCCAAAAAGTCCGCGACGCCAACGAGCAGTTGAAGCTCTTCTTCCAGGAGGACGCCAAGAAAGGCGCCGGGCGCAAACGCGCGGAAGGAAAGCGCGAGACCCAGCAGATCATCGTCAAGTCGGAGGACAAGGTCGATCTCTTCAAAGAGCGCGGGCTGTCGGCGGCGGAAATGAAGCTGCTGGCGACCTTCTCGACCGAGGAAAAATTTCGCGAAGGATCGATGATCTTTCGCGAAGGCGAGAAGGGGGACAAGCTCTTCATCGTCCTCGATGGCCGCGTGCGCATCTCGAAATTCATTCCGGGCGTGGGCGAAGAAGCGCTGACGGTCCTCGATCGCGGCGATTTCTTCGGCGAGATGGCGCTCATCGACGACAAAGCGCGCTCCGCCGACGCCAAGGCGCATGAGGGCGACGCCACCGTTCTATCGATCGACCGCGCCACGCTCAATGAGATCCTCTCCATGGACCCGCACGCCGCGCTGCAGTTTCTCAATCTGCTGTGCCGCCTGATCAGCCGCCGGCTCCGCGAGATCAACGACAAGATCGTGCAGTGGAAGTACATGTCGGGCGGGTTCTGAGCTGCTGATCATCGGCGCCATCGCCGCACTTTTTTTCATTCTGTGGGGCCTCTTCATCGCGATCGCGCGGCCGGCGAGTCACCTGGTTGCGTTCATCGCCAATCGAACGGCACGGCTCCGCCATCGGGACTACCTTCCCGTGGCGGTGCTGGCGCTGGGCGGCGCGGCCATCACGATCTGGGCTGGCGACGCATTTATCGACGTCGCGGAGCTCGTACATTCGAGAAGCGTAGCGCTGCAGGAATTCGACTCGCGAATTCACGACCTGGCCATCACGGAGCGATCGCCGATCGCGACCGCGGTCCTGGTTGGGGCCACGACCATCGGCAGCCCGGTCAGCGTCGGCGTCATCGTCGCGATCGTCGCGACGGTACTGATCATTCAACACCGCTACCGGTGGGCGATCTATCTCGTCGGCACCACCGGCCTGGGTGCATTGATGCTGATCGAGCTGAAGCGCTATTTCGCGCGTGCGAGACCCGACCTCGCTGAAGCGCTGCGCCGCGCTTCGGGCTACTCGTTTCCGAGCGGGCACGCCATGGGCTCGACCATCGTCTTCGGCGCGCTGGGGTACCTGGCGTTGCGCTCGTTGCGAACGTGGCGCGCGAAAGCGGCTGCTCTGGCGGCAGCGTTCACGCTCGTCATCACCATCGCGCTTTCACGCGTCTACCTGGGCGTCCACTGGATTTCCGACGTCGGCGCAGGAGTGGCCGTCGGCGCGCTGTGGGTCGCGATTGCAACGGTCGCTTACGAGACGTCGCGACGCATCCGCATGATTCGCGCCCGGCGCGCCAGTTCTACCGCCCGGTAAAACGGTCCTCGACGAGTGTGGGAGAGCGCGGCGCGTAGAGATCGCGCACGATTTGCCCGATGGTCAGCCGGGCCAGCGTGTTCTTGGTCGCTTCGGCGAGTTTGCTGAACATTTCGCCAATGGCAGCGCGTTCGCGATCGTCCGGTCCGATATCGGGAAGAACGCGCAGCGCTCCCTCCAACTGCAGAATGATTTCTTCGATGGTGATGCGATCGGGATCGCAACCCGGAACGTAGCCCGTCCAATCGCCGCCGATTTCCTTGCACAGTTGCGCGTCTTCCAGTTTGCGCAGGATGCGCAGCATTTGCGAGTCGGTACAGCCGAATTGTTCGGCCAGCCGGTACGAGGATGGCGCATCCTCGCGCTTGTCGAATCGCCGCGCGATCTCGATCAGCGCCCGAAGACCGAAGTAGAGATCGAAGCGCGGCTCGTCCTGAATGCGCTGTTCGCTCGCGCGCAAGACGCCGTACAGGCCCTGGAAGACGTAGCTGATTTCGACGCCGAGGAGGATGACGACCCACATGATTTCAATGGCGATCAGGAAGATGATGGCCAGGCCGATCGCGCCGTAGATCAGATTGAATCGACCGTGGACCAGAAAGTCGGCGTACACGCCGAAGGCGTATCGGACGAGGGTGAACAGCGCCGTGGTCACCACCGCCCCCACCGCCGCCGCCTTGAACTTCACGTGCGTCGACGGGACGAGCCAGAACAGCATCGCGAAGGCCACGAAGAGGACCACCACCGGCACAATCCTGAAAATCACATCGTTCTGGAAGAGAAATCGCAGGAAGCGATTCTTCTCCAGCATGCTGGTGGTCGTGAATGAGAGGCCCATCAAGACCGGACCCCAGAAAAAGAGCATCGTGAAGGCCATGATTTTCTGGCGATAGCTGCGGCTCCCGGGCACCTTCCAGATCTGATTGACGGTGGCCTCGACAGCCAGGAAAAGGCGGAACGCGACGATGATGAAGACGATCACGCCGAACGTCGACGCCGCTTGCGCGTTCTCTGCGAACCGCGCCAGGTGATAGGTCAGCACCGGCGACTGATACGGGATGACGACGTTGAGGATGCTGTCGATCTGGCTCTGAAAATTCGGGAAGAGTGAGCGGAAGTACTGCTGCAGAACGTTGGTGAAAGCCACCAGCAGCGGAACGAGGGACAGCAGGGTGGTGTACGCCAGCGAAGCGGCTCGCGAAGTGCCTTCGACAAGGTAGAACTCGCGGCTGACCTCTCGGATGAAAAGGAAGAATTCGACGGTCAGGACGCGGGCGCGATGCCGGCCGTGGGCCTCGCGGCGATAGACCAGAACCGCAGGATCAGTGAGCCACGACCAGATGTAGGTGCGCGTCGCGACCAGCCGATGCTTGATCCGGGCACGCCGCTCGGCCTCGCGGATTTCCTCCGGCATTGCGCCACTATAAACGCAACTGCCAGGCCCGGCCCGTGACCTTTGGGCAAGTGCTTGCATACACTGCGCGTATGGCTCACCAATCGCCGATCATCCCGGAGGTGATCGAGCCCGACGAGAAACTTCCGCGCGATCTGGTGGCCATGCGGAAGTTCGCCTACCTGATGGACGAGGCCATCCGCATCCCCGGCACCGGCCGCGGAATCGGCCTCGATGCCGCCCTCGGATTCATCCCCGGAATCGGCGACATCATCGGGGCCGTGTTGTCGGCATGGATCATCATCGGCGGACTGCGGCACCGCGTGCCGATGCGTTATGTCGTCCGGATGATCGTCAACGTGCTCCTCGACATGGCCATCGGCGAGATCCCCATCGTGGGCGACATCTTCGACATCGCCTTCGAGGAAAACCTGATGAACATGCGGCTGCTGATCGCGCATCGCGATCGGGGGCGGCCGCCGCGCTCTTTTTCGACCATCGCTTTCACAGCGATTTTGATTATCGTTTTGATTGCGTCGGTGGGCGTGGCCTTCATCGTGCTTCTCCTGGCGGCCGCGGTGTGGATCGCCAATCAACGCTGATGCTTTTTCGAAAACGTAAACCGCCGCGTTATCCGCGCCGCCCGGCGCTGCCGATCATTCGCCGCAAGCTGCCGACCCGGTATCACATGAAGCATCAGTTCACGGTGCGCGACCTGGCCTTCCAGCAGACCATGCACGCGCTCACCGGTTCGCCGCTGATGCAGGGCAATCGCGTCGAGATCCTGCGCAACGGCGTGCAGATTTTCCCGTCCATGCTGGCAGCGATTCGCACTGCTCAGAAGACGATCAACCTCGAGTTCTACATCTACTGGGACGGCGAGATTGGCCGGCAATTCGCGGAAGCGCTGGCCGAACGCGCGCGGGCGGGCGTGGCGGTCAAGGTGATCCTCGACGCGGTCGGTTCTGCGCAGATGTCGCAATCGCTCATCGATTTCCTCCATCGCAACGGCATCGATCTGGAGTGGTATCACCCGCTGCGCTGGTACACGCTCTCGCGTTTCAACCACCGCACCCATCGAAAACTGATGGTCGTCGACGGCACAGTCGGATTCTCGGGTGGCGTTGGCATCGCCGACGAGTGGCTCGGTGACGCCGACTCGAAGGACCACTGGCGCGAGACTGTCGTCCGCGTGGAAGGACCGGCGGTCACGCAAATGCAGTTCGCATTCATGGACAACTGGGTGAAGAGCCGCGGAGAGCTGCTCACCGGTCTCGATTATTTTCCGCAGGTCGAGCCGCGCGGCCACCACTGCACGCAGGTCATCAAGTCGTCGCCGTCGGAGGGCAGCTCGGCGGTGAAGCTGCTCTACATCGTCTCGATCGTCAGCGCGTCGAAATCGATCTACATCAGCAACGCCTACTTCGTCCCCGATCGCGACACTCTCCGCGCCCTCGAGGGGGCGGTACGGCGCGGCGTCGACGTGCGCGTCATCGTACCCGGCGAATACACCGATGTGCCGATCGTGCGGGAAGCCAGCCGGATGCATTACGACCTGCTTCTGCGGCGCGGCATCCGCATCTTCGAATACCAACCGACGATGATGCACGCCAAGACCATGGTCGTGGACGGCATCTGGTCGACGGTCGGCTCATCGAACTTCGACGAGCGGAGTTTCCGGCTCAACGATGAAGTGAACGTGAATATCTACGACGACCAGATCGCCCAGCAGATGGAAACGATGTTCTTTCAGGACCTCGGCAAATGCGAGGAGATCACGCTGCGCAAATGGTTCCGACGTCCGCGATGGGCGCGCATCAAGGAAAAATTTGCGGACGTGCTGAAACCGCAGCTATGAGGATGAGATCGCGACCAATTTTTGTTACGCTTATTCGTATGGGCTGGTATCAAAAAATCGTCGGTGAGCAGAATGTCATTCGCGACCGTTCCTACACCCGCTGGAACGAGTTGAATGAGGCCGCTCTGGTCGAAGAGAAAAAGAAAGAGATCAATCGCATCGGCGAGAAGGACAAGCCGCAGCCGGCGAACCCGAAGACTGCCAGTCAGTGATCTCCCTTCTCCTGGTCGGCTTCATCATCTATCTCTACACCCCGCATCTCCTCTTCAAAGCCGCAGCGGCCACGCGTTACGAATTCATGGACCGAAAAGGTCTGCCGCAAATTGAAGAATTCTTTTCCGCGGCTCTGCCCAGCTTCTTCCTGAACCTGAAGACGGTCTTCCTGATCAACGCCATCACCTGGATTTTTGACCGGTCGTGGTTCACGATCGACCGCCACGCCCTGTCGCAGATTTTCGTGCAGGAACCTCAGCTCAAGGACTTTGTTGCGGGTGGCAAACTGGGGCCGCTGCTGTGGTATCTCGTGCTGCTGGCCGCGATTTCGTGGCAAACCGGTCTGGCGTACGCCAAGACTCTGGTCGGCGTGGCGCGGGCGGGCGGTCCGGAACTGTACTTCGATACCGGATGGCGCACCGCGCGGAAAGCCTTCCAATATTTTTTCTGGCGGACGTTTTACTGGCGTTACGAAGCTCCACACTACCCACCGATCCTGCGCCAGGACTTCGCGTTCGTGCGCACCGGCTATGGACTCTTCCACGGCCTGCTGTACGCCGCCGACAAGAACGCCGACGGCGACATCGAAGGCATCACGCTTGTCGGCGCAACGAAGATCAATTTTCTCGATGAGGACCGCCTCATCCGCCGCGGAAAGGTGCCGATGACTGAGCTTTCCGGGCCTATCTTTCTTCGCTGGAATCAGGTGACCGACATCAACTACCCGACCGAGAGCGACATCATCGAGCGCATGCGCGCGGAATTCGAAGCACGCATCGAACGCTCGCGAGAGCGGCGCACCTTAGCGGGGCGCCTCTCGGCGTCGCTTCGTGCGCTGCTGTGACGCTCACATGTGCACCCAATCCGTGTGCACGAAGGGCGCGTCGGCCCCTTTGTCGTTGCGTTGATAGGTGTGCGAGCCGAAGTAGTCGCGCTGCGCCTGCGTCAGATTTTGGGGCAGCTCGGCGCTGCGATAGGCGTCGAAGTAGGCCAGGCTCGATGACATCGCCGGCGCGGCGATGCCGTTCGATTGCGCGAACGCGACTGCGCGGCGCCATGCGCCCTCCGACTGCCTCACAGCGCCGCTGAATTCTTTCGCCAGCAGCAGGTTCGACAGGTCCGGCTTCTCCTCGTAGGCGCGCATGATCGAGTCGAGGAATTTCGCCCGGATGATGCAGCCCGCCTTCCAGATCCGCGCCATCTCGCGCATCCGGATGTTCCATTTCCACTCCGCCGATCCCGCCTGAATCAGCGCCATCCCCTGCGCGTAGGAGCAGATTTTCGAGGCGTAAAGCGCGTCGTGCACGTCCTGGATGAACTGCTTGCGATCGCCCTTGGCCGCCGAGGTCGGCGGCGTTCCCCCCAGGATTTTCGAGGCCGCCATGCGCTCGTCCTTCATGGAAGAGAGAACGCGCGCGTCGATCGCGGCGGCGATGGTCGGAACTGGAACGGCCAGATCGAGCGCGACCTGCGCCGTCCATTTGCCCGTGCCCTTCTGTCCCGCTTTATCGAGGACTTTTTCAACAAGCGGCGCCTTGGTGTCCGGATCTTTTATACGAAAAATATGCGCGGTGATCTCTATGAGAAATGATTCTAATTTCCCGTGGTTCCATTGATCGAAGATTCCCGCAAGCTCGTCCGGGGTCGCCCCGATCCCCTTCTTCAGCATCCAGTAGGCTTCGGCAATCAACTGCATGTCACCGTACTCGATGCCGTTGTGGACCATCTTCACGTAGTGGCCCGCGCCGTCGGGACCGACGTGTGTGACGCATGGACCGGAATCGCTTTTGGCAGCGATCGATTCGAAAACCGGCTTGATGGCGTTCCACGATTCCACCGACCCGCCCGGCATCAGCGAGGGGCCGTGGCGCGCGCCTTCCTCCCCACCCGACACGCCCGACCCGACGAAGTGCAGTCGCTTCGATTCGAGCCGCTTCGTTCGCTCCTGCGTGTCTTTGAACCACGAGTTGCCACCGTCGATGATGACGTCGCCTTCCTCGAGATAGGGCGTGATCTTCTCGATGGTCTGATCGACCGGTGCGCCGGCCTTGATCATCATCATGATGCGGCGCGGCCGCGCCAGCGCTTTCGTGAAATCCGCGAAAGTCTTCGTGCCGGTGAACCGCTTGCCGCGGTTCTTGCCCACGAACTCGTCGACCTTCTCGGGCTCGAGATTCCAGACCGCCACCGGAAATCCATGCTCCTCGATGTTGAGCGCGAGGTTCATGCCCATGACAGCGAGGCCGATCATTCCGAACTGCGCTTGCGCCATCGTTACACCTTTCTGAATTGTCATTCCGAGCGTGAGAGAGGAATCGGTGTGGGGCGCGGTACGAATCTCCTGCTACCTGCCTCCCACCCACACCGTTCCGTCGCTACGCTCGGGATGACACAGTTTTCGCAATTGCCTGTTTCACGGTCTGCGCGAGCTTTTCGAGCCCGCGGTCGACATCCTCCCCCAGAGCGATGCTGACGGCGCGGCGCTTGCGGCTGGCCAGCGATTGGAAATCGCCGATCGCCTGCGCGCGCACCAGAATGCCAAACGAGAATTTCTCGCCCGGAATCGCCACATCCTGGTTCGGCCCGCCGGTGAGCTGCAGGAACTTTCCGCTCGGCGGTCCACCTTTGTGGAACTGTCCGGTCGAGTGGAGGAATCGCGGGCCGTAGCCGGTGGTCGTTGCGACATGCAGCGATCGGGCGATGGCCTCGCGAATCTCGGCGATCAACTTGTCGCGCCTGGGAGTCTCTCCGAAGTATTCGGTGAGCGCGACGTAGTCGCCCGGCTTTGCTTCGCTGAGGAGCTTCGCGACCGCCGGATCATCGGGCTTCACCTGCGCTGCGGAGTAAGTCATCTTGCCGGTCGACTTGAATTCTTCGAGAAGTTTCCTGGTGTTGTCTTTCGACTCCTGCACGTTGGGCTGATCGAATGCGTCGATCCCCAGAAGTGCTCCCGCGACCGCAGTTGCAAATTCCCAGGTGAAGAAAATCTCGCCGAGGTCGAGAGGATCGGCGAGGACCTGATCGACCACCGGATGGCCGGCGTCGGAGAGCTCCTTGAGGCGGCGAACGTCGTCCGATCCGCGCAGACGCACTGCCACGAATAAACGATCCTTGCCATAGTCAAGTGCGTCGAGAGGCGGCTCGCCGGCGAGGGGCAGCACACCCTTCCCTTCCTTGCCGGTGCTCTCCGCGATGAGCTGTTCGATCCACAGCCCGAGCGTGTCGAGGGGCGGGGGCGTGATCAGCGTGAGCTTGTCGCGTCCCTGCGCGGCCAGGGCTCCCATGACCGCGCCTAACATCGCCGCCGGATTTTTTCGCGGCGACGGAACAATCGCGACGTGGGCGGCGTGCACCGCGCGATCGAGCAGCGTTTCGATGTCGACGCCTGAGATGGCGGCGGGGACCATTCCGAAATACGACAGGGCGGAGTAGCGGCCGCCGATGTCGGCGGGATTGATGAAGACTTTGCGGAACTTGTCGCGCTCGGCGTCGCGCTGCAGCTGTGTGTCGGGATCGGTGACTGCGATGAAGTTCTCGCCGGCGCGATCGCGCTTGACCGATTTCACGCGATCGTAGAAGTAGCGATGAAACATCATGGGCTCGGTGGTCGTGCCCGACTTCGAAGCGACCATGAACAGCGTTCGCTCGAGCTTCAGCTTCGACTCGAGGGCGCGAATTGCCTCCGGAACCGTCGAATCG
Organism: Thermoanaerobaculia bacterium; assembly: GCA_035636095.1. GTDB lineage: Bacteria > Acidobacteriota > Thermoanaerobaculia > Gp7-AA8 > Gp7-AA8 > Gp7-AA10. The sequence continues at coordinate 39,410 of DASPZU010000083.1, forward strand.
AGCACCGACAGCGCCGGATAGCCGTCGCGCTTGCCGAACACGCGGCGGGTGACTTCCGAACAGAGACTCGAGCCGCCCATGCCTAGAACGACGACATCGTCGAAGTCGCGGCGGACCGATTCCGCGAAAGTGCGGATCTCCTTCGCGTTTTTCGCCATCTGATCGACCACCGTGAGCCAGCCCAGCGCGTTGCCGATGATCTTCTTGTGCGCGTCGTCGCTCTTCCACAGCGTGGCGTCTTTCTTCCAGATGCGTTCCACGAATTTTTCTTTCTCGACGCGCGAGATTGCCGCGTCCACCGCCGCCTGATGCGGGCCGAGATGCTCGGTCTGGCGATCGTCGAGTCCGCGCGTGACGGCGTCACGGCGCGCTTCCAGCACCGACATCAGCGAGACGAAAGAGGCCTCGAACGATTTCACGCCGTCGAGCGTGAGCTGATCGGTGATTTTTGTCAGGCTGAAACCCTTGGCCTCGAATTTCCGCAGCACTTCGCGCGCTGCGTCGAGATCGTCCTCGATGGCGATGCGAACTTTCCCGTGATCGCGGAAAGCGTCGTACGTCGCGGGGGGAAGCGTGTTGATGGTGTCGCGGGCGATCAGCGACTCGACATACATCACGTCGCTGTATTTCGGATTCTTCGTTCCCGTCGACGCCCACAGCGGCCGCTGCACGTGCGCCCCTTTGGCCTGCAGCTTCTTGAATCGATCGGAGGTGATGACTTTCTTGAATTGCTGATAGGCAAGCTTGGCGTTCGCGATGGCGATTTTTCCCAGCAGCGATTCCAGCTCGCGATCGCCGCTCTGCTTCAGCTTCTCTTCGATCTGTTTGTCGGCCTGTGTGTCGATGCGGCTGACGAAGAAGCTGGCCACCGACCGAATATGGTCAATAGCTTGACCTTTCTCGACGCGGCGCTCCAGACCGCGCAAGTAGGCTTCCATCACCTGTGCGTAGACGTCGTTCGAGAACAGTAGCGTGATGTTGATGTTGATGCCGTTGAATAGCGACTCCTCGATGGCGGGAATCCCCGCTGGAGTCGCGGGAATCTTCACCATCACGTTCGGACGCTGCAACCTCCCGAACAGCCGCTTGGCCTCGGCGATCGTCCCCTGCGTATCGTTGGCCAGCGTCGGGCTGACCTCGATGCTGATGAAGCCATCGGTTCGGTCGGTGCGATCGTAAACCGGACCGAAAATCGCGGCCGCGTCTGAGATGTCTTTGAGGACCAGCTCGTCGTAGATCTCGTCGCGCGATTTGTTCTGCCCCGCCAGCTGTCGCAGCTGCGCATCGTAGTCTTCACTGCCGCCGATGGCCTTCTCGAAAATGGTGGGATTGGACGTCATGCCGCGCAGATCGTCCTGCTCGATCATCTTCTTCAGCGCGCCGGTCGTGATCAGCCTGCGCTCCATCTGGTCGTACCAGACGCTCTGACCAATTTTGGCAAGTTCGGCAAGTGGATTGCTCATGAGGGTCCTCCGCTCAGAACTGGAAAGCATACCCTCGCCTTCGCGGGTCGGGTAGGCCTACAATTTGCGCCGGTCTGAGATGGTGGAACCTCCGGTGAATGTCGCTCAAGCTGTAAACGCAGGCATTGCTGCAACCGAACGCGGCGATTATGAAAACGCGCTGCGGGTTTTTTCGGCAATCTATCAATCCGTTCCGGCGGACAAGATGCCCGACGGCCTTTCGAGCTACGGCCTCTGTCTCGCGCGAGTGGAAGGCAAACGCAAGATGGCCGCCGATCTGTGTCAGCGTGCGATCAAGCTTCAGGCCTACGAAGGGAAGCACTGGGCCAACCTGGTCCGCGTCTACGTCGTGGCGAAGAATCGAAAGAAGGCTGTCGAAACTCTCGACGGCAGCATGAAGAAGCTTCGCAATGATCCCGAGCTGATGCGCGTGCGCGAGGAAATCGGCTATCGAAAGGCGCCCATGCTCACCTTTCTGCCGCGGCGGAATCCGATCAACAAAGCCTTCGGGCTCTACGCAGCCAGGCTGGCCCGGCGAGGCAAAATCATCGTGATCGTGGTCGCTTCATTGCTTTATGTCGGGATGATCGCCGGCATCTTCAAGCTCATCGTGAAATAGAGCGCGCTTGGCGATTCTGCCGACGTAGATCGAAACAGCAAACGCGATCACGACCCCCGCGATCATGAAGATCGTCCTGGTTCTGCTTTGGGTCGCAGCCGCCGCCCCCGCCGCGCCGAGATAGACGAAGGCGATCGCCCCCGGAAGAATGCCGATGAACGTCGCGACGACGTAGGGCACCAGTCGGATCCCTGTGAGTCCGAATGCGTAGTTCACGAAAAGGAACGGAAACACCGCAGCCAGACGAACCAGGACCACGATCTTCGACCCTTCGCGCGCGATGGCGCGGTCGACGGCCACGAATTTGGGATTCCTGGCAACCCAACCCTCGATCCGCTTGCGCAAGACCGTACGGGCGAGCAGGAATGCCAGGGTGGCGGTGAGCGTCGCGCCGATGACGACCACGATCGTCCCGCCGATCACACCGAAGAGCGCACCCGCCCCGATCGTCAGGACCGAGGCCGGAACGAAGAGCCCGATGACGGCGTAGCCGAGCGTGTAGACGACGTAGCCGAGCGCGCCGAGGCCGCGGACGTAGTCAATGAACTGTTGCACGCCGGCAAGTCTAAGTGAGTGGAGCCGTCTTAGAACTCGGTGATCGTCCGTGTTTCGCGATCAGCGGACGCTCGAAAAACCAGAGAAAGCCCGCCCAGTCGGATGCGATCGCCATCCTGCAGGTCGACCGGGCTCTTGACCAGCTCCTCATTGCGCCACGTCCCATTCTTGCTGCCGAGGTCCTCGATCACGAAGCGATCGCCGCTGATGCGAATCAAGGCGTGTCGCCGCGAGACTCCCCCGAGGTCGAGTACGACCGAGCACGCCTGATCGCGGCCGATGACGTTCTCGCCGGATTTCAACCTGTGAATCGTGTCTCCCTGAATCAAGCGCGCTGCCGTTGCGGGCTCGCACGACTCTTCACCGGCGAAGGCATATCCGAATCGAGGAATCGTGCGAATGACGCGCGCGTCGCGATCATCGAGCGCGGCCCGGATCTCCACCACCAGGTTCTTGAGGTTGGCGTCCTCCACGACCACGTCCGGCCAGAGCTGATCGCGCAGCTCGTTCTTGGAGACTGCGCGCGGCCGCTGATCGATCAGAATCTTGAGGAGCTCGAACGCTTTCGGCGTGAGATGGACCGGCGAGTCGTTGCGTGCGACTCGCCGTGTTGCAGCGTCGAAAACGAATTCGCCGAAACGAACCTGCACGACCAGAGCACCTGCCGAAATCCTACCGATTGATTATGTCTTCTGCGCGCTGGGGGCCGAACCTGATTCTAAAGGAGGCCCACCCTGTACTCACTGCTCACGGTCCTGGTTCTCTCGACCGCTTCTTCCGGGGCGGGCTTCCTTTCCGACCGAGCGGTTCGCGTTTTCTTCGCCGAGATTCTTGCCAAGGGAGGCTTTGGCATGCGGGAGTCCGAGACGGCCGCCTTCATCGTTGCAGAGGAAGGCGGCCACTTTCGGTGCGTCGCGTGGCCGTTCTATGGCGGCCGCCGCGTCCAACATTTCCCGGGGAGAATCCCCGAGGGCACGGTGGGGATCGTGCACACGCATCCTAACCACTTGCCATTCCCGTCACAGCATGACAGCACGACCGCCATACGGCTCGGGCTTCCGATCATCGTCCTGACGACGTACAACATCGTCGTCGCTACTGCCGAAGGTCAGACGATTCCGGTGGTCAGAGGTGAATCGTGGTCGCGCTTCAACGGCCTCGCATCCAGTCAATGCAGAGTGCCAGGTTCGCTCGCATCTCGCTGGGCGGCAGATTGACCGGCCGGCCGTGGCCGGGAAGGACCCATTCGAATCGATAGTCGAGCAGCCGCTCCATCGACTTGATCTGCTCGCTCCACGAATACCAGCACGCGTTGCGAAATGCGATCAGCATTGCCTGGTCGGGATCCCAGGCCAGGTGGTCGCCGGTGAAGAGGAACTTGTCGCGGTAGAGAAAAACGGAGTGACCCTTTGTGTGACCGGGCGTGGGAATCATGACGATTTCGTCATCGACGCGAACCGGATCGAGTCCCGATGGCTGCCGCTCGACGGAGGCCGTGCGAGTGCGAACGTCGTCGCGATGCAGGACGCGCTCACATCCAAAGCGCTCGTGAAATTTCTGATGATCCGCGACGTCGTCCTGATGCGTGAGCAGCATGCGACGCACTCCGCCTAACGCGTCGATGTTCCTGACCAGCGGATTTGCGTAGCGGGGCGAGTCGACCATGGTCTTCACGTCGCGCACGTAATAGCTGATCGCGCCGAATGACGACTCCGACGTGTAGCCACAGCGGTAGACATCTTCGGTGATCGGTTCGGGAAGGCTGGCCACCGCCGGTCGCATGTCGCGCTTGGCAAGATCGCCGATCGAAGCGGTCGGACAGGAAATGAGTGCCCGTTGCGCCGCCAGAAGCTCCGCTGCATTCCCGGGCTGATGAAAAACAGCCGATTGATCGCCGATGTCGTGAAAGACCGCCGGCGCGATCAGGCGACAGGCGTCGCAGTCGATGCAGGTGGAATCGACGAAGAAATCGCCCGCGACGTTTTCTGCGATTCTGAGAGCAGCCCGCGCCATGTGGAACCGAGAACTGAGAACCGGGAACTAATCTGCGATATTTTCGCTTTAGGTCAAACGATGTTCGACAACCTGCAGGAAAAAATGGACCGGGTCTTCAAGACCCTGCGCGGCGAGGCCTCGCTCAACGAGTGGCACATCGACAACGCGCTGAAGGAGATCCGCGTCGCGCTGCTCGAAGCCGATGTCCATTTCAAGGTCGTCAAGGAGTTCACCAATCGCGTCCGCGAGAAAGCGGTCGGCGAAAATGTCTTGACCGCTTTTTCAACGGCACAGCAGGTCACCAAGATCGTCCGCGACGAGCTGCAGCAACTGCTGGGCGGCTCCCAGGTCGGGCTGGCGCTGGTTGGCAGTCCGGCGGTCGTGATGATGGCCGGCCTGCAAGGCTCGGGCAAGACCACCACCTCGGGCAAGCTCGCGCTGCATCTGAAAAATCGCGGCCGCCGTCCGCTGCTCGTCCCCTGCGACGTTTACCGTCCCGCGGCAATCGATCAGCTCCACATCGTCGCCACCAACGTCAAGGTGCCTTTCTTCGAAATCGGCGACAACCGCGACCCGATCGACATCGCCAGGAGGGCGGCGCAGGAAGCCAAGACACTTCTCTACGACACCGTCATTCTCGACACGGCCGGCCGCCTGCACATCGACGATGCGTTGATGCTGGAGCTCGAAGCGATCAAAGCCGAGACGCGGCCCAGCGAAATTCTCTTCGTCGCCGACGCGATGACAGGCCAGGACGCCGTGAAGTCCGCCAAAGAATTCGACGATCGCCTGGGCGTCACCGGCATCGTGCTGACCAAGCTCGACGGCGATGCCCGCGGCGGCGCCGCCCTGTCCATCAAATCGGTCGTCAACCGGCCCATCAAACTGGTCGGCACCGGCGAAAAGTACGAGGACCTCGACGTCTTCCATCCCGACCGCATGGCCCACCGCATCCTCGGCATGGGCGACGTGCTGACTCTGATCGAGAAGGTCGAATCGGAAGTCGACCGCAAAGAGGCGGAGAAGCTCGCGCATCGCGTCGCGAAAGACAAATTCACGCTCGAGGATCTGCGGTCGCAATTGCAGCAGGTCAAAAAGATGGGGCCGCTATCGCAAATCGTCGGCATGCTGCCAGGCGGCGCGAAAATCAGCGAGGATCAGATCGATGAGAAGGCGATCGTGCGGATGCAGGCAATCCTCGATTCGATGACCCGCAAGGAGCGCGAATACCCGCAGGTCATCAACGGCGCCCGCAAAAAACGGATCGCGAAGGGCTCAGGGACGACGGTTCAGGAGATCAACCGTCTGCTCAAGCAGTATCTGGCCATGAAGAAGATGATGCGGACCTTCTCGAAGGGTTTTGGCGCCAGGCGTTTCGGGAAGATGATGAAGGGGCTTCCCCCCGAATTCCTGCAATGATTCACCACAGAGCTCACAGAGAGCACAGAGACGGTGATAATCGGAATTCCTGCAGTAGGGTCAGCCGTTTCGCGGTAGTCTAGAAAGAGGAGTGTTGGAATGCTGAAGATTCGTTTACGCCGAGGAGGAATGACGCACGCCCCGTTTTACCGGGTGGTGGTCTCCGACTCGCAGCGGACCCCCCGGGCCTCGGTTGTCGAACAGATCGGCCATTACGACCCGAAAAAGAAGCCGGCCGATGTCAAGATCGACCGCGAACGCGTCGATTACTGGGTGAGCAAGGGCGCGCAGCTCTCGCCCACCGTGAAGTCCCTTCTCAAGAAACTGAAGTGAAAGAGCTGGTCGAGTTCGTCGCCAAATCGCTCGTCGACAATGCCGACTCCGTGAGAGTCCGCACGCACGACCGCGATCAGGCGACGATCATTGAGCTGGAGGTCGCCCCTCCCGACCTCGGCAAAGTCATCGGCCGTCAGGGCCGCACCGCCCGCGCCATTCGAACGCTCCTGACGGCGGCCGGACAGAAGACGCGGCGCCGTTACATCCTCGATATTCTTGACTAGCCGCATCGCCGTCGGCGTCATTCGAAAAGCGCACGGAGTTCGCGGCGAAGCAAATGTGGAGCCGTGGACCGATGCGTTCGAGCGCTTCGAAGAGCTGTCGAATGTCATCCTGGTTTCGCCGGATGAATCGCAGACGCGCAAGGCGAGAATCGCGTCGGCCCGCGAACATCGCGATCGCGTGCTGCTCAAGTTCGCGGAGTTCAATACGCCCGAAGAAATCGAGCTCCTCCGCCAATGGACGATCGAGATACCGGAACAGCAAGCACGCGCTCTCAATCGAAATGAGTTTTTCCTGCACGATCTCATCGGCCTCCACCTCGTCGACGCGAACGGTCGCGATCGCGGTGAGACGATCGATGCCTACGAAGGCGGCGGCGGAGTGCTGCTGAACGTGCGACGCTCAGACGGCAAGACTTACGAGGTGCCATTCGCGGAATCGATCTGCACCGAAATCGATCTGCCCGGCAGGAAAATCGTGGTGGATTTGCCCGAGGGCATCGATGAGGATTGACTTCGTCACGATCTTCCCGCGCATGTTCGATCCGCTGCTCTCCGAGGGCGTCGTCGCGCGGGGAATCAAGCAGGGGCTGATCGACGCGCGTGTGTGGGACCTTCGCGAATTTGCCACCGACAAACACCGCTCGACCGACGATGAAGCTTACGGCGGGGGGCCTGGGATGGTGATGCTTGCTGAACCAGTGTTGCGTTGCGTGGATCAGATCAGGGATGAGGGCGGAGGGATGAGTGATGAACGCCTCAGCCCTCAGCCCTCATCCCTCAGCCCTAAGATCATCATGACCTCACCAGCGGGACGCCGATTCGATCAACGCGTTGCCCACGAGCTGCGCGAGAACAACTGGCTCGTCTTTCTCTGCGGCCGATATGAAGGCTTTGACGAGCGCCTCCGCGAGATCCTGCATCCGGAGGAGCTCTCCATTGGCGATTTCGTCGTCTCGGGCGGCGAGCTGCCCGGCATGCTGATGGCGGACGCGATCAGCCGTCTCGTGGAAGGCGTCGTCGGAAATGCCGATTCGGTGGTCGCCGACTCGTTTTACGAGGGCCTGCTCGACTATCCGCATTACACGCGTCCGGAGGAAATCCGTGGCCGCCGAGTACCCGATGTTTTGCTCTCCGGGCATCACGAGAACATTCGGAAGTGGCGAAAGGAGCAGTCGCTCCGTGAAACGGTTCAAAAGCGGCCTGATCTGCTGAAAACGGCCGAATTGGACGACGAAGCTAAGGAGATCCTGCGGCGCATCGAGAATGAATCGTAGCGCCGGGTGGTTCTACGGGCGCGCGAACCAAGGTAAAATATAGGTGCTCGCTGTCGAACCGACGAGGTACAACATGCCTGAAATCATGAAATTAGTCGAGTCGCGGGAGGCTCGCACAGACATCCCGAACTTCGAGCCCGGCGACACCGTCAGGGTGCATGTGAAGGTCAAGGAAGGCGACAAAGAGCGCATCCAGATCTTCCAGGGCATCGTCATCTCGCGCAAGGGAGGCGGAACCCGTCAGATGTTCACGGTCCGCAAAGTCTCGGGAGGGGTGGGCGTGGAGAGAATGTTCCCTCTCTATTCACCGTCGATCGATCGTATCGAGGTTGAACGCCATGGCCGGGTCCGTCGCGCAAAGCTCTACTACCTCCGGGATCTCCGCGGAAAAGCCGCTCGCATCGAAGAAAAGCGGGAAGCCTAAGAAGCGGAACGTCTACGACAAACTCTTCGCGGAGTTGGCGCGCATCGCCGAGATGTCGGTGATCGAGCGGCGGCTCCGCGATTTTGGTTTTCGCGCGATCGCGGGCACCGATGAAGTCGGACGCGGTTGCCTGGCCGGGCCGGTGGTGGCGGCCTGCGTCATTCTCGACCTCGAGCCCACCCTGCTGGGCGTCAACGACTCCAAAATGCTCGATGGCATCGATCGCCTGGCCGTCTGCCGTCACATCGTCGCGCGTGCCCGCGCCGTTTCGGTCGGCGTTGTCGAGCCCCACACCATCGACTCGATCAATATCCTGCGCGCCAGCAAGCTCGCCATGGCCGAAGCGGTCGAGCAGATGCCGGTGCGTCCCGACATCCTGCTGCTGGACGCCGTGATGCTCGAGTCATTGGAGATGCCGCAGATCCCCCTGATCGAGGGAGACAAGCGCAGCGTCTCGATCGCGGCCGCCTCGGTAGTCGCGAAGGTCTATCGCGATTTGCTGATGGAGTCGTATCATGACCGTTACCCCCTTTATGATTTTCGCCACAACCGGGGGTATGCGACGGAAGGCCATCAGGCCGCATTGAGGGTTCATGGCCCGAGTCCAATTCACAGGAAATCATTCGAAGGGGTAGAAGAATCGATGCTACTGTTCGGGCGGGATCAGGATGGCGATCAAGCGCGATAAGGTGATCGCCGATGCCGAGAAGCTCGTTGCCAAAGGCAAGATCGAGCCGGCCATCAAAGAGTACGAGCGGCTTCTCGACGACAATCCCAACGATGTCAACACGCTGAATCGCATCGGCGATCTGTGGGTGCGCATCAACCGCACCGACGAAGCAGTCAAGACCTTCGCCAAGATCGCCGATCACTACGGCAAGGACGGCTTCTTCCTCAAAGCCATCGCGATCTACAAAAAGATCAACAAGCTCGATCCCTCCAAGCTCGACGTCTACGCCAAGCTCGCCGATCTCTACGCCAAGCAGGGCCTGGCCATGGAGGCCAAGAGTCAGTACCAGGTTCTCGCCGACTACTACATCAAGCACGGAGATCCCGGCAATGCGCTGATGATCTACCGCAAGATCTCCGAGCTCGACCCGAATGCCATCAACGTTCACGTCAAGCTCGCCGATCTCCATTCGCAGGCCGGCCAGACCGCCGAAGCGCTGAAAGAGTACGACCGCGTGGGCCGCATGCTGCTGAAGCGCGGCATGCTCGACGAAGCCGTGCAAGTCTTCAAGAAAGCGCTGAAGATCGACGCGAAGAATGTCGATCTCGTGGAATCGCTGGTGGTGGCGCTGATCGAAGCGAAGGACTTCAACAGCGCACAGTCGATCGTCGAGACGGCTCTCGAAACCAACAAGAACAGTCCGAAGCTGCTCGCGATGTGGTCGCGGATCCTGATTGGGAAGGGCGATCTGGCGTCGGCGAAGAGCTCACTCGAGCGTGCGCTGGCAGCCGATCCCAACGAACCGGCGACTCGCGAGGCGCTGGCCGACCTCTATCTCAAGCAGAACAATCTCGACAAAGCGCTCGAGATGATCGCGTTCATCGTCGACAAGGCCATCGGGCGCGGCGAGCGCAATGCGGCGGTCGAGGCGCTGAACCGCATTCTCAAAGTCGACGCCGGGCACGTTCCGACTCTCGAGCGCCTTGTGGCGACCTACACACGGCTGAACGAAGAGACGAACATTCTCGCCTCGATGAACAGCCTGGCCGAGGCCCACATCGCGAAGAGTCAGTACGACAAAGCGTCGGTCGTGCTCGAGAAGTTGATCCAGCGCGAGCCGCAGAACGCGCAGCACCGCAACAAACTGCAGTTCGTGAAGTCGAAGACCGGAGGCGGACGTGGCGTCGAGAGTGCACCGCCACGCCGCGAAGCACCCGCACCGCCGCCGCGTCGCGAGGCGCCATCGCCTCCGCCGATCATGGAAATCGAAGAGCCCGTGCCGACGATGGAGAGCCTCGAAGAAGAGGCGCCGTCGATTTCGCTCGACGATCTCAATGCCTCTCCTTCCATGGATCTCGATCTCGGCGGCTTTACAACGGCGCCCGGCCCGCCGCTGGCGATGGAGTCGGCAGAACCCGAGGTTTCTGTGTCGGAGGAGGGCGGTGACGATCTCGACTTCATCACCGAGCATCTGACCGAAGCCGAAGTCTTCGCGAAATACGGTCTGGCCGAAAAGGCAACCGAACATCTGCGCGCGGTCATCGATCGTTCCCCCAAGCATCTGGCCGCGCACGACAAGCTTTTCCGAATCCTGCTCGACGAGGGCGACACGGAGGCTGCCAGATCGGCGGCCAATCAATACGTCGCGCTTCTGCAGGAAAGGGGCGACGCCGAGACGATCGACGTCGTGAAGCATGAGTTCTCGCTCCGCGGCCACTCGTTGGGCACGGCGGGTGCTGCCAAGCGTGCCCTGGCAGCCGAGCGCCCCGCTGCCGCTCCGCCGCCACCAAAGCCGGCTGCCGAAGAAGAGCTCAGCCTCGAAGTCGAGCCGAGCGTCGATCTCGAGATTGAAGCGGCTGCCCCTGAACCGGCAGAAGAAACAGTCATCACGTTCGATAGCGGTCCGGACCTTTCGCTCGGCGAAGAACCGGCGGCCGAGGAGCAACCGTTCTTCGGGGTCGAGGCGGTCGCGTCACCGGAGCCCGAGCCGGAAGCGCAAATCGAGTTCGAAGAGGAAACGCTCAAGCCCGAGGATCTGGGTGGGCTCGATCAACTGATCGGAGGCGGCAAGCTCAAGGAAGCGCGGGCGAAGTTCGACGAGCTCGATGCGCGTTTCCCGGGCAACGGCGATCTTGCGAAGCGCAAGAAGCGTCTCGATACGGCCATCGCGGCAGCCGAAGCGATTGCCGCGGCCGCCAAAGCGAAGGCTGCACCGCCACCAAAGGCCGCCCCGCCCAAGGCCGCGCCACCGCCCCCACCTCCCAAGCCGGCCCCCAAACCGCCTGCGCTTTCGCGGACCGAAATCGAAAGCGAACTGTTGTCCGCACTTCCCGACGAGGACGAGTTCCCCGCCGCCCCAC
>DASPZU010000084.1:0-170667 GCA_035636095.1 Thermoanaerobaculia bacterium
TTGGCCTGACGCTTGGCGATCCAATCACGATTGTTGCGCCGCGCACGCGCCTGACGCCGTTCGGTCCCGTGCCGATCGTGAAGCGCTACAAAATCGGACAGATTCTCGCGCCGGCGACCGAGGATCGCGCCGCCGAGGGAATGCTCGACATGTCGGAGATGGCGCGCCTTTTCGGCACGAAGGGACCAACTGCGATCGAGATGCATGGCGACGCTGCCAACGCCGAAATCGTTCAGAAGCGACTTGCCGAGAGGTTTCCCAACGTCCAGGTCAAGACGTGGAAGGAAATCAACCGCCCGCTTTTCCTGGCGCTGCGACTCGAGAAGGTGGTGATGTTCGCGACCATCTCGCTGATCATCTTCGTTGCGGCGCTCAACCTCATCTCGTCACTTTCGATGCTGATTCTCGAAAAACGACCGGGCGTGGGCGTGCTTCGGACGTTAGGCGCAACAGAGGGAACGATCCTCGCGATTTTTCTCGCGGTTGGCCTGCTGATTGGAATCACCGGCACCCTGGTCGGCAACATCTTTGGCCTCGGTTTCGCGTGGGCCGCCAACCGCTATCACCTCGTCCCGCTGCCCAGCGACATTTACTTCATCAACTATCTTCCCTTCCTGGTGGAAGGCGATGACGTCACTTACGTCAACGTCGTCGCGGTGGCGCTTTCCGTTCTGGCCACGTGGTATCCGGCGCGTGCGGCGTCGCGCCTCGACCCGATTGCGGCGATTCGGGAGGAAGTTTGAAACGCGTCCTCCCGGTCGCCCTGGCGGCTCTTCTGCTCTCCTGCGAGCCGGCGGTGCGGCGCGTCCTGATGCTGACCTTCAACGACAAGGCGGATCTCGTCACGATCTCGGCCACTACCAGCCTCGGAAAAGCGAAGCCGGGAACCGCGGAAGCTGCGCAGATCGACGACGAACGCGAGGCACTCCTGGCCGGCCGCGACGAGTGGAGTGTGCGGTTCGCGAATGCCGATCCGGAATCCGACCGCGTGATCCTGCAACGAAGCCGGGGCGAGCTCGAATCGGTCGAGCACATCGCGTCGATGGCACCTGAGAATCTCCAGAAATTCTTCTTCGACACCCACCTGACGGTGACCTTCTCGCGCGGCGAAGGTTGGGCGGAGCTGACGATTTATCCCGGCACGAGCATGCGCGCAACGCGACCGCAGCGCGAGCGCGTGGAGAAAATGCTTTCGCTGTACTCGAAACGCGCGGCGCGCTATTTCGAATCGATCCGCGCCCTCTACGCCTATCTCGACGAGAAGCCGCAGCGGGCCGAAGACATGTTCGTCGCTGTTTTCCGCGACGACAAGGATCCGCCGGCCCGAATCTCAGAAGAGGAAAAATCGCTGGCCGACGGCGTCCGCTCCGCGATCGATGCCATGCTCTCAGGCGAAGGGGAAACCGCCACGCTCGATCGCGACTTCGACTTCGTCTTCAATCCCTTTCCCGCCGAGCTGAAAGTCACGATCCCCGGCGAAATCACGGCGCTGGAAGGCTTCACGCGGATGCCGGATCGCATCGTTGCCGTCAAGATGCCCAGCGCCCTGGAGGCCGTCTCGATGCTGGAGGGCCGATGGATCACGCCCGATCCTTTGGCGGCAGTGTTCGGGGCGCCGAAGGAGGCCAGTCCGCAGGACCTGGCCGCTTCGATCGTGTCGCAGCGGCGGCACGCCGAGCCGGTCGTCACGCCCAACGATGTAGCAGTGGCGCTGATGGAGAAAATGCGTCCGGCCAATGCCTACCGCGTCCGATGGATCACCAAGGCAGGTGGCGCACCATCACCACCGCCGCCTCGCCGTCAGGGTAGTAACGCGGGCGAATGTACGTCGGCTCAAAGTCGAGATGCTCGTAAAACGCCTGAGCTCCGCTGTTCGACTGCCGCACTTCCAGCGAAATCGTAGAGATGCCGTTCAGGCGCGCGAACTCCAGACAGCCGTCCATGAGCGCATCGGCGATCCCCTTGCGACGCTCGGATTCCGCAACGGCGATTTTGTTGACGTGCATCTCATCGAAGAACCACATCGCGAAAACGTAAGCGATCACTGAGCCATCGCGACGCGCCACGAGATGCAGGCGCGAATCGCCATTGAGCTCGCTCTCGAAGAAATCGCGGCGCCACGGCGCGGGAAAGCAACTCACCTCGAGGCCATGAATCGCGTCGAGGTCGCTGGCGGTGGCGTCGGAAATCTCGACATCCGCTTTGGTCTTCATTTCTGCTTCAATTTGACTTCCGCTTCGGCGAGACGCACGTAAATCGGCGTGATGTCTTTGTAAGAGTCGAGCCGGCCGGCGGCGAGGATTTTCTCCGCGCGTCGCGCGCATGCTAACGCGATGTTGCGCTCCTGCAGGACGTTTCCGATCGGCAATCGCTCTGCGCGAAGCTCCGCAAGATCATCGGGCCGCACCAGACGTGGCGGCATGATTTCATCGCCTGCTTCGAACATCGAGACATAAAGCTCGCCGCGGCCGGCGTCGTCGACGATGAGCCAGCGGCCGCGATCCGGCGCAACCGCTTCGTGCGTCGACATCGCGCAGACCGGCTTCCCGAGCGCCAGCGCCATTCCCTGCATGGTCGCGAGTCCGATGCGGACCCCGGTGAACGATCCCGGCCCACGCGTGACGGCGAAGAGATCGATCGCTTTCCGATCCGATCCTGTCTCGCCCAGCAACCAGTCAATCGCCGGAAGAAGCTTTTCGTTGCGCGAGCTCCGGCCTTCCAGCGCCGACGCGCCGAGCAGTTGGCCATCCTTGACCAGAGCCACGGACAAGATGGGAAGCGATGTGTCGGAAGCCAGGATCAGCATGTCTCGGTACCCGGCACTCGGCACGCGGCACTAAGCGGTGACCGGTGCCGGCATGCGCAAATCGACCAGCTCGATTCCGACCTCATCGGCCACCTGCCGCGCGCGTTCGTCGCGGTAGAACTCGCCGTAGTAAATCTTCCGGATGCCGGAGTTCGCGATCAGCTTGAAGCAGTTCCAGCACGGCGAGGCGGTGGTGTAGAGCTCGCCGCCGTCGATGCTCACGCCGTTCTTGGCCGCCTGCAGAATCGCGTTGGCCTCGGCATGCACCGTCGTGATGCAATGCCCGTCTTCCATCACGCATCCAATCTCTTCGCAATGCGGCAGACCGCGAATCGATCCGTTGTAGCCGGTCGAGAGAACGGCCCGATCGCGCACGATGACCGCGCCGACGTGTTTGCGAGGACACGTCGATCGAGTGGCGGCCTGATGGGCAATTCCCATGAAGTATTCGTTCCAACCTGCTCGCACGTTTGCGATTGTACTGTGCGCATGAAACCTGCAGAAATGACGCCGATGCCCGTGAAGCAGAAGGTGCTGATCGTGGAAGACAACTCGGACGTGCGCCGTCTATACGCCATCGGTCTCAATCAGCGCGGCTTTCACGTGAAACTTGCCGCCAACGGAGCGGAGGCCGTGGAACGCGTCACGTCAGAGCAGCCTGATGTGATCCTTCTCGACTGGGTGATGCCTCTGATGGACGGCGGCGAAATGCTCGATAAGCTGGCGTCCGACGGTGCAGCCCACGTGCCGATCATTGTGATCAGCGGTCATCAGCCGCCGGCGGGCGGGTATCTCGATCCTCGCATCCGGCGCTGGCTGACAAAACCCGTCACTATCGAGCAATTAGTGGCGGAAATCGAGGGGCCCCTCGTCCTTCGCTGAGTTCGGATAGAATCGTTCAAATGGCCAAGCTGTTCTTCGTCGGCCTGGACGGGACAGAGAAGAGCTACCGCCTTCAAACGCACCGTCCATTCACGGTCGGCCGCGACCCGGGAAACGATATTATTTTGCGCGATCCCAAAGTGTCGCGCCATCACTCCGAAATCGTGTTCGAGCGCGGATTTTTCGTCCTTCACGATCTGGCTTCGGCCAACGGAACGTACGTCAATGGAAAGCGGGTGCGGGTCGCTCCGCTCACCCACGGCGCGAAGCTCCGCATGGGAAATACCTACGGCCGCTTCTCGGAAGAGCTGCCCACCGAGGATGATGAGAAACAGGAAGCGCTGCCGCAGAGCGAAGACATGGGAGCGGTCCCGACGAACGCCCACGAGAGTTTCACGCCGGTGGCGACGCAGCCCCATGACAAGATCGGCGCCGACGACCTAAAAAAAAAAGTTAACTGAGCCTGGAGCTCCCGAGCCTCCAACCGAGCCGCTGCCGGAGGACCATCCGGCGGCCGCCGGCGCTTTTTCGAGGTCGCGATACCTCTTCACGACCGGCGTGCGATTCGGCGAGATCGTCACGATCCGAAGCTCGAGCGGCGAGGCTCTGCTCAGCTATCGCAGCTTCGCCAGCATCGTCGGAATCGTGGCGCTGGTCGTGTCGGTGATCGTGGCCGTCACCGGACTGGCAGCGGTTCTGTTTCTCATGTTCGACGGCCGTGTATTTCCGGCGGTCATGGCGTTTCTGCTGAGCGCGGCGTTCGTGGTCGTCATCGCGATGCTCGTGCCGACGACGCACGTGAGCCTGTTCGAGGGTTCGCATCCGGTGCTGCAGATCGCGCAACAAAGCAATGTGAGTCTTCCGATTGTCACGTACACCATCGGAACCCCGGAGCAGAAAGTCATCGGACGTCTGCGGAAGAGCGTCTGGTCGCGGCTGGGCCGCAATCGCTGGGACATTCTGACCACGAACGGCGATCGCCCGATCGGTTACGCGGCCGAAGAATCGCTATCGCGCGCCCTGGTGCGCAAGGTCGCGGGAAAGTTCAGCTCCCGCTATCAGTCCAACATCCGCATCAATTACCTCGGCAAAAGCGCGGGCTGGATCATTCGACGTCCGGACATCAACGGCGACGCCGATGTGCTCGAGATCGCGGGAGAGATGGATCGGCGGCTGGCGGTGGCGCTGGCGACGTTGATTTTGGGCAGCGAACCGTGAAGCGGTTGCGAGGTCTCGTGGTTACGCGGTCTCGTGGTCCCCACTCCGAGACTTCGAGACCGGGCTACTTCGCAACCGCATTCATCGGCGCGATATCCACGCCGGTGTAATAATTTTTCAGGATCTGCTCCGCTTTCCAGCCGCGGAATGCCATCCCGTACGCGCCGACCTGGCACATCCCGATGCCGTGGCCCCAGCCCTTGCCGAAGAAGGTGTAGCGGTCCATGCCGTCGGGATCGACGCTCTTTTCAAAAACGAATAAATTATCAGGTACATTTAATGACCATCTTATTGGTAAACCCTTAAGAATGAAGGTCCGGCCGCCCTCGGCCGTCACTTCCATCTCCGCGATCCGCTGTGACGCGTCGATGGTGATCGGACGCAGGCCGACCAGCTGACGGATCGGATTTCGCTTGTTGATCGAGGTCACCAATTCGTCGGCGCGGTAGCTGCGCGTCCAACTTGCGAAGCTGGAGGTGCGATCGAACGAGGCGCCGTCGACATTCGCCTGCACGACCATGCCGATCGGAACGCGTCTCGCGTCAGTGTGCAGAAAGGCGCGATCTCCGATCATGACAGGCACGCTTTTGTACTCCTGCCATCGATCGCCTAACCGTCGCCAGATCGGAATGTTGCCGGGCAGCGTGTACGCGATGACCTTCCCTTCGGCTTTGAGCGCGATCTGCCGACCGTCGACAGTGAGCATTTTTCCCGTGATCTCGTTGAGTGCTCCGTGCTTTCGAAGCCAGGACGCGAGAAGGCCGTAAAGCTCGTCGCGAGGCATGGCGGCGTCGAGGTCGATGCGATCGATCTCCTGCGTCGGCAGGAACCCGAATTTGATCAGGAAAGCTGCAGCGCGATAGGCCGCCGACTCGGACTGGCTCTGCGCGAAGAAGTAGCCGCGATCTTCCGGCAGCGTGACGACCGAGGCATAGCGATCGAATCCGAGGAGAGTTCCGATGTAGATGAGGACGTCGCCGCGACGTGAAGACGCCGGCCTGGCAACTGTCGCGGCAACGTAGCGCACAAGCCGCATGGCGGCGTTGACGGCCTGCTCCACGTCACCCGCGGCCCAACTGGTCGCCTGTCCGGTGATTCCTGCGGCTGCAGCGAAAAGTTGGGCATTGAGCTGCTGCTCGTTCAGGATGCCGCTCTCGGCGCGCCCGGCCACCGACGTCATCTGCATCTCGACGCACCTTGCCCGTTTCAAATAGGGCTCGTTGCGGCCGGGAAACATCGTACTGACGTCGGAAGTCTCGCCTCCGCAGGTCGCGGTGTAGAGCGCGTCGATGGGCTGACCCTGATACGTCAAGATGAGGCCGGCGGATTCGCGCACCGCCTGATCGCTGAGTTGTTCCTCACCTGAAAATCCCTTGTATGCCTGACACGCCGGTCCGGGACAGATGTCATACCCTTCGCTTCGGAATTGGCCGAGGTTGCGGACAGCGTAGGTACGCGCGGCGATGGCCTGGGCCTTCAGTCCTTCCACCTCGTCGTAGATCCTCGATCCCATCTCCGCCGGCACGACGCCGCGGAGGTAGTCCTCCAGACTCAGCTCGTTGATGATGTTGAGAAGGCCGCGGTTGTTGATGAAGACTCGCGCCGCGGTGCGGTACAGCTTCTGATCGATCGTCACGGTGTCGCTGCTGACCGGCATGACCAGAATCGATTCGCCCGACAGCGTCGATGGCGCGCCTTCGTCATCGAGGATCTGATGCTGCCGCTCGAAGGCCTGATCGGTCGGACGCCGCACCACCAGCATGTCTTTGCCGTAACCACCGCTGATCAGCTGATTGCGCAGCGGCTGCGCCGATTGCATCTCTGCAAAGTCGCCGACCAGAATGCGATACGCGCCGGCAGCCGGATCGAAGATTGCGTCGACGCGCAGACCGCTCTCCGTTCGCAGCCGACTCGCGAAGGCGTCGGCACTCGGCTTGTCGGAGATTGCGCCAGCCTGCACCGCGTAATGGATCGTCGTCTCGCGCAGGGGAGCGGTGTCGGTGAATCCGCGGCGCAAGATCGACGCGCCGCCGGTTGCGATCAGGTAATAACCGCCGTCGACGCGGGGAAACGTCACCGAAGTCTGATCGCTCAACATGCCGACGCGGATGCGCGGCTCGGCGATCGCTTTCGCGACAGAAGCGACCGGCGTCAGCGCATGGGTCGGGCGCGCCGCCGGCGGCACGACTTTCGGCGCCGGCGGCTTCGCGCAAGCGGCGAGCAAGAGGACGACGGCAGTAAAGCGGAATTTCATACGCCGGGTTATGCAAAAACGTGGGCCAACCGCCGCACTCCCTCGCGCAACCGCTCATCCGTCTCCTTCGCGAAGGTCAGGCGCATGGTGTTCTGGCCGCTGCCATCCACAAAAAATGGAGAGCCGGGGACATAGGTGACGCCGTTTGCGACCGCCTGCTCGATGCGCGCGGCGGTATCGATCGAATCCTTCAGCGCCATGAACGTGAACAGTCCGCCGTTGGCGGCCGTCCAGTGCGCGCGGCCGCCGAAATGCTCCTGGAGCGCGCCGAGCATGATGGCGCGCTTGCCGCGATAGAACGCGCGGACGCGCTCGATCTGCGCCGGCAGCTCGCCGGCGTGGCAGTACGCGTCGATGATCGACTGGTCAAGCATTCCGGAGCAGAGGTCGGCGGCCTGTTTCGCGATCTCGATGCGGTCGATCACGATCTTTGGTCCCACGATCCAGCCGCACCGCACGCCCGGCGCGAGGATTTTCGAGAAGGTGCCCAGGTAGAGGACGCGGCCGTCGCGGTCGCGGGACTTGATGGGAGTCGTGTCGGCGCCGTCGACGTAAACCAGATCGCCGTACGGATCATCTTCCACGATCAGAAAATCGTGGCGATGCGCGATTTCGAGGACCTGATCGCGTCGCCGCTGCGACATGAGGCGTCCCGACGGATTCTGAAAATTGGGAATTGTATATAATAATTTTATACGTTTTTTATCAGCGACTTCGTCGAGCGATTCGGGGACGATTCCGTCATCGTCCTGCGCCACGCCGGCCAGCGTGGCGCTGCGCCCGTAGAACGCCGACGTGCCGCCGATGTAGGTGGGCAGCTCGACCGCCACGATGTCGCCGGCGTTGAGCAGAATGTGCGAGAGCAGATCGAGCGCCTGCTGCGAGCCGGTGGTGAGGATCACCTCTTCTGATTTGACACCGCTGCGCTGCGCGACGAACTCGCACAGCCGCGGCAATCCTCGCGTCGGTCCATAACTGCAGCGACACTTTGCGCCCTTCGCGCAGCACGCGATCGGCGATGACCGCAAAGCGCTCGGCCGGAAATGTCTCGGGATTCGGAGAACCGCCTGCGAACGAGATCACTTTCGGATCGTTGAGATATTTCGCGAGGGCGCGGATGGCGGAGGGGCGAAGATTGCGCGCATCCGCCGACAGAAACTTCTCGATCACTACTTTTCCTCGGTCAGCCCGACGTAAGCGGCCAGAAACCAGAGTCCGACCGCCGCGGAGAAGACCGATTGCGCGAACGATGACACGATCTGCGCCGGAGCGAATGCGATGCTGGTGAGCGGTGCGTGCGCGACGTCGCGCACGATCGACATCGGTGTCATCAGGCTCGAGATGGCCATCGCGCCGCCGAGGGCGATGGCGAACACGATGAACGCGACCGCGAAGTGACGCCCGAAATCGCGCTTGATCTCGCTCCATCCCGCCCGAACGGCATCGCCAGCGGAGGCGGCGCGGGCAACCGCAATGGTGATCGCTTTTTCGCTAACCAGCGCCATCACCATCGACACCGGAATCACGACCAGAAACGTGAGCGCCAGCCCGCTGCACGCAATCGCCAGCCGCCCACCCGCCTCGGTGACCATGAACATCGCGGCCAGCGTGAGAATCAGCGGGACGAGAAAAATCAGACCGCCGATCCCCCACACGATGTTGTAGATCCAGAAAACGGTCCACCACGACGCGCGGCCACCCTGCATCCAGCGGTCCATGTTGAAAGCGCGAAATGCGTCGCGCTTGGGCGCATCGCCGGTGGCGTTGCGCTCCGCGTCGACGAACACCCGCGCGCTTCCCGCCTCGACAAACGAGTGGATCGCGATCAGGACGATGGTCACGATGAGCACGACCAAGAAAATGTAGACAATCAACGGCCAGTGCTCGGTGACGAATGCAGCGATCGCCTCCGACGGTTCATCGGCATTCCTGAACGTCGAAAAGCTGGCGGCGATCCCGACCGGCACGATGGCGGCGAAGATCGACGCCACCACGATCATCACGAACAGGACGCTCTCAGCGATGCGAATGGCGATCAGCGGCCAATTCGCCAGTGTGCTGTCGAAGCCGCGTCGAAGAACGTCAGTTGTGTTGCGCAAACGTCTTCCGATAGTCGGGGACGCCGGTGAGCTTGATCTCGTGGGCCATTTCGTACAGCCGGCTGCGCAGACGCTCGCCGATCCGGTCCGCGAGCTCCTCCACGTAATTGGTCGTGAAAATCGTCGTGCGCTGCGCGTTGTACCGGCTGTTGATGATGTAGTACAGGATGTCCTGGACAAACAACGACGGCTTCTGCGATCCCAGCTCGTCCAGGACGAGGAGATCGACGTCCAGCAGCGGCCGCAGGATCTCGGATTTGCTGGGCGTATCTTCCGAATCGAACGACGCCTGAATCTCCTGGATCAGGTCCTGGAAATTGCTGAACAGCAGACGGCCGGGCTTTCCGCTGTCGATGATCTCGAGCAGTGCGGCCACCGCCAGATGGGTCTTGCCCGAGCCGCAGGGCCCGATCAGCAGCAGGCCTCGCCCACTGTCGACGGCCGGCATCCAGGCATCGGTGAACTCCTGGACAGCCCGCTTGGCAGACACGAGCGCACCGCTGCCGCGTTCATAAAAATCGACCAGACGACAATGCGGAAAGTAGCGCGGCGGGATGGCGGCGGCTGTGATGCGCTGGCGGCGCCGCAGGTCGCCCTGACATCCGCATGGCTCGACGCGCTGCGGGTCTCCCGCGACGGGCACCCAACCGGAGCCGTTGCAGCGAGCGCAGGTTGCGGGGACCGGAGCAGGCGATTTCACCGCAAGTGAGTTTAGCATCGCACGTGCGGATGGATGCAGATCGTCGGATCGCGCTCGGCGTTGTCGCGCTCGCCATGTGACCTACGCCTGGTTCTTCGGCGGCGCGGGCTGGAACCAGGATGCGCAATTCGATCTGACCCGTGCTCTTGTCGAGCGAAGGACGCTGCATGTCGATGGTTACGCGGTCAATACCGAAGATGTTTCACCAGGCCGGCACGGGCACACGTACATCAACAAACCGCCCGGTGTTTCGATGCTGGCTGCAATTCCATACACGCTGATTCTTGCAGCGGAAAAGTTGATGCACCTTCCCATCGACGATCTCGCTCGCGCGAACGCCTGGATGGTCACCGCCGCGGCGTGCGGGGCCTGCGGGGCGCTCATCGGCGCAACACTTTTCGTCTATGGACGAAAGATCGGAGCTTCACCGGCAGCCGCGCTCACGGTTGCGCTCTCCATCGTGTTCGGGACGATCGTCTTCGAATATTCGACCATGTTGTTCGCGCACGTGCCGAGTGCGCCCTTTATGCTTCTGGCGCTGGTTTGGTTGCGCGATTGCCCGCTGCTGGCCGGGTTAGCGGTCGGCGCGGCGACGGCCTGTTTCTACGTTTGTGCGCTGGCGGCGGGAGTGCTGATGATCGTGGCGGGGCGAAGGGCTTTACATCTCATTCGCGATCCTCCTGGCCACCTATCACACACTCTGCTTCGGCTCGCCATGGATCACGTCAGTCGAAGTCAGCCAGCGATTCACGCACAAGGGTCTTTTTCTCGGGGTCCTGCGCGTTCCGACGCTCGACGCTTTGTGGGGTCTGCCCTTCTCGCCCTTTCGCGGTCTCTTTACACCTCTCCGGTGCTGCTCTTTGCGTTCGTCGGAATGATCGTCATGATCCGCCGGCGAAAAATGATCGCGGAATTGATCGCGATCGCCGCCATCGCGATCGTCTTCATCGTGGTCATTTCGGGATTCAACGGCTGGAATGGCGGGTGGGCGTTCGGCCCGCGCTACCTTCTTCCCATCATTCCGCTGCTGGGAGTGCCGATGATGTTCGCAGCCGGCGCGGCGCATCGTCTGTGGATTTTGGTGGCCGCGCTCTCGGTCGCCATCAACTTCGTGGCAACTGCTGTCGGCCCGATGCCTCCCGATACGCTGAAAGATCCGATGCGGCAGTGGTAGCTGCCGATTTTCGCCACGGGACGACTCGACGATGTGAAAGTCGGCAAAGTCGCGGTGCAGCGCGAGGCCGGAAACATGGGCGAATTCGTGTTCGGTGAGAAGAGCCGCTCCTCCGTTGCGCCGGTGGCCCTGTGGCTGGTAGCAGGAGCAGTAATCCTTTACCGAAGAATTTAAAATTTCGAATTTCAAATGAAGAATTGAGAATTAGCCGGACGATTTCTTCATTCTTAATTTGAAATTCGAAATTCTTCATTTCCGCTCCCGGCGCTATACTTCCATCCCTAACGGGTCATGGCATCCACCCTGATCGAGTACCTCTCCGCTCGGACGGACGCGTCCACGTTTCTGCTGGCGGTCGACCTGGACAAGACGCTGGCAGAGCTCTTCCCGCACGCCGAGTCGCTTCTTCCCGAGCCTTACAAAATCTTCCCTGCTGACGAGACCCTGCCGCCCACCCTCGGTTTTGCGCTGGCGGAGACGGCGGTCATCAAGGAGCTCGACACGAAGCTCGATCGATGGCTGACGGACGAAACAGCGTGGCAGGTGACGCGCAACCCGAACGCCAAGGAAAAAGCGCAGGTCGCCATGGCGAGCTATCTGGTGCCGCTGCTGAAAGTGGCCGAGAACGCCATGATGTCGAACCTGCTGAACGACTATCACGCCGTTTTCTGGCTGGCGCATTCGTTCGATGTGGCGCGCCATTTCTCCTCCGTTCCGCGGCGAGTGAGCTCGATCGAAGCGCAGGCGGGACGCACGCAGGGCGACGCGTTGAAGTACCGGATCTTTCAGAAATGGTCACTCGAAACGCGGGATCAGATGCAGCAGCTCGCCAACAAAGCGGCTGCCATCCTCGATGGCGAAGAACAGCGCTCGCTGCAGTTCTTCCGCCTGCTTCAGGACGACGTTCTGATCTTCACCGAGGAGTTCATCGGGCCGGATCTGCGGGAGCTGCGATCGTTCCTCAACGGCTACCTGCGCCGCGATTTCCAGGGTTTTCGCGACGGATTCGAACGCCTGCGCAACATCGCGGCCGAGCTGCTGCAGCGCGATCGAACATTTCGCACGTCGCTTCCGTTTTTCGGAATCAGTCCCGATCAGGGAATCTCGACCGCCGTTCTGCTGGACGGGCGGTTTCAGGAGTTCCTCTTCGAACTGCCGGCGGTGCAGAACGCGCTCAATCGCGAGGACCGCGAGCAGTTCCAGCTCATCGCGCGGCGGGTCCGCGAGTTCGCGGTCCTCAATCAGCTTCGGCGCGCCATCGCCTGGATGGTCGTGTCACCCGATGGGCGGGTGCAGGCTGCCGACAAGCGAAGCGGCGTCGCCTATTCGCATACCACCCGGCCGCTCGATTTCGGCCGGCCCGGCGTCGTCGATCCGATCATTCATCGCTTCGGCCTCATCTACGACATCTCGAACTTCACGGAGACGCTGGGCAACCTGAGACGCGCCGGCCGTAAGGAAGAGATCAACTCGTACCGGCAGATGCTTTTGTTTCAGCGGCGACTCGACTCGATCGCCCAGCGCCATCTTCTGGTTTTCGAAAAATTCCTCGGCGACGGCGCGTTCTACACCACACGCCGTGCCCTGCGATTGATTCGCGGAGCGGTCGAGATCCAGCACTTCTACTCCGAGATGCGGAAGACCGGATTCGTGTTCAACAAAGGGCTTCGCATCGCCGTGAATTTCGGCTACTACCGGTTGCTGCCCATGCGCGCAGGCGTCTCCAACGAGAAGATCAACGAGTTTTACGGACCGGGCATCGTGGAACTGTCGCGACTCACCACCGGAAAAGCGAACAAGGAGATCGAGGATTTCGCAAGCTTTCTGGTGGCGCACGGATACGAGCCGCTGAAAGTTCAGAGTTTCTTCGCGCCACTGGCGCGCGGCGTCGACGTCATCGATCACATGCAGCATGCGCGTGAGTTCTTCGCCTATGTCAACGTCAACGGACATCTGGTCAACGAGGGAATCGTGGCATCGATGTCGATGCTGCAGGAGCTTTCCAACGAGCTGGCCGCGGAAGGCCAGCGTTTGTTTCGGCTGCGAAGTCCGTGGGGAATGTATTTCGGATTCGATCCGGCAGTGGAAGGACTCGAATACGTCGGGGTGCGGCTGATCGGAATGGTCTCGCTGAAGGGACTCGACAACATCGAAGTCGGCGAGGTCTTGCCGTTCACGCCCGGCGAAGTCGAAGGGACGGCTGTCGACACTGCCGATTCCCTGGTGATCTTGCTGCGCCAGGAATTCCATCAGCGCGATCAGAGCGGCGCCTATCAGCCCAGCACCGAGACGACCCACGAGAAACTAATCCCAAGCGAGATCGTGGTCTGCGTCCTGCCCGATAGTGCCAGCGGTAACGGCGGCGAGGTGTTGATCGGAGAGTGGGACCCGCTCTCTGATGACGTTCGCAATCCGGTCCGATTGCCGCGCGCCGACTTTCAGCGGCTCTTCTCGCTCAGCGGCGACCTGACCGCCGAGACTCTTTCGACCAACAAGCAAAGCGTGCGCGAGACCTATCTCCGTCTCTCCGATCACATCTACACGCCGGCGGTCCAGCTGGCGACCTTTCGCGAGAAGGACTACTCCGCGTTCGTGCTGGGAGATGTGGTGGAGAAGCTGTAGTTTGCGGTTGCGTGGTCTCGCGGTTGCGCGGTCTCGGAGTGGAAGACCTCGAGACTTCGAGACCGCGAGACCCCGCGACCCCAACCACAATCGTTTACCATCACATCGTGCGCGTCGATCACGACAAGCGCGAAATCGTCTGCTCGGTTGGTGACCTGGTCTATCCGACGACCTATCGTCGCATCGGCGTCGAGCGCGGCGACGGATTCCGGAGAATGTGGATTGGCCAGGATATCCACGCGCAGCGCGCGGAGTTGCGCGCCGCCGACGATGTGAATTACCGCGCCGAGGTCCACGTCGTCCACCGCACAAGCCACCAAAATTGGAATGTCACCATCACCGGTCGCGTCGATGGCCTCTCGATTGACGCCGTCAAACGTACCGTCAGCATCGAAGAAGTGAAGTCGATCCACTTCGATCTCGAGTTGGAAGCACTCTACAGGTCGGAGAAACTGCAACGGCACCTGTTCCAGCTGCTTCTCTATTCCCTCTTTCTTTCGTCGCAGCCGGAGCTGACCGAATACGTCTTCGCGCCGCGGCTGGTGCTGATCGATCTGATCGGCGGCGACACGCGCGAGATCGACGCGGACTTCGATCGCGACAGCGTCGCGGAAGCGCTGCAGGTGAGCCTCGATGAGCTGATCGGTCGCGTCGAGAGCGAGCGGGCACTGATTCACGCCAAGCGCTCGTTCGCCGAATCGCTGCAGTTTCCGTACGAGCGCATGCGGCCGTACCAGCCGGAGATGATCGAGGCCGTCGGGCGCGCGGTCCGCCAGCGCGAAGCGCTGCTGGTGTCCGCGCCGACCGGGGTCGGAAAAACGATCGCGGCGCTCTTCCCCGCCGTTCGCGAATCGCTCAAAGCGGGCAAGAAGCTCTTTTATCTGACATCGAAAACATTGCAGCAGGAAGCGGCCGTCGAGGCGATGCAGCTTCTCAACGACGGCTCGCTGCGCGTTCTCCGCATCCGCGCCAAACAGAAAATGTGCGCGCACACCGAGATGATCTGCCACGAGGATTTCTGCCCGTTCGCGGCCCGCTATTCGGAAAAAATGGAGAAGAGCGGGCTGGTCGAACGCATCACGAACTCGATGACCTACTTCGATCCCGATCTCACCTTCGAGCTCTCGCGATCGACAGAAGTTTGTCCGTTCGAAGTATCGTTGGAGTTGATCGCGCAGGCGGACGTGATCGTCTGCGATTACAACTACATCTTCGATCCGTATGTCGGGCTGAAGGCGTATCAACAGGACGATGACTACGGCGACTGCGTCCTCATCGTGGACGAAGCGCACAACCTCGTCGATCGCGGCCGGTCGTACTATTCGCCCGAGCTCCACGAGAAAACATTCGACGCCATCCGCGATCATCTGGCCGGACGCAGCGCACGCGTCGAGGGCTGGCAGGAGCTGCTCGAAGAATTACGCGACCACTTGCACGATCTCTCGAATGTCGTCGAAGAGCCGGCGATGCAGGCGCTCTGCGAGCCCGACCGCGATTTCTTCCTCCGCCAGCGTGCGGAGTGGGAACGAGTGGTCATGAACTACATTTCGTGGAAGATCGAGAACGGCATAGCCGAGGAGGACGATCCGCTGGTCGACTTCTATTTCAAGCTCGTCAAATTCACGAACCTCCTCAGCGAAGAGGGCGAGGAATTCGCGCACGTCATCGAACGCACGCCCGACGGCCTCAAACTCAAGATCTTCTGCAAAGATCCTTCGCGCTTCCTCGGCACCATCTTCGACTCGGCCTGGGCGACCGTCGCGCTCTCCGCCACGCTCGAGCCCTTCGATTTCTACAAAAAGACGCTCGGCCTGCCGGAGTCGCGAGCGACCGAGATCGCGCTCCCCTCGCCGTTTCCGCGCGGCAATCGCAAGATCGTGGTGGTTCCGGAGGTCGACACGACATTCAAGCAGCGGGCGAACCACTACGATCGCATCGCGCTGACGGTCGGCCAGATCGCGGAAGCATCAGAAGGTAATTTTCTGGCGCTGTTTCCAAGCTACGCGTTTTTGGGTGCGGTCGCCGAGCGCATGCCCACCATCCGCAAGCAGATCATGGTGCAGCGCACCGACATGACCGATTACGAGCGCAACGCCATCCTCGATATCGTGCGCCGCGGCAACGACAACCTGATCCTGGCCGTTTCAGGCGGCATGTATGCCGAAGGCGTCGACTATCGCGGCGACATGTTGTCGGGCGTGATGGTGGTCGGCCCGGCATTGCCGTCGGTCAGCTTCGAGCAGGAATTGCTCAAGCGCTACTACGACGATCAGTACGGCGCCGGATTCGAGTTCGCATATCTGATCCCGGGCATGACGCGGGTGGTGCAGTCGGCAGGCCGCGTCATTCGCAGCGAGACCGACGTCGGCGTGATCGCGTTGTTGTGCCGCCGCTTCACGCAGGAAACGTACACGCGATATTTTCCGAGCGATTGGTACGAAGAGTCGCCTCGCGAGTTGATCTCGAAAAAACCGGCCAGCGAGATCCGCGCATTTTTCGAGGCAAAATCGACGCCCCAACTGAGGCTGCTATGAAGGCAGAAGGCGGAAGGCAGAAGGCAGAAATCCCGCCCTCCTTTTCTGCCTTCTGCCTTCTGCTTTCTGCCTTCGGGTGCGCCTCCGCCCCCCCACCGACCGCGCCACCCTCCTCCGTCCCGAGCTCGGTCGTCGCGGTCATGTGCGCGCAGATGCGCAGCGAAGGCATGACCGCGGAACTGCGAGTCGTGAAGACGACCCAGCCGATCATCTCGCCCACCGTCATCAGCGCGATGGCCGACATCGCGTTCTACCGCGGCAAGCCCGTCGCGCCGGTGATGCCGAACGCGTCGCTGCCCGTTGAGCCCGCGCCGTGCGCACGCGCGATGATCGACGCCGTGAACCCGCGACGCGATGCCGATGCCATGGTCCTGCAGTTCTCGTCGCCATTCTCGAATCCGTATACGCGCCGCCAGATCGGCGTGGTCGCTCGCCTCTCGTTGGGTGAGGATAACCCGGTGTGGTATTGGATCCCGCTGGTGGACCGCAACGGCTCCTGGGCCGCCAGCAGGCCGCTGATTCTCGGAGTTCGCGAGTAAAGGAGGTCACTGATGGGTCCCGTCGTCGTCAGGGCAGGCACGACGCTTCGAAATGAAGTCGAAGTGGGCAAGCATCGACTGATCGCTGATGAGCCGGTTTCGGCCGGCGGAAGCGATGAAGGCCCCACGCCTTACGATTTTCTTTCCGCCGGTCTGGGCGGATGCACCTCCATGACCATGCGTGTCGTTGCCAAGCGCGAGAACATCCCGCTCGAAGGCGCCGAGATCACGATCACGAACGATCGGATGTACGCCAAGGATTGCGCCGACTGCACCAACAAGAACGGCTACATCCATCGTTTCGATGTCCGCATCAGGTTGATCGGGAATCTGACCGATGCGCAGCGCGAACGGCTCCTGTCGGTCGCCAAACGCTGTCCAGTTGCCAAGACCCTGACCTCGGAAATCAGAATTGAGGAGTCGCTGGTATGAATTCATTACTCGAGGAAGCCATCGAAGCGTGGGAAGGCAACCGCGACGGAGTGATCGCGGAAGTGGAGAATATCCCGTCCGAGAAACTCGACTTCAAGCCTGGGCCGCAGTCGCGAACGGCGTCGGAGCTGACGCTGCACATCATGGAAGTATCGCTGATGATGGTCGGGGAATTGACGCGCGAAGACACGAATGTTCTTCGCGCGGAATGGCCGAAGCTGCTGGCGATCTACAACGGCCCGATCCGCGGGCTGAAGTCGAAGGGTGAGATCGTGGCTGCTCTGAAATCGACGCTGCGCGACGGCGTCAAGGCTTTCCGCACCGCCGGGGAGCTGCACATGATGCAGTTCATGACGCGCTTCGATCGCAAGCAGGGAACGCGGCTGGCGTGGTTCAACCACATCATCTCGCACGAGGATTACCATCGCGGACAACTCGCGATTTACCAGCGGCTGATGGGCATCAAACCCGCGCTCACGAAGATGATCGAAGGCTGAGTCAAGCCCACGTCTCGAGCCAGTACTGAAACATCACCAGCGCCCACAGCGGCTTGGCGTGGTTGGCGCGGCCGGTGCGGTGCTCGGCCAGAAGCTCCGCGACATATTTTTCGTTCACGATGCCGTCGCCTCGCAGCCGCTCGGGCGAGAGCAGGCGGTCGACTTCGGCACGCAATCCGTGATTGATCCAGGTCGCGATCGGAACGCTCAGCCCGCGTTTCCGCCGATAGATCACATCATCCGGCAACCAGGCCTCGGCCGCTTTTTTCAACAACCATTTCGTCGTCAGGCGTCGGACTCGAAAATCGGCAGGAAGCGACAACGCGAAGCGCGTGACGTCGCGATCGAGGAAGGGCGCGCGCGCTTCGACCGAGGAGAGCATGGTGGCGCGGTCGACTTTGACGAGGAGGTTGTCGCGAAGATAGCTGCGGTAATCGAGCAGCATCGCGCCGGTCAGCGCGTCGCGATCGGACGGCACAGTGGGGAGCTCGGGCATCGCGGGCGGCGCGGCGGGGTAGACATCCGACGAGAGGCCGGCGCCGAACCACGCCAGATGCCGGTCGATCCACGGTCTCTCGGCGTCGGTGACGAATTTCTTGAGGAGAAACTCGAGCGTCATCTTTCGGCTCGAGGCCGGGACACCTTGCACCGCGCGCCGCAGGGCCGCGCGCGCGAATTTCGGTAGAGCGTCAAACATCGGCGCGATCTTGTGGCCGAGGTAGGTCGGATAGCCGCCGAAGAGCTCATCGGCGCCCTCTCCGCTCAAGATCACCTTCACGTGTTGCCGCGCGGCGCGGGCCAGCAGGAACGTCGGCAGAATTGCGGGATCGGCGAGCGGCTCGGCGACGCCGCCAACGACGTGCTGCAGCGCCTGGAGCAGAGTCTCTTCGTCGATCCGCACCGGGACGTGCCGCGTGCGGATGCGCCCCGCCAGAATTGCGGCGTCGCCGCTTTCATCGAACGACTCTTCCGCGAATTGCGCGGAAAAGGTGTGGACCTTGTCGACGCCGATGAATTTTGCGGCCAGCGTCGCGAGGATCGACGAGTCGAGACCCCCGCTGATGAAGACGCCGACCGGGACATCCGACATCACCTGCTTCTCGACCGCGCGCTCCATGAGCTTGCGCGCGGTATCAACCGCCTCGGCGGACGGCAAACGGCGAACGGCGAACGCCTCCGGATCCCAGTAACGAACGGTCTCCTTCCCCTGCTCGGTGAAACGAATGAACGTTCCCGCCTCGACGCGACGGATGGCGCGGAACATCGTTCGTGGCTCGGGGACATATCCGAGTCTCAGGTATTCGGCGACCGCGACCTCATCGAGATCGCGGCTGATGTCGGGATGTCGCAGGATGCACTGCAGCTCAGAGGCGAAGAGAATTTCCTGGCCGACTCGCGCGTAGAAGAGCGGCTTCTCGCCGGCGCGATCGCGCGCCAGCAGCAGCGTCCGCGTGCGCCGGTCCCAGACCGCCAGACCGAACATGCCGTCGAGCTCGGAGATGGCATCCGCGCCGCGCTCGAGGTACAGCGGCACGATGGTCTCGACATCGGAGTGCGAGCGAAAGGGATAGTCGTGAAAACGCGCGCGGATTTCGGAGGCGTTATAGATCTCGCCGTTGCACTCCAGCCAGACTTGCGAGCCGGGGGCGGCGAAGGGCTGATCGGCGCGCTCGTGCAGATCGATGATGCGGAGCCGCTCGGTGCCGATGACGGCATCGGGATGCGTCAGCACCGCGCGACCGTCGGGACCGCGATGGCGCAGCGCATCCCCCATCCAGTCGAGAACTTCGGGATAGCGAAGCACGCTGCCGCGTTCGGCGATGATTCCGTAAATGCCGCACATCAGCGAGGCATTGTATACGCCACGAAATGCGGACTTTGTGCGATGAGGTGCCCGCCCTGCGCTTCGACCAGCGCACGGTTGGCCGCGTCGGACGCTCGGACGATGAACACACTTCCACGATGTGTGAACGCCTCTGCCAGCCATGCTCTTGGCTGCAGCGTCGACTTTCCCGCGAAGTCGCGGTAGTGACGCACGATGTAGTTGCTGGTCAGCTCTTCGCCATCGGGACTGACGATCACGATCGGCCGTCGGAGGTAGAAGGCCATCGATCCGGTGAACGCCTCGATGCCGACAACATCGGAATTCGCCACAAACGGCCGCACATCGGCGATGAAACTCCTGCTGGAGCGACGCTCCGCCAGCGCGTTCATGGTGGAGGTCGTCGCGATCGGAATGGCGAGCATCGGAATGCTCAAGGCGATCCAGGCGATCGCGCCGCGGGTGAAGATCGCCATCGCGCCGAAGATCAAGGCGCAGATTCCGATGACGATGGCGGCATCGTGCCCGTATGGCAAATGCACGAATGGGATCGCGCCGAGGAGCACAGCGCCGGCAACAGCCGTCGCGATGGCCGCCACCCGCCCCGGGCTGGTGCGGCGCGCGACGCAGAGCGCGATCGCCGGCATCAGCGGAAGGATGTACTGCGGTCGTTTCGATTGGGACAGCGAGAAGAAGACAAACGGCACGGCCATCCACAGCAGCAGATATCGATCGAGCCACAGTTGTCGGTTGTCGGTTGTCGGTTTTCGAAAAACTGCGAAGATCCATGGGAATGCGCCGCCAATCAGATACGGGACGAAGTACCACGGCGGGCCCGTTCGCTTGAGCGTTCCGGTGGTCAGACGCTGCGCGGTCTCGGTCACCAGCACGTATCGCAGGAAGTCAGGGATCTTCTGCGAGATCGCCCAGACCCATGGCGCGATGATGAGCACAAAGAGGATCACTCCGGCCACCGAAGCCAGGTGGCGTGCTTTTTTGCGCCAAATGGCGTAGGGGATGGCGACGATCATCGGAACGGCAATGGCGACCGGGCCTTTCGTGATCACGCCCAACGCCATGGCCGCCCACGCCAGGGCCGGCATTTCCAGATAAAACGCGATCAATGCCAGGGTGATGAAAAATGACAACGCGCTGTCGAAGATGACGGTTCGCGCAAAGGCGATGGTCAGCGGCATGGATAAGAAAATGATGGCGGCCAGCGCGCCACTGATTTCCACACGCGCCGCGAACCACGCCAGCAGGAGCGCCGTCGCAATGGTGAAAAGCCACGACGGAAACCGCGCCGCGAATTCGGTGGGCCCGGCGATTTCCATCGTCGCGGCCTCGGCCGCGAAGTAGACGATCGGCTTGTCGAGATACGGCAGCCCATCCAGGCGCGGCATCACGTAGTCGTTGGTGGCCGCCATCTCGCGCCCAACCTCGGCGTTGCGGCCTTCGTCGGCATCGAGCACCGGATAGCCGCCCAGTTGCCACGCTATCGCAATCGCCGCCACGACCGACCACGCGATCAGCAGACTCCGTTCGGATAAACTCGCGCCCATGTTTGCCACTGCCATTCTGGCGCACGCCATCGCTGCACACATGAGATTTCTCGCCGGCGACCTGCTGGAAGGACGCGAGCCGGGGACGCGCGGCTACAACGTCGCGGCCGAGTATGTGGCGGCCCAATTCGAAGCGATCGGGCTGGAGACCTCGCAGCAGCCGATCACCTTTCGAGTTGCCAAGCTGCAGGAAGACCAATCGTCATACGCGGTGGGCGGGCAGCCGCTCACCATTCGCAAGGACATCGTGCCGCGCGCGAATTTTCTCGAGGCATGGAGCGAAGTGATTGCGCCGGTCGTCTTGGTCGGATTCGGCATCGTCGCGCCCGAGCTGAAGCACGACGATTACGCTGGCATCGATGCGAAAGGGAAGATCGTGTTGATGCTCAGCGGCGCGCCGCCGAATTTCCCGCTCGATCAGCGCGCCTATTACTCCGGCAGCCGGCTCAAGGAGCGCACGGCCGCCAAACATGGTGCCGTCGGCGTTTTGACACTGAACACCATCACGGATGAGAAGCGCCAACCGTTCGAGAAGCGCGCGCAACAGATCGGCATCCCGCCCATGCTCTATCTCGACCAAGGCCGGCCGGCTGACGCCGTCGACGGCATTCGCGTTTCGGCGCAGTTGAGTCAGCCTGCAGCGGCGAAGTTTCTCGCGAACGTCGATGCCGTTCTCGCCGACGCGGAAAAGGGTGTCACGCATTCCATGGATCTCTCCGCGCCGTTCGTCGCCCGAACCATTTCGTCGTTCACCGAGGTCAAGAGTGAAAACGTGATCGGCGTGCTTCCAGGCCAGGATCCGAAACTTCGTAACGAATTCGTTGCCGTCACCGCGCATCTCGATCACCTCGGCAACCATCCGCCGGCCAACGGCGGCGATTCGATTTACAACGGCGCGTACGACAACGCCTCCGGAATTGCCTGCCTGATCGAGATCGCGCGCGGCCTGGCCGGGGGTCCGCGACCGAAGCGGTCGGTGGCGTTGGTGGCGGTAACCGGCGAAGAAAAGGGGCTGCAAGGCTCGGAATACTTCGTCCGCCATCCGGTTGTCCGGCCGATCGTCGCCGACATCAACATGGACATGTTCCTGATGCTTTATCCCGTCGCCGATCTCATCGCGTTAGGCGGTGAGCACACAACCATCGGCGCAATGGCAGCGCAGGCGGCCAAGCAGGAAGGCTTTCAGATGAGTCCCGATCCCTTCGCGGAAGAGGTGCGTTTCATCCGCAGCGATCAATTTTCTTTTGTCGAGGCCGGCATCCCGGCCATCCATCTGAAGCCGGGAAACAAAAGCCGCGATCCGAAAATCGACGGAGCCTCGGTCACGAAAGAATGGCTGCAGCGCGTCTACCACTCGCCTGCCGATGACATGAATCAGCCCTTCGATTTCGCGTCGGGCGCGCGTTACGCAGATACGAATCTGCGGCTCGTGGGCGCGATCGCGAACGCTGAAGAACGCCCGGCCTGGAAGAAAGGTGACTTCTTCGCCCCGCGTGCCACACCGACCACCTTTCCCATCAATCGCTTCGATACGAATCATTCCACAATCCTTTTTCGAATTCCGATCCTGGGAGGGATGTCGGAAGTTGCAGGCAAGTTCACGGACTTCTCGGCGCAGGTGGTATACGACTCCGAGCATCCGACCAGAAGCAGCGTTGTCGCCACCATCAAGACCGCCAGCATCGACACCGGGATCGCGGCCCGCGACCAGGATCTGCGCTCCGCGAATTTCTTCGATGCCGAGAAGTTTCCCGAAATTCGATACGAAAGCTCACGCATCGAGAAAACAGCGGATGGTTATCGGTGCCTGGGCAAGCTGACCATGCACGGCGTGACCAAGCCGCTGGATCTGCGGCTTCGGATGACGGGGCTGACGCGGGTGGAAGAGAAAAAATCCGTGGTCATCGGATTCGGCGGCAATGCCCGGCTGAACCGCCGCGACTACGGCATCAACTGGAAGCATTCCGCCGACCCATTATTCGTCGGAGACGATGTCGTCATCGAGATCCATCTCATCAGCCGGTTGACTCCGCTCGATTCGCCGTGATCCAGCCCCGCCGCGTCGTTTCTCTTGTCCCTTCGCTTACCGAGACACTCTTCGCGATCGGAGCAGGCGATTCGGTCGTCGGCATCACCGACTTCTGCATTTTTCCAGAAGGCCTCGATCGCCCGCGAATCGGCGGGACGAAGACTCCTGACATCGCGCGCATCCGACAATTGCGGCCGGATCTCGTCTACGTGAACGTCGAAGAGAATCTCGAGAAACACGCCGTCGCGATTGCCACATTCGCGAGAGTGATCGCGACGGAGCCAAAGACGATCGAAGATGTCGTGAAGCTGATCGAGATGTTAGGCGCAAATCACGGTTGCGAAGCGAAGGCTGCCGAACTGGCTGATCAGGTAACCGGCAACCGGCAACCGGCAACGCCGTTTACGTTCGCCGTCCCGATCTGGAAGAAACCGTGGAAATGGTGTGGCGGCGACACCTACGTCTCGAATCTCGTCGAGAGTGTCGGTGGGCGCAATGTCTTGCGCGATCGACGGCGATATCCCTCCATCGACCTTGCCGAAGTACTCGCTTTGAAGCCCGACATTGTTTTTCTGCCCGACGAGCCGTATGCGTTTACCGCGGCCGACGCCGCCGAGGTCGGCGGCGCCCCACGGGTCATCGGCCCATTTCCCGGCCATCTCTTCACCTGGCACGGCGTGCGGACGATCGAAGGGCTGCGGTTCCTCCGTTCGTCACTCTGACCTCGAGTCTGCGCGGCTCAGGATGACTGTGTCACCTCTTCCGCCCAGGCGCGAATGGTCTCGTCGACCGCGTCGAGCTGCCTGGTGAAGAAGTGATCCGCGCCCGTGACCACCACGCTTTGGGCGTTGCGAACTTGTGGAATGAGTTTCTCCAATTTCTCTACCGAGCCGTGTTCGTCTTCCGTGCCGTGCAGAAACAGGATCGGCCGCTCGCAGCGGCGCAAGTAGCCGAAATCATATTTGTTGATCGGTGTGCCGATCAGAAAGATGGCACTGACCTCCGGTAGCTCGCATGCGACGCGGGACGCCACCCAGCCGCCGAATGAAAAGCCGCCCACGATCAATTTTTGTCCGGGATGCTTTCGCTTGGCCCACTCGATGGCAGCGGTGACGTCGTCCTGTTCGCCTTCGCCCTCGTCATGTTTTCCGCTGCTGGCGCCGGCGCCTCGAAAATTGAAGCGCAAGGTCGCGAAGTTGGCATTCTCGAAGCCGCGCGCCGCCCGAAACACGACCTTGTTGTGCAGCGTGCCGCCGCCGAGGGGGTGGGGATGGCAGATGACAGCGATGCCGACCGGGTCTTGCAGCTCGCGATAAAGCGCTTCCAGCCGTCCGGCACTGCTGTAGAGATCGACGTGGCGCAGCGGCTTGGGATTCAGATTCACCTCAGCCTCACCAGGACGCGGTCGCCCTCGATGCGGACGTCGTAGGTCGCGATGCGGATCTCGGGATTGCCGACGCAGACGCCGGTCTCGATCTCGAATGACCAGAGGTGCCAGGGGCAGACGATCTCGTTGGCGATGATGTCGCCCTCCCCCAGCGGACCGCCGCGATGCGGACAGGTGTTTTCGGTGGCGAAGAAACCGCTCGGGATGTGGTACAGCGCGATGCGGCGGTCGCCGATGGTGCAGACTTTCGCGCGGCCGGTGGGGAGATCGGATGTTTTCGCGACTTCAACGAACTCCATTAGCTGAGCCAGACCGGATGCGGAATTCCGTCGCGCCCGATGGCCGCGGTCCCATCCCCCCACACGCCCGGGATGGCGGTGCCGCACGACGCGCATTTGCCGTCGACCAGCTTGTATGACGTCACGCGGAATCCGTAGCGGCCGATGACCATCGCGTCGCAATTCGGACAGTGCGTTCCTTCGCGATCGCCGAATGCTCCCGGGATGTTGCCGGGATAGATGTAGCGCAATCCGGCGCGCTTGCCGATCTCGTAAGCGCGCAGCAGATGTTGCGGCCGCGTTGCTTCATTGTGCATCTTGTAATCCTCGTGGTAGGCGGTGATGTGCCACGGGATGTTGACGTCGACGCCGGCGAGAAACTCCGCGATCTTGGTCAGCTCTTCATCCGAGTCGTTGAAGCCGGGAATTACCAGCGTCACGATCTCGAGCCAGATCCCGCGCCCCTTGAGGCCTTTGATCGACTCGAGCACCGGTTGCAATGTGCCGCCCAGGTCTCGGTAGTGGGCATCGGAGAAACCTTTGAGGTCGATCTTGTACATCGTGACGTACGGCGCGATGTAGTCCAGCACGCGCTCGGTGCCGTTGCCGTTCGAGACGTACGAGCAGATCAATCCTGACTTCTTCGCTTCCTTGAAGACTTCGACCGCCCATTCGGACGTGATCAGCGGCTCGTTGTACGTCGATGTGATGACTTTCGCGCCGTGCTTTTTTGCGAGCTTGACCAGATCGGACGGCTCGAGGTCGGTC
Organism: Thermoanaerobaculia bacterium; assembly: GCA_035636095.1. Lineage (GTDB taxonomy): Bacteria > Acidobacteriota > Thermoanaerobaculia > Gp7-AA8 > Gp7-AA8 > Gp7-AA10. The sequence continues at coordinate 25,604 of DASPZU010000084.1, forward strand.
GGCGGCGCGCCGGCGATGGGATCGCGGATGGCCTGCGACGTCACCCAGTTCTGACAGTAGCCGCAGTGGTAATCGCATCCGAGCATCCCGAACGACAACGCCAGCGCGCCCGGATAGGCGTGGAAGAACGGCTTCTTCTCGATCGGATCGACCTGCAGCGCCGCAACGTAACCGCGCGGCACCTTGAGCACGCCGTCCTCGTTGAAGCGGACTTTGCAGATTCCCTTGAGGCCATTCGGGATTTTGCAGCGATGGCCGCACGAATAGCAGCGGACTGCCTTGTTCTCGAGGACGTCCACGAGCTCCGGCGCCGCCTCGGTCGTCCGCTTGGCGATGAGCTCGCCCAACGTGATCTGTCGTTCACTCAGTTGAGGCATTCGCGACCACCAACGCTTTCCGGCGCTGCGGTATTGCGACGGCCAGGTAGCTGAGGATCGCGAGGACCACGCCCGCGATCGAGTCGATCAGATAGTGCCAGCCCGTGATGATCGAGCCGAGAAAAATGATCAGCGTGATGCAAGCAAAGAGAAGCCTCCATCGGCCTCGCATCCACAGTGTAACGAGCGCTTCGAATGCCACGTGAAGGCTGGGAAACGCTGCGATCCCCAGGAGGATATTGACGGGTTGGTTGTGTAATACATGCTGATAATTATTCATTAAAATACGTTGCAATTGTTGGGTGTTGGGCAGCATCGCCGACAGCGGAAGCCACACGCTCGGAAATCGATAGGCCGGGCCGAGAGACGGGACGGCCAGGTAGAGCCACGCTCCCACCAGCCACATCAGGGTGTTCGCGTTCGTGAATCCGATGCGAAGTCGCGGATCGGGATCGGAGAGAAAGTACATCGAGGCGATGTTGATGCTGGCGATGAACACATTGGCATACGTCCAGTCGAAGAATCGCAGCCAGGTCGAAAAGAGATCGAGGAAAAAGATGTTGGGTGAGTGTCCGTAGAACATCGCGCGATCGATGTTCCACAGCTGGCTGTCGAAAAGTTGAGGATTCAGAAGCGGAATCGAGAGCTTGATCCAGCCGTAGACGTGGACCGAAAGGGCGCTGAAGAAAATGATCCGCGCCGAGTCCGCGATCCATTGGCGCGAGCGGATGACGGCCGCATATTCGCCACGCCTGATCGCGTAGCGAACGCCGATTCCGATCAACGCCTGCGCCAGAAAAACGGGAAGGAGCGTCACCAGCGTTGCGAGAATCGTCGCGAGTGGTGCGCGCGTGATGCGCCACAGCACAATCTGAATGATCGCGAAATTGACGACCGTGAAAATCTCGAAGAAGTACGGGCGTCGCATCACGGATTCGCCGGCGCCGCTTCCGCCGGCAGAAAGTACAGTGCCACCGCGATGATCGCGTAGACCGCCAGAAGCTGGATGCCTTCGTACCAGTTCGTCTCGCCGTCCATCACCAGGTAGGCAAAGATTGCCACCGCCAGGCCGCAGGCCAGAATCTCGAAAGGCGTGAAGATCAGATCGAGCGGATTTCCGATGGCGTAAGAGAGAAAAACGAGGACCGGCGTCACGAACAGCGCGATCTGCACGCTCGACTGCATCGAGATGTTGAGCGCGGTATCCATCTGATTCTTGATGGCGAGGAGAACCGCGGTCGAGTGCTCCGCGGCGTTTCCGACAATCGCCAGCACGACGAATCCGAGGAACACCTGGTTCATCCCCCAGGCTTTGCCCGCCTCCTGCACCGCTGCCACTAATCCCTCGGCCACCACCGCCATGAGGGCGCTGGCCACGAGAAGCAACGCCATCGCTTTCCTGATGCTCCACTTTTCTTCGAGCGGCACCGGCTGCTCGACCGTACTCAGAACGTCGCGATGCGTCTTGAACGTGAAAATCAGGCCGAGGATGTAGGAAATGATCAGGATGACCGACGTGCCGATCGAGACCTGGTGAATCAGCTCGGGATGATGCGCGCGGATCGCAGTGCGAAAAAAGAGCGCAGGAATCAGAAATGCGCTGAGCGCCAGGATCAACTGCCCGGCCTGCGATTCGGCAGCCAGAGCATTGAACTTGACCGTCTGCCGCTTCCAGCCGCCAGCCAGCATCGAAACCCCGCCCACGAAGAGCAGGTTTCCGACGACCGAGCCGGCGAACGACGCGCGTACGACACTCACCAGTCCGGCCCGAATCGCGAAGATCGCGATGATCATCTCCGCAAGATTGCCGAACGTCGCGTTGAAGAGCGCGCCGTAGGTCGGACCCATCCGGTGCGCGAGCTGCTCGGTGCTCACCCCGATCCACGCCGCCAGCGGCAGAACGGCGAGACAGGCAAACACGAACAGCCACGCCGGGCTGCGGTGCGTGATCTGAAGAAAGATCGCGATCGGGATCGTCGCGTAGAAGACGTAAGAGACCGCGCGCTTCACTGCCAGCAGTTTACACTCCGCCCATGATCGACTTTTCGTTTGAAAACGGCATCGCAACGATCACCTTGAACCGTCCCGAAAAACTCAACGCCTTCGCGGGCACCATGCGCCAGGATCTGCTGCAAGCGCTCCGAAAGGCTGGTGATGACGCCGCCTGCCGCGTCGTGGTGATCACCGGTGCGGGACGCGCCTTCTCAGCGGGCGGCGACGTCGAGTTTATGCGCGGCCTGCAGGAGCGCCGCGACGCCGAAGCATTCGGGAAACTGCTCGACGCCGGCAGCAGCGTCGTGGAGCAAATCGTCGAGCTGCCGAAGCCGGTGATCGCGTCCATCAACGGCGTGGCGGCGGGGGCGGGATGCAATCTGGCGCTGGCGTGCGATTACCGGATGGCGTCGGAAAATGCGAAGCTCGGCGAGACCTTCGTCCGCATCGGCCTGCATCCCGATTGGGGCGGCACGTGGTTGCTCCCCCGACTTGTCGGCCGCAGCCGCGCCTTCGAGCTCCTGGCAACCGGCCGCATGATCGATGCTCGCGAAGCGGTGAGCATCGGAATGATCGATCGAAGCGCCGCCGACCTGGCTGCAGAAACCCACGCGCTGGCATCAGCGATCGCGACGGCGCCTGCGGCGGTGATGGCAGACATCAAACGCGCCCTGTCACGATCGTCGATCAATGATCTGCGGTCCCAGCTGGCGCTGGAACGTCAAAACCAATTGCGCGCTTTTCTTTCGTCGGAGGCCGCGGAACGGATCGTGGCGTTCCTGACTAAAGGCTCCGCGCGATGACCAGCGTCTGATCGTCGTGCTGCGGCGCGCTGCCGACGAACGCGTCCACGGCCGCCGCGATCCGATCGCGCAACTCCGCCGCCGTGCATGATCCCTGCAGCAGATTCTCGAGTCGATCGCTTCCGAATTCTTCTTCCGCTGCGTTCTCGGCTTCAGTGATTCCGTCGCTGTAGAGGACAACGGTCGAGCCATTCGGAAAAGGACGCGTCTGCGTCATGTACTTCGACTGCGCCAGCATGCCGATGGGCAGACCGTGAGACTTGAGCGTGTCGAGGCGATCGCCGATGAGAACGTAACCGGGATTGTGTCCGGCATTGACGAATTCGAGCGTCTCGGCTTCGCGATCGATCGACGCGATGATGAACGTCACGAATTTGTTTTCCGCCGACCAGTGATGAATGTGACGATTGAGCTCGGTGGCCACTTCCCCAAGCTCGCGCCCCTCGCGCACAAGCAGCTGCACGGCAGCGTGCAGCGCGGAGACGAGCAGGGCCGCCGGCATCGACTTCCCCGAGACGTCGGCCACCAACATCGTCACGCCGTTCTCACACTCGAAGAAGGCGTGATAGTCGCCGCCGACCTGCTTGGCCGGCCGCGAGAGTGCCGCGATCTGCACGTCGTCGATGTACGGAATCGATTTGGGAAGAATGTCGCGCTGGATGGTGGCCGCCAATTCGAACTCATGCTCCATGGCCTGCTTTTCGAGCGCCTGGCGGTGCAGGCGCGCATTCTCCAGCGCAATGCCGACCTGATTCGCAAACAGCGACAGAAGGCGCAGCTCGTTCGCTTCGAATGCCCCGATTCCTTCGCGGGTCTCGCGGTCGGCGGCCACCAGCACGCCGATGATCTGATTGTTGCCGTTGACCGGAACCGCCACCACTGTCCCTCCCTCGAGGCTGATGGCCTTCCCACTTTCGAGCAGCCGCTGGAGGTCGCTGTCGCGGACCGGCATGTCGCCAAATGCGCGATACGGTTTGAAGACATCCCCATCGCGAAGAAAGAGGGCGGCGCGACGCGCGTTGATGAGCGAAATCATTCGGAAGAGGACCTCGTCCGCCAACTCGTCGATGTTGAGCGTGCCCGTGATCGACAGGCCGATGTCGTAGAGCGATTCCAGCTCCCACAGCCGGTACTTGAGCTGGAAATCGCCCTCGCGCGCTTCCTGCGAGAGGCGCTGATTGGCGATGACAGTGGCAACGAAGGCCGCCGCCGCGCGCAGGACTTCCAGATCCTCCTCGGAATACTCGCCCCCCGTCAGAGCGAGCACGCCGAGGTGCTCGCGGCCGCTGCGGAGCGGAACGAGAACGCGGTCCGTTCCCGCGATCAATTCGGATGGAGGATCGCGATCGAGAATCTCCGGCGCGAGGAACTGCTGGCTCTTTGCGACCAGGCGCAGGTGCGCGTCGCGATCGCGAAGGTAAACTGCTCCCCCCTCGAATGGAGTGTGACGCGTGAAGGCGTCGAGGATCGCGTCGCCGCGCGCTACCGTCCGCTCGAGCTGCTGCAGGTCGTGAAGGAACTCGGCGAAGCGGCGGACGATAGGGGACATTGTTTGGTGGCGCGAGAATACTCCTGGTTGCGAGGTCTCGTGGTCTCGCGGTGTTCCGACCCCGAGACCACGCAACCGCGAGACCCCGCAACCTACAAGCCCAGCTCCTTCATCGCGGCCTCCTCGTTCTCGAAGATGGAGGCGTAATTCGCGAGGCCCATGATCTGAAATGTCTTGTGGATGACAGGTGTGAGGCAGCAGAACGCGATCTTGCCGCCTTTGTCCATCATCTTCTCGATGATCTCGATCAGGATGCTGATGCCGATCGAATTGACGATCTTCGTCTCGCGGAGGTTGAGGAGCAGCGTTCGAACGCCATCGTCCATCAGCTCGTAGGCGCGATTCGCGATTTCCTCGCCGCCGACGTTGTTGATGTAGCCCTTGGTGTAGAGAACAGCGCCCTGGGGTCTGCGCTGGACGGCGACTTTCAGTTCCTCAGTCATGACTTCTTCTCGTATTTCACCATGTGAATCGTGGTACCGCCGTTTGTCGTGGTGGAGATATCGACCTCGTCCATATGCAATTCGATCAGCTGTAGTCCCCGGCCGCGCTTGTGTGGCGTGCCGGGAGTCGGGCGACGCGAGCGAGCTTCCTCCGGATCGAAACCCTTGCCGTGGTCCGTAACCCAAATTTCGACCCTGCTGCCGTCGCCCTGGGAAGTGCCGAGGAATCTTAAATAGATGCGGTTGTCGGTGCAACCGGAGTGCTCGCGCGCGTTGATGCATGCCTCGATCACGGCGTGCATCATCTCATCGACCCGTTCCGAGCTCATCCCCATTTCGCGGGCAAGATTCCCGACCGCCCGAGCGGCGGCGATTTCGATGTCGGGAACCATCGGGAGAGTCAACTCCATCTGCCGCTCGGCGGTGGTGGTCATCAGTTCGAAATCCTGAAACGGGGAGCGATCAGAAGGCCAGGAAAAGGGCGACTGCCGATTTGATCCAAATCGGGATTTGTCCAAGTCGATCGAGAGCCAGGAGGGCAAAGGTGTTGATCGCCAGAACCATCGGCAAAGTGTAGGAAGATGTGAGTGCTGGAAGGACTGTGGTGCGAGTTTCTGCGACGTTGTTCATGGTGACCCCCCTCGAGTGTCGGGCCACCTCTATCGCAACGCGGCTGCCACTGCTTCAGAGTGTCTGAATACACCTGTAAGCCTATGATAATGCACAGTTTAAATGAAAACTCAAGGTTGTGGGTAAATTTGTCCGTCTGTGGCAAAATGGGACAAACCCTGGTCACGTCAGTCCCACTGGTAGCTAAGCCTCCCACTCCCAATGAGTTATCACTGAATGTCCCAATTTTCCCCATCTGGGGCGTTTGTGGATAGCGTCGCACGCATTCGGTAGAGCGTCTTGCGATCGATGCCGAGGATTTTCGCGGCCTTCGACATGTTGCCGCCGGTAAAGGCCAGGACGCGCGAGATGTAGCGGCGTTCGAGCTCGTTCAGCTTCGGAAAATCAGCGGAGAGCTCGGCACCCGACGTCGCCGAGACGCTTCCGGGGAGGAGCAGATCGCCGGAATCGATCACCGGATCGGTGGTGAGCGCGAGCGCGCCTTCGATCAGATTCTCGAGCTCACGCACATTTCCGGGAAAGGGATAGCGCATCAGCTTCTGCAAGGCGTCCTGAGTGATGCGCACGTCGCGCAGCCCTTCGCGCTTGCCATATTTGTCGAGGAAGAATCGCACGAGTTTGGGGATGTCCTCTTTGCGTTCGCGCAGCGGCGGAAGCAGGATCTCGACCACTTTCAATCGATAGTAGAGATCCTGTCGGAACTCGCTGCGCTCGATCATCTCCTCGAGCGAACGATGCGTCGCCGAGAGAATGCGCACGTCGATGGGGATGCGGCGGCGCCCACCCAGCTTCTCGATCTCGCGCTCCTGCAGAACGCGCAACAGCTTCGACTGCAGCGCCAGCGGAATGTCGCCGACCTCGTCGAGGAAGACCGTACCGCCGCGGGCAAGCTCGAATTTTCCGGGCCGGGCCTCGACTCCGGTGGCAACGCCACGCTCGATGCCGAAGAGCTCCGACTCCAGCAGCGTCTCCGGCAGCGCAGCGCAATTGATGGCCACGAACGGCCCGTCCTTCCTGGGCGAATTTCCGTGGATGAGGCGCGCGACCATTTCCTTGCCCGTTCCAGACTCACCGCGAATGAGCACGTTGGCCTGACTGTCCGCGACGCGCGCGACCAGATCGATCACCCGCTGCATCTTCGGCGAGTCGCCCACCATCAATCGATCGGAGTACTCGCGGAGCATCCGCTGCTTGAGGTTGCGATTCTCGTCCTCCAGCGACTCTCGGATGACGTCGAGGCGGTGGTAGTTCCGCGTGTTATCGATTGCCGCTGCGCCGATGGCCGCAAGCGAGGAGAGAAAACGAAGGTCATCCTCCACGAAGCTGCCGTGCTGTGCGCCGCGTTCTTCTTTGCCGCCGACGCCCAGGATTCCGATGACGTTTTCGCCGGCGATCATCGGCGCAACCAGAGTATCGGAGATCGAAACCGGCTGACGGGATGCCAGGACCAGCTTGACCGGGGGCTCATTGAGAATGCTGTTCGAGGGCGTCGGCAGATCGATTCCCAAGGTGTAGAGGTGCTGGACATTGAGCCTCTCATCGAGCGAGAAGACGAAGCCATGCATCGCGTCGAGCACGGCCATGGCGCGCTGCATCAGCTCCTCGAGCAGATCGCCCTCCGGACGGAGCGTATTCAGCGCACGGCCGACGTCGTAGAGGGCCTCCAACTGGAGGAGCTTTCGTCTGAGCTCGAAGTTGCTTTGCGGCACTCAGTCCTTTCCGGTCGCCTTCCTGCACTCACCGAGCAGGAAGTCGCAGTTCCATGCGTCGTAGAACGTCTTGTCGAGGCCGTAGATTCTGACGAGGAGGGTGGACGCCTGGTCGAAGCGTCCGCGCTTCATTTCCGTCCGCGCCAGGAAGTACATCGCGTGCAGCGTTTGCGCGTCGGTCTGGCCGCGATCGACGATGGCCCGAAATCCACCCGCAGCTTCTGCGAAATTGCGCCGCTGATAGGCGCAGAGTGCCTTGCCGTAATCGTCCGTCGCTCCGCAAGTTGAAGGAGGCGCGGCTAAAGCCGACCAGGCAAGCAATGCGAGAATGACTGCCAGTCGCATCGACTCATTGTATGAAACTCGGCATTATCGGAGGCGGACGGGCGGCCTGGGCGTTCGGCTCGACATGGCGCCGCATCGGCTGGCCGCTCAGCGGAATCGCGCTGCGGTCGGACGGGCCCATGGCCGGATTGCTTCAGACGCGGAAACGGACCATCGCGGATCTGGCCTCCGACTCCGAGCTCGTCCTGATCGCGGTCAGCGACCGTGCCATCGATGAAGTGGCGGCGTCGATCCCGCCTACCGACGCGATCATCTTTCATCCGAGCGGCATCGCGACCAGCATTCGCGGTGGATTCTCGCTGCATCCTTTGAAAGTGCTGCCGCCGGTCGGCGAAGCCTCCGACCTCGGGGACGCGCTGCTGGTCTTCGAAGGCGCACATCGCGACGTCGCCAGACGGATCGCGGACGCCGCCGGCGCCCGTTTCGCGGAGATCGCGCCGCAACAAAAGGTTCTCTACCACGCCGCGGCAGTGTTCGGATCGAACTACGTGGCGGCGCTCCTCGACATCGCCGAGGAACTGATGGGGATTGAAAACGCGAGAAATGATCTGGCCGCTCTCGCCGATTCCGCCATTCGCAACTGGCGCGCGCATGTCGATTCGCGGCGCTTTACCGGACCTGCTGCGCGGGGCGATGAGGATGTTTTGCAGCGGCATCTGGCAGCCCTTGCCGACCGTCCGCAACTCGAAGAGATTTACCGACTTCTGGCCGAACGGATTCTTGCGACTCCGAAGTAGCGGATGCTACCATCGACGTCTTCTCTGAACCGGATATCGAATGGTCTTCTTTAATTACGCCACAATGCAGATGGCCGCCAAGATCGTCTATTACGGTCCGGGCCTTTGCGGCAAGACCACCAATCTCCATTACATCTACGCCAAGACATCGCCGCAGAGCCGCGGCGAGATGGTCAGCCTCGAAACGGAGACCGATCGCACGCTCTTTTTCGATCTCCTGCCCATCGACGTCGGCGTGATCGGCGGATTCCGGACGCGGCTGCAGCTCTACACCATCCCCGGCCAGGTCTTCTACAACACCACCCGCAAGCTGGTGCTGAAAGGCGTCGATGGTCTGGTCTTCGTCGCCGATTCACAGGTGGCGATGCAGGACGCCAACTTCGAGAGCTTCCACAATCTGCGCGAGAATCTCGCCGAGATCGGACTGAAGATCGATGACATTCCGCTGGTGATCCAGCTCAACAAACGCGATCTTCCCAACGTCGCCGCGAAGGACGACATGCTGGACAGGATCGACGCCGATCGCAAATACGACAGCATCGAGTCGATCGCAGCTACCGGTGTGGGCGTGTTCGAAACGCTGAAGCTGATCTCGAAGCTGACGCTCAGGACGTTGCGCAGCCGCATGACCGGCGATGATGTCAAGACCGGCCCGCGAGTGGCGGCGCAAGTCGCGACATTCCGCGTGAAAGAGCCTCCGGCCACCACGGCACCGATGGCGGCCATGACCTCGATTGCCATCGAAACTGAGGAGATCGAGGAGACCGAGCGCTCGGAGGAAATCGCGCACACCGCGCCGGTGCGTCAGGCCTTCTCGGACAGCACGCTCGCGAAAACCGCCGACGTCGACGCGCACATCATCTCGGACGTCCCGGTGGCCGCCCCCGCACCACCGCCCACCCCCGAGCCGGAAGTCGATTTCAGCCAGACCGACAAAACGCTGAAGGAGCCGAAGGTCAAGCACGTCAAAGTGCGATCGTCCGTCGACATCATGGCGGAGCTCGAGGCGCTGCGAAAACGCGCGACGCAGACGACGCCCAAGCAGCCCAAGAAGGAAACGTCGCCGCTGGCCGCGCTCCTCAAGACCCGCGACGTCCAGAAGAACGTGACGCTCAAAGTGAATCCCGACACGCTCGCGAAGACAAAGTCGGTGCGTGTTGCGGTATCCTTTGAAAACAGCGAAGGCGTCGTGCAGCATCAGGAGCAGACCATCGAAGTCGATGCTTCCGACGCGAAATCGCTGACGGTCAACCTCAAGATCAATTCATAACGGGCGGGAGGTTGTGATGCAAGAAGCCCGATGGGCGATGCTGGCACTCGCTTTGTGCGGATGCGCGACGCGGCCGATGTCGCCGCCGCCGGAAGCGCCCGAGACGCTGATCCTGTCCATCCCTGCCATCGGGACGACCATCGCGCCGGCGCAGCCGCGTCAGCCCGTTGCGACGCTCATCGACATTCCTGTCCCGGATCATCATTCGATTCGCGCTGCCCTCGATCTCTTCACAACCGAGATGCGATCCGACATTCAGCAGTCGCTCACACGCTCGGCGCGCTACAAGAATCTGATCGATCGCGTGCTGGACGAGTACAAACTGCCCAAGGCGCTGGCGTACCTGCCGGTGATCGAGAGCGCCTATCTTCCCCGGCTCACTTCGCGCGCCGGGGCGCACGGGATCTGGCAATTCATGCCCGAGACCGCGCGCGAATACGGCCTGCGCGTCGACTGGTGGGTCGACGAGCGCGCCGATCCCGATCGGTCGACGCACGCGGCAGCGGCCTACCTCAAGGACCTCTATCGCGAATTTCAGGATTGGCCGCTGGCGCTGGCGGCCTACAACGCCGGCTCCGCGCGCATCCATCGCGCGCTCGACCAAACCGGATCGACCACCTTCTGGCGGATCAGCGAGCTGTCCGCGGTTCCCCGCGAGACGCGCGGCTATGTTCCGACATTTTTTGCGGCGATCCTGATCGCAAACGACGCCGCATCCTACGGCTTTCGTCTCGGCGATCCGGTCAAGGCCGACATCAAACATATCGAAGTCGATGGTCCCCTATCGCTGCGATTCATCGCCCAAACCGCCAACATCGACGAAACGCTGCTGCGCGAGCTGAATCCCGCGCTGCGACACGACATCGTTCCGCCGGGAAAGACTGGCATCACGATTCCGGCCGCGGCCGGTCCTGCCATCGAAGCGCGTGCGGCCACCCTCAAGAATGACGATCGCATTGTCACGGTGCGCGCCTATCGCGTGCGAAAGGGCGACACCATCACCAGGCTGGCACGCTCCCTCGGAGTCGCACGCAAGACCATCCTGGCCATGAACAGCCTCAGCGCCAAGGCGCATCTCCGCCGCGGCGAGTCGATCTATCTTCCGGTTCGCGCGCATGCGCTGTCGGCAGGGGGAATGTAGACTGCGCGGATGCGCCGCGCTCTCCTCATCTTCCTCATCGCATCACCGCTTCTCGCCCGCGTCGATCATGTCGACGTCGCGCGCACCGATCTGGGACCGCATTTTGAAAAACTCGTCGGCAAGGTTTACTTCGCGGTCGATCCGAAGAACCCGCACAACACCATCATCGCGGACCTCGACAAAGCCCCGCGCAACGCCGCCGGAGAAGTCGAGTTCTCGGCGGACCTTTACGTGATTCGCCCGAAGACAAATCGCAACGACACTCTGTTCGTCGAAATCTCGAATCGCGGAGGAAAGGGCTTTCTCGCGAATCTCGATCCGGCGACCGAAGGAGACATTCGCGATCGATTTCTGTTCGATCGCGGCTACACGGTGGCGTGGATCGGCTGGCAATTCGATGTCAGGCCGGAACCGAATCGCGTCCGGCTCTACGCGCCGATCGCCCCGGGAATCAGCGGAAAGGTCCGGTCGGATTTCGTGGTATCGAAAAAAGTCGATGCCCACACCGTCGGCCACGTTATCAGCGGCGCGATCGGTGGAACCGGCTATTCCTCCTCGACGATGGAGGGCCTGCTCACCCAGCGCGACGCCCCGATTGCGCCGCGCACGACCATTCCGCGCAAGAAGTGGCGCTTCAAAGACCCATCGACGATCGAGCTCGAGGGCGGATTCGTTCCCGGAAAAATCTACGAAGTCATCTACACCGCCAAAGATCCAGCCATCGTCGGATGCGGTCTGGCCGCCGTCCGCGATTTCGTCGCGTACAGCAAATATGATCCAAAGGCTGTCGCGGCGTCGAAGCGCGCGTACGGATTCGGCATCTCGCAGAGCGGCCGTTTCCTGCGCCACTTCATCTACCAGGGATTCAACGCCGACGAGCAGGGGCGGCAGGTCTTCGATGCCATCGACGCGCATGTTGCCGGCGCGGGCCGTGGGAATTTCAATCACCGATTCGCGCAGCCGTCGCGCGACGCGCAGCCGCTGTCACCGCTGTTCTATCGCGTCGACCTCTTTCCGTTCGCCGATCTGCCGACGTCCGATCCGCTCAGCGGCCGAACGGAAGGGCTTCTCGATCGCGCCCTCGCCGAGAAAGTAGCACCGAAAATATTTTATACAAATACATCATATGAATATTGGTCAAGAGGGGAATCCCTCTGCCACACCACCCCCGACGGCGCGCGCGACATGCAGATTCCCGATACCTCGCGGATCTATTTTCTGGCGGGCATCGCGCACGTCCCCGGCCCATTCCCGCCCCAGAAGCGCGAAGGGCAGAATCTCGACAATCCCAGCAACTACTGGACGCCGCTGCATGCTCTCTTCGACGCGCTCGACTCGTGGGTTCGGAACGGGACCGCGCCGCCGCCGAGTCAATATCCGCACATCAGCGACGGCACTCTGGTGCGCTCGATCAAGTCTCCCGCCACGCAGTACGAGCCTTACAAACTCGATCTCACCGCCGAGCCCCCGAAAGTCGTGGGCACTTATCCGACGCTGGTGCCGCAGGTCGGCTCGGACGGAAACGAGACCTCCGGCATTCGCGGACCGCGCGTGACCGTTCCGATCGCGACGTACACCGGATGGAATCTTCGCGATCCGTCAGTCGGGTTCCCGGAGGCGCGGCAGAGTTTTGTCGGATCGTACATTCCGTTCGCGAAGAGTCGCATCCTCGAGCTCTATCGCGACGAGAATGATTATCTCGGCCGCTATGCGCGGGCCGCGATGCAATTGATCGATGAGCGCTTTCTTGTTCCGGAAGAGCTCAACGCGACGCTTCGGCAGGCAGAGCGGGATTGGAAATACGCTTTGGAAGGCGGACGATGAAGGTCGCCCCTTTCCCAGGCTCGCTTTCGACGTCGATCGTGCCGCCGTGCTGCAGGACCAGATGCTTCGTGATCGCGAGCCCGAGTCCGCTGCCGGGGATGTCCTGGGAGCGGCTCTTGTCGATGCGATAGAAGCGCCGAAAAATCTTCGAGCGCTCCGATTCGGGGATTCCGTCTCCATGATCGGCGATGCGAACGACGCCCGCCTCCGGCTCGTCGATCACTGCCACGTCGACCTGGCTGTCGTCGCCGCCGTATTTGATGGCGTTGTCGAGCAGATTCGAAAAAGCCTGCTGCAGGCGCAACACGTCGCCGCAGATGACGGAATTTCCCTCGACAGCGAATCGGATCCGATGATTCGCCGCCTGATCGGCGAAATCTTCACAAAGATCGTCCAGCATCCGGCGCAGATCGATGCTGCGAAACTCGAGCGCGACGTCGCCGGCCTCGATACGGCTCAGCTCCGACAGATCTTCGACCAGCCGCTCCAGCCGGCGGAGCTGCCGGGACATGATGCGCCGCAGTTGCTGCTCGTCTTCGACCGAGAGGCGCCCGGCGTTGGCGTCGAAAGTCTCCACCGCCGAGCGCAGGCCGGCCAGCGGCGTGCGCACCTCATGAGAAAAATCGGAAATGAAATTGCGTCGGATCTTCTCGAGGCGTTCCGTTTTGGTGATGTCGATGAACAACGCGGCGGCCGCAATCCCCTCGGACGCCACGGGCAGCGTGCGCATCTCGATCTTCTTCTCGACGATGCCCGACAGCACCGAAAAGTGCTCGATCGATTCTTCCCCGTCGAGTGCGCGATCGAACGCTTCGAAGATTCGCGACATGCGCAGCGCTTCGCTGAGCGGTTTGCCCAGGACGTTTTCGTGGATGGAGAAGAGCTCCATGAAACGGCGGTTCGCGATGATGATGCGTCGATCGCTGCTCAGCGCCAGCACGCCTTCGCCAAGCCCGTCGAGCATCTGAAGATGGGCGATGCGCTGCCAGTGCAGGGCCTCCAGCTGCGACACCAGCATGCCGCGCTCGCGCTCGTCGGTCTCCAGTTGCGACTCCAGCGTGCGAATACGCTGAATCGCGAACCAGCCGCCCACCACCAGCACCGTCAGCGCAATGACCGCGGTGATCATTCCTGGGGCGGATCGTAGCGATAACCGAAGCCGACCACCGTCGCGATCCGCTGCGGGCCGATTTTCTTGCGGAGGTTTCGGACATGCGCATCCACCGTCCGCGTCTCCACCTCATCCGACATATGCCAGACCTCGGACAAAATCCGATCGCGCGAGATGACCGCCGATCGATTGCGCACCAGCAGCCACAGCAGCTCGAATTCCTTTTTGGCCAGCTTGATCTCTTCGCCGTGACGGTAAACGCGCAGCGACTTCTCGTCGATCTTCAGCTCGCGATCCTGATAGATACCGGTCTCTTGCGCCGGAACACTGACGCGCCGCCAGATGGCGGCCACACGCGCGAGAAGCTCGCGAACGCTGAACGGCTTGGTCAGATAGTCGTCGGCGCCCAGCTCCAGGCCGGTGATGCGATCGCGCTCCGATCCGCGCGCGGTCAGCATGAGGATGGGAATCTTGGCGGTGTTCGGATCGCGGCGCAGCTCGCGGCAGATCGTCAGTCCGTCGAGGTCGGGAAGATTCAGATCGAGAATCACGAAATCGAATCCCCCCCGCTGCACCGCCAGCATGGCGTCATTGCCGCTGGTGAAGTGGGTCAGGGTGTAGCCTTCGCGCTCCAGATTGAGGCGGATGGTGAATGCGAGGTCGGTATCGTCTTCGATGAGGGCGATTCGCTTCATGGATTCAGGGTCACGGGGGTATGTTTGATCATCTTCCCTTCCACGAGATAGACGACCATTTCGCAAATGTTCGTGGCACCGTCGGCCATGCGCTCGAAATACTTTCCGATGAAGGTCAGGCGGATGGCGCGCGAGATGTTGCGTGGGTCTTCGAGCATGTATGTCAGCAGCTCGCGGAACGATTGCTCGGTCTGCTGGTCGATGTTGTCGTCCTGCTTGATGACCTGCCGCGCCAGAGCGGCGTCACCGCGCACGAAGGCGTCCAGCGCCTGACGGACCATGGTCTGTGCGTCCTGAGCGAGATGTGGAATGGACTGCATCGGTTTCAGCGGCGGCTCGCGATTGAGCTCGATGACGCGCTCGCAAACGTCCTGCGCCAGATCGGCAATGCGCTCCAGCTCCGGCGTGATCTTCATGATGGCGGCCACGAAACGGAGGTCGACCGCCGCCGGCTGCATCTTGGCGATCAGCTCGAGCGTGCGCCGGTCCATCTCCAGCTCCATCTGATCGATCCGGCTGTCGTTGTTGATGACCTCCTCGGCCAGCGGCGTATCGCGCTCGAGAAGTGCGCGAATCGACTGCGAGATCGCGTCCTCGACCATCGCTCCCATCCGCAAAAGAAGATCCTTGAGATCTTCGATGTCGCGATCGAAATGTCTTTGCATATCCCTATCCGAATCTTCCCGTGACGTAGTCCTCAGTCATTTTCTCTTTGGGGTTCATGAAGATGGTCTTGGTGTCGGCGTATTCGATGAGGCGGCCTAACATGAAAAACGCCGTGCGATCGGACACCCGCGCGGCCTGTTGCATGTTGTGTGTGACGATGACGATGGTGTAGTTGACCTTCAGGTCCCAGATCAATTCCTCGATCTTGGTGGTCGCGATCGGGTCGAGCGCCGACGCCGGCTCGTCCATCAACAGCACTTCCGGATCCACGGCCAATGCGCGTGCGATACAGAGACGCTGCTGCTGGCCGCCCGAGAGCGCGAACGCGCTTTCGTGCAGGCGGTCTTTCACTTCATCCCACAGCGCGGCGCGGATGAGCGATTTCTCGACGAGCTCGTTCAACTCGCGCTTGTTGCGCATGCCGCCGATGCGCGGTCCGTAGGCGATGTTGTCGTAAATCGATTTCGGAAAGGGATTCGATTTTTGAAAAACCATTCCGACACGGCGGCGGAGCGAAACGACATCGGTGTCCGCGCTGTAGATGTCGCGTCCGTCGATGGAGATCGTCCCTTTCGCGCGCGCGTTGGGAATGATGTCGTTCATGCGGTTGATCGAACGAATGAACGTCGATTTGCCGCAACCGGACGGCCCGATCAGCGCGGTGACCTGCCGGTCCGGAATATCGAGCACGATTCCATGCAGCACTTTCGCCGAGCCGTAAGAGAAATCGAAATCGCGAACGCTGATCTTGGCGTTCATGTTTTCGAGCATGACGGCCGAGGGCGCGAGAGCCGAGTTGAATCGCTCCATATCAATCGTCGTGATCATTATGGCCTGTTCATCCTTTCAAGGCGCCGGACCGAAACGCGGGCGATGATCGATAAGACCAGGATGATGATGACCAGCAAAAACGCACCGGCCCAGGCCTGACGAATCCAGTCCTCGTAGGGCGAATTGGCGTAGGTGTAGACCTGAACGGTCAGCGAGGCCATGGGCTGCGCGATGTTGGTCGTCCAGTACCGGTTGTTGAACGACGTGAACAGCAGCGGCGCCGTCTCGCCGGCAACGCGCGCGGTGGCCACCAGAATGCCGGTGAGGATTCCGGGGAGGGCAGCCGGGACGATGACGCTGAAAACGGCGCGGCTGCGCGTGGCGCCGAGAGCCAGAGCGCCTTCGCGCAATCCGGGAGGGACGAGACGCAGCAGCTCCTCGGTCGTGCGCACGACCACCGGAATCATCAACACCCCCAGCGCAAAGCCGCCCGCCATCGCGCTGAATCGCCGCACAGGAAGCACAACCAATCCGTACGCGAATATGCCCACGACGATCGACGGCACGCCGTTGAGCACGTCGGCAGCAAAGCGAACGATCGAAGAGAACTTCGACGCCGGATACTCCGACAAGTGAATGCCGCACAGGCAGCCGAAGGGAACTGCGAAGAGTGCGGCGATCGCGATGAGGATCAGCGTTCCGACGATCGCGTTGGCCATCCCGCCGCCCACCTCACCCACCGGCTTCGGCATCTGCGTGAAGAAGGCCCAGTTCAGCGAAGTGAAGCCATGCTTGACCACGTAGAAAAGGATCAACACCAATGGAACGAGCGCGATCAGAACCGCCAGGCCGCACAGCGACTCCGCTATCGCCGAGATGATCTTGCGAATTCGTGCGTTGCTCATGCCCGCACCAAGCGTTTCTTCGTGCTCCAGAGGAAAAAGCGCGAAATAATATTCACAAAAATGGTGATGATAAATAGTAACAATCCAATTTCGATCAGCGCGTGCAAATAAAGATCATCGGCCGCCTCGGTGAATTCGTTCGCGATCACGGCGGCCATCGTGTATTGCGGCGCGAACAGCGAGGTTGAGACTTGCGGATTGTTGCCGATCACCATCGTGACCGCCATCGTCTCGCCCAGAGCGCGGCCGAGGCCGAGCATGACCGCGCCGATGATTCCGGTCTTGCCGTAGCCGATCGCGACCTTGATGGCCTCCCACCGTGTCGCGCCTAACGCGTACGCGGCCTCCCGCTGCGCGATCGGAACATTCTTCAGGATCTCGCGTGCCACCGACGACGTGAACGGAACGACCATGATGGAGAGAATGATGGCGGCCATCCCCATCCCGACGCCGAGCGGCGGACCGGAAAAAAACGGCGTCCTTCGCAGCGCTTCCGGCACCGCCATCTCCAGCTTTCGCACGATCGGCGTCAACACGAACACGCCCCACAGTCCGTAGACGACCGACGGGATGGCAGCCAGCAGCTCGGTCAGATACGAAAGCGGTTGCCGCAGGAGTCTCGGTGAAAGTTCGGAAATGTAAATGGCGATGCCGAGCGCGATGGGCGTCGAGAGAAACAAGGCCAGCAGCGACGAGTACAGCGTGCCCCAGATGAACGGCAGGGCGCCGAACTCGCCCGATACCGGATTCCACACTCGGCCTGTCCAGAATCTGAATCCGAACTTCGCGATCGAAAGCGAGGACTGGCGCCAAAGCTCGAATCCGATCCCGGCCACGAGCGCCAGCACCATGGCCGCGAAAATGCCGGTCGAGATCCTGAAAAGACGATCGTCGGCGGATCGACGCATCAGAGCTGGATCTTCTGCAACGCCTGCATCTCCACATCGATCACCTGTTTCGGGAGCGGTGCATATCCGAGCGGCGCGGCGTCTTTCTGCCCATCGCTGAGCGCCCACCTCATGAAGTCGACCAGGATCCGTCCGCGTTGTTTGTCGGTCGGATTCTGATACAGCAGGATCCAAGTGAACGAAGAGATGGGATACGCATCTTTTCCCGGAGCATTCGTGATCGAGACGCGAAAATCGGCAGGCATGGTCGCGCTCGCGCCGGCTGCAGTCACCGAGTCAAGCGACGCGCGGACGAACTGACCGGCCGCGTTCTGCACTGCGCCGTACGGAATATTGTTCTGCGACGCATAGATCAGCTCGACGTAGCCGATGGCGCCAGGCGTCTGCTTGACCAGACCGGAGACGCCCTCATTTCCTTTGCCGCCCACACCGCCCGGCCAGCTGACCGAGGTCGAGACGCCGACTTTCTGCTTGAACTCTGGCGAGACCTTGGAGAGAAAATCGCAAAAGATGTAGTTCGTTCCCGATCCCTCCGCGCGATGCACGAGCGTGAGATCGAGATTGGGAAGCGCGACGCCGGGATTCACTTTCGCGATCGCCGGATCGTTCCACTTCTTCACCTTGCCCAGAAAAATATCGGCGAGCAGCGGGCCGCTGAATTTCAATTGGGGATTATTGGGCAGGTTGTATGCCGGCACCACCGCGCCTAACACAGTCGGAAAATGCATGATCGGACCGGGCGCCGACTTGATCTGCGCGTCCGTCATCGGACCATCGGTGGCGCCGAAGAACACCGTCTGCGAGATCAATTGCTTGATGCCGCCCCCGGAGCCGATGGGCTGGTAATTGATCCGCACTTCCGGATGGACCTTGTTGTAATCGCTGAACCACTTCGAATAGATCGGATTCGGGAACGTCGCGCCGGCTCCGTTGATCGCGACTGTCTGAGCCGCCGGTGAGGACGTTGCGGAATGAGGCGCTTCGCCCTGATTGCATCCAACCAGGGCGATCAGTGCAGCAGCGCGGATGAGCTTGGGCATAGCGACTCCTATGTTCGGATTCGGCCGAGGGCCTGCATCTCCAGCGCCACGACCTCCGACGGCAGCGGCGCGTAACCGAGCTCGGACGCGAATTTTTGTCCCTGCGACAGCGCCCACTTGACGAAGTCGACCATGATCCTGGCGCGCGCTTTGTCCTTCGGATTCTCGTAGAACAGAAGCCAGGTGAACGACGAGATGGGATAGACGTCGCGGCCCGGCGCGTTGGTGATCGACACGCGAAAATCCTTGGGCATGTTCTTGGCGGCCTGTGAAGCTGCGTTCGAAACGCTTTCCGTCGACGCGCGCACGAATTCGCCGGCGACGTTCTGCACCGAGCCGTACGGAATCTTGTTCTGAATCGCGTAGATCAGCTCGACGTAGCCGATGGCGCCGGGGGTCTGCTTCACCAATCCGGCGACACCTTCGTTGCCTTTTCCGCCCACGCCGACCGGCCAGTTCACTGAAGTCGCCACGCCGACTGTCTTGCGGTAATCGGGCGAAACTTTCGATAGATAGTCGCACCAGATGTAGCTCGTGCCCGATCCGTCCGAACGATGCACGACCGTGATGTCGATGCTGGGCAGACTCGCGCCGGGATTGAGGTTGCGGATCGCGGCATCGTTCCACTTGGTGATTTTGCCGAGGAAGATGTCGGCGAGCACGGGGCCGGTAAACCGAAGCTCGCCGACAACGCCGGGAATCTCGTAAATCGGCACGACGCCGCCTAACACGGTCGGAAGATGAAGGATCGGCGCGCCGGCCGCGAAGATCTGATCGTTGGTCATCGGGCCATCGGTCGCGCCGAAGAACACCGTCTGCGCGCTGAGCTGACGGATTCCACCGCCCGAGCCGATAGGCTGATAGTTGATCTGGACGTTGGGGTGGAGCTTGTTGTATTCGCTGAACCACTTCGAGTAGATCGGATTCGGAAATGTCGCGCCCGCGCCGTTGATTTGAACCGTCTGCGCGGTGGCAGCAGTGGCGATGAGAAGTGTCGTCAGAGCGACGATCAATTTCAGTTTCATCTTTTCCCCCGATTAGAAGTTGATGAGCGTCTTGATCTCGTAGTTGGTCGTGCGCGGAACCGAGGGCGTCAGTCCGGTGCGCTCGAGCGAGTCGTAATCGAAGAGGATTGCCGAGGTGACCCCGGGCGCCAGGGTCGGCAGCCAGTACGCGATGCCGGCGATGTTCCGCTTCTGCTTCTGGGAGCTCACGTTCTTGTTAGGCTCCAGATCGTCGTGACGCAGCAGAAGCTCCCAGCCTTTGGGGAGTTTGGGAGTCGCCCACGCCGACCACCCCTTGGCGTCGACCTCGGCCACCGCCTTCGATGCCCGATCCTTGGTCTGCAGATAGTCGAAACCGGCATTGATCCGAGGGTGCTCGAACGTCACCTGCCCGATCGCGCGCATGCGCTTGTCGGCCTCTGCGTAGTGATCGTCGACGATGAACCCGGTCAGGCGAAGGCCCTTCCAGATTCCGCCGAGGGGCAGAGGACGCAGCGTGGCGCGAAACTGAAACGCCTTCTGATTGTTGACCTCGGCCTTGTTGTAGTTCTCGCCGTTGTAAAAGCCGCCGTGAAGATCGCCGTAGTTGCCGGGAAAGTTCCAGTGACCGCCGAATCCGGCGTCGGCAGAGCTGAGGAAGCCCGTGCGTTCCGGAAAAATTGTTCCTTGAAATCTGTAACGATAAATGCCTTCGGTATAGTCTACGTATGGCGTCTGCTGCACGCCCAGCCGAAGCCACGATCCGTGCGTCGTCCAGTCATCGAGATTGAATTGCCCGTACGCGTACTTGAGCCGGAAGAGCTGACTGCCGGAAAGAGACGCGGTCGATGAGGTCTCGCGCGACACGTCCGGGGTGATGCGGAACTGCAAAAGGTGATTCAACTGACCGGTGACGTTGATGTAAGCGCGGCTGACGTTGAATGACGACAGCTTGACGTTGTTCTTGTCGACGTCAGTGATTTCCGGCGATTCCTGGTAGGTGTAGTCCGCAAAAATCGTGGCGCCGATATTGAATTTCCGTGTGTCATCCGGTGGCGTGTAGCCGGCCGCCGGAGTCACCTGCGCATACGCGCCTGTCGCAAGCGCTGTACACAGTGCCGTTTGGGCCAAACGGGTGCTCCAATGCCTCATTCTCAAAGCCTCCTTGATGGGGGCGATGCTAACGGGAGGGTCGTGGAGACCGTTCAGACATCATGTAAATTCGGCGTGAAGTTGCGGCTGGAATCGCGCATCGTCAATACTTCTGGCGCTGGCATGACTTCGAACGACAACACGCGGCGAGTGGCAGCCATCGACATCGGGACGAACTCCGTCCACATGATCGTGGCGGAGCTGCGCAAACGCACCTACCGCGTGGTCGACAAAGAGAAGGAGATGGTGCAGCTAGGACTGGGAAGCCTCGATGGCGCTCCTCTCAACGACGACGCCATCGAGCGCGCCGTCACTGCGCTGCGCAAGATGGTCGAGGTCGCGCGCGGCTGGAAGGTCGATGAGATCGTGGCGGTGGCAACCAGCGCTGTTCGGGAAGCGCCGAACCGCCGCGAATTCCTCCGCCGTGTTCGTGATGACGTCGGGATTCGGGTTCGCGTGATTTCCGGCGAAGAGGAAGCCGACTACATCTATCGCGCCATTCGCTCGGCCGTCGATCTCGACGGCAGTACCGCCCTCTGCCTCGACATCGGCGGGGGCAGCGTGGAGTTCATCGTGGGGACGGCTTCCGAGATTTTCTTCACCGCCAGCGAGCCGCTGGGCGCGCTACGCCTGGCGCAGCGCTTTCGACTGGAGGACAAGCCGGCGGCGACCGACGTCGAAGCCTGCCGCCAGTTCATCCGACAGCACGTGAAGCGGCTTCACAAGCGCATCCGGCCGCTGGGCATCGACGTCGCGATCGGTACGTCGGGAACGATTCAGGCGCTGGCAAATCTGGTGGTGGCCGCAGAAGACTCCTCCGGCTCCGCGCTTCGCGCGCTTCCGCGTGAGGGCGTCGACACGATCGTCGACACGCTCTGCAACACCTCGGCACGCGAGCGCATCGATCGCCTGACGCTCGATGAGAAACGCGCCCACAACATCGTCGCCGGCGCGATCGTGCTGCAGGAGATCATGAAAGCGCTCGATATCGCCTCGCTGCTGGCGTGTCCGGTCGCGATTCGCGAGGGAATCATCGAGAGCAGATTGACGGAGTCACGCGCGAAGCCCGAACGCTCGCTCCGCCGCTCTTCGGCGCACGCTTTTGCGGATCGCAGCGCGATCGACAAACGCCACGCGCAGCATGTCGCGCGGCTGGCCTTACGAATCTTCGATCAGACGCGCGACCTGCACCATCTCTCCGACGATTGCGCCGAACTCCTCGAACACGCGGCCTTGCTGCACGAAAGCGGAATGCACGTCAGCGACCGCGGATATCACAAGCACACCTACTACCTCATTCGACACGCCGATCTGCGCGGATTTACCGAGGAGCAATTGGTGGTCGTGGCGAACGTAGCGCGCTATCACCGGAAAAAGCCGCCGGCGGCCGATCATCCGAATCTGTTCGAGCTGAGCGACGAACAGCGCGAGGAGGTCGAGAAGCTGGCCGCCATTCTTCGCATCGCCGAGGCGCTCGATCGCAGCCATCGTCAGAGCGTTCGCGATGTGGCCGTGCGTAGCAACGGATCGGTGCGATTCATCGTGCGCGCGCGATCGGATGCCGGAATGGAGATCGCCAGCGCGGCCAAAAGGGCGAAATACTTCTCGTCGCTGTTCGACAAGAAAGTTCGCTTCGAAACGTCATGAGGGGCTTCATCGTCCTGTTGCGCCATGGGATTGCCGAAGATAAATCGGCGGCCAAACCCGATGCCGAGCGCAAGCTGACCGACGTCGGAAAGCGAAAGATGAGGAGAATCGCGAAAACCCTCGCCCGAATTTTTCCGGAGGCCGAGGCTCTCTATTCCAGCCCGCTCGTGCGCGCCGTCGAAACCAGCGAAGCGGTCCAAAAAGCGTACGGCGGAGAGATCCGCACCGAAACGACCGAGCTCCTCGAGCCCGGCGCCGACGTCAGGGATTTCCGGCGTCTGCTGGCCGACACCAAGGCGCAGTTCGCGATCTTCGTCGGACACGAGCCGAATCTCACCCAGATCATGCTCGATCTGACGTCGATGCGAGCGCACAACCCGATCGAATTGAAGAAGGGCGGCTGCTACGGATTGAGTGTCGAAGACAACTCCGTTCGCCTGGAGTGGATGCTTCCGCCCAGAATTCTTCGGGAAGACGACTGAGCGGGGTTCCCGTCGCTATTTGTGCTTTTTCTTTCTGGCTTTGCGGCGGAATGTGGCCGGACGGCGAATCATCTCTTCGTACGGCCCGAGGCGCACAGCCTCGGAACGGGCAATGGAGATGAACGCCTCCTGGCTTCGAACCGGCGTGCCCTCGGTTTTGCGCCGGCGATATTCGCCCGCCGAGTCGAGCACCCAGCTCTTCACGTTGTCTGCCAGTGAGATGGGCAGAATCTGCTGATCGATGCGGCGCGCCAGCGCCTCGGCCTTGACCGGATACGTGACCTCGATTCGACGAATGAAATTTCGCGGCATCCAGTCGCCGCTTGAAATGTAGAACTCGGGCGCTCCGGCATTCTCGAATCGAAAGACGCGCGAATGCTCGAGAAAACGGTCGATCACCGAGATCACCTGGATGTTTTCGCTGACCCCGGGCAGACCGGGCACGAGGCAGCAGATTCCGCGGACGAGGAGATCGATCTTCACGCCGGCCTTGCTGGCGCGGTAGAGAGCCTCGATCACGGAAGTGTCGACCAGCGCGTTCATCTTGGCAGTGATGCGCGCCGGCTTGGCCTCCTTGGCGTTTTTCGTCTCCCGATCGATTTTCTCGAGCACCCATCGCTGGTAATCCATCGGAGCGACGACAAACTGCCGCCACTTCACGGGCGCGTCGGTGCGTTCGATGAGCTCCTGAACGCCGGCGACGCTGTATCCGGTCAGCAGATTCATGAGCTGCGACGCATCGGCGCCAAACTCGGGATCGCACGTGAACAGATCGAGATCGGTGTACAAACGACCGGTGGTGGCGTTGTAGTTTCCAGTCGAGAGGTGCACGTAGCGTCGCAACCCGTCCGCTTCGCCGCGCACCACCAGACACACTTTGCAATGCGTCTTGAGGCCCACCAGACCGTAGACGACTTGAACTCCCGCTTCTTCCAGTCGCCGCGCCCACGTGATGTTTTTCAGCTCGTCGAACCGCGCTTGCACCTCGACCACCGCGGCGACCTGCTTGCCTTTCTGCGCAGCATTGGCAAGGGCCTCGATGACGGGCGATCCCGGATCGGTGCGATAAAGCGTTTGCTTGATCGCCTTGACGTCGGGATCATCGGCCGCGGTTTGAACAAACTCCACCACCGAGCTGAACGAGTCGTAAGGGCGATGCAGAAGTACATCGCCGCGCCGAATGATGGAGAAGATGTCCTCGGCCGTCGCGAGTTGCGCCGGGATGCGCGGATTGAAGGGCGGATCCTTCAACGACGCAAAATTCGCAGTCTGATGAAGATGGATCAGATCGCCGAGCTTCAACGGGCCGGGGGCGAAGAAGACATCTTTGTTCGATGCCTCTGTCTCTTCGATCAACAAGGAAACCAGCCGCTCATCGGATCCCGCTTCCACTTCCAGCCACACGACCTCGCGGCGCTCACGCTTTCGCAATTCTGATTCGACGCTCTTGAGAAGGTCCTGGACGTCTTCCTCTTTGATCGAGATATCCGAGTTGCGAATGACGCGGAAAGGAACCGACTTGCGAACCTTCAGACTTGGATAGAAGCGGCCGATATGCGATGTGATGACGTCCTCGAGAAGCGCGTAACGTCCCGGCTCAGGCAGCGCCACCAGGCGCGGCGACTGCTCGGGGATCTTGACGACCACGACGTAGGTCTCGCCGGCCTTCGACTCGAGCTGCAGCGCCAGGTTGAGGGCCAGATTAGCGATGAAAGGGAATGGATGTCCGGGATCGATGGCCAGGGGCGTGAGGATTGGCTCGATGTTCCGGACGAAGTAGTCCTCTGTCGCCGAGCGCTCTTTCTTGGCGAGGTCGGCAACGCGCTCGATGCGGATGCCTTCTTTTTTCAGCAGCGGAATGAGCTCTTCGCCGAGGCAGCGGTACATCTGCTCGAGGAGAGTGCGCGACCGTTTGCGAATCTCATCGAGCTTCTCGCTCTGCACCACCACCGGTCCGACCTCGGAAAGCTTCGCTGCCAGGAGGTCGCGGACCTCACCGACGCGGATCATGAAGAATTCGTCGAGGTTGTTCGAGCAGATGCTGAGAAACTTCACGCGCTCGAGCAGTGGAACCTCGGGATTCTCGGCCTCGCCCAGGACACGCCGGTTGAACGCCAGCCAGCTCAGCTCGCGATCGAAGAGCGGCGTCGGCGGCGCGGGGGCGATGGGGGCCGGCTCCGGGATGACAGCGGCTACGGCGGCCGCGGTTTCTTGAGGCACAGACATGGGGACGAAATCGTATCTCTTACGGCGTGATTTCGCGAGGAACGGTATAGCATCTCATTGCGCATGAGTAAGTTGCGGATCAAGCCGGGAGCGAAGGTCGATCTGCGCGATTTCGATCCCGATGACACCAGCATCGCGCCCGGCGATAAGGAAGAATGCATCGCGAAAAGCGAAAGGCTCGCCGTCAGGCTGGGGGAGCTGCAGGAACTGCTGTTCGCCGAGCACAAACACAAACTGCTGATCGTCCTGCAGGGGATGGACACTTCGGGGAAAGACGGCACGGTCCGCCACGTGATGCGCGGAGTGAGTCCGGCGTCGGTGCGGGTGGCATCGTTCAAGAAACCGACGCAGCCCGAGCTGGAGCATGATTTCCTTTGGCGCGTGCACGCACAAGTGCCGGGCGCCGGCGAAATGGTGATATTTAATCGTAGTCATTATGAGGATATATTAATCGTACGCGTTCATGAGCTGGTTCCAGCAGCAGTCTGGAGCAGGCGCTACGACCACATCAATGATTTCGAACGGATGTTGACGGAGAGTGGGACGACGATCCTGAAATTTTTCCTGCACATCAGCAAGGAAGAGCAGCGCGAACGGTTGCAGGCGCGCATCGACAACCCGACCAAGCGGTGGAAATTCAATGACGTCGACGTCCGGGAGCGCAAATTGTGGGGCGATTACCAGAAAGCGTACCAAGACGCACTCGAGAAAACTTCGACGAAGTGGGCACCGTGGATCGTCGTGCCGTCCGACCAGAAGTGGTTCCGCAACTATGTCGTCGCAAAGACGATCGTCGATACGCTGGAAGCCTTTGCAATGGAGTATCCGAAGCCGAAGCTCTCGATCAAGACAATCACGGACTAGCCGCTCGAATAGCGATCGTTGAACCACGGCTCGGCGGTGTCCGAATATCCGCGCACTTCCCAGAATCCTCGGCGATTCCGATCGAGGAACTCGATCTTGCGGATCCACTTCGCGCCTTTCCAGGCGTAGAGCTTCGGCGTGATCATGCGACAGGGGCCGCCGTGATCGCGGGGCAGCGGCTTCCCTTCCCACGTGTGCACGAGGAGCACGTCGTCTTCGATCGCGCGAGCGAGGGGAAGGTTGGTGGTGTACTCCTCGCCCGATGTCACATCGCGGTCGCAGCCGGTGGTGCGGATCCACTTCGCATCTTCGTTCGGCACTCCCAGCTCGGCGATGGTTTTGAATTGCACGCCGCGCCACCGGTTGTCGAGGCGACTCCACGTGGTGACGCAGTGAAAGTCGCTGACATCCTCGACCTGGGGCAGCGACATGAACTGATCCCACGTCAGCGTGAACGGATTCTCAACAAATCCGCCCACCTGGAGACGCCACTCTGCGAGAGGAATGTCGGGAGATTCGCTGAGGCTGAGGACCGGCCAGTTCTGGACGGCGTGTTGATCGATCGGGATCTTCGGTAGACCGTGCCGATTCGGCGGACCCGATCCTTCCGGCTTCAAACCCTCGAAACGGACATCAAGGCCGTGGCCGAGCTTTTTCTGACGCTCGATGTAGCGCATGCGGCGCTCGACAAGCGATTCGTTCTTGTCCATCAACGCAGTGACCGAAATTGCGCCGGCACGAACTCGCCGTCGGTCGCCTCTTTAGCTGCCAGCGCGATCTGAAACTGCATGACGTCGGGTGGCACCGGGTGTTGATATCCCGTCAGCGCCTGCGACAGCGCTTCTCGCGGCGAAATCTTTTCAGTCTTCGAGGTGCGATAAATCTTCACGGCCAGCACCTCGGCCGCCCCCGGTGTGAGCAGCGTCGGAATCTTTTCACGGACCGCTTTGAAATCGTCGTCAGTGAGCTGGATTCCGCGCCGCTTCGACAGCGCGCGAATGAGTGCGAAGCTTTCCTCAGGTGTCGTCGAGGGAAAAATCGGGATCTTGACGTCGACGCGCCCGGGCCGCTTCAAATCGACTTCGATGAGATCGGGACGGCTCGACGCGAGGACCCAGACCAGTTTTCCCCGATTGTCGGTCTTCGACATCTGCTCGGCGAACATTCCGTAGATGCGTCCCGAGAGTCCGGCATCGTTCGCTCCGGCATCGCGCTTTCCGAGGGCCTGATCGGCTTCGTCGATGAAGACGAAGCAGCGGCCGAGACCTTCCAGCAGTCGGAAAATCTTTTCGAGATTCCCTTCGGTGCTGCCGACCCATTTGTCGCGAAAGTTCTTCAGCTTCACGACCGGAATGCCGGCCTCGCCGGCCAGACACTCGACGAGATAGGTCTTGCCCGTTCCGACCGGGCCGCACACGAGATATCCCATCGGCATCGCGGCGAGATCATTGGCGCGCCAAAGCTGGAGATCCTGTCGCAGCCACGATTTCAATTTGTCCTGTGCATAAACATCGTCGAGAGTACGAGACGATTCGATGAAGTCGATCAAGCCGCCGGCGTCTTTTTCGACTAATTCTTTTTTCAGCTCGACCAGGTCGGAAGATGCCAGCCGCTGCCCTTCGTGGTTTTTTACTTTTAGCAGGCTCTCGATCGATGTCAGCGTCGCGCCCGCGAATTGGTGCGCCAGTCCGTCGAGCTCACCCTTCTGTTGCTCGAGCGCGATCGGACACTTGGGCGCGATCAGCTCCAGCGCGCTATGGAGATCATCGACCGATGGAAGCGGAATCTGCATCGCAGCAGTGCGGCCGTTGTTGACCAGCAGCGGATGGAGATCGTTGAGATTGTCGGCGACCAGCCAGGTCACCAGTTGGTGGCGCGACAAAAGATCATCGATCGCCCAATCCCGAATCAGAAGCGCGAGCGCATTCAGATCGTAATTCAGCGCTCCCGGCAGGGCCGGCGCAACGAGATGCGCCGCCTTCATGACGAATCCGACGCGGGGCACCTGTTGCCCGAGCCTGGCAAGATTCGCGGTGTAACGGAAGTATCGCGTCAGAAACTCGATGGCTTGTCGTGGAGCGCGCGGCATCTCCGGAGATTCCTTGAATCCCTGCCATTGCGACAGCAGCTCGCCGCCGCGCTCGATCCGGATGCCGTTGCCGAGGTCGTAGGAGAGCAGGACTTCGAAGCGAGGCATGAGGATGTCGCGGAGAAAGTCGTACAGGCTCCCGATCTTGCAACTGTCGCCGCTGGGCAGAACGAATCGATCGTTGACGTTGCCGTAGAGGATGAACTGATTGGCGGTCTCCGATTCGTACAAATCGATCAGACGCTCGGCCCAGTCGGGAAGCTTGGCGGCCATCAGTTCTCCAGCGGGTTACCAGTTGCCGGTTGCCAGTCCCGGCAACCGGGAACCGGCAACATTCATTGCGCCTGCGGCCCTAACGTCTTCGCCGGCGCCTCGGTCGTCGGTGTGCCGGCGGCCGGCTCGAGCGCGAGTCCTTCCTTGGCGGCGAAATCGGCGAGCGCCTGCTCGGCCAGCGCCTTCTGCTCTCCCTCTTGGATCTGGATGTCGGCCATGGGGAGCGAATCGCGGGCCACGCGAGCGCGTCCGGCCGCTTTTGTCCGCTCCTCTTCGACCATCGAGCTCAGACGATTGAGCGTGTCGCCGCTTCCGCCGATGGTGGAGATCATGCCGCTGGCCATCTCTGCCAGTTCGGCAGTGGCGCGTTTGATCTTGAGATCGGTGAGGCTCGACTTCAGCGCCTCGATCTTGTCCTGGGCCGCCTTGACCGAAACGTCGCGCGCGCGGATCAGTTCCTTGTATGTCTTCTCGGCCTGCTCGAGCTGGGTACGGTTCTCACCCAGCTCGCGCTGCACGGTTTGCAGGCGGAGCGCGAGCTGTCCGGCGGCGTCGCGATTTCCGGCGCGCAGGTTGGCGGCGGCTTTCGCGCGCAGTTCTCGCTCATCCGATTCGAGTTTGCGAACCTGCGCCATGAGACTCTCCGCCAGTCCGGCGTGCGCGGCCAGACCCTGGTTGTAATTCGCGATCTGCTTTCGAAGATTCTCTTTCTCGACTTCCAGCAGGGCCTCGGGGTTCTGCCGCTCCAATCCAGAGATGAAGAGACCCACGAAGCCGCGGAAGAGATTCGCGATCCGTCTGAACATGGAAATCTCCTTTTGACGTGCGCCGAGTCTAGCAGGGTGCTACCGCGACCGCTGCGAAGCAGCGAGCAGACAACACAAAGCTACGCGGACGAATTGTGAAGGTTATCAAAAACCCGATGGCAGTTTCTAAGTCAAGAGGTGTCAAGGAGTCTGCAACAGAGAGTAAATTCGGCGTGAAGTCGTGATAGCGTTGCGCGCGCATTCCGGTTTTCCATGAACGAGTTTCTGATTGTTGAAGCGGGCGAACGAGCTCCTCAGCGTTTGCGTCGAAAGGGACTCGATCTCGCCGACCAGGCCATCGGCAGGCTCGACGCGATGGCAACCGGCGATCAGAAGGCGCTTCACGATGTGCGCCGGCGACTGAAGGAACTGCGATCGCTGACCGCTCTTCTCAGACAGCCGGACGGCGAATTTTTCCGCGACGCAGGCCGCGAGCTCGCCGACTATCGCGATGCAAAAGCGACGGTCGAAGCATTCGATCGTCTTCGCGAGCGCTTCTCAACCGAATGGACTCCCCGCCAGTTCCTGAAGGTTCGACGTGCACTTGAATCGCGTGTGCGGGCCAACGTGGAACAACCGATCATCGAGAGGTTACGTGCGGGATTGCTGGTCGAGCGAGGGCAGATCGCCGCGTGGACCGTTGATGAGATGAAGCGCGAGGAGCTGTGGAGTGAGCTGACGCGAAGCTACAAACGGGCGCGCCGCGCCATGCGCCTGGCCATGCAGGAAAAGACGCCGGAAAACCTGCACGACTGGCGAAAGCGCGTGAAGATTCATTGGTATCACGCACAGTTCTTCGCCGACGTCGGCCTGGCGAGATTCGAACCGCATACCGACTTACTGCGAAAGCTGTCGCGAACGCTCGGTCCTCACCATGATTTTGTGATTATCGACGAGCTCTGCCGGAACTTGCCCGGTCTCTTTGGCAG
Source organism: Thermoanaerobaculia bacterium (assembly GCA_035636095.1). Lineage (GTDB taxonomy): Bacteria > Acidobacteriota > Thermoanaerobaculia > Gp7-AA8 > Gp7-AA8 > Gp7-AA10. The sequence goes on from DASPZU010000084.1 coordinate 55,971, forward strand.
CGCGAGATACGTGAGGAAGTTCCGATCCTTCGTCGCGCGTCAACTGAGCGAGCTCGAGGTCGATGTCGAGTCGATCGGACGAACCATTTTTGCCACGCGGGCGCGCAACTGGGAAGTGCGCATGCGTCTTACGGCCGCACCGCAGGACGTCCTGCTGCGCATCGGGCCGCGCAAATCGCCGGCGCGAACGACCCGCAGCTCAGCGATCACGGCCTAATGTGACTCGGAGGAGAAAAAAGGCAATGAGAACCAGAACGGCATTGGCAGCGGCGATTGTGAGCCTGGTATTCGGCGCGGGCTTGTTTGCTTCACCGAAGAAGCCGATGACGTGTTCACTCACCGACAAGACGGTCTCGAAGTGCTGCTGCAAGAAGACTTCGGATGGGAAGCTGTACTGCAAGCTGGCGAAGAAAACCGTTGATCCCTGCTGCTGCAAGCCTGCTGTTACAGCGAAGGGTTCAAATTAGGCCACTACCCCCCGCAATATTTCACATCCTCTTCACATCCCACACCATCGGACTTTACATGGATGGTCGTAGCTTGCGCGTATGCGAAAGCACCAGTATCGCGTTTCTCAGATCGATCCTCGCACGCTCCACGTTCGCGATTCGCAGGGCGAGTTGCTCGCGACAGTTGTTCCGGATCGCAACGACGGCGCGATTGTGCACACGGCCAGCAGTCGTTTCTCGATGGACAGAGACGCCATCATGTCGCACACGACCTTGTCCGGCATCTACGAATACGACGACCGGCTGCAGTGGAAACCGCTTTCGCTGTGGCATCGCGTCTACGGCTGGACGTTCTCGGACGGCACGGTCGCGGTTCGATTCGTTCCGTCAGTCAGCGGAAGTACGCAGTATCTGGTCACGGTCGAGCGGCCGGTCAAGAACGAGCTTCGCCTGATCGCGATCGGGGCGTGCCTGCTGCAATTGACCGGCACCGACTTCGTGGCCTGGACCGCCATCGCTTCGTCCGTGCACAGCTGACCGGTTGAAATGCCGGACCCGCCCTGTTAGTTTCGGCCCTTCACCATGGCCGAGAGCGGCGATTACAAAAAAACGCTGAACCTGCCGCAGACGACTTTCCCCATGAAGGCCAATCTGCCGCAGAGCGAGCCGAAGCGGCTCGAGCGCTGGCGCGAGATCGATCTCTACCAGCGCATTCGCGAGAAATCCGCCGGCCGGCAGAAGTTCGTCCTGCATGACGGCCCTCCGTACGCCAACGGCGAGATCCACACCGGTCACGCGCTCAACAAGATCCTCAAGGACATTGTCGTGAAATCGCGAACGATGCTGGGCTTCGATTCGCCCTACGTTCCGGGATGGGACTGCCACGGCCTGCCCATCGAGCACGAAGTGCGCAAAAAGCTGGGCTCGAAACGCGAACAGATGACGCCCGCCGACTTTCGCCGCGCCTGCCGCGATTTCGCCGGGAAGTACATCGACATCCAGCGCCGCGACTTCATCCGCCTCGGCGTCCTGGGCGACTGGTTCAATCCGTACTCGACCATGGCGTTCGATTACGAAGCCGACATCGCGGCCGCGCTCGGCCGTTTCATGCAGACCGGCATGGTCTACAAAGGCCTCAAGCCCATCCTGTGGTGCTGGTACGACCAGACCGCGCTGGCAGAAGCGGAGGTCGAATACAGCGACCACACATCGCCGTCGATCTACGTCCGCTTCCGCCTAACAGACGATTCCGTCAAGAGCCTCGACCTGCCCATCGAGAAGCCACTCTACGCCGTGATCTGGACCACGACGCCGTGGACGCTGCCGGCCAACCTCGCGATCGCGGTCAAGCCGGATTACGACTACACGATCGTCGAGCACGACGGCGCGAACTACATCATCGCCAGCGAGCTCGTGCACCCGGTCACCAGAAAATTCGGATGGAGCGATCACCTCGAAGGCAAAGTCCTCAAAGGAGCGACGTTCGAACATCTGAAATATCGCCACGCTTTCCTAGACCGCGAGGGCATCTTCGTGCTCGGCGATTACGTCACGCTCGACGCCGGAACAGGACTCGTGCACACCTCGCCGGGACATGGTGCCGACGATTTCAACACCGGAAAGCGCTACGGGCTCGACATTTACACGCCCGTCAATCACCGCGGTGAATTCACGAACGATGTTCCGCTCTGGGCGGGCACGCAGGTCTTCAAGGCGAATCCGTTGATCATCGAGTTGCTGCGCGAGCGCGGCGCTCTGCTATTTGCGGAGACGATCACGCACGCGTATCCGCACTGCTGGCGGTGCAAGAATCCTGTGATCTTCCGCGCCACCGAGCAGTGGTTCATTTCGATGGATGACAAAGGCCTGCGTCAGGGCGCGCTCCATCAAGTCCATGACGTCGTGAAGTGGTTTCCGCGCTGGGGCGAGGAGCGGATGGCAGGCATGATCGAAAACCGTCCCGACTGGTGCATCTCGCGCCAGCGACTGTGGGGCGTCCCGATCACGGTTCTGTATTGCGAGCAATGCGCGCAGCCGGTGACATCGCCCCAGTTCTTCGAAAAAGTCGCGGCGCTGTTCCGTCGCGAAGGCGCCGACAGTTGGTACGAACATCCGGTCAGCGATTTCCTGGCGCCGGACTTCCGATGCACGTGCGGCAGCGCGACGTTTCGAAAAGAAAGCGACATTCTCGACGTCTGGTTCGATTCCGGATGCTCGCATCTGGCGGTGTTGAAGAAGCGTCCCGAGCTGACCTGGCCGGCCGAGGTGTATCTGGAGGGGCACGATCAACATCGAGGGTGGTTCCAGTCCTCGCTGCTGGTCGGCACGGCGCTCGAAGGCCGCGCGCCGTACAACCAGGTCGTCACCTGTGGATTCATCGTGAACGAAGCGGGCGAGAAGATGTCGAAGTCGCGCGGCACCGGTGTGTCGCCGCAGGAAGTCCTCAAGCAGAGCGGAGCGGACATCCTGCGCTTGTGGGTCTCGATGATCGACTACCGCGACGACATGGTCTACGGCCCGCAAATCCTCGGACGCGCGGCCGAGTCGTATCGCAAGATCAGAAATACCGCACGATATTTGTTAGGGAATTTGTACGACTTCGATCCGGCGCGCGATGCCGTGCCTCTCGACGCGCTTCTCGATATCGATCGCTGGGTCCTTTCGCGGGCTGCCCAAGTTGTCGATCGCTGCCGGCGCGCCTACGAGGAGTACGAATTCCACGTCATCTATCACCGCGTTCTCGATCTCTGCACCGTTGACGTATCGGCGCTGTACCTCGATGTGTTGAAAGACACGATGTATTGCGAGGCGCCGGCATCGCGCGCGCGCCGTTCGGCGCAGACTGCCATGTTCCACATTCTGCGCGGACTGGTCGGCGTCCTCGCGCCGGTTCTCTCGTTTACCACCGAAGAAATCTACGAAGCGATGCCGGGGGAAAAGGAGCCATCGGTGCACATCACTGAGCTGCCGCGTCTGCCCGAGATCGGAATCGACGTGCAGGCGTGGGATCGCCTGCTCGTGCTTCGCGAGATGGTCTCGAAAGTTCTCGAGCGCGCCAGAGCCGTGGGGCAGATCGGCCAGTCGCTGGAAGCAGATATCGCATTGCACGGTAACTTTTCGCCAAAATCATTGCTCGGAAATTTGAATGTCGATCTGGCGAAGTTCTTCATCGTCTCGCATGTCGATTTCCGCCCGCCTGACGAGGTGATTGGCGACGTCGTCGAGATTCCCGGCGTGGGGACCATCGCCGTCACGATGTCGCCCGCCCGTGGAAAAAAGTGCGGACGCTGCTGGCAATATCGCGAAGAGGTTACCGAAGAGGGCGGTTTGTGCGACCGATGTCAGGAAGTTGTCGACGGATTGGCGCCCGCGCAGGCCGCGACGGTATAAGTCCTGCTATCCTTCACGCCCTTAGGAGGACCCCGTGAAAGCGAAGGAAGTCAAAAAGAGTGCAAAAAGAGTGGCGAAGAAAGTCGCAAGAGCTGCCGCGCCGCGGATCAAGCAACTGCAGAAAGCTGCCCGGCCGTACGTGAAGAAAGCGAAACGCGCAGCCGAGGATCTGGGGGATGCAGCGGCGGACAAGGGACGTGAACTGCTGAAGGACGCGCTGGTGGCCGGATCGAAGCAGCTCAAGAAAGCCTCGAAGGCCGTGTAGCTCTGCGCTACGCCGACCTCCATACTCACACGTACCACTCGGATGGCACGCGCTCGCCGCGTGAAGTGATCGATGTCGCGCGCGGGCATGGCATCGAGATCGTCTCGATCAGCGATCACGACAATCTGGCCGCGTACTTCGAGATCAAGTCTTATGCCGAGCAGAGCGGCGTCGCGCTGATCCCGGGCGTCGAGCTCTCCTGCGAGCACGAAGGCATCGACATCCACGTTCTGGCCTACGCCTTTGATCCGCTCGATGAGCGCGTCGAGAAGAGGCTGGCCGGTTTTCGCGACACCCGGCACACGCGCGGCAACCGGATGGTCGAGCGATTGCGCTCGTTGGGCTATCGCATCGACGCGAAACGTGTGGAGGAGCTCGCCGCCGGCGGTTCGGTCGGAAGACCGCACGTCGCGCGTGCGCTGGTCGAAGCGGGCTACGTTCCCAACGTCGACGCGGCCTTCGACCAGCTTCTGGCTGCCGGCAAACCGGCGTACGTCGGGAAGGAGCGCTTCGCGATCGCCGAGGCCATCGCGCTCATTCGATCGGCGGGCGGCGTGACCTCCATCGCGCATCCGACTCTCTATCCCGATGGCGAAGCGATTGTGCCGCGGCTGCTCGACGCCGGCATCGACGGCGTGGAGGTGTTTCATCCCGAGGTCGATGACGCTTCGCGCGAGAGTTACTCGACCATGGCGCGTTTTCGCGGAAAGATGCTCACCGGCGGCTCCGACGATCACGGCACCGTGAAACAGGTGCAGACGCTGGGCACGGTCCGCGTTCCGGAAAATTTGATCGGTCCGATTCTCGAGCGGCTCTAGCGGAAGTTCGCGACGATCACTTTGCGTTGTGGAAAACGCACATCATGAAGCTTTCCCACGTCTGGCCGGTCATCGAGCGCGTCGCACGCGACGCGGGGGCGATTCGCGTCGGCGCCAGCGATCTTCAAGACGAGCACGCCTCCCTGTTCGCGGAGTGGCTCGACAACCGACATCACGCCACCATGCACTACCTCGTCAAGAATCGCGCCACCCGACTCGGTCCGGCGTCGCGCTTTCCGTGGGCTAGATCGGCGGTCGTCATCCTCGTTCCGTATGCATCCGAGCGCCCCAACGCGCCCGGCGGCGCTCTCAGTCACGCCGTCGCCCGCTACGCCCTCGGCGACGATTACCACGAAGTGCTCGATGGCATGCTCCGCCGGATCGAACAGGCGCTGCCCGACGGAATCAAGACCTGGCGGTACGTCGATACCGGTCCGCTCTCCGATCGCGCTTTCGCCGCCCAGGCTGGACTGGGTTGGATCGGCAAGAACGGAATGCTGATCGATGAGGAAGTCGGATCGTACCTTTTCATCGGGACCTTGCTGACATCGCTCGAAAACGACGTTCGGGGAGCGACGGTTGCCGATCGATGTGGCGCGTGCACGCGCTGCATCGATGCCTGCCCCACCAGCGCGATTCTGCCGAATCGCACCATCGCTTCGGAGCGTTGCATCAGCTACGCGACGATCGAGCATCGCGGCCCGCTGCCCGATCACGTGGCCGCGCATCTCGAAGGCAACGTGTTCGGCTGCGACATCTGTCAGGAAGTCTGCCCCTGGAACGCCCGTCCCGCCGAGCCGCATCCGGCGTTCCTCGCGCGCGACGCCTACCGGGCCACGCCGGTCAGCGATCTTCTCCGCTTTCAGCAGTCGGATTTCACGAGGCTGTTTCGCAACAGTGCCGTCAAGCGCGCGAAGCTGGCGGGGGTCATGCGGAATGCCGAGGCGCTGGCAACTGAAAGGTCCGCCCGATGATCGACGGATCGATCGAGCGGTCGAGATACTCCCAGACCGCCAGCGCGTCGGGATGGTCGGCGATGGCGGGCGCGTCGGTGCGGGTTTTCGGATCCTGGATCAGCAGGCGCGCGCAGCGATACCAATGCATCGCTTCTTCCGGGTTCATCCGCAGCTCCTCGCGCACGCACTGAACGAGGATGTACTGCTCGGCGGGAACGCCGGCCTTGTCGATGTCGGGATACGACGGCGCCAGTGCTCGCGCACGCGCCCGAATGATTTTCAACTTCAGCGTCAGAGAGTGCGTGTCGATGGTGGCGCGGCCGGACTCGCAAAGACGTCCGATGGCCAGGCGGACCTGATCTGCCTTTCCAGCGATGGTCAGGCCGGCGCGATGCTTGATCGGATCGACCGCCTTCACGCTCGACCACACCACCTGCGTCTTGATCGAAATGTCATCCGAAACCGACGGCAACTTGAATTGCAGTACGCCCGACGCGCCGGCGTTGAATTGGGCAAGCCCGCCGATGCGCGCGCCGCGCGCGCACAGATCTTCGATCGCAACGCGCTCGTCATTCCACCGCGCATCGAGGTTGGGATCGACGAAGAAGCGATCGGCGCCGCGCAGCTCTTCGATTCGCGTGATGCGGCCGGCGGCCTGAAGCGATCGAAGCACAGCTTGAAGAGTTTCGGGCGCGGCGTAGATGCGAGCACCCGAAATGAACTTGCCCGTGCGCACCGAATCGGCTTCCGTCCACACAGTCATGGCTTCCACCGCGATCGGCGTCGGACGGCCCTCGATGACCAGACGCAGAACGGCTTTATGTCCCATCTCGAGTTGCTGCGTGTGCTTGAAACGCGCGCCTTTGATCGAAATGTCGACCACCGAGACGATATTCGGCCCGAATTGCGCCGCCAGGGGGGGAGCAACTAGAAATCGGTCATTGGTTCGCAGGCTGCGCGCCGCTGCCTCGTACATATCGATTTTTGGGAGGACCGACCCCAACGTATAACACGAAACGACTCGGTGGTGTGATATGGCTCACGCATGAGGCAGTTTGATGTCATCACTTTCGATTGTTACGGCACGCTCATCGACTGGCGGAGCGGTATCTGCGGGGCCTTCGTCGCCCAGGGTCTCGATGGTGATGCCTCCCTTCGCAAGTACAGCGAAATCGAGCCGATTGTTGAACGGGAGCAATATCGCTCGTACCGGGAAGTCCTGGGGGAAACGGCGTCGCGGATTGCGCCGGGCATCAAGGCGAACTTCCTCGCGGACAGCCTGCCGTCGTGGAAACCATTCCCCGACACGAATCCCGCACTCGAGCGCCTCCGCGGCGCCGGCATTCGTCTCGGCATTCTCTCCAATGTCGATGACGACCTCCTGGCCGAAACCCGCAAACACTTCACAGTCGACTTCGATCTCCTGATCACGGCGCGGCAGGTGCGGTCGTACAAACCGGGGCACGCGCATTTCCTGACCGCGCGGCAACGCATCGGCGACTCAAAGTGGCTTCACGCCGCGCAGAGCAACCTTCACGACATCGCGCCGGCGAGGGCCCTCGGGATCGCGAATGCGTGGATCAATCGCCACGCCGAAAAAGGCGGCCTCAGGCCGACCTACGAATTCCGTGACCTCAAAGGTCTCGCCGACGCCATGACGTGATCAGAAGCGCCAGTTCACTCCGACCGAAGTCTTGAAGACCGAATCGTAGTACTCGTGATCGCCGAGGAGGGCTTTGCCGTCGAAGACGAGCCCGATGTGACGCAAATGAAACACGACTCCGCCGTTCAACTCCGGCGTCCATCGGTTTCGATATCCGAACATTGAGTCGACATGCGGCGCCGCGACATATCGCATGCCCGCACCGAGGAACGGCGTCCATCGTGTGTCATTGACGAAGCGGTAGCGCGTGGTCAGGTCGATTGGATAGGTACGGAACCTGACCGGCGGCACCTGATTGATGTAGCCGGTCTCGTCGACGACGTACGAGTAGCTGTTATGCCGTTCCGACGTCACCGATGCCTGAACGGAAAGGCGCGGTGTGAAAGCAGTTTCAAAGGCAACGCCGTAATCGGAATACCAATGTGTGCTTTGCGACGACGAGACAACCCCGAACTCGGAAAGAAAGACTGACAAACTGCTTCTGCTTTGCGCGAATGCAACAGGAGCAACGGAAAGAAGGATGATGATCAGCAGTCCGAGCTTACGCATGTCTGATCCTCCTGATAGTGAGAGGTCAAGAGCGCCACAAGTTTCGCACCTTCAAAACCGCCAGTGAAGTCCGATCGACGCTTTAAACCCCGGGTCGCTGCGCAAACTGTTGTTGCCGATCAGTTGCTTCGCATCGAAAAGCACGCCGAGATGCGGACGGAGCTGGAAGACGACGCCTCCAGAGATTTCCGGATCCACCCGAAGTGACGTGTAACTGGTGAACGCGCCGCGCGCAAATTCGTGAATGTTGACCCATCGCATGCCGCCACCGAAATACGGCTTCCAGCGGCTTTCGGTCAGAAAGTGATAGCGCGCAGTCAGATCGAGAGGATTGGTGTACACCCCTACTCTTTCGAATTGAAAAGAACCGTCTGGAAGCGGTCGGTAGAGCGTGTAAGTTTCACGACTTATCGATGCCTGGACGGAGAACGCCGGCGAAAAAGCGTGGCTCATTGCGACGCCCACGCCGCCTTCGAGATGCGCGCCGGCACCGGAGCTTTGCCACCTCGATGGATTGGTCAGAAAAACTGAGAAGGTATTTCTGTCCTGCGCGAACACGCGCGGAACGATGAGGACAACCAACAGGAGAAAGAACGGTCGCTTTCGCATGTCGAACACCCCCTGGTTTGTTCGACGCGTGCGTGCATGAAACGTTCCTCCGATGAGCTCGCTACAGACGCTCCACGATCATGGCGGCCGCCTCCCCACCGCCGATACAGATGGCAGCGAGACCGCGTTTCAGATTTCGGTCGGCGAGCGCGTAGAGCAGCGTCACCAGGATGCGCGCGCCGCTGGCTCCGATCGGATGCCCGAGCGCGACAGCGCCGCCGTTGACGTTGAGTTTCTCGTGCGGGATCTTCACGTCGGCCATGGCCGCCAGGGCGACCGCGGCAAAGGCCTCATTAACTTCGAATAAATCTATATCTTTAATTGTCATGTTTGCGCGCTCGAGCGCAATCTCGATCGACTTCGCCGGCGCGGTCGTGAACCATTCCGGCTCTTGCGCCGAGGTCGCCTGCGCGATGATCCTGGCCATGGGCTTCCAATTGTTCTTGTGCGCGTATTCCGCCGACGTCACGACCAGCGCCGCTGCGCCGTCGTTGATCTTCGACGAGTTGGCGGCCGTCACTGTTCCGCCATCCTTCTGAAATGCCGGCTTGAGCGTCGGCATCTTGTCCAGCGGCGCGGCGAACGGCTCTTCGTCGTCGATGATCACCGCCGTTCCTTTTTTCGCGGGCACTTCCACGACTGCGATCTCTTTTTTGAACTTGCCGTTCTTCACGGCATCCTGCGCGCGCCGGTACGATTCCAGCGAGAAGTTGTCCTGCTGCTCGCGCGTAAAGTTGTATTTCGATACGCACATCTCCGCGCAGTTGCCCATGTGCTTGTCGCCGTAGGGGTCCCACAAGCCGTCGTGGATCATCACGTCGATCATCTTTCCGTTGCCCATGCGGTAGCCGGTGCGCGCCTGTGTCAAGGCATAGGGCGCGTTCGACATCGACTCCATTCCCCCCGCGATGGCGATGTCGTACTCGCCGCAGCGAATGTCATTGGCGGCATACATCACCGACTTGAGACCCGAACCGCACACTTTGTTGACGGTCACGGCGCCGGCCGATACCGGGATCTCCGCGCCGATGGCGGCCTGGCGCGCGGGAGCCTGACCGATGGCCGCCTGCAGCACGTTTCCCATGATGACCTGCTGGATCTGGTCGGGCTGCACGTGGGAGTTTTCGAGCGCGCATTTGATCGCGATCGATCCGAGCTTTGGCGCGGACATTCCCGACAGCGTGCCCAGAAACGAGCCGATGGGGGTGCGCGCGCCGCCGAGAATCACGATGTCCTTCATTACCAGGTCTCCTTACGCCGACTTGATACCATAGGCCAGCCCCTTGCTAGGAGCGAACTTCATGCCCCTCTCCTCCATCACCGACCGCCGCATCGTCATCCAGCCCGCCGAAGTCCACAGCGTGCTGGGACGGCACATGCTGGCCGACGGTTACGACATCGTCATGGACCTGAAAAAGTCGAAGGGCTCATGGGTCTTCGACTCGAAACGCGGGCGGGCGGTTCTCGATTTCTTCACAAACTTCGCAACGTGTCCGATCGGCTACAACCATCCGCGGCTCGACACGCCGGAATTTCGCGAGCGGCTGGCCGACGTCGCGCTGAACAAGCCCGCCAATTCCGACATCTTTACGACTTACTTCGCGGAATTTGTGGAGACCTTCGCGCGCCTGGCGGTGCCTCCCTCTCTGAACAAGCACATGTTCTTCATCGAGGGCGGCGCCCTCGGCATCGAGAACGCCATCAAGTCGGCCTTCGATTGGAAAATCCGAAAGAACTTCAGGAAGGGCTATTCCTCGGAGCGCGGCACGCAGATCATGCATCTGCGCGAAGCTTTTCACGGACGCACCGGCTATACCCTCTCGCTGACCAACACCGCCGATCCGCGCAAGACCCAGTACTTCCCGAAGTTCGACTGGCCGCGCATCGACAATCCGAAAATTCAATTTCCGGCCACAGCGGAATCGCTGGCCGATGCCGCAAAGCGCGAGAAGACGGCGCTCGATCAGGCGAAAAAGTTCATCGCCGAGCGGAAAGACGACATCGCCGCTTTCATCATGGAGCCGATTCAGGGCGAAGGGGGCGACAATCACTTCCGCCCCGAGTTCTTCAAAGCCGTCCGCGCGCTGTGCGACGAAAACGACCTGCTCCTCATCTTCGACGAAGTGCAGACCGGCGTCGGCCTGACTGGAAAAATGTGGGGCTTTCAGAATTTCGGCGTTGAACCGGACATGTTCACCTTCGGCAAGAAGACCCAGGTGTGCGGCTTCGCATCGAACGATCGCATCCTCGAGATCGACGACAACGTCTTCACGGTCCGCTCGCGGATCAACTCGACCTGGGGCGGCAATCTGACCGACATGGTCCGCGCGCAGCGCTTCTTTGAAGTGATCGAGGAAGAGAATCTCGTCGACAACGCCGCCAAAGTCGGCGCCTATTTTGTCGGCGAGCTACAGCGGTTTGCGAGCGAATTTCCGCAACGCGTTTCCAACGTCCGCGGCCGCGGGCTGATGGCGGCCTTCGATCTGCCCAGCGGAGATCTGCGCGACCAGGCGATCAAGCTGATGCTGCAGCACGACGTCATGGTGCTGGCATCGGGACATCGATCGCTTCGCTTCCGTCCGCCGCTCAATCTCACCGTCGACGAAGCGACCGAGGGGATTCGGCGAATGGAGAAAGCACTGCAACACCTGGCGTGAACGAGCGGTTGACGCGGCGCGACTGGACCCTGATCGGAGTGTGCTGCGGCGTCGTCGCCCTGTCGCTCTTCATCATCTTCAACTGGTTTTACGCCGCCTTTCCCGAGGCCTCCATCGACTTCCGCTACAACCGCGATTCGTCGCTTCCCATCGCGCGTATGGTCATCGAGGCGCAGCGGATCGACATTCGCGATTACAAGCACGCTGCGGTTTTCGACGGCGATGAAATCGCCAAGATTTTCCTCGAGCGCACGCTCGGGCTGTCCAATGCCAACCGGATCATGCGGCGCGAAGTGCGGATCTGGTGGTGGCGTCACCGATGGTTCCGGCCGCTGCAGGAGGAAGAATTCCTGATCGATGTGGCGCCCACCGGCGAGATCGTGAGCTTTCTCGACCGGATCCCGGAGGATCGGGCGCTGCCGGCGATCGATCCCATCGCGGCGCGGCGTGCCGCCGAAGCATTCCTCGCTCGCATCGGCGTCAAGCTTCCCGATCTGCAGCTGGTCGCACAAAGCGAGCGCGCGCTTCCGAATCGCGTGCAGCGGATCTTCACGTGGGACTCGCAGTCGATCCATCCCGCCGGCGCGCCGTACCGGCACACCATCACGGTCGACGGCGATCGCGTCAGCAAATACGAGCAGCGCGTGCGCGTGCCCGATCAATGGCAGCGCGATTACCACGAGATGCGATCGAAGAATCTGCTGGCGGGGCAAGTCGACTCGGTGCTGTTCATCATCACCATGGTGGCAGCGGTCGTCATCTTCATCACGCGCCTTCTTCGCGGCGACGTGCATGTACGGTTGCTGATCGGCATCGCGATCGCCAGCTTGATTCTGGTCGGCGGCACGACGCTGAATTCGCTGCCCATCGCCATCGCCGGCTACGACACCAATACGTCGTACGCCGCATTTCTCACGCGCTTCGTCATTCTCAACGTCATCGGCGGAGGCATTGGCGTGGCGATGTTGCTGGCGGTCAGCGTCGGTTCGGGCGAAGTGCTGTATCGGGAACGGCTGCCGCAGCACCTCGCCATCCCGAAGCTTTGGCAGCGCAAGGCGCTGGCGTCGCGGCGCGTGTTTTTGTCGTTCGTCATCGGCTATGCCCTGGTCGCTTTCTTTCTGGCCTATCAGGTGGCGTTCTATCTGATTGCCGAGAAGTTCGGCGCGTGGTCGCCGGCCGAGGTGCCGTACGACGAGATGCTGAACACGGCCTTTCCGTGGATCGCCGTGCTCTTCGCAGGATTCTTTCCATCGCTCTCGGAAGAATTCATATCACGCGCATTTTCAATACCATTTTTTGAGCGTATTTTTCGTAATAGAATAGTATCGATAATTATTGCCGGATTCATCTGGGGATTCGGTCACGCCACCTATCCCAATCAACCGTTCTTCATCCGCGGCCTGGAGGTCGGCCTGGGCGGCGTGCTCCTCGGATTTCTGCTCTTCCGGTTCGGCCTCCTGCCGCTGCTGATCTGGCACTACACCGTCGACGCGCTGTACACCGCGCTTCTCCTTTTCCGATCCGGAAACGCCTACTACGTCGTCTCGGCCGGCGTGGCCAGCCTCGGCTTCGCGATTCCGATGTTGATCTCGATCGCCCTCTACATCCGCAATCGCGGATTCGTCCCCGACGACGATCTTTCCAACGCCTCGATCCCCATCCAACCGGCCCCCCAGCGCGCGCTGCGTGAAGCCCAACCGATCGCCTACCCACCCGCCCAGCCCGTGACACAGCGACGCCTGCTCGTCTGCGTCGGCGTGGTCGCGATCGCGATTGTGCTGGCCTTCGCGCGTCCGGCTTCGGTCGATGACGTCGTCGATTACCGCATCGCCGGCGAACAGGCAAAACAGATTGCCGCTCCCTATCGAATCGGCGCGAAAACCGTCGCGGCGCCGGTGGAGGGATTCCGCTCCTGGGACTCCGGTTCGGGACGCGAGGACGGCGGAGGACCCGACGGATTCGACTCCGTGGCGGTCGATTACCTCTTTCATCACGGCATGCCGATCGCGAAGATCGCGGACGTCATGAAGACCAAGGTAACCGCCGCGACGTGGATGGTCCGCAGCTTCACTCCGCAGCAGAAAGATGAGACCTTCACCGAGGTCGATCCGAGGCAGTCGCGGGTGGTCGGCTATCACAAGTATCAGGACGAAAAGCGCGCCGGCGCACATCTCGATCAGAATCAGGGACTCGCGATTGCTCAGAACGCGTTTCGGCAATTCGGCGCCGACAACTCGAAGCTGGATTTGAAAGAAGCGCTGTCATTCCAGCAGCCGAATCGGCGCGATTGGCTGTTTCACTTTCAGGATCGAACGCCGCTGACCGCGGAGGGGTATCGAAGAGTCAGCGTGCGCGTGGCGGGCGATCAGGTCACGCAATTCGCATCGACGATCAAGATTCCTGAACAGGCCTATCGCGATGAGGCCAAGACCACGCTGCTCAATGTAGTCCTGCTCGTGCTTCTCATCGCCGGCATTCTTGGGCTGCTCGCGCTGACGGTCGCCGGTTTCGTCCTGGCGGCACGGAAGCATTTTCCATGGCGACGGCCGGCGCGATTGACTGCCATTCTGGCGATCATTCCCATCGCGAATGCAGTCCTTCGATGGAAAAGCTCCATTTTTTTCTACAACACCGCCGAGGCGTGGGGAACGTTTGTGAGCAACCGGATCGTGGCCGCGATCGCTTTCACAGGAGTTCAGATCGGCCTGCTCTTCCTGGCGCTCTCCGGGATGGAAGCGGCGTATCCGCAGGGACTCGACTGGCTCCGCCGCGAAGGGCGCGCGCGGTTCGGCCGCTCCGCTCTGATCGCGGCCGTCACGGCCATGGGACTGCTGGTCATCCGAAAAATGCTTCTTCAGATGCTGGCGGTGGCGTTCCCGTCGATCGCATCGGCCGGCGGCGTGGACGTTCCGCAGGCGGTGAACGTGGCGTGGCCGGCGGTTCTCGACATCGGACAGGCTGCCATATTCGCGATCGAGGGCTCGGCGGTCATTGCGCTTTTCGCGATCGCGCTGCGTGGAATGCCGCGGGCGGACCGATTCGCGGATCTGACCGCGATTCTCGCCGTTTTCTTTTTTGCGGTCGGGCTGAAGTACAACACCACGGCAGCCGAGGCGCCGATGGTGTTGTTGTCGTCGGTGACGGGGGCGCTACTGATCTGGTTCGTGGCGCGGTACGTGTTGCGCGAAAACCTGCTGGCGTATCCGCTGGCCGTCGCCCTGGCAGTTCTCCTTGGAGACGCAGCGACGCTGCTGCAGAACCATCGGGGCGATTTGATCGTCAACGCCGTGGTCGACATCCTGGTCGCGATCGCGCTCATCGTGTGGATGGCTTACCCGACGCCTGCTGCAGTCGGCGCTCCACTCGAAAATGCCTGAATCTTTCGCATCCCGGATGCTGCGCTGGAAGTTCAACCTCTTTCCGGCGTATCGCGGCACGGGCGCGCGAATCACTTACATCGCCGACGATTTTCGCGAGGTGCGCGTCCGACTTCGACTTTGGTGGCGGACGCGGAACGCAGTCGGCACGATCTTCGGAGGAAGCCTCTACGGCGCGGTCGATCCGGTTTACATGATCATGCTGATGCGGCTGCTGGGCCGCGACTACATCGTGTGGGACAAATCGGCCGAAATTCGCTTTCGGAAGCCCGGTCGAGCGACACTGTACGCGACGTTCAAAATCCCGGAGGAGGAGCTGACGGAAATTCGAGCCGCGACTGCCAACGGGCCGATCGATCGCGTCTATCACGTCGATCTGGTCGATGCCGCCGGCGTCGTACACGCGTCGGTGATGAAGACCATTTACATCCGCCGGAACGACCGCGAAACTTCCTCTGTTCAAAAGGCCAATGAACCTCGGAATCGATGATTTCCAGTACAGCGATCTCTACGACTTCTCGCGGCTGACCGAGCTCGGCGCGGCATTCGATCGATTCGTGCAGCAGAACGATGCCGTCCTCTTCGGTCGCTTCGATTCGTACCGCGTCGCTGTGCGGAGCGCCATCGCGCACGGCGGGCTGACGGAGCCGGAGGAATCCGAGCTTCTCGTCAGCGTCGCCAGGCACCTGGGCGTGTTTCTGGCGCAACTGTTCCGCACCGACCCGACGCCGGTCAAAACGCGCACACAGCGCGACTCCCTGATCGCCCGATTCAAGAAGGAGTTCGTCAGCAAGCGCGTCGCGAAGGTTACCCCTCACCCCGTCCCTCTCCCCGCAAGCGGGGAGAGGGTGCAGGGTGAGGGGCGCGTCGAAGAGATCATCCGCATCCTCTCCGGCGGCTCCGACCACGATCATGAGTACGCATTGGCGGTCGCGGCGACGCGACTGCTCGACCTCGAACGCGAATACCCGCGCGGAGCGAAGGATTTCTCGCCCAATCCGCAGACTCGCGCCGCGGTGGCCCAGATTCGCGAAGCGTTGGGGCAACGCCGCGAAAAAGCCGATTCGCCCGAAGCGCTCGTGCGCGAGGCCGCCGCGGTGCACGCGATCGTCGATCTCCTGGTCGAGTGGACGGCGGCGAAATGGAAAAGTGGAGCCTTCGACCAATGGCCTTCGCTCCGCCTACCCAAACCGGTCCTGTACGATCGACTCGTCCCGCCCGAGCCGCATTATCGCCGCCGCGATGGTTTCAAGCTCACCGACAATCGAAAGACGCCGCGCGAGATCACCGATCAGGCGCACTACTGCATCTTCTGTCACGAGAGAAAAAAAGATTCGTGCTCGCGCGGATTTCAGGAGAAAGAAAACAAGTACAAAGTGAATCCGCTGGGCATCCCGCTGGAGGGATGTCCGCTGGACGAGCGCATCGGTGAGATGAATTTCCTTCGCGCCGACGGCGACTCGATCGCCGGCCTGGCCATGGTGATGATCGACAATCCGATGTGCCCCGGCACGGGCCACCGCATCTGCAACGACTGCATGAAGTCGTGCATTTTTCAGAAACAGGATCCGGTCGACATTCCGCAAATCGAAACCGGCGTGCTCACCGACGTCCTCTTTCTTCCCTGGGGTTTCGAAATCTACTCGCTGCTCACGCGCTGGAATCCGCTCGACGTCAGGCGGCCGGTGGCGCTGCCGTACAACGGCAAGAACGTGCTGGTGGTCGGGCTCGGTCCGGCCGGCTACACGCTGGCCCACTTCCTTGCCAACGAGGGCTTCGGCGTCGTGGCGATCGACGGACTCAAGATCGAGCCGATCGAAGAGAAGTGGCTGCACGAGCCGATCCGCGACGCGCGCGTGCTGTGGGACGAGCTCGATGAGCGCATCCTGGCCGGCTTCGGCGGCGTCTCGGAATACGGGATCACCGTGCGCTGGGACAAGAATTTTCTGAAGGTGATTCGCATCGCGCTCGAGCGCAAGCACAACATCCGCCTGTATGGCGGCATACGCTTCGGCGGAACGCTGACCATCGAGGACGCCTTCGACGCGCTCGGATTCGACCACATCGCCATCGCCGCCGGCGCGGGCACTCCCACCATCGTGCGGATGAAAAACAATCTGATTCGCGGCATCCGCAAAGCGTCCGATTTTCTGATGGCGCTGCAGCTCACCGGCGCATTCAAGAAAGCCTCGATGGCGAATCTGCAAGTGCGTCTGCCCGCCATCGTCATCGGCGGAGGCTTGACAGCAATCGACACCGCGACCGAGCTCTTCGCGTACTACCCGGTCCAGGTCGAGAAAATCGTGGAGCGATACGAATCGATGTCCGGCGATTTCGGTGAGGAGCAAGTCCGCGCCGCCTACGATCGCGAAGAGCAGCAGATCCTCGACGAATTTCTGGAGCACGGCCGCGCCATCCGCGCCGAGCGCGCACGGGCGGAAGCCGCCGGCGAGAAACCGAATTTCATTCCGCTCGTCCGCGCCTGGGGCGGCGTCAGCATCGTCTATCGAAAATCGATGCTCGACTCGCCTGCTTATCGCCTCAATCACGAAGAGGTCATCAAGTCATTCGAGGAGGGCATCTTCTACGCCGAGAACCTGTCGCCGGTGGAGGCCCTCGCTGACGATTTCGGCCATGTCCGCGCTCTCCTTTTCGAAAAGCAGATCGTCGAAGACGGACGATGGAAAGATTCCGGCGTGGTCGTCGAGATGCCGGCGCGATCGGTGATGGTGGCCGCAGGAACCAGTCCGAATGTCATTTACGAGAAAGAGCATCCCGGCACGTTCAAGCTCGACAAGTACAACCAGTTTTTCCAGAGCTTCGTTGAGAGCGGGAAGGAGTTGATCGAAGGCGACGGCTTCTTCACGTCGCATCAGCACGGAGAAAAACGCATTACGTTTTACGGCGACAATCATCCGAAATACGCCGGAAACGTCGTGAAGGCCATGGCTTCCGCCAAGGACGGCTATCCGCATGTCGTGGCGCTGTTCGAGCGCGACCTGCAGTCGCTGGATCGCTCCGCAGAAGCGCAAGCAGAGCGCGATGAACGCTGGCGCGAGCTCATCGCAACGCTCGACGACGGCTTGATCGCGCGCGTGCATCAAGTGAATCGGCTGACGCCGACCATCGTGGAGGTGGTCGTGCGCGCGCCGCTGGCTGCGCTTCACTTTGAGCCGGGACAGTTTTATCGGCTGCAGAACTACGAGACGTACGCGACGGAAGTCGACGGCACGCGGCTGGTGATGGAGGGCATCGCACTCACCGGCGCATGGACCGATAAGGAGCGCGGGCTTCTGTCATTGATCATTCTCGAGATGGGAGGATCGTCGCGGCTCTGCGCCATGCTGCGAGACGGCGAGCCGGTGGTCGTGATGGGCCCGACCGGAACGCCAACCGAAATTCCCCGCAACGAGAACATTCTTCTCGCCGGCGGTGGCCTCGGCAACGCCGTGCTGTTCTCCATCGCGCGGGCGCTCAAAGACAACGGATGCAAGGTCGTCTACTTCGCGGGCTACAAGAAGAAAGAGGATGTCTTCAAGCGCGACGAGATCGAAGCGGGCACCGATCAGGTGATCTGGTCGGTCGATGCCGGTGAGCCGATCGCGCCGCGGCGTCCGCAGGATCTCGCGTTCGTCGGCAACATCGTTCAGGCGATGCAGTGGTACGCGAGCGCTGTTATCCCCAGCGTTAGCGAGGGATCTGGGCGGGTGGGGAGCGATGATGTGCCGCCCGACGCCCAAGTCCCTCGCTACGCTCGGGATGACAAACGAATCGATCTCAAATCAATGCGACGCATCATGGCGATTGGATCCGACGGCATGATGCGCGCCGTCAAGGAAGCACGGCACGGAGTGCTGTCGCCGTATCTCGATCCGCATCATGTCGGAATCGCGTCGATCAACTCGCCGATGCAGTGCATGATGAAGCAGGTCTGCGCACAGTGCCTGCAGCGTCATGTCGATCCGGCGACGGGCAAAGAGACCTTCGTCTTCTCGTGCTTCAACCAGGACCAGAAGATGGACGAGGTCGACTTCATCAATCTCCGCGCTCGGCTGCGGCAGAACACCGTCGTCGAGAAGCTGACCAACCTCTGGCTCACGCGGCTGCTCACCCGACACGAAGCGGTATCATCGCCGCATGGAGATGTCGTACATCGGTGAGATTGCGATGCGGCTCGGGACCGCGACGCTGATCGCAGGCGGCATCGGTCTCGATCGCGAGCTGCGCCACAAACCTGCCGGCCTGAAAACGCACGCTCTGGTCGGCCTGGGCTCGTCGCTGATCGTCGTTGTCGCCGCCGCACTCTCGAACATGGCGAGTCCCGATACTGCTGCGATGAGCCGCGTCATCCAGGGCCTGATCGCCGGCGTCGGTTTTCTGGGCGGCGGCGCGATTCTGAAAAGCGGCGATGAGATTGTGCAGGGCCTGACGACCGCCGCGTCGATCTGGCTGGTGGCGTCACTTGGCGTCGCGTGCGGCGCCGGTCAGTGGACGGTCGCGCTGATCGGCTTCGCCATCGCGCTTCTCGTCCTGGTCGGCGGCAATGCCGCCGAGAAATTCGTCATCCGGCGCCACCGCGAAGAGGACTGACGCCAACGATTACGCACTATGCGTCCGCGAGCGTATTGATGTTGTGTCGTCTGGTTCCCGGCACCTACCGCGTCATGCGCCCTTCCTCGACCATGAGACACCGGTCCTGCACGACCTTGATCCCAGCCTCGGCCAGCCGCTGGGCGGCTTCATCATTGCGGATTCCGAGTTGAAACCACACGCTTTTGGGCTTCACGGCCAGGATTTCGTCGACGTGCTGCGGGATGTCCTTCGGCCGGCGGAAAACGTTGACCATGTCGATGGGCAGGCCGATGTCCGTCAACTTCCGAAAAACTTTCTTTCCAAGGATTTGCGTCACTTCCGGGTAGTAGACGGGAACCGGAATGACTTCGTATCCAGCAGCAGCCATATGTGCCGGGACGTAGTGAGCGGGCTGATCCGCGTGGGAGTCGGGTTTCATGCCCAGGACGGCGATGGTTTTGGTCTGTCGGATCACGTCCTGAATCGATTTCGTGTCCTCGATCACGTTGCTTTTCCAGTCAGCCATCGATATACCTGCAGCTCCTTGCCTCATTGGAGCTTAGCAAAAAATAGCCCGCGGAATTTCCGCGTTCGCGAGAGTGCTTTCAATCGTCCAAATCACGTCCGAGGATAATCTGATGAAGCGCATGGCTGTACTCGGCTTTTTAGCGGCGTTTCCGGTAGCGGTGTTGGCAGCTTCGACGCAGCGCTACATTGTTACGACTAGCCATCCCTACGACGTCGCGGTGCGCGCTTTGCCTCGTGACGATTTTGAGCGCCCCGACCGGGAAATGCGTCTCCGTCACTTTGAGACGATCAACGGATTTGCCGCCGACCTGAGCGACGCGCAAATCACACGCCTTTTGAATTCGGGCGAGGTCGAGGACATCGAGCCGGTCATCCAGCGGCACGTTCTTGCGGATACGGTCACACCGGGACAGCAGACAACTCCGTTCGGCGTCAACATGGTCAACGCGCCGTCGGTGTGGCCGGTGACGAAAGGAAGGGCACTCAACGGCACCGGAGCGATTCATGTCGTGGTGATCGACACCGGCGTCGACTACCGATCATCGGAGCTGCAGCGGGCCTACAAAGGCGGACATAACTTCATCGCGAACAACGACGATCCGTTCGACGACTACGGGCACGGATCGCACGTCTCGGGCATCATCGCCGCCGCTGACGATCGCAACGGCGTTGTCGGCGTCGCCCCCGAGGTCGATCTCTTCGCGCTCAAGGTGCTCGACCAATGCGGCAGCGGATCGACCGAAACCGTCATCACCGCCATCGACTGGATCCTGCAGAAGAAACAGGAAATCGGCGGCAACTGGATCGCCAATCTTTCCCTCGGATCCGATCAGTCGTCGACCGCCGAGAGGACCGCCTTTCAGAAAGGTTCCGACGCCGGCGTGATCTTCTTCGCCGCGTCGGGAAATAGCTACAACGGCACCGATGGCCTCGCCTTCCCGGCCGGCTACCCGAGTGTCGTTTCGGTCGGAGCGGTTGATTCGAGCCGCACGGTCGCCACGTTCTCGCAGCGCGGGGCCGGATTGAAAGTCGTTGCCCCGGGCGTCGCCGTTCTCTCGACCATCGTGGGAGCCTCGGTCTCCACGAACGACGGCCGCGTGTTCAGTGCCACGACACCGATCGTTACCAAAGACAGCCAGGGCACGCCGCTCGACAATTTCTGTCTGCCCGCGCCGAACATCGCGGGAAGCTTCGTCTTCTGCGGTCGTGGATCGAACGCGCTGACGACGTCATTCGACGGAGCGAACAACGATCTGATCTTCACATCGAAGCTGGCGCTGGCCACGCCGGTGAGCGTCTCGTTCGTGGTCGGCGGTCGAAATACCGCGCTCTCTGTTTCGGGAGTCAGCGGCAACGTCACGATTAACGTCGCAACAAACTCGTCGGGCGCCGCGACGTCGACCGCTGCCAACATCATCACGTTGCTCCAAAACAGCCCTACCGTTGGAGTGCGCCTCGCTCCAGGAAACGATGGAACCGGCGCCGTCGGAAGCATGTCGTCCACTCCCTTGACGAGCGAATTTCCGGCTGGAGCGCGCGGCAAAATTGCCTTGATTGAGCGCGGCGATCTGACATTCATTCTCAAAACACAGAATGCCCAGGGCTTGGGCGCGACGGGTGTGATTGTTTACGATAACGGGCCGGCGGGTGATCCGTTCGTTCCCGCCTTCGGAACATTCACGACGCCCGGCGCGGTGCCGCAATTCATTCCGTTCGCTTTCATTTCGCAGGCTGACGGCCTGTCTCTCAAAGCGACCGGCGACGCGCAAGTGTCGGTCGGCTTCGGGTTCGAGACATGGACGCAGCTGAGCGGAACGTCGATGGCTTCTCCACACGCAGCGGCAGTGGCGGCGCTGGTGTGGGCGGCCGCACCCAACGCCTCGCCTGCCGATGTCGCCAATGCTGTCATCAACACCGCCACTGACCTCGGCGATGCCGGCGTCGACACGGTGTATGGTCATGGACTCGTGAACGCACTCGATGCGGCCAAGCAGCTCAATCCGGCTGCATTCGGATCGGGCGGCACGCCTGCTCCCACACCTCCGACCGGACGCAGTCCCGGCCGGCGCGGACATTAGGAGGCTCTCATGCCCGGCGCAGCGCTCATTCTGGCTCTCTCGCTCGCGCACGTTCCTGCCTCGACGCAGCCACCTCCGCGGAGGATGATCATCGCATCGCCGCCTAACATCGAGGTCATGATCGCGCGCAAAGCGGATGATGGCACGCTCGATACGGCCTGTGTCGACAACGACGACGCCGCCAAAGCGTTCTTCGCACGCAAAACAAAGACAACCCGGGCGGAGCGGCAGTGATGCGCGCCTTCTCCGCGGCATGCTTCTCGATTCTGATGGCAGCCAGCGCATTCGCGGGCGCGAAAATCACTGTCCACAGCATCGATGATGCGAACGTTGGACTGAACGATGCCACTCCCGCCGATCCCGTCGGCGGCAACACCGGCAAGACTCTGGGCGAGCAGCGCATGATGGCGTTGCAGTACGCGGCCGACATCTGGTCGAAGTTAATCGACAGCAGCGTGGAGATCGTCATCGACACCAAGTTCCGCTCTCTGACGCCGTGCGACTCCACCAGCGGCGTCCTCGCGTCAGCCGGCCCAACCCATACTGTCGCGAATTTTGATAACGCGCCAAGGCAGGACGTCTGGTATCCGATCGCGCTGGCAAATCGATTTGCACAAAGGCATCTGTCGACCGACGCCGAAATCACGGCGAACTTCAATCTCGATGTCGACAACGCCACCTGCCTCGGCAACACCAACTGGTACTACGGTCTGGACAACAAACACGGATCGAACATCGACATCGTTACGGTCGCACTCCACGAGTTCGCACACGGACTCGGCGTCTCGGGCACCTACAACTCGCGAACCGGAACGCTGTTTCAGGGCAAGCCGAATGTTTTCGAGCTGTTCACGTTCGACGATACCACCGGCATGAGCTGGGACCAGATGAGCGACGCGCAAAGGCTGACCTCGCAGACGAACGACCAGAATCTGGTTTGGGACGGCGCGCGCTCGCGCCTGCGCGGAGACCGATTGCTCGGACCGACTCCGTTCATGCGCATCAGTGGAACGGAGTACAGAGTCGGCAAAGCGAGTTTCGGCGGCCCGATTACCGTCACCGGTTTCAGCGGAAACATCGCCGCTGCAAATGACGAATCCGATGAGGCCGGCGTGTCGACGACCGATGCCTGCACTGCGCTCACAAATGCAACCGCCGTCGTCGGCCGCATCGCGCTGATCGATCGCGGCAACTGCCCATTCGTCGTGAAGGCCAGGAATGCCCAGAGCGCCGGAGCGATCGCGGTCATCATCGTCGACAACCTCACTGCCGGTTCGCCCATCTCGCTCGGCGGGACGGACGCCACCATCACCATTCCGGTTGTCAGCCTCACCAAGACCGACGGAGACACTCTTCGGACGCAGCTCTCCGGCGGCGTCTTCGCGGTCCTGGGTGCCGATCCATTGCGACTGTCGGGGGCCGACGCTGCCGGCAACTTGAAGCTTTATGCTCCCGCGGCATTCGCGGGCGGTTCATCAGTACATCACTGGGACACCTCGGCGTTTCCAAATTTGTTGATGGAACCCAGCATTAGCGGTGACCTGACCCACGGCGTCGATATCACACTCGATCAGCTCGTGGATATCGGGTGGACCGAACCTCTGGCGGCCGGAAGACAGAGGCTGCGCCGAAATCAATAGGTTGACGCCGAGCGTACTCATCGTATTATTTGCTAACGATGAGATTGCTCCCCTTGCTCCTGGCCACAGGCCTGACCGCTGGTCCCGTCGTCGCGGCTGATCGATATCTGGTCGCAACGCGGAAGGCTCCGAGATCGACGGAGCTTCGCATGATCCGCGAGTCGAGTGAGTTTCGCTCGCATGCGGTTAGAGCATTTGATGCCGTCGACGCTTTCGCCGCCGATCTGACTGCCGATGAAGTCGCGGCGCTCAAACGCTCATCGGATGTTCGGTTCGTGACGTTGACCGTCGAGCGGCATGCGCTCGCCGATTTGCAGGCCGCACCGAATGGAAGTCCTTATCGAGCAGCGCAGACGGTTCCCCAGGGCCTCACGATGATCCACGCACCGGAGCTCTGGCCTTTCACAAGAGGAGCGCCGATCAACGTCGCCATTGTCGATACCGGCATTGATACGAAGCATCCCGATCTGGCGGCAAATTATGCGGGCGGCTACAACACCTTCGACCAGTCTGACGACCCCACCGACGACAACGGTCACGGAACGCACGTCGCAGGGACCATCGCCGCAGTCGATAACAACTTTGGCGTGGTGGGCGTCGCACCGGAAGCTCGGATCTGGTCGGTCAAAGCCCTCGATCGAGGCGGTGTGGGGGTCGACGAGAATATCGTCTCGGCCATCGACTGGGTCATCAAGAAAAAACGCGCCATCGGGGGCGATTGGATCATGAGCCTCTCGCTGGGCGCCGCGCTTTCTTCACCGGTGGAAGAGGAGGCGTTCAAGCGCGTCCTGGCGGAAGGCGTCATCGTCGTCGCCGCTGCCGGCAATCGCGGCTTTTCAGATGTCGAATACCCGGCGGGCTATGCCGGCGTGATCGCGGTTGGGGCGGTGGATTCGACTGCCAAGCTTGCCGGTTTCTCCGATCACGGCCCGCGCCTGAGCGTGGTCGCGCCCGGCGTTCGCGTACTTTCGACGGCGCGGACCGGCAGCATCGCCGCGGCAGAAGTGGCACTGCCGAGCGGCACGGTCATCACGGCGGCTGCGCTCGGCGGAAGCATCCGCGGCGAAGTCGTGGCCTCGTACGTTGCGTGCGGACTCGGCCGGCCTGAAGAATTTCCCGATTCGGTTCGCGGAAAAATCGCGCTGATCAAGCGCGGAGAGCTCACCTTTAACCAAAAGGTTCGGAACGCGCAAACCGCCGGAGCTCTCTCGGTCGTCATCTACAACAAGGATGAATCGGATTTCAAGAACTGGACGCTTCTTCGTCCTGACTGTGAAGCGATCGAGGGCTGCGACGACACGACCCATCCCTGGCCGCTGGTCCTCGGCATCAGTAACACGGACGGCCAGCGATTGCTGGACGATGCCACGCAGAAGATGGATATGGGTTCATGGCTCGACGACTACACCTTCATGAACGGCACATCGATGGCCTGCCCGCACGTTTCGGGCGCACTGGCATTGATCTGGTCGATGGCCCCCAACGCGTCGCCGGCTCGCGTCCGCGATGTTCTGACCGGAACGGCAGTCGATCTCGGTGCGCCAGGTTTTGATGAAACGTATGGATTCGGGATGATCAATGCGCTGGCCGCCGGCATGCGAATCGCGCCGAAGCAATTCCGCACGCCGTTCACGCCGCCCGACCGCGATCGGCGATCACCGCCTTGAGCTGTGCAACAATACGCGCCCGATGCGCATTGGTGTACCGACTGAAATCAAGACCGACGAATACCGTGTGGGCATGACGCCCGCCGGCGTCGCCGTGTACCAGGGGGCGATTACGTACAGAGCGGTGGCGGAGTCGCAATCCCTGGCGTACACGCCCCTGGCGCAATTGATGTGACCACCTTTCGCGTCTCGGTTCTTCACGGAGCTGAGATCCGCACCGGCGGAATCGACCTGATCGACTCCTGGAGTCGCGACAGCGGCGACAAGCTGTGGGTCGACATCCAGCAACCGGAGCGTGAAGACCTCGAGCCACTGCTGGAACAGCGATTCGGCTTTCACGAGCTGGCCGCCGAAGACTGCCTGTCACCGAATACGCTGCCGAAGTACGATCCGTTTCCCGATTACGACTTTTTCATTTTCCGCGCCGTCGATGTCAATCTGCATCAGCACGGGTCCCAAACTTACAAGCTGGCCGCCTTCCTCAGCGCCAACTTTCTATTCACCGTCCATCGCGAGCAGATGGCCCCCGTCGATGATGTCGGCAACCGATTGCCGATGGACGCGCGGATGATCGTGAAGGGGACCGACTTTCTCCTTTACTCGATCGTGGATCAGATGGTCGACGCACACTTCCCGCTTCTGGAACGCATCGAAGAACGCGTCGACGACCTGCAGGACACGATCTTCAAAGACGCGCATCCTTCGCACCTCGACGAGCTCTTACATCTCAAGCGCGACGTCAATGTGCTCCGGCGCCAATCGCTCCCGCAGCGCGAGCTGCTCAATCAGATCTCCCGCGGCGACGCGCAGTTCATCCAGAAGCAGCATCTGATCTACTTCCGCGATGTTTACGATCACATGTTCCGGATCAGCGAGACCATCGACGTCGAGCGCGACATGATGGCCGGTACGATGGAGGCCTATCTCTCCGTGATCGCGAACCGGACCAACGAGATCATGAAAATCCTCACCATCTTCTCCGCGATCATGCTTCCGCTGACGCTCATCGCAGGAATCTACGGGATGAATTTCGCGAACGAGCCCGAGCTGCACTGGCGCTACGGCTACTGGTACGCCCTCGGACTGATGACCATTACTGCCGTCTTCATGTTGATTTGGTTTCGCCGCAAAGGATGGATCGGACATCGCGACCGTCCTTCCCAAAAGCCCCGCCTTTGAACCCTCTTGACAGAATAAAGC
Source organism: Thermoanaerobaculia bacterium (assembly GCA_035636095.1). GTDB lineage: Bacteria > Acidobacteriota > Thermoanaerobaculia > Gp7-AA8 > Gp7-AA8 > Gp7-AA10. Next base: position 82,389 of record DASPZU010000084.1, read on the forward strand.
GGCTTGAATATTGTTAGCACTCGCGAGACCTGAGTGCTAATTGCTCAAGTCCGGATTGGAAGAGGATACGCGGCGTCCTGCCGCGGCTAAGTTCAAGAAAAGAAAGACGAAAGGAGACATTTCCACATGCCAGCAGTAGCAACCGCATTGAAGCTTCGCCCGCTGTACGATCGCATCGTCGTCCGGCGTAAGGAGGCCAAGGAGACCATGCGCGGCGGCATCATCATTCCCGACACCGCCAAAGAGAAACCGCAGGAGGCCGAGGTCGTGGCCGTCGGCGAAGGGAAGTTCAACGATGAGGGCAAGCGCATGAAGCTCGATGTCAAAAAGGGCGACACCATTCTCATCGGCAAGTACTCGGGAACTGAAATCAAGATCGATGACGTGGAGTACACCATCATTCGTGAGGATGAAGTGCTCGCGATCGTCGAGTAAGAGGAGAGGCAACCATGGCAAAAAGAATCACCTACAGTGAAGAGGCTCGCCAGGCGATCCTCCGTGGCGTTAACAAACTCGCTGACGCCGTGAAAGTGACGCTGGGCCCGAAAGGCCGCAACGTCGTCATCGAAAAGAAATTCGGCTCGCCGACGATCACCAAGGACGGCGTGACGGTCGCCAAGGAGATCGAGCTGAAGGATGAGCTGGAGAACGCTGGAGCGCAGATGGTGCGCGAGGTGGCATCGAAGACCTCCGACACCGCCGGCGACGGCACGACCACCGCGACCGTTCTTGCTCAGGCGATTTATCGCGAGGGCATCAAGAACGTGACCGCCGGCGCAAACCCGATGGATGTGAAGAGGGGCATCGAGCTGGCAGTGAAGGCCGCGGTCGATTCGATCGACAAGATGTCCAAGCCGGTGGAGGGAAAAGACATCGCCCACATCGGCAGCATCTCGGCAAACAACGACGAAGAGATCGGCAACATCATCGCCCAGGCGATGGACAAGGTCGGCAAGGACGGCGTGATCACGGTCGAGGAAGCCAAAGGCCTGGAGACGAATCTGGAAGTCGTCGAGGGCATGCAGTTCGATCGCGGCTACCTCAGCCCGTATTTCGTGACCGATCCGGAGCGCATGGAAGTCGTTCTCGAGAACGTAAAGATCCTCATCTACGAGAAAAAGATCTCCTCGATGAAGGACCTCCTGCCGCTGCTCGAGCAGGTTGCGCGACAGGGCAAGCCGCTTCTGATCATCGCGGAAGATGTCGAGGGTGAAGCGCTGGCGACACTGGTCGTCAACAAGCTGCGCGGCACACTTTCCGTTGCGGCCGTGAAGGCGCCTGGATTCGGCGATCGCCGCAAAGCGATGCTCGAAGACATCGCGACTCTCTCCGGTGGCAAGCTGATCTCCGAAGACCTCGGCATCAAGCTCGAAAATGTGAAGTGGGACGATCTCGGCGATGCCAAGCGCATCACCATCGACAAGGACGACACAACGCTGGTCACCGACACCGACGACAAGGCCCGCCGAGAAGCTATCGCCGGCCGCGTGAAGCAGATCCGGCAGCAGATCGAGGACACGACCTCCGATTACGACCGCGAGAAGCTTCAGGAGCGGCTCGCGAAGCTGGTCGGCGGCGTTGCGTTGATCAAAGTCGGCGCGGCCACCGAGACCGAGATGAAGGAGAAGAAGGCCCGCGTCGAGGACGCCATGCACGCGACCAAGGCGGCCGTCGAGGAGGGAATCGTGGTTGGAGGTGGCGTCGCGCTCATCCGAGCCGTCGCGACGGTGGAAAAAGTGCTCAGCAATGCCGGCTACACCATCAAAGTGAAGACCGATGATGGTAAGGAGAAGGAAGTTCTGCTCAAGGCTGAAGGTGACGAACGCATCGGCGTCAACATCATCAAACGCGCCCTCGAAGAACCCTTCCGGCAGATCGTCTTCAACTCCGGCAAAGAAGCTTCCGTACTGCTCAATGACGTGAGAAACAAGGGCGGGAACTGGGGCTTCGATGCGCGCAGCGAGAAGATCGTCGACCTGCTGCAGGAAGGCATCATCGATCCGGCCAAGGTGACCAAGCAGGCGCTTCAGAACGCGGCGTCGATCGCCGGCCTGATGCTCACCACCGAGGCTCTCGTCTCCGAAATCAAGGAGGATGAGAAGACTCCGGCGGCTGGCGGCGGGCCGGGCGGCATGGGTGGGATGTACTGATTTGATGTGTGAGGGCCGGCTTCTGCCGGCCCTTTTTATTTCTCCATCTCCGCCAGGATGACCGTGTTGCCGGCCCCGTCGCGCAGGATCATCTCGGTCGCGCCGTAAAACGCCTTCCTGCGCTCTACGACCACCTCCGAGCCCGTCGGAACGCGTCTGGCGATCGCGTCCAGATCATCGACCTCGATGAAGAGACATGCGCGGTCCGAAAGTTTGACCGATGCGCGGCTCATCGGCGCGCACGCTGTCGAACGTCTGATACATCACCTCAGCGCCGCCACTCTGCAAAATCACAAATCCGAGCCGATCGCCGTGCGGCACTTCGGCGGTCCGCTGAAAACCGAGGGCATCCCATAACGGAAGTATGGATTCAATGGCATCAACAACGAGAACAGGCGTCAGTTTCTTGATCATGGGGCCAAGATAAGTGTCTGGCGCCGCTCGTGATAGGAAAAATGGAACACGCGTTGCTCACTGTGACGGAAGTACGGTTCGGGCCTGCGACGAGAGAGTGTGCGGGAGGAGAAGTGCGACTGCGGCCGCTGGAGATGTACATCCTCGATCGTTTCAGAGAGCTGTGCACAACGCGATTAACGCTCGCCGATATCGTCGGCGACTGCACACTGAATCGGTATCAGGCGCTTTGGAAAGCGCTGTGTGAGCTGGAGTTTCGACACGGTTTGCTTCGACACGGGGCGGACGGCGAGATTTTCGAGCTCACTCCGCCTGCGATAGGAAAAATGGGACTGGAGTTTCTCCCGCAAATTCGCGAAAGTCGGCGATGAGGTGCGACTGGTCGAAATATCCAAGCTCAGCGGCGAGGTCCGCCCATCCCTCCCGCCCACCCCGCGCGATCGCGATGGCGCGACGGAAGCGCATGACGCGCGCGAAGGTCTTGGGCGACACGCCGACGTGATGCGCGAATGCGCGCGCTCGGATCCGATTTGGCATCCGCCAGAAGCGACCGCAGCGCGGCTTCCACTTTTTCCATGCTGCGATGATCGATCGTCGGAAAGCGCTTTGTGACGTCCCGCAGCGGCGCGCGGGCGTCGGTCAAGAGAGTCAGCGGCGCGCCGAGCGCAATCGCGGCGCGGCCCGGACGAAATCGGATGCCGAACGCGCCGACGGATTCCCCGGCGTCGATGCGCAGCGGGCGCGTCATCGCGCCGACCACGAAGGCCCCTTTCGGATCGAACACCACGTCGGCGCAACCGTCGGGGAGAATGCACAGCGTTCCCGATGATGATGCGTCGCTCCACCAATACGCGTCGACGTATTCGGCGAGCTCCGGACTGGGCGCGATTTCGTGGATGGTCATGACTAGATCCAGTATCGGCGGACGATTGCCGCGAATGCAAACGCGTTACAGACCAGGGCTACGACGGCAAGCACTCGCGGATCGAAGCGCCATCGATTCCAACCGATTGCCAACAGCGCCAGCGGAACGATGGGGAGAAAATAGCGCCCCTGAACGCCTTCGATGGTGTCGCCGCAAACGATGCTCCAGACCATGTACTGCGACAGGACGATGCCTGCCGCGGTCACGATGAAAATGAGAATTGCGACCAGGCGACCGACAGGGTTTAGAACGCGCTGGCTCGTCATCGCCGCCGCAATGAGCGTCACGACCTCGAGGATCACGATGATCGTTGGAAGCGGCAGCTCATTGAGGCCAAAGCGTCCGACCGTACCTTCGAGGTAGTAACGACCGTGAATCGCGACGTCCGCGAGGAGCGCGCGCGCAAAACGCAGTGGATCGTGGATGACGCATTGGAGCTGCGCTGCAGGATCGATGGGCAGGCCTGTGCGCTGCTGGAACGATGCTGCGCGGGCGTACCCAAAGGAAACGATCGTGGCAACAGCCATCGATGCCACAACGGCGAATTTTGCCTGCAGGCGGCGTCCCGGAATCGCGAATACGAGCACTGCGAGAAGAAAGTACGCCGGCTTGCAGAGACCGAGCACGAACGCAAACACGATCAAGGCTGCTGTTCCGCCGCCCTCAACCATTATCGCGATGAACAGAATCGCGACCGCAAGGGTGAGGGCGTCCGCCGACCACGATGCGAGCTCGAAGGGGGCCATCGGCAACAGAGCCGTCGCGGCGATGATGTTTTGATACGACGGCGCCAGCCGCATTGCCAGCGCGATCAGCACGATCGCTACCGCGAGGTTCGCGATGCGTCCGGCGTAAAAGATGATCAGCGGGCGAATATTGAACATCCGCCCGACAACCACCGCGAAGGCTTGTGGCAGATAGGGCACCGGCGTGTACCACGCCGGAAAATCGACGACGGGCTGCTTGATCGGCTCGAGCGGAATTCGGATCGCGGTCTGAAACTGCCCACGCGTGAACTTGCCGCTGCTGTCGACCCACGACATCACCCACACCAATGTCTTCAATCCCTGCGGAATCGGGGCGGAATCGGCTTTGCCGCCGCCGGTCGGGACGAGATGGCCATTCGCGATCGCGGCCGACCGAAAAAAATGGAGATGCTCGTCCGGCACGCGCATGGGCGGCGTGACGAAGACGTAGGCCAGGCCGAGGACTGCCATGGTGGCGATGAGGAGGCGCATGCTGGCGCAGTTTACTCACTCGCCCAAAAACGAAACGCCGCCGGTTTCCCGGCGGCGCTCGCCTCTCTCTCTCCAACGCGTCAGTGCTGCATTCGGAGGACTTCCGACAACGAAGGTGCCGGCAGGGGCTTACCGAGAAAGAACCCTTGCATCTCGGTGCACCGCCGGTTGAGCAGGTAGGAGAGCTGCTCCTTCGTTTCGACTCCTTCGGCTACGACGCGCATGTCAAAACCCTTGGCCATGGTGATCATCGCCTGCACGATGGCGGCATCGTCGCTGCGGCGAATCATGTTCTGCACGAACATCGGGGCGATCTTGATGGTGTCCACTGGAAGTTGTTTCAGGTCGGCGAACGAGCAGCCGCCGCTGCCGAAATCGTCGATCGCCAGCAGCACGCCGATTTCCTTCAGCGCCTGCAGAATCTCGGTGGCGCGGCTGCAATCGGTCAGCGAAGCGTGGGCAATTTCGAGCTCCACGTTGCGCGGATCGAGCCCGCTCTCGCGAACGGTCTGATCGACGTGTTGGGCAAGTGTGTGCGCCCTGAAGTCGCGCGCGGAAAGATTGATCGCGATTCGCGTCTGCATGCCGGCGTCCTGCCATCCCTTGGCCTGCTGGCAGGCGGCTGTCATGACCCACTCCGCGATCCTTCCACCCAACCCGGCTTCCTCGGCCACGCCCAGAAACTCATTCGGACCGATGATGCCGAGGTCGGGATGCCGCCAGCGCAGGAAAGCTTCCACGCACGCGATGCGGCCGGTCTGCACGTCGACTTCGGGCTGGTAGAAAAGCTCGAATTCTCCGCGATCGAGCGCGCGGCGCACGCTGGAGACCAGAGCAAGACGCTCGAGTGTCCGCGCGTTCAACTTTTCGTCGTAGAACTGATAGAGATTCCGTCCGAACTCCTTGGCGCGGAACATGGCGGTGCTGGCGTGACGGACGAGCGTTTCGGCGTCGTTCGAGTCGTGCTGCGACATCGAGATGCCGATGCTGGCGGTGAGCTCGATGGCGCGACCGCCGACGTTGAACGGGCGCGTCATCGCGTCCAGGACGCGCTGCGCCACAATCGCCGACTCCGTTCCAAAGCCGCTATCGCCAACCATGAACATGAACTCATCGCCCGAGAAGCGCGCCAGGGAATCCTCCTCGCGCAGCGTTCCGGCCAGACGATCCGCGACGGCGCGAAGGAGCCGGTCGGCCATGCCGCGTCCCAGCGCGTTGTTGACGATGTCGAAGCGATCGAGATCGAGCAGGAAGACCGACACCGCGCGCTTGCGGCGCTTGGACTGTGCCAGCGCAACATTCAGGCGATCGACGAACAGTGTGCGGTTGGGAAGAAGTGTCAGCGCATCGTGGTAAGCCTGGAACTCGAATCGCTGCACGGCCACGCGTTGCTCCGTGACGTCGAACATGGCCCCCTCGATCCAGACCTTGGAAGCCTCGTCCACCGATACCAACTGCAGGTTCTGCAGCACCCATACGATGCTGTTGTCTTTCTTGCGGAGCGCGATCTCGACGTTGCTGAGCTTCTGCACATCGCGCAGCGCGCTGGCGATCGAGATGAGATCCGAGCTGTTGGTGTATTCGAATCCGCCGGCGTTGAGGAGCTCCTCGCGCGAGGCGTATCCGAGAATGCGAGCGCATTCTTCGTTGCAGTCAAGCAGATGGCCTTCCGGAGTTTGCCGGAATACAGCCACCATTTCGTTCGCGAGACTTCCTGAGTTACGCATATGAGCGCCTCACCATTGGGTACGCTCATACCCTAGGTCGATTTTTTGCCGTTTAAAATCTATCGATGGATGGAAGGCGCTATACCGAACGGTATACAGCGCCGCTAAATGATTCCCCGCTCAAGGGCATACATGGCGAGCTCGACCCGGCCGTGCACCCCCAATTTTTCGTAAATTGTGTGCAGGTGGGTCTTCACGGTGCCTTCGCCGATGGACAGCTTCAGGGCGATTTCTTTGTTCCGCAGCCCCGTCGCAACCATCTTGACGATCTCGGTCTCGCGCTTGGAGAGCACTTCCACGATCTTTTTGGCTTCTTCGCGCTGTGACAAGCGCTCGAGAGCGCGGCTGACCAGCATCGGCTCCAGGGCGCGCTCCCCGCGCTGAACCCTCCGCACCGTGTCGACGAGATTGACCGCCGCCGCTTCCTTGAGCACCAGGCCGGAGACGCCGGACTGCATCGCCTCGAGGACTTCGTCGTCATCGAGTGTCGCGGTCAGCAACACCACGCGCGTTTTCAATTTTTCGGTGTGCACGTTCTTCAGGACCCACAAGCCGTTGCCCTTGGGCATGTTGATGTCGAGGACAAGGATGTCCGGTTTCTTGTTGCGCACAGATTCGAGCGCATCTTCGCCATTTGTCGCTGTGCCGATGACTTCGAAGTCTTTCTCGCGCGAGAAGAGCTGCTCCAGGCCTTCCAGAATGATGCGATGATCGTCAGCCAGGACGATCCGGATCGTCACGACGTCCCCGCGAAGCCAAGCGGCACTGAGATTTCGACGCGTGCGCCGGCGCCACTCGACTCCACGGCCAGGTCGCCGTTGAGCGCTGCCACGCGCTCAGCCAGCATGGCCGGACCGACCCCGCTTTCGCGGATGGCGGCCAGCGTCATACGGCCGTGGAACGGAAAGCCGCTGCCGTCATCGACGATCTCGATCTTCATCGTATTTTCGCTGCTGGAGACCCGCACCACGATGTGTGAGGCCGCTCCATGCTTCGCGGAATTCGTAACGGCTTCCTGGATGATCCGAAATGTCTCCTGGCCGAGGGACTTTGCGACCAGAGGGTCGATTCTCTCGACTTCGAAGCTCACGCCGATTCCCCACTGGGTATGGAATCGCGAACGCAACTCGTCCATGCGCGATTGAAAATCGAACGGCACGACAATCCGGCGGCGCGGCCGCAATTGCTCGACATACGCCCGCAGCTCGCGTTGATCGCCCATGATCACGCCTTCGATGTCGGTGATCATCCTTCGAGCTTCGGCCGGCTGTTTGTCCATCAGGCTGTGAATGGTCTCGAGTTGCAGCACCACGCCGGTGAACGATTGCAGCAGCCCGTCATGCAGATCGCGCGCGACGCGGATCCGCTCTTCCTGCACTGCCTCGCGCGTGCTCGTCCGAAGCGCCACCGCGTAATCCATCGAACGTTCGATCAGCAACCCCACCAGCTCCGCCAGGATCAGGGAGTATTCGTCGACCTCTTTCGGCTCGGCGATGAAGATCCTTCCCTGCACCGATTCACCTCGAATGGGGGCGGAGATCACCTCGCGCAGTCCGGTGGCGTCGCGGAAGTTGCTGGAGATGGACTTTCCGGAATCGTGAAAGGCGACTTCCGCCATCGAGGGATCGACCAGCGGAAGGAAGGGCTCAGGCTGTGCCTCCCGCCACGTGAAGCCGTCTTCCGACAGCGTCACCACGATCAACCACGGCTCTTCCGGATCCTCCCACGCCATCACAACGCGCGGAGAGTTGAAGATGTCGCGGCAGGCCTCCAACGACTGCCGGATGGTCGATCGGTGATCGGCGGCGAGTCCGCGCGGCCATCGCCGGAGGCGCCGTTCGATCTCCTCTGCACCCATCGATCAATGGTATCGCGGCTCAGCGCAGGTTCGTGAACAGCGCTGCAAAGATCTCGATGCCGTCCCATAGGTTTTGGACGCGCAGGTTCTCGTTGGCGGCGTGCTGGTTGTTGTCATGATTGACGATCGGGACGCCCACCACGGGCGTCTTTCCGCGCTGGAAGAGGTACATCGGGACGCTGCCGCCCAGCGAGGGGAGCAAATACGGCGGCACACCCTGGGCCGCGGTGATCACATTGGCGACCCTGCGGCTGATCGGGAGATCCATCGATGTTCGTGCGGCGGGATAACCAGGACCCCAAACCAGCCTGACCACACTCGGATGGGCCATCCGGGTTGCGGCATCGGGAGTCTCGCGCACGATGAAAAAATTCTGGGCCGCGATGTGGCGTTCCACGCGCTCTCGAACCTTCTCCGGCGTTTGTGCCGGCACCAGCCGAAAGTCGATCGACGCTTTCGCCTCGGTACTGATGGTGTTCGTCGCCTGGTCTTCGACGTGACCGGCGACGAAACCGCGCAGGTTCAACGCCGGCATCAGAATCAGCTCATTGAGCGAACGCGCTCCGCCCTCCGTCCGGCCTAACGCCAGCTCGCGTTTGAGATCGTCGTCGATGTTCGGAATCGCTGTCAGAGTATCGCGCTCGATGTCCGTCAACGGCGTGACATCGTCGTAGTACCCTCCGATCAGAATTTTTCCTTCTGTGTCGCGCAGGCTGTCGATTAAGTGCGTCAGTGCGACGATCGGATTTGGAGCCCAATTGCCGTAATGACCACTGTGCAGCGGCCGCGACGGACCGTAGACCGTCATCTCGAGATCAGTGACGCCGCGCGCACCGAAATAAAGCTGCATGTGGCGGCTCTGGTGCACCGGACCGTCGCACAGCATCCACGCGTCCGCGGAGAGCTCGGTGGGATAGCGATCGAAGTAGGCGCCCAGGTGCGGAGAGCCCGCCTCTTCTTCACCTTCGAAGGCAAATTTCAGATTGACTGACGGCGCTGCTTTGACAGACCTGAGGGCATCGAGCGCGGTGAGCATCGCGACGATCGGCGCCTTGTCGTCGCTGGCCGATCGCGCGTAGAGCCGCGATTCGGGATCGATGTGCGACGACGGCTCGATGGTGGTTCCGGCGGGACTGCGCAACACAGGCTGCCACGGCGGGGTCGTCCACTGCTTCGGATCGACAGGTTGTCCGTCGTAGTGTGCATAGAACGCGATGGTCATTTTCGCGTTGCGCGCCGGAAGGGTCGCGTAGACCAGCGGTGGCGCCCCCTCCACCCGCAGCAGCCTGGCCTCGGCACCACGCCGCGTCAGCATCGTCACGAGCGCATTGGCGTTTTTCTCGATGTTTGTGGCGTCGGAAGCGAGATTCGGAATCGCCAGCAGTTCCATCAGCTCGCCCACGATCTCGCGCTCGTGCTTCATCCGGTAATCGCGCGCCGCGCGCGACATCTCGACAGGTGAGATCGCGGAGGCGGGCAGCGCCACCAGCCACAGAAGCGCAAGAAGTTTTTTCATGGTTTGTACTTGTGATATTTAGCACAAATGAAGAAAAGACTCGCCTTGCTACTTCTCGTCTGCCCTGCCCTTCTGGCGCAGGAACGAAGACCAGGGACACCCTCCATCGCCACTCCCGCCCCCGCCCCCCGCGACGCGGAGACGCAGGCGGAAAAACCGGATCGCGCCACGGCGCCCAAAGAGACGCCGCGCGATCAGATCTCGACAACGCAACATACCGTCACGATCAACGGCACGCCCATCAGCTACACCGCGCGCGCCGGCACGATGGTGCTGAAAGACGAAGAGGGGACGCCGCGCGCGAATTTTTTCTTCGTGTCGTACACGCGCGAGGGAGTCGATCCCGCGCGACGTCCGGTCACCTTCACCTTCAACGGTGGTCCCGGATCGTCGTCAGTTTGGCTGCATATGGGGGCCTTCGGTCCAAAGCGGGTCGTCTATCGCGACGACGAAGGCCACGCCGCCATACCGCCCTATCGCCTGGTCGACAATGACAACTCGCTGCTCGACGTCACCGATCTGGTGTTCATCGATCCGGTGACCACAGGATTCAGCCGGGCCATCCCGTTCAAAGACGCCGGCAAGTTCCACGGAGTGGAATCGGACATCGAATCGGTCGGCGAATTCATTCGCCTGTGGATGACGCGCTACGGTCGCTGGAGCTCGCCGAAATTCCTCGCCGGCGAAAGCTACGGTACGACCCGAGCGGCAGGTCTTTCGGGATGGCTGCAGCAGCAGGGCGTCTACCCCAACGGCATCGTCCTGATCTCTTCCATTCTCAATTTCGAGACCGCGTCGTTCGAGAGCGGCAATGACCTGGCGTACGAGTTGTTTCTGCCGACCTACACCGCCATCGCGTGGTATCACAAAAAACTCTCACCCGATCTTCAGAATGGCACGGTCGAAAATGCGGTCGCGGCCGCGGAAAGGTACGCCTTAGGTCCGTATGCCACGGCTCTGATGCAGAGCGATCGCATCACCGACGATCAACGCCGCGACGTCGCCGCGCATCTCGCCAACCTCACCGGCCTGCCACAGGACTTCATCGAACGCGCGAACCTGCGCATCCGCATCGATCGATTCGACAAGGAGCTTCTGCGCAGCCAGCGTCGCACCGTCGGGCGTCTGGATGGACGTTTCATCGGCATCGATCGCGACGCGGCCGGCGAGTCGCCGGAATTTGATCCGTCGTACGCCGCGATCTTCGGCGAGTACACCGCCGTATTCAATGACTACGTCCACCGCGAGCTGAAGTACGAGACCGACGCGGCTTACGAGATCCTGACCGGCAAGGTGCGCCCGTGGAGCTACGACCGCGTCCAGAATCGCTACGTCGACGTGGCGGAGACTCTCCGCGGCGCGATGAGCCAGAATCCGTATCTGAAAGTCTTTGTCGCGAACGGCTACTACGATCTGGCCACGCCTTTTGCGGCCACCAGGTACACCTTCGCGCGCATGCAGCTCGATCCTGAAGTGCGCAAGAACGTCTCGATGGACTATTTCCAGGGCGGGCACATGATGTACATCGACCGCAAAGCGCACGCTAAACTCAAAAGCGACATCGCAGAATTCATCCGTAGCGCCTCGAACACGCAGTAGGATGGGGCGTGCCCCGAATCCTCCTGACCAATGACGACGGCATCTACAGCGAAGGGCTCCGCAAGATCGCGGATGCCCTGCGCGACGTCGGCCAGGTCCTCATCGTCGCTCCCGATCGCGAGCAGAGTGCAGCCTCGCACGCCCTGACGCTGAATCGCCCCCTCCGGCTTCTGCAGCTGGAAGAAAATGAATGGATCGTCGACGGAACGCCCACCGACTGCGTGAATCTGGCGGTGCTGAAGCTGATGAAGGAACATCGGCCCGACATCGTCGTCTCCGGCATCAACTTCGGCCCCAACCTGGGCGACGACGTCACGTACTCTGGAACCATCTCGGCGGCCTTCGAAGGAGCGCTGCTCAACATTCCGTCCATCGCGCTGTCGGCGCTGGTGGGCGAACATTTCTCGTTCGCGCGCTGCGCTGAATTCGGTGCCCGACTCACGCGCTATCTCCTCGACCGTCCCCGCGATCCGCAGATCATCCTCAACGTCAACTTCCCGGTGTCGGAATTTCAGGGCGTGAAGGTCACGCGGCTCGGAAAGCGCGTCTACTCCGAAGGCGTGGTGGAGCGTCTCGATCCGCGCGGGCGGAAGTACTACTGGATCGGCGGCGATCCGCCCACCTGGCACCCCGGTGAAGGCACCGATTTCGAGGCCGTCCAGAACGGATTCGTCTCCATCACGCCGCTGCATCTCGACCTGACACACCACGATTCGATTGCGCGCCTCAAGCCGCTCGAGGAGCTTCTTGGCCAGGTCGTCAAACGACGCTGATCTCGCACACCAGCGCGCGTTGATGGTCGACCGCCACGTCGCGGCGCGGGGCGTCACTGATCCTAAGATTTTGCAGGCCATGCGCGAGGTGCCCCGGCATCTCTTCGTTTCGCCAGTCGTGGCAAGCAAGGCCTACGGCCCGGGTGCGCTGCCCATCGGCGCAAACCAGACCATCTCGCAACCCGCGATCGTCGGACACATGATCGAGCTGCTCGAGCTGCAAGGAAATGAAAAAGTGCTCGAGGTTGGCACGGGAACGGGATATCAGGCCGCCGTGCTCTCCAAAGTCGCGGGCAAGGTCTTCTCGATCGAGCGGATCCACGAACTGGGAGTGCGCGCCATGGATCTGATTCGCGATCTGAAGATCAACAACGTCAGCGTGAAAGTGTTCGACGGCAGTTATGGCTGGTCCGATCAGGCGCCTTTCGACCGCATCATCATTGCGGCCGCTGCGCCGGAAGTGCCGCAGCCGCTGGTGCAGCAACTGGCACGAACGGGAATCATGGTTCTTCCCATCGGATCGGGAAAGAATCAGCGCCTGGCGCGCGTGCGCCGCGTCGGCACGGGAGTGCAGATCGAGGACTGCGGCCAGGCGGAGTTCGTGCCGCTGGTGGGTCGCTTCGGCTGGAAGGAATAGATGCGCGTTCGCACGGTCATCATCGTGACGGCATTCGTCTCCTCGATCCTGGGCGCAGTGGTGGCGTATCTCGTCCTGACCGTGCCCAATGACCTGCAAGCCGGAGCGCTCATGCGGGCGGCGCGCAAGCAAATCGCGGACGGCGACAACGAGCAGGCCCGGCAGTCGCTGTCGCGGATCGTGCAGCAGTATCCCCGCACCGACGCCGCCGCGGCGGCAACCGTCGCTCTGGCATCGCTGGCCGACAATGAACGCAAGAAATTGGCGGCCGATCTGGCGGCCCAACGCAGCGAAGCAGCCGCGCTACAGAAGCAGGTCGCGGCGCTGAAGCAGCACATCGACGAAGTCGCGGCACGCCCTCTCCCGCAACCAGTGATCATCAAGCAGGTCGTGCCCGCAAAGAAAGCGCCCGCGAAAAAGACGACCTCCAAGCGGCGGCGCCATTAGCGGCATTGTAGAATCTGCGCCGCAATGCCAAGGGAGCAGCGGCACATCCACATCCATGGAAAGGTGCAGGGTGTGGGCTATCGTTTTTTCGCGACGCGCGTCGCGCGCCGGCTCGGCCTCAAGGGCTTCATCCAGAACAATCGCGACGGGTCGGTGGAGGCCACGGTCGAGGGTGAGAAGAGCGCCATCGACGAGTGGATTGAGGAGCTCAAGGAAGGCCCGCGTTACGCCGAGGTGACGAAAATCGATCAGGAATCGAAGGACTTCAGCGGAAAACTGGGCGACTTCGATGTGAAATTCTGATGGACCTCAAGACTTACATCCGCGATGTTCCCGATTTTCCCAAGAAGGGCATCGTGTTCAAAGACATCACTCCCCTGCTGCGCGCTCCGGAGGCGCTCGAGTTCACGGTCGATGCGCTGGCCCGACCGTTCCGTAACCAAAAGGTTACTAAAGTCGCCGCCATCGAATCGCGCGGCTTCATTTTCGGAAGCTGCGTGGCACGGATCCTCGGCGCCGGCTTCGTTCCGATTCGAAAACCGGGAAAACTTCCGTGGACGAAACGCCGCAACGAGTACGCGCTGGAATACGGCACGGACGCCCTCGAGATCCACGACGATGCTCTATCATCACAAGATCGAGTTGTAGTCATTGATGATGTTCTCGCGACAGGCGGAACGGCTGCCGCGGCATCGTGCCTCGTCCGCGACCTTGGCGCGGATCTCGTGGGCGTGGCCATGGTGATCGAATTGACGTTCCTGAATGGGCGAACGAAGTTGAATGGGATCCGTGTGCACTCGTTGATCACCTATTGATGGCGTACGACCTCATCGTCATCGGCTCCGGTCCGGCCGGAGAAAAAGGGGCGGCCCAGGCCGCCTATTTCGGCAAGAGCGTTGCGCTCATCGAGCGCGAACCCGTCCTGGGCGGCGCGTGCGTGAACACCGGAACCATTCCCTCCAAGACCCTGCGCGAATCGGCCCTGCATCTTTCCGGTTTTCGGCAGCGCGGTTTCACGGGAGCGATCGACGTCACCATGAAGAGCGTGACCATCGACGATTTCATGTACCGCAAACAGCTGGTACTGGAACGGGAGTGGGCGCGCATCGGCGAAAACCTGAGGCGGCACAACGTCGATCACTTCCAGGGCTCGGCGCGCTTCGAATCGCCGACGCGTGTGGTCGTGAAAAATTCTCTCGGCCAGGAAACTCTCGAGGGAAAATTCGTTCTGATCGCGACCGGTTCATCGCCCTACCGGCCATCGACGGTGCCGTTCGATGACGCCTACGTCTGCGACAGCGACACCATCCTGCAGATCGGCAAGATTCCGGCCAGCCTTGCCGTGGTCGGCGCGGGAGTGATCGGATGCGAGTACGCCTCGATCTTCGCGGCACTGGGCGTGGAAGTGCATCTGATCGATGCGCGTTCGACCCTGCTGCCGCACATGGACCGCGAGATCGTGCGGGTGTTGTTAGGCGAGATGCAGAACCGGCTGGGCGTGACGTTGCACCTCGCCTGCGAGGTCCAGACCATCGAGAGATGCCAGGACAAAGTCGCTCTCACGCTCCGCAACGGCACCTGCATCGTGGTCGATAACGTCCTCTACGCCGCCGGCCGGAACAGCAACGTCGCCGATCTGAATCTCGACGCCATCGGCGTGAAAACCGGCAACCGCGGACTGGTGATCGTGAATGAGAACTATCAGACCAGCGTGCCCAACATCTATGCCGCCGGCGACGTCATCGGCTTTCCTTCGCTCGCTTCCACATCGATGGAGCAGGCCCGCGTGGCCATGGTTCACGCCTTCGATTTGAAGTACAAGACCAAGGTGGCTTCGCTCCTGCCCTACGGCATCTACACCATCCCCGAGCTTTCGACGGTGGGCATGACGGAAGATGAGTGCAAGACAAAATCGCTTCCGTACGAAGTCGGTCGGGCCACCTACCGCAACAACGCCCGAGGACAGATCATCGGCGATACCAAGGGGATGATCAAACTCGTCTTCGACCCTGAGACCCTGAAGCTCCTGGGCGTCCACATCGTGGGCGAAAATGCCTCGGAGCTTCTGCACATCGGCATGATGGTCATGCAGCTCGGCGGCACGATCAGCGCCTTCATCGACAGCGTGTTCAACTTTCCGACCCTCAGCGACGCTTACAAGTACGCGGCGTATGATGGCCTCGGCAATGTCGCCCGCAGGCGCGCTGCCATGGCCGCACAGGAGACCGTATGAAACTGATGGCGGAGATCATCCAAGGTCAGACTCTCTTCCACGCCAAGACCTCGGACAGCGTGCGCGATGCTGCGAAGATGATGAGCGAGAAAAACGTCGGGGCGGTGGCGGTGCTCGATTCGGGGCGGCTGGTCGGGATTTTTTCCGAGCGCGATTTGATGAAGCGCGTCGTCGCCGCCGGTTTGAATCCGGAGAAAACGACCGTAGCGAACGTGATGACGAAAGATCTCGTCGTCGGCAAGCCGACTGACGACATCAACGCCGCGTTGCAGAAGATGCACTCGGTGGGATGCCGTCATCTGCCGGTGGTCGATTCCGGCAATCTGGTGGGAATGGTCTCGCTCCGCGATCTGCTGGAAATCGACGACGATACGCAGCGCAAACGCGTCAGCTTCCTGAACGAATTAGTCACCTACAGCCCGGATTACGAGACGTAGCGAATCGCCCGTGACGTGAACGTTCGGCTGCAGTTCGAAGGCATCCTTGGTTTGTGCGCCCCCGATCAGCAGACAGAGACGCGCCAGCTCCTTGAAGGAGGCCGGCGGGCCCTCGATGGCGATGGCGTTCTCTTCGACGCGAATCGTCAGCGGCGCGCGCGCCAGCCCTTCCAGCGCCATGATGGCCAGGTCGTAGTTCATGCCTCGTCCTCGCCGCGATAGATCACTGAATTGTTCTCCGTTTCCTGCAGCGCGATTTCATAGAGCGATCCGTGCTGCATGGCCGGCGCGAGCTGCCGCCAGAACGCGCGGGCAAGGTTCTCGGCGGTCGGAATGACGCCGTGCAGAAATGGGACGTCCTCGTTGAGGTTCTTGTGATCGACGCGATCGACCACGTGCTCGCGAACGATGTCCTTCAGTTTCTTGAGATCGATCACCATTCCGGTCTCGGGATCGACTTTCCCACGGACGCTGACCTGCATCGAGTAATTGTGGCCATGTCCGCCGGGGTTATCGCACTTGTCGTAGGTGCGGCGATTCCACTCCGCATTGAATTTCGGATTGTGAAGGCGGTGGGCTGCCGAAAATGTGAGCCTGGCAGTGATGATCATGATCAGAGCGTGACGCCGGCCAGCGCGCTGCGCACCTCGTTCTGCTGTGCCACCAGCCTTTCGCGAAGCCCCTGAAAATCCGCTTCGCTTTGCAGATATGCAAAAAGCGGGTTGGAGAGAATGTAGCTGGCGGTGGGCTCCTTGCGATCGACCGCTTTCTTCAGCGCGTCGAGAACACGCGGGCTGTCGCCGCTGATGACGGCAACTTCGGCCACGGTGGTCCAATAGTCATCGCCCGGCTTGGACGCCGGCAACGCCGCGTTCAGCTCGGCATCGGCATCGGCTTTCGCTCCCGCCGATGCGGCGATATATGCCTTCAATATATGTAGGCCATAATTAGGATCTGTATCTTGTAGCTTTTTCAGCTCGAGGTCGGCCATCTCATTGGAGTGCCGGAGCACGGCGCACTTTCCGATCTTCAACGCCAAGGACGGATTGTTCTGAACTTTTTCCTCGACCGTGTAGTAGGCCTGCGCGGCACTATCGATCTTGCCGGTCGCGAGAAGGAGGTCCGGTTGATGAATGATGGCGGCCGATGGTTGAGCCGATAATCGCTGCAGCGCTGCCTCGAATTTTGCGGAGTCGTTGGCCGAGAATGCATAGCGGCCGATGACATTCAGCGCTTCGATGTCGGCCGGATTCTCTTTGAGAATCACGGCGTAGGTGCTGAGCGCAGTCGCGAGGTCGCCGATTTTCAACCCGAAGTGCGCCACCGTCCGCGCAGCCTCGAGGTTCTTTGGGTCGGACGCAAAGACCTGCTTGGCGGCGCCGGCCGCCTCCGGCTCTTTTCCCTGGGCGCCGTAGAAGTGCATCGCGAACAGCGCCGTGGGCGGGAAATTCGGATCTTCCTTGATGGTCGCGCGAAGCGCCGCCTCGGTCTTCTTCGGGTCGTTGGCGGCGTTGGCGGTGACCGCGTCCGCGAAGGCGTTGTAAGCGGCCGCCGATGCGGCGGCAGGATGCTGCGGCAGTTTGAGGTCGTTCGAAACGTACTGGACGACGGCCTGGATTCCACTGGCGTTGTCGAGCATCGGCGTGGACGTCATGCCGGTCACGATCTCGGGACCGGTCGCACCACCGCGCACTGTAGCGGAATAGGCCGCTGCGTCAGGCGCGGCAGCATCGGCGATCCGAAGCTCGGGATACGCACGGAGGACCTCGATCGATGCCAGGCGGACGACATTACCCCGATCGGCCAGGGTCGCGTCGGTACCGTCAACCGCGAACGGCTGCAGAAAGATTTTTCTCGGAGTCTCGGCAGTCGCGGGCTGCGGCGCCGTCGATGTCGGCTTCAAAACCGAAGCGGCATATGTCGGAGTGGAGCTCGCTTTCGGCTTCGACATCAGAAGCACGGCCGCTCCGACGCCACCGCCGAGGATCACGACCGCGGCACCGGCGAGCATCATCATCTGCCGCTTCTTCTTGGCCCCAGCCGCTGCAACCGCGGCAGCCTCCGCTTCTTCTTCCTGGGCCTCCAGCTCCTCGACCTCTTCATCGACCACTGCCGGCTGGGCCGGCTGCGGCTCGGGCGCGACGATGGTATAGAGCTTCACGCCTGCCTTGGCGCCGCTATCGCGCAGCCGCACGCTTCCGCGTCCTCGCTTGGCGAAGTCCTCAGAGACGAACAGCTTCATCGGCGGAAGCGCTTGCAGGACTTCGATCGCCTTTGTCACGGCTGGACCGCCGACCGATCCATCCTTGACTTCGATGTCGCCGGCATGCAGGAGGAGTCGAACCGGAATCGGCTTCTCTCCCTGCTGCTCAGGCGAAAAGTCGAATTCACCTTTGCGTCCGGCCTCCAACGCACTGTCGACGCTTTTCAACTCCGCGATCATGCGTGGCCCGAAGGCATCGAGCACTTCGCCGTCGAACAGATAAACGGCCTCACCGAGGATCTGCTGCATGCGGGCAGCGGCTTTGGCATGGTCGCCGGCGGACGGATCTTTCGCGACGTCTGCCATGAAGAGGATGGCGCTGCGTGTCTTGGCGTCCTGCTGCCCAGCCGCTGCCGGCGTTGCTCCCTTTGCGATGTCGGAAGAGAACTTTGCAGCTTCCGGATCAGCCTTGGCGATGTCGTCCAGCAGTAATTTGTCGTCTTTGTATCGGCGGAAGGGATCCTTGAACAGGCAGCGTCCGATGACGCCGAGAACTGCGTTGTCGATGTTTGGATTCGCGCCCTTCGGATTCGGCGGCTGCGACTCCACGATTTTTCTTCCCACCTCCGCGCCGTTCGCGCCTTGATAGGCCGGACGTCCCGTCGCCGCTTCGTACAGCACCAGGCCGAGCGAAAAAATATCGGTTTGCGGTGAGGCAGGCTCATTGGAAATCTGTTCGGGCGCCATATACGCAACGGCTTTCGGATCCGTCCCCCGCTGCTGGAATGCCGACGGCTGACCTGCACGCGCGAGCAAATTGCTCAGATTCAATCCTGCGACTTTCACCTGGCCCACTTCCGTAACCAGAATCGAATCGCCCGCGATGTTGCCGTGGATCAGATTTCTCGCGTGCACCAACTTCAAGGCATCTGCGGCCTGATACGCGACGCGGAAGAAGTTTTTTCGATCGAGCGGACGGTTTCTCACCACCGCTGAGATCGCGTAGCCCTCCACCCAATCCATGATCATCACCAGCGCCTCGCCGGCCGCTGCAATCTCGAGGATGTTGACCAGCGAGGTGTGATACAGCGCGGCAGCGACGCGGACGTCCCGCACCAGCGCATCGCGACGGCCCGGATCCTTCGGAAGCTGCCGCGAGAGGACCTTGATGGCGACTTTCTTCCCGCTGCGCGCGTCCTCGGCCCTCCAGACGGCGGGGCTCACACGCTCGCCCAGCCGGTAATTGAGCAGGGTACTGCCCGGCGCGAATGGGTCTGCCGAGGACATGAGACGATTATATTTGAGTCATTGGTCGAGCGGCGCGAGATGCACGAGCTCGGCGCCACTTTCCACGGTCTGTCCCGCCTCGACGAACACCTGATCCACGACGCCATCCGCGGGCGCCTGAATCTCATTTTCCATCTTCATCGCTTCCAGAACCAGCAGCGACGCTCCCTTGCGCACCGATTCGCCCTTCTTGATGGCCACCCGCACGATGCGGCCGGGCATCAAGGCCCGAATGACGCCACCGCCGCCCAGCTCGTCCTCGCGGCCCTTGCGCCTAAGCGAGAGCGGATCGGTGATGTCGACGTGAATGATCGAGTCGGCCAGGCTGATCTGATGCATGGTGCCGTCGCGATCATGGACCAGTGTCAATTGCGTCCCGTCCTCGAGTCGCAGCGAACGCAGATACGGCCCTGCGTTCACGACATCAGCGACCAGCCAGCGATCGCCAAGGCGCACCCGATACGCGCTTCCATGACCTTCGACTTCGATGGGAATCTCTTCGCCGCCATGCCGGGCGATGAATCTCACGAACGATCCTTCAGCGCCTCGAGGCGGCCGGCCTGCTTCCACGCCGAGTTGTCCTGCTGCGGCACCCGAATCTGCTGCGATTCTTCGAAAGCCAGGATGGCCGCGGCCGCGATGGCGGCGTCGACGTGACCATTGCCGCCGCGCTCGCGGGTCAGTTCCGCGAGATTTCTGTCGATAAAGCCGGTATCGAAATTTGCTCTCAAGAAATCTGCATGATCCATGAGGGCTGTAAAGAACGGAATGGTCGTCTCGATCCCTTCCACCCGATACTCGATCAGCGCACGTTTCATGCGCGCGATGGTCTCCGTGCGCGTAGCGGCGTGACAGATCAGCTTCGAGAGCATCGAATCGTAGAAAACCGGCACGTTGTAGCCGGCGTAAACGCCGTTGTCGTTGCGAACGCCCGGTCCTTGCGGAAGATTGATGTATCGGATGAGGCCCGGCGACGGTGCGAAGTGGCGCACCGGATCTTCGGCGTAGATGCGGCACTCGATGGCATGGCCGCTGGGCGTCATCCGATCGCGTGCCAGCGTGATCTTTTCGCCGCGCGCGATTCTGAGCTGTTCCTTCACCAGATCAACGCCCCAAACCATTTCCGTCACCGGATGCTCAACCTGCAAACGGGTGTTCATCTCCAGGAAGTAGAACTGCCGATCGGGTCCCATCAGCATCTCGATCGTTCCGGCGGAGTAGTAATTGACGGCTTTCGCCGCTCGGACGGCTGCTTCGCCGAGTGTTCGACGCAGCTCTTCGTCGACGACGGTCGAGGGACACTCCTCCACCACCTTCTGATGGCGGCGCTGCAGCGTGCACTCGCGCTCGCCGACATCGATGATGGTCCCGTGCTGATCGCCCAGCACCTGCACTTCGATGTGCCGCGGCGAGGCAACGAACTTTTCGGCGTAGACAGCGCCGTCTCCGAAAAATGATTGCGCTTCGCTGGTCACGCGCTCAAACGCGTTTCGAAGATCCTCCTGGCGTTCGACGAAGCGAAGACCCTTCCCGCCCCCGCCTGCGCTGGCCTTGACCATGATCGGAAATCCGGCCTGGCGCGCGAAAGCCGCGATTTCGTCGAATGAACCCACCGGTTCGGTCAGACCGGGAACGACGGGCACGCCGGCGGCCTTCATGCTTTGGCGCGATTTGATTTTCGATCCCATGGCCTCGATCGACTCCGGCGATGGTCCGATGAAGGTGATGCCGGCGTCGCGACACGCTCGCGCGAAGGCCGCGTTCTCGGCCAGAAAACCATAGCCGGGGTGGATGGCATCGGCACCGGTCTTCTTGGCGGCGTCGAGAATGCGATCGATGCGCAGATAGCTCTCCCGCGAGGGCGGAGGCCCCACCGGCATGGCCTGATCGGCGTAGAGGACGTGGAGCGCCGCGCGGTCGGCGTCGGAGTAAACCGCGACGGTCGAATACCCCAGCTCGCGGCAGGCGCGGATGACGCGAACCGCAATCTCGCCGCGATTGGCGATCAAAACCTTCACGGCCCGCCATTGTATGATGCGCCGCATGGCGACCGAGTCCGTGAAGGACCAGCGGCAACAGATCCTCTCCGGCGTGGTCGAGACGCTGTTGCGCGATCTGAAGGAAGGCAATGGCGATCGCGATCGGCGGCGTCAGGTCGAGGAGTGGATGCGGTCGCTGGCCGAGAAATATCCCGAATTCAAGATCGAGGTCGGCCTGCGCGACTACTACCTCGCCGAAGCCGATCGGCTGCGCGGCGAATTCGATAAAGCCACCGACCTCACCGAGCGCCTCTCCCTCGGCCGCAACATCGAAGCGTTTCTCGATCGAGCCGCCGATTACGAGCGTCGTATCGGGGAGCGATAACCGCCCTCCCGCCCGGTTAGGACGTTGGGATGGTGGGGATGTCCCGGTCCCACACGGAGACGCATTCATGGCGCCAAGTCAGGTGGTGTCGAACACCAGGTAGGAATCGTCGGCCGCGCGAAAGAGGACGTCGTGGGTGTACTCGTCCTGGACATCGTCCTAACATCCCAACCGCCTAACGTCCCAACCGGGTTGGGTGGGGGTGGTGCCCAAGGCCGGACTCGAACCGGCACGGCTTTCGCCACACGCCCCTCAAACGTGCGCGTCTACCAATTCCGCCACTTGGGCAATGAACTATCGCTTCGGTGCCGGCGCGGCCGGAGCCGGCCGGTTGCCCATCACCGACGATCGCGGGCGGGCCTGCAGGACCGCCAGGGCCATCGACGTGATAACAAACAGGATGAAAAATGTAGTCGTCAATTTGTGCAAAAGCGTCGTCGCGCCGCGCGCGCCGAACGCCGTCTGCGAGCCGCCTCCGCCGAACGCGCCGGCCAGATCGGCCCCCTTCCCCTGCTGGACCAAAACGACCAGGATCAAAAAGACGCTGATGATGACGTGCAAGATCACGAGAACGACGGTCATGGAGACTCCGACAACGAACGGTGGCCGCGAATTCTTCCCCGAAATCGCCGCGGCCGTCAAGCGCGAGGCAGTTGCGCTACCCCCGCGCAAATCATTGAAAACTTGAGGCAATCGAGGCTCGCTCCGCCGACCAGGTATCCGTCGATCCTGCCGTTGGTGCCGAGGTCCTCGAGGTTTTCGGTGGTTACGCTGCCGCCGTAGAGAATCGGCGCGGTCCGGTGCCGGGCGGGCCAGAAGCGCGACAGCGCCTCGCGAATGTCGTCCACCATCTCGGCCACCATTGCCCCGGTCGCGTTTCGCCCTGTTCCGATCGCCCAGATCGGCTCGTACGCGATCAGCACCTGTGCAGCTCGCTCCAGCCCCGGAACAGCCGTCAACTTGATCTGATTGGCAACGAAAATCGCTGCCTGTCCCGAATCGCGGACCTTCTGATTCTCGCCAACGCACAGAATCGGCGTGAGTCCCGCCTCGACTGCGACCGTCAACTTCCGGGCGATCCATGCGTCGTCTTCGCCGAAAAGCGTTCGCCGCTCGGAATGACCGATGATGACGAAGGCAGCGCCGCAGTCGCGCAACATGTCCGCCGATACCTCGCCCGTGAACGCGCCGGCGCGCTGATCGGCGCAGTTCTGTCCGGCCAGCGCGATCTTGCCGGCCATCTCTTTCAGATAAGGAAAGGGCGGAGCGACGACGACGTGCGTACCAACAGGCGGACGCAGATTTTGCAGATAGGCCGCAATGCCGTCGGGCGGCAGGTTCATCTTCCAGTTCGCGACGGCGTACCGGCCGGGCATGTCCGCGTCAGTGTACCTATAATCGATACGATGCCATTGCCGGAATCTGAAGCAATTCCGTACGAGGCGCACGACTTACGCGGCGAGCGCCTGCTGGTGCTGGCGCCGCATCCCGACGACGAAGTCATCGGCTGCGGAGGCCTGGTCGCACTGCACCTTCGCGATGGGCGGCAGGTGCGGGCGGTGATTGTCACCGACGGGGCGGAGGCGGGGAATGCTGAGGTTCGGGAAGACGAATCGCAGAGGGCGCTCTCGGTCCTCGGCACCGTCCCGGTCGATTTTCTTCGCTTCCGCGATCGCCATCTCGATGAAGACGCCGAGGCGCTGAAAGGCCGCCTTCGTGAAATCCTGGCCGATTTCAAACCCGATCTCATCGCCGTTCCCAGTCCGGTCGAGATCCATCCCGATCACGCGGCGCTCTCTCGCGCGTTGTGCGAGCTGATTCAGAGCGACCCGTCGCTGTTCGCAGCATTGGCTGTCGCGCGGGTCGCGTTCTACGAAGTTGGCTATCCGATCCGGCCTAACACGCTGGTCGACATTACGACCGTGGCGGCGAAAAAGTACGCTGCCATCGCGTGTCACACCTCGCAGCTCGCGTTTCGCGACTACGTGAGCTATGCCCGCGGCCTCAACGCCTATCGCGCCATGACGCTCGCACCGACGACGCACTATGCCGAGGGCTATTGGGTGGGATCGCTGCCCGCGCTGCGAACGATTCCTTTCTCGGCCATCCGGGAAATGGTCGGCGCCGCGCCCCGGATCGAAGTCGACGCCGAGCCGCTGCCGGTCAGCGTCGTCGTCCGCACGAAGAATCGCCCGGCGCTCCTCCATCAGGCCATCGATTCCATTCTGGCCACGCGTTATCCGGCTGACATTGTCGTCGTCAACGACGGTGGTCAGCAGCCGCAGGTCAGCGAGGTGCGTGTTGTCAACCTCGCCCAATCCGCCGGACGATCGGAGGCCATGAATCGCGGCGTGCGCGCCGCCAAGTCAGCCTTCATCGCGTTTCTGGACGACGACGATCTTTTCTATCCCGAACATCTTTCGACGCTGGCCGCTGCCTCGCGCGGCTCGCAACATGCGGCCTGGTACAGCGACGCGGTGTCGGCGTTCGTGCGGGTCGGCGCGTCGGGCGATTATGAAACGCCGTCGCGCATGCGCATCTTCGGTCAGGATTTCGATCGCGAGCATCTGCTGGTCGACAACTACATTCCGCTCACGACGGTTCTCGTCCCGCGCGAAACCTATCTCGACCTGGGCGGCTTCGATCCGGCCTTCGACCTGTTCGAGGATTGGGATTTTCTCATCAGGCTCTCGCGAGGCGGAACGCTCGTGCATGTGCCGCGAATCACATGCGAGATCCGTCACGTTGAGGGGGCGGGATCGATCACACTCGAATCGCCGGAGGGCTCGCCGCGATTCCGCGAGGCCAAACTGCAGATCTGGAAAAAGCATGCGGCCCTCATCGATCAATCTGTGTTTGCGAACGTTTTGGAAAAACAGAAGAAGCGCCTGACGGGGCTGCTGAACGACGCGGTCGAAGCGCGCGGATTGCAGAATCATCTCGAAGTCGACGCCGCCCGCCTGAAGCGCGAGAAAGCGACCCTGAATGCCGAAATCCACTCCCTACACAATCGGGTCAACGAAGCGCTGATGCAGATCAGTCATCTCGAAGGCGCGAATCTCGCGATCCGCACCGCCTTCGAGGCGGCCGATGCCGATCGGCACGAACGCGCCGTGCGAATGAAAGACCTCCAGGCGGCCATTGCCGAATCGCAGCAGACCAATGTCGCGCTGTTCACGGAAGTAGGCCGATTGCAGGACCTGCTCGATCAGATCTTCAAGTCGCGCACATGGAAGCTGCACGAGATCGTCGAGAGGATGAAGGGACGCGCGTGACTCGCATCCTCCTGGTCTGCCCGGAGCCCCTCGGCCACGGTCATCCCGCGGGCGTAGGAATCCGATTTCTGGAGATGCAAAAGGCGCTTGCAGCGGACGGCCATGGCGTCACGCTGCTTTCTCCGCCCATGACGCCGGCAACGTTGCAGCAACAAAGCAATGACGCCGACGTGGCGATCGTGCAGGGGCACATCGCCAACGATTTTTTCGCCCATGCGCGGCCGATTCCGACGGTCGTTGATCTCTACGATCCGTTCATCATCGAAAATCTTCACTACTTCGCCAGCCGCGGCGCCGAGGTTTTCCAGCACGATCACGCCACCGTCGTCCTTTCGCTCCTGCGCGGAGACTTTTTCCTGTGCGCATCGAAATCGCAGCGGCTGTTCTGGCTCGGGATGATGCTGGCGGCCGGACGATTGAACCCGATCGCATTCGATATCGACGCCAGCCTGGAGTCGCTGATCGCGGTCGCGCCTTTCGGCGTCCCGCCACCGCGAGCGCGCGACCGGGCAGTGGAGCCGCGCGTGCTATTCGGCGGAATCTACGATTGGTACGATCCGATCCTGGCCATTGACGCGGTCGCGCTCGCACGCCAATCGCTTTCGAACATTTCGCTGACATTCAACAAACATCCGAACCCTTCCATCACGCCGCAGGGAAAACTTGCCGAGGCCATGGAATACGCCGGGAAAAAGCGGTACGAGTCGTTCGTAAAATTCGAGCCATGGTTCGAATATGACCGGCGGGGCGAGTTCTTCGATCGATTCGCGGTCGCGCTGCTGACGTTTCCTCACTCGCTGGAAACGGAATTGTCGATGCGCACGCGCGTCTACGACTTTTTGTGGGGCGGATTGCCGATCGTCAGCAGCCCGGCGCCAGGAACGGATGAAATTCTGGTCCGATACGGCTGCGGCATGACAGTCGACTCCTCCTCGCCGCGCGATGTTGCCGATGCCCTTCTGCAGGCTTTTTCGAAACGGGCCGCTCTCTGTGAAGGAGCGCAGCGCTTCGTGGTCGACCATCAGTGGCCCGAAGCGCTCCGACCGCTGCGCGATTTCTGCCGGCAGCCAAGAATCGACGCCAACAAAGACGCCTTCGCGATCCGGATGCAGTTGCCGGAGCGGCCGGCCTCGATTCTGGAGCGGCTGAAGCGCCGCATCGGAGGCGCGTCCTGATCGCCGTCGACGTCATCATCGTCAACTGGAACGGCCGCAAAGACACGCTGGCCTGCCTGGAGGCGGTCTCCGCACAGCTGGGGGAAGTCGATGGCGCGGCCATCACGGTCGTCGACAACGGTTCGACCGACGGCAGCATCGGCGCGATCGTCCGCAAATTCCCGCAGGTGCGACTTCTTCCGCTGGGAAAGAATCACGGGTTCACCGGCGGCATCGCAGCAGGCATGGCGCGATCGCAGGCGCGCAACGTCGCATTTCTGAACAATGACGCTGTCCCCGAGCGCGGTTGGCTGGCAGCGCTGGTCAGCGCCATCGATCAGGCTCCCCACGACGTCATCTCCGTCGGAGGAAAGATCGTCGACATGAGCGGGCAGTTGATCGACTTCGTCGGCGGCGTCATGACCTTCGACGGCCACGCCTTTCAGAACGGATTCCGCTATCCGATCGGATCGCGCGGCGAGCCGCTCAGCGGCGATGAGCTTTTCTTCGCGTGCGGCGGCAACATGATCTCCCGCCGCGAGTCGTTCCTGACGCTGAACGGCTTCGACAACGATTATTTCGCGTACCTCGAGGACGTCGATTTCGGATGGCGCTCCTGGCTGGCAGGCAATCGCGTCCTCTACGAGCCTGGCGCGACCGTACGTCATGCTTCCGGCGCCACCAGCGCACGACTGGGCGAGTTCGAGCGCGGCGTTCTCTTTGAGCGCAATGCATTGCAGACGGTGCTGAAGAATTACGAAGACGACCTGCTGCGCGACGTGGCCGGATCGGTCTTCTACGCCTACCTGCATCGTCTGCATCACTACGTCACGGTGCGCAATCCGGGCGCAGCCGAGCTCAGGCGCGAGCCGCTTTCGCTAGCCGCGCCGCTGAAGAATGGATTCTGGTCGCACGTTCGCAAACGCCTCAATCCCGACCGCCCGCTCGCGACGATCGAAGATCCGTTGACGGCCATGCAGTTCCGCGCCTTCGAATGGGTGGTCAGCCATGCCGACCAGATCGCGCAAAAGCGCAACGTGGTCCAGCGTCTCCGCCGTCGCTCCGATCGAGAAATCTTCGACCGATTCCCGCTCCATCTCGTGCCGACTTATCCCGGGGACGAATCTCTGATGAACAGCGCTCTCTTTCGACTTCTGCGGCCGCCTTTGCCATCGGTCGAGAAGAATCTGGGCGATATCATGCGGACGTGAGCCGGTTTCACGTCCGCGGCGTCTTCTGGCGACACTTGCTCGTGTTCGCGATCCGCAATGCTCCGGTGTGGATCGAGCCGCTGGTGGTGGCGTGCTGGTCGCTCGTTTTTCTGCTGTGGGGGCCCGGGAGGCGCGGCGTGATGCACAATCTGAAGGCCATCAAGCCCGGCTCGTGGGCGCTCGCCAATTTTTTCCGTTGCTATCGCGTCTTCTGGAATTACGCCTGGTCGCTGGAAGAGACGACCCGGTTCCGGGAGCTGCACACCGTTCCGGATTGGGAATTTACCGGCTGGCAGCATTTCGAGACCATGGAAAAGAGCGGCGGCGCCATTCTTCTCACCGCTCACATGGGAAGTTACGACATCGGCGCGCACCTCTTCGCCGAAAATTCGACTCGGCGCATCGTCATGGTGCGCGCTCCGGAGGTCGATCCGCTCACCCGCGAATTCGAGGAGGCGCGCATCTCGGAAAGAATTCGGATCGCTTTCAACGTCAACGCCTCCGATCTTGCTCTCGACCTTCTGCATGCCATCCGCGACGGCGGCATCGTGGCCATTCAGGGTGACCGCGTGACTCCCGGCCTCAGCGACATCCCAGCCACGCTCTTCGGAAGGCCAACCCGAATACCGGCGGGCCCATTTGCGCTGGCAATGGCAGCGCGCGCTCCGATCCATCCGATGTTCATCGTGCGACGAGGCCGCAGACTCTATCGTCTGGTCGCCTGCCAGCCGATCTGCGTGGCATCGAGCCGCAATCGCGATGCAGCGCTCTCCGAGGCGGTCGCCCAATGGACGCGCGAGCTCGAACGCGTCATTCAGGCCGCGTGGTATCAGTGGTTCATGTTCGAGGAAATGGCAGCGTGAACGCAGTCCGCGACTGTCCCGATGCGCAATGGTTTCCCTCGCGTTACCACTTCGCACTGCTGCGGCTGATGGCCCTGGTGCGCGGTCACTTTCCGACACGTCCGCGCACCGATGTCGATCACATCCTCCTGGCCATCGACAGCGATCAAACGGCGCTGGAGCAGTATCTGGTTTCGATCTGGCTGCTGGTGACCGCGGCCTGCTACGTCGGCGCGCTGCTGCCCCTGCGATGGTCTGTCGCGGCGCTGCCGTTGGCCGCGCTGGCCATTCAATTGACGATCACTGTCCTAGGAGTCATCGGTTCAGGAAATCACTTGCGGCGCAACGCCATCGTTCTCTTCGGCATGATGACTATCGCGTCGGCGTATTTCGTCACTGGCGCCTCGCCGGCGCGCTACATGGCCGGGCTTTTCCTGGGCGTTCTGGCCCTCAATTTTCTTTCGTGGTTGACGCTGTTGGCGCTTCGTGAGGCCGTCCGCCGCCGGGAGCAACGATGCGCAACCTGATCGTCGGACTGGCGTGGCTTTCGCCGTTCGTGCCCATCGTTCTATGGCCGCACACCAGAATCTACGGCTTCGTGATCATGGCCGCGCTCCACGCGCTGTGGCTCTATCCGACTCTGGCCGCGAATGTTCAGTGGTTTGGTCCGGTGGTCACGCACTTCGCGACCGATGCGCGTGAAATCTGGCTGACCATCGACGACGGACCGACCGACGACACGCCGCAGCTTCTCGAGCTCCTGGCAACGCGCTCGACCCGCGCGACATTTTTTCTGAAAGGTGTTCTGGCGCAGCGGCGACCCGACCTGGTGCAGGCAATCGTCGCCGCCGGTCACTCGATCGGCAATCATTCCTACTCCCATCCATCGGGAGCCTTCTGGTGTTTGCCACCCTCGTGGATCGAAGAAGAGATTGATCGATGCAACGCCGTCATCGGCGATGTCCGTCACTTTCGCGCACCGGTCGGGATGAAAAATCCAGCGGTCCACCCGGCGCTGACCGCACGCGGGATGCGCCTGATCGGATGGAGCGTCCGCGGGTTCGACACCGTGACGGAGGATCCGGAGCGCGTCGCTGCCCGCATCGCTCCCCAGATTCATCCAGGGGCGATCGTCGTCATGCACCAGGGTTTGCCGCACGCGGCGCGCTGTATCGAGCGCGTGATCGACGACGTGCAGCGCGCCGGCTACGGGTTCATCATCCCGGCGGACGCGCGTTTGAAGACGAACAGGTAGTTGTTGAACGGCGTGTGGCCGAACATCGGCCGGACCTCTTCACGAAACTCGCCGTTGAGCGAATCCTCGATCGTCTCGCGCGTCGGAAAGCAGAGGCGTTCGGCCTTCAACCATCCGCCCATCCGCGCCAGCGTTTCCTGAGCGTAGGTCAGCCGATAACGGAGCGAGCCGTCTCGGATGCCGTCGCGGATGATGATCATTCCGCCGGCACAAGCGACATTTCGCAAAATCCGCGATTGATCCTGGTGCGAGAAATAGTGCAGCAGATCGAGTAGAACAACGTTGCCGCGAAATGCAAACGGCTCGCGCGCGTCGCGAACATCGAACGACAGGTCTTCACTGTCGTTCGCGACGCGGCGTGCGATCTCGATTTTTCGCCGATCGTGATCGATCCCCAGGATGGGCACCTGTACGCCTCGATGGCGCAGATAAAAATCGAGGAGGCCGACACCGCAACCGATGTCGAGCAGAGGATCGGTGGTATCGCGCAGGAGCTCGAAGACAGCGTTGTAGGCTGGATCGGTTGCGATCTTCACCTGCGCGTACGAGCGCAAAAGCCGCGTCGGATATCGCGAAGCAATCCGATTCACGGCGCGAGGTGCTCGATCAGGTCGATCAGCTCGGGAAGGTTGAACGGCTTGGGCAGGATGGCCGAGACACCCATCTGCAGCACCGCCTGCGGTTCCACGCGGAGATGCGCCGAAACCACGATGATGGGCACGCGGCCGATGTGGCCGGTTTCCTTGAGTCGCTGCAGGAAATCCCATCCGTTCACACGCGGCATGGCCAGATCGAGCAGGATCACGTGTGGATTATGGAGGTTGAGCGCCCGTTGCCCTTCCTCGCCGTCGCCCGCCAGCAGCACCTGAAAACCGTGCTTTCGGAGCGCGGCCGCCAACATTCCGCGCAAGGGGAGATCGTCGTCGATGACCAGAACCCGTTTGCGATCGACGTCCGCGACGCGCCTGGTCCCGTTGCTCTGGAAACGCGCTTCCATACGGCGGTACCAATTCTACGCCGCAGTCAGAAAAGGTCGGAGTCTCCCATGGTGTAGTAGAGCGAGTCTCGCATCCGCTGCGTGGCATCGGACAGCTCGAAGGGAACGCACATCAGCGAAAGGTCCCGCGGCTCGCTGCCGGCGACAAATCCAAGTCTGGCAAGCGCATCGGCAAACCATTGCGGGCGCTGCGGAAACCAGCCCTCGACGCGTTCGACGGGGTAGCTCGGCGCGACGTGGCGGATCAGGACCTCGATGGCGTCGACGGAGGCCGGATCGAAGAGCGCGTCGCCCCATGCCAGCCGATTTTCGCGGACCCGAAACACGCTCCATCCCACCAGACGCCGCCATTTTCGAACCGCGACGATGAAGGCGCCCGGGTCCGGACATTCCAGATAGCGCCAGCGGAGATAGCGCGCGTCGCGGCGCACAAGAAAGGGATAGGCGGGGGCGACGCGGTCGAAGAATCGGTCGTACTCGTCGGTCAGCTCGGCGACCAGCTCGAGCTGGTACCCGCGCAGCCACCGCTGCAGCCTGGCGATTCCCGGAATCGGCATCGTGCGGAGGCGGTAGGTGACAGGCTCGACGCAGTCGGCGCGGAGGAAGCGCAGTGAGAAACCGCGGCTGCTGGCAGCATTGAAGCCATAATTATATGCGATTTTATGTTCGCAAAATTGTGTATAAAAATAAAACGCCGTCTTTGCGAAGATGCTGGTGGTGCCGCGGCCGATGTGCCGGATCGAGGCGTCCGTCATGGTGTCGGCGATCTGATGTGCGATCAAGGTCCGCCCGGACTCGAAAACCGGGACGGGATAGCCGGCGTATTGTGCGACCAGTTTGCCGGTGGCGTCGAAGGTCAGGCTGATGTGGGCGTTGCCGTAAGGATTGTGCAGATATTTCCAGCGGAAGTGATCGAGTGAACGGGGTGCGTGAAAGGCGCGCGCGAAGAGATCGAGGATGGCGCTCTCGTCACCCGGCTCATAGGCGCGAGTGACGAACGCCGCGTCAGCGGGCATGCGTCGGTTCCACCGAGCGGATCGCGCGAACGTCGATCGGTGGTCCGGCGCGGCGCTTGGCGGTAATGCGGATCGATCCGGAGCTGACCAGCAGTGGATCGGGAAGAAGGCGCAGGATGGCGTGCACCAGCGGAGCGAGCAGCGGAAAGCGCGCCGTGATCCAGTAGCGGAGGAATTTGTGATCTCGATATTCGAACGATGGCGCGACCGAAACGATCTCGAAGCCGGAGTGCTCCAGCAGCTCGATGAGCGCCGAGCGAGAATAGAGAATCAGATGGGTGCGGAAGTTATGCGCCACCCGGATTCGCTCGCTGATCAGATACAGCAAGCCTTCGGTATCGAAGGCCGTCAGAAGAACCGCGCCGCCCGGTTTCAGGAGGTCCTTGATTCGCGCCAGCGCGTCGTGCGGATCGGCCATGTTTTCGAAGACGTGGAAAAGGGTGACGGCGTCGAAGGCGGGACCGGTGTTCACGAATCCGCCCAGGGTGGAGCAGTAAACTTCCAGACCTTTGGCGCGCGCGGCGCGGGCCGTCGCCGCTGCGCGGTCGATGCCGACGTATTCGTATTCGCGCGCTGCGGCGATCGCGAAGCTCCCGTCGCGAACTCCGATCTCGAGAATGCGCGATCGCGGCGCGACCTGCTTGCGCAGCGTCTTGAGCCGCCTCCAACTGGTGCGCTCGCGCGCCGTGCGCGCGTGCGCCGTTTCATCGGCGCTGTCATGCTGCGAGGGGTTCGGCCGCACCTCCCGCCGGACCGGATGCGAATCCTCAGCTACTCCGAAACTATTGAGGTATCGGCACTTACATCGACTGCAGGCGCGGACGACATTGCCGGGAATCTGCGCCCAGCTCCACACTTCGGACGAAAAGCAGACCGGACATCGTCGCGGCGCGCGGTAGCCGTTGTCGCGATCGGTCATCCGAATTTTGATTGCCGAGGTCAGCCCGCTGATCGCGCCGAAAGTCGGCGCCGTGTGCACCTCGGCATCGACCCGCAGCGTTTCCACGCGGAAGCCGTACTTGTTGGCGAGATAGGCGACTTCGAGATCGAACCCGCCGCCGCCGAGCTTCGACTCGCCGAGCAAAAGACGCGCTGCGCGGGACGAGAACGCTTTCAGAAACAGGTAGGGATCGGGAATAATTGGTACGAGAATAGATCGTAATAATGAATTACTATTATGCTTACGAAGCCGGGCGGCGAAGACGATGTCGGCCGATTCCGATTCGATCAGCGCAACCGCATCGCCGATCGCGCTCACTGGATACGGGAGCTCCGGATCGATGGTCACCAGGACGCTGCCCTTCGCCTCCGCGGCGCCACGGCGAAGCATTCCCCCGTAACCTTCCCCGTCGCGCGAATCGAGCACGCGCACATCGAAGTCGAATCCGGTCGTCTGGAGATATTGCTCGACCGACTCGAGCGTCGAGGGCAGCTCGGATACATTCCGCGTCAGCGGAATCAGGATCGACACGCTGGTCGAGCTCATGCCGGTATTCTAATCTTTACGAAGGATCCGAGAACC
This sequence comes from Thermoanaerobaculia bacterium, assembly GCA_035636095.1. Lineage (GTDB taxonomy): Bacteria > Acidobacteriota > Thermoanaerobaculia > Gp7-AA8 > Gp7-AA8 > Gp7-AA10. The sequence goes on from DASPZU010000084.1 coordinate 115,469, forward strand.
CTGGCGGAATCCCGCTCTACGATGCGCAAATACAGCGCCTCCCCAAGGTAAGACTTCCACACCTCGGCCGGAACGTCGACGGTTGACGCGCCAGGGAAATGTCCAGCCGCAGTTTCGAACGAGGCCAGCGGCGACGCTTCGATCACGACGTCTCTGCGCTCCAGGGTGATCCCGTCGGTCAACCGTTCCACCGCCGGCGGCGTCACCGGCGTCTCGATCCGCTTGATCCAGTTCGCAATGTGTTTTCCGCTCCACTTCTCCAGGTACTGCATTTCCGACCGCGCAAATGCGTCAGCGGCCGTTGCCGACTTCCCCGCGCTCTGATTGTAAAGATGCCGGCATCGCGCATCCGGCATGTAGAGGATGCTGCCGGTCTGCAGGCGGCGCTGAAAATCGATTTCTTCGAAATACAGATGAAACCGTTCGTCGAATCCCCCCACGCGATCGAATGCCGCCCGGCGAATGGCCATGACCGCGCCGGAAATGGCGGGCACGCGTGTCGGGCTCCGCAGTGACCAGAAGGCGATCCGCTGCTGGATGCGATGTCGATCGCGGCTGCGTCGCCATCGTATCGAGCGACTGGCCATGGCAGCATCGAAGGCCTGGGTGGCCGTGTGCAGCTCGCTGGGCGGAAGAAACCATTCGAAGCGGTCATCCCAGAAAAGGGCAGGGCCGGTGACATCGGCATCGGAATCGAGCAGTGTATCGATGGACTGGGGACCCAGTCGTATGTCGGGATTGCAGACCAGCAGAACGTTACCATCGCACTTCGAACGCGCGCGATTGATGGCGGCGCCATAACCGAGGTTCGTGTCGGCGGCCATGAGGACGTCGGCGTGCGATTGGAGAGCGTCTGCTTCGCGTGGATCGACGCTGTTATCGAAAACAACGACCTGAATGGGATTTTGAGTGGCAGCGCGGGCGGAGCGGACCGCGTCGATCGCCAGCGATGCGGAACGGTAGTTGACCACGACGAGCGAACAGCTCGCCGGCATCAGCGGCCGGCCACCATGGCGTCGACGGGCTCCATCGACCAGCGGTGATCGAGAGAAATCAGGCCGACCTCGTAACGATCGCCGGTGATCGAAAAGGCGGGCCTGACATCGCGGCGATCGAAAACCGAGATGGCATTCTCGTCGCCGACAAACGCGATGATCGAATACTCGCCGCGATTCAAAGGCACCCTCTCCAGCTCGACCGAAAACTCGTATTCATTGCGGCCGTGAAGCGGTGCCACGCCGTCCGCGTGCGTGCCGACCGCGAAGCACTGCAGATCATCAGCCGAGCGATGCACGCCCACGATCACGTGGATGGGCTGGGAAGGATTGTCGGAATGCACGCGAACGCGGAACTGAATGTCTTCGCCTCGCTCGAAGAGATCGCGAGGACTTCCGGCGCGGTCGCACACCACGATCTCCCTGAACCGCACCGGCGAGAACGGTCGTTCGCGTTCCGGTTCCCCCTCCGTCGCGGGCAGGGCGCGATCGCGCTGCAGGAGAAACGATTCGTACTCGTGAACCACATCGAGCGTCGGCCCGTATCGCATCACCGATCCATGATCGAGCCACAACGCGCGCCGGCACACGGCGGTGACGTGGTACATCGCATGCGAGCAGAAGACGATCGTCCTCCCCTGCTGTTGAAATTCTCGGATGCGATCGACGCACTTTTTTTGAAAGTGACCGTCGCCGACCGCCAGGGCCTCGTCGATCACGAGAATGTCGGGATCCACATTCACGGCCACCGAGAAGGCCAGCCGCATGTACATGCCCGACGAGTACGTTTTCACAGGACGATCGAGAAATGTTCCGAGCTCTGAAAATTCGAGGATGGCAGGCAGCTTCCGTTTGATTTCGGCGGGCGACAATCCGAGGATGGCGGCGTTGAGCGCAGCGTTGTCGCGGCCGCTGAATTCCGGATGAAAGCCCGTTCCCAGCTCGAGAATCGAAGCGATCGTGCCGTGAGCCTCGATCGTTCCGCTGGTTGGACGCGTGACGCCGCACAGCAGTTTCAGCAGCGTGCTCTTACCGGCTCCGTTCTGGCCGATGATGCCGATGGCCTCACCTTTTTCGACATCGAAGGTGACGTCCTGCAGTGCGGGAAAAACTGTGTGGCGCGGCCGTCGCGTGATCATCTCGATCAGCCGATCCGCGGGTCGCGGGTAGATGTCGTACTGTTTCGTCAGCTCTGACGAGCGGACGGCGAGGTTCATGAACCTATTCTAACGATGACCGCTCTGCTGCCGCAGAAACCCCAGATATTCATCGATGGCCGTGGGCCTCGGGGCGAGGCGGATGGCGTTGACGAGAAAACGATTGCCGGCATCATGATCGATCGTGATTGCCGACTCGATTTCGCGCGCAGCGGCGTCAAACTGATGCTGGCTGGCCGCCAGAAGCGCGCGGTATACACGGGGTTCCGGCGACCTGGGCCGTAGCCGAACCGCTTCGGAAAACTGCTGCGCCGCAGATTCGTTGCGTCCAAGCCGGCTGAGGAGCGCGCCATAGTTCATCCTGGCATCGTACAAATTCGGGTTCAGGCTCAACGCTTCCTCATATTGCGATTGGGCCTCGGCGTCCGCCCCCAGGCGCGCCAGGACCGCAGCGTAGGAATTGTGGAGATCAGGATCATCCGGATTCAAGCCGACCGCTTCGGCAAACCGCGCCCGCGCGTCGTCGAGCCGGCCGTGGGCGAACGCCAGGCGTGCCGCAACGGCCGGATCGTTCCTGAGCTGAAGAGAACGGGCCAGGGCGCGGTCTGCCTGGGGCAAATCGCCGCGCGCAAGCTCGGCCGATCCAAGGATCGAGAATGCCGCGGCGCTGTTCGGGTTGGCGGCCACAGCGCGGCGGGCAGCATTCGCACCGGCATCAGTCTTTCCCTGCCCGAGAAGCGCTAACGACAACCCGATATCGACGGTTTCTCGCGGTTGGAATCCCACTGCCTGGCGATAATGGCGTTCCGCTGCTTCGTATTCACCGGCGTCAACAAGCGCCGCACCGAGATCGACGTGAGCGAGCTTGTTGTCATTCGACGTCACGGCGAGAGCATGCTCGAAGAGTGCAATGCTGTTTGCCCAGTATCGAACCTGCACATGAGCAACGATGGCTAAGGCGAGGATGGCGGCGCCGGCTGCTCCGGCAGCCATCGACGGGCCCTTCGCCGATCGCTCCAGGAAATGCGCGACACTCCAAACGATCGCGATGAACAGGCCAATATGCGGAATGTACGTGAACCGATCGGCCATCGCTTGCAATCCGACCTGCACGATTCCGATCACCGGAATCAGAGTGCCGACGAACCACAACCAGCCGACCAAGAGCCAGGGGAATGCGCGGCGTTGCCAAATGACGATGACGGTCAGCGCGACGATCAGAAGCGCGCATGTGACCGCGGCGGCAGAATTGATGTTCGTCGGGAATGGGTAGATCCCTGCCAGCCGCGATGGCCAGGCAGTCTTTGCAAGATACCGAACGTAAGCGATGGCCGCGTTTGCAATACGCGCCGGCAGTGAAATGGCAGTCGTGGCCGCCATCGCTTCATGTTGCGCCGTCAGCGTCGCCAGGATGGCCCCCACCGATACCACCGCAAAAGGGACCTTCTCCGCGAGAACCCGCCTGAGATTCGAACGTTGGAACCGGTCGAACGGCCAGTAGTCGAGAAGCAGCAGAACGAACGGCGTCGTGACCAGCATGGGTTTCGCCATCAACCCGAATGCCAGCGCGACGACCGACGCTGCGTAAGCTCTCCACGAAGCTGCACGAACGTATCGCGTGTATGCGAGAAGAGAGAGAAGGAAGAACAGAGTGCTGAGCGTATCTTTCCGCTCGGAAATCCAGGCGACCGATTCGACATGTAGCGGATGCACGGCGAAGAGCGCGGCCACGATCGCGCCACGCCACACCGCGCCGGTCGCCAGCCGCAAAAAAAGAAAAAGCAACACGCAGTTGATCGCATGCAGCGTGACGCTCACCAGAAGGTGTGCGCCGGCATTGCGGCCGAAGAGCTGCACATCGATCATGTGCGAGATCCACGTCAGGGGAAGCCAGTAACCGGCATGAATGTGCGTGAACGCCCACTGCACACCCGGCCAGGTCAGGCCTCGCAGGACTCGTTCGTTGGCCGACACATAGAGCGGATCGTCGAAATCGACGAATTGGTGCGTACGCACCTGCGCATAGATGGCGAAGACCAGAACGACCAGCGAGGCGACGATCGGCAGTGCTGATCGCGGAACAGAAGAGAGGGGCTGTTCGCGCGGCTGGTCCGCGGCGACGCGTGAACGCGCCTGTGCTATACGACGAGATCTTTTGGTCAAGAAGAAGAGGGTGGCACAAGTGACTGCGCCACCCTCGGAGAATTCCTACGGATGCGCTGAGCGTCTGCGGCTGACCAGGTATGCCTGCGTACTTCCGGGATAGCCGTCGACTGCCAGCGTCACGATGTAGTTCTTGGAGTCGGCGTAGATGTGCGATGTCTGCGGAATCGATGTGACGTCGGTCTTGCCGTCGCCGAAGTTCCATCGGTACGTCGTGGCGGTGTTGGTGCCAGGCGTCATCTTCACGGCGGTGAAGATATAGCCATTGGATATTCCGGGAATCAACTGCGCTCCAATCGCGTACGGGTAATTCGATCCGCTGCCGGCCACTTTCACCGTCTGCGGCACAGGGAAACCGACTCCGTTGACCGTGATGGTGAGCTTCAAGTTGAACGCGCCGCCAGTTACGTACTGATGCGATACGGTCCTGCCGTTTGCCGTCGCACCGTCACCAAAGTCCCACTGGAAGCCGTGAGTGGCGCAGTTGAAGTCATACCCGAAGCCTGACGCGGTGAAGGTCACCGACTCCGAGGTGGTGCAGTCAGTGCTGACTTCGGTGCAGCCGGATTGCTGACCGATGTAATGGACAAAGACATTGCTGCCCGGAACGAGCGATCCGCAACTGCCCGACGGTGGAGGCGGCTGTGCGCCGCTACCGACCGAGACGGACTGGGTCACTGTGACTCCGCCCGGCTGCGAAGGATTGCTGATCGTCAAGCGCACCGAATACGTTCCGCTTGCGAATGAGTGGCTCACACTCTGGCCGGATGCGGTGCCGTTATCGCCAAAGCTCCATGTGAAGGTGTGGCTCGCACAGCCGAAGTCGTAATTGAAGCCCGTGGCGGTGAATGTAATCGCCTCGCCGGGGGCGCAAGAGCCTCCCGTTTGTGTGCAAGTGTTCGAGGCGTTGCGATACGTAAAGAAGACATTCGCGTTCGCGACCATGGTCGGACAACCGGTCGGCGTGGGCGGCGTTGGCGGCGTCGGTCCTCCCCCGCCGATCGAGACGGGTTGCGTTGATGTAGCTCCACCAGGTTGCGAAGGATTGGTGATCGTCAGAGTGACGGAATAATTGCCACCCGAGCCGAATGGATGCGTAACGCTCTGGCCCGACCCGGTGCCACCATCACCAAAGTTCCAAGTGAATGTGTGATTTGCACAAGCGAAGTCGTAATTGAAACCCGCCGCCGTGAAAGTAATCGCCTCGCCGGCAGCGCAAGTGCCTCCCGATTGTGTGCAACTGTTCGAGGGGTTGTGATACGTGAAGAAAACATTCACGCCGCCGACCATGGTCGCACACCCGGTCGGGGTGGGCGGCGTTGGCGGCGGGGGCGGTGGGGGTGGCGGGGGCGGTTGCACTCCGCCGCCGACGGCAACGTTCTGCGTCATCGTGACGCCTTGAGGCTGAGACGGATTCGTGATCGTCAGCGTGACCTGATAGTTGCCCGATGAGTACGAATGCGTCAGCGTCCGCTTATCGGATCCGCTTGCAGTTTGTCCGTCTCCAAAGCTCCAGGTAAATGTGTGAGTGGCGCAGCTGTAGTCGTAATTGAAGGTCGCAGCCGTGAAAGTGAGGGGCTCGCCGGATGTGCACGATCCACCGTACTCGCTGCAACCGCTGTTACCTCGGTAGTCGATGAAGACGTTGTTTCCGGCAGCCATCGCCGGACACGTCGGCGCCGGCACCGTGATCGAAGTGCTGACCAGCTTCGACCCAATGGCGTTACTCACCGTTGCCGAGATTGTGTAAGGACCGGCGTTAGCGAAGCTGGGTGTGTACGTCTTATCACTCGAGGTTGGCGCCGTCACACCTGTCGGCGGCGAAGTGCTCCATGAATACGTCCATGCGCTGATGTCAGCGCCGGACGCTGATGCGACCGTGAACGAGCACGGTGGCGTATTGTTGGCGCCAGTGCAGCTTGCCTGAATTGTCGGATCCGGCCCGTTGAGCAGATCTGTAAACGCGTCTGCACTCGTCATTCCCGCGCATGTCGCGCCAATACCATTGGGCGAAGTCACATTCAGATGCGCGCGGTAATTCGTGCCCGTGAAAATCGATCTTGGAACGATGAAACGAACAGTTCCGTCGCCTCCGACAGTACCGGATGGATTGCCCGCCGCAGTGACGGGTTGATTCCCATTGAGCAGCTCCCATCGATAGGCCAGCGTCGACGCTTGCGGTTGGGAGATGACATTGGTATTCGCCGATGTCCGCACGTTGCCTGTAAAGGTCACGTTGGAAGAATCCGAGGTGACGTCGATCCCCGCTGCGAACGGCCGAACGACGTAGTTGAATGGACTGATCCCGAACGGTAAGGGAGATCCAAGCGGAACACCCGGCGCGCTGTAAGGACCGTATTGGGCGTTGAAGCTCAACGTATGTGCGCCGCACGCTCCGGCACTCTGAAGGAATGCGGGAACCACGTTCGCTGCAACTCCGTCGAGCGTCCACGTATCGTAGTGGCTCTCGACCGAGCCGTCGGACGCGTCGAAGAATGCATCGCCGTACACGATCGGCGCCGGCGATGATGCGTTCGGCTGCACGAAGAGGTATTTGCTGCTGATGCCGAAACGAGGCGTCGGCTTCTGCAAAGTCACGCTGACTTGCGCGTTGATCGAGCTGTCTGCTGCGTTGGTCGCCGTCACAGTGCGCGTCGCTGGCAGCGTGGTGAGGCCGGAGTAGCGGTGCGTCACGGCTGCTCCAGTAGCACCCGGAACGATGTTCGGATCGGCGGAGACGGATGCTTCGGTATTACCGAAATTCCACGAGAGAGTCATAGCCGTGGACGCCGGAGTGGTCGCGATGAAGCCGACTGGATCGCCGTAAAACGGCCCAGGGGCAGGAGCATAGGGGTTCACGGTTCCCTTGGAACCTTGGTTTGTGACGGCGATCGAATTGCTCGAGGGGAGCTCGTAAACGTCGCCGAGACCATACGCAGTGGTGATGATGTAAGTGTGGTTGTTTCTTTTGACTACCGTGCTGTCCCAGAAGAAGTCCCAGTTAGGGTGCGTATAACCGACCCCTGCGTCGACGCGGTAATACTTGTGAAAGTAATCCTTGAAATCGACTTCCAGGGGAACGCCATTCTGGAGCTTGAAGACGCGTATCGTGTCTCCTGTGGCCAATATCAGATAGCCATCGCCGTATTTGAAGGCATTCGAATAAGTTGCGGTTGTTGTCTGATAATCGCTCAGACGTGTGTATGAGCCGCCGGAGGGCGCAAGGGTTGTAATGGCCAGGCCTGTAAGATTGTTGAAGGTGACGAAGAAATTTGTTCCATCAGAAACGATGCCCTTGAATGCACCGCTGGGATTGCTGAACGTGGCGAGAGGAGCGCCGCCATTGACGAGTGAATCACTCGTGTAGATTTCTACCGTGCCATCGTTCGTCACGCTCGCGATGCGGTCAGCATTCGCATTCTTTGCCCAGGTAGCCATTGACTTGCTGACCGACTGCCTCTTAATCGGCTGGGCACGGTTGGTCACGTCCCACACGTTCGATGCGTTGCCGCCGTTAGGGATCAGAGCGTAGTAGCGGCCGTCACTGCCTTTGAGGACGACGATGTTGAGCGGGAAGAACTCGTCGGGGCCCATTGCGTCCAACGCGCGATGAAAGACCGGTGTTGCCGTAGCGTCGATAATCCCCCACCCGAAATACGAATTGCCCAGGTAGATGTACCCCTGGTCGTCGTAATCGAGGCCGAAGAGCCGCTCCTGGCCATCATCACGGGACGGTCCCCATCCGCCCGTTTCGGCGTAAAACATCCAGTCCGGCGACAGAAAACGATCTGGCGCGCACGCCGGCAATGAGCATTGCGTCCTGGCGACAGGTGCTGCGAGTTGCTCATTGCTGGCGAGCCGTGTGAAGAACGTATCCGCTTTGTAAACAACAGCGGCACTGCCGATGATGAAGTAGATCCGGTTGTGCGGCAGATCCGGATAGACGTGAAAGGCGCGAGAGGTGCGGAATGGCTGCTGAAAGTCCTGGGTGGCCTGGGAGTCGAGAAAACGACCCGTAAACGTGCTGATGGCCGTTGGATACCCTGGAGTGAGCAGGCCGTTATGGCTCTCGATGCATCCTACACACTTGACGTCAACTCCAGGCGTCGCGGCCGGCTTCGGCCAATACTGAGCGACCGCCGGCATTGTGGTCGAAACAACGACAATAACGAACCTCGCGATGGTTCGGATCACCTTCACCTGACGTTTCCCCCTCTCCAGATCATGCGAACCGCGAAGCAAGCCGCGGCCCAGGAATTGAGCTTATTTTCCGTCTTGGATCGAAACGGCTTGACTCAATTATTTTAACACTCGCTTGGTGCCCTCTTGCAACAAAAAAAAGCGGGCCGGATTCCTCCGGCCCGCTGATTTTCAGCGTTCGATTGAGTCGCTGGACTACGGAGGTGTCGTGTTGGTGCCGACTCCAGCAGGAGCGCCCGCCGGGCATCCTACGCCAACCACCAGAGGCGGCGGGCAAACGAGAACGCCACCGGCCGGTCCGATCTGAGCAACTGTGCTCGATCCAACAGGCGGCGAGCAACCGTTGCCGAGCCACGCGGCGTCGAACAGGACCGAGAAGCGGCTCTCTGCCTGCATGTTGACGGTGACCCAGTTCTGGCTTGCACGCAACGCGAGTTGCGCAGCCACGGTCGAGTTATCGCGCGAGAAGCCAATGCCACCCGCAGCCGGATTGAGACCGGCGTTGAGGTTGAGATACATCCAGCCACCGACATCACCCGCGGCACTCGGCGCGGCCGGGAAGACCGCTCCCGATGTCGGCACGGATGAAGTCTCCGGCAGACCTAACGCGGGAGGCGCCGGCGAAATGATCACGCCGCCAGCCTGGGTGGCTGCATTCTCATGCTCGTCGAAACGGACGATCTCAGTGAACGGGATCAACGAGTTTCCAATCGCACCAACAGTCGTACCGTTGGTCGAGCAGGCGCCGACTGTAAAGCCTTCACGCCAGATCTGGAAGTTGGTGTTGAAGCTTCCGGTGCCACCATTGATCCAGCGGGCAGCGAAGAGCGATGGCAGTGGCTGACGTCGATCAGCGCGACGATCGATGACCTGAGCCGCCGGCGCTTGGTTGGTGTAACGATCATAGAAGGTGTTCGGCAGGTTGGTGCTCGGGAACGCCTGGAGCGAACCAACACCACCACCCTCCGGGATCGCACGGATGTGGACCATCGGGCTGCCGCCAGCGGCATTGGTCACGGCTGGATTCGGCTGGATGTTCTCGTAATCGCCGACCAGCACGTTATCGAACAGGATGTTGCCGGTGAAATACGCGGCGATGTTAGGCAGCGAAGTGTTGCAGTTGCCATTCACGTCAACCGTGATGTAGCCAATCGCATCGTTGTGCGTGCCACCGATCTTGGTCGTGGTCGCGCAGGGAATCGCAACGTTGCCGCTGAACCCCGTGGTGAAGACGGACTGCAGGTCCGATAGCAGCCCCGGAGGAATTGCGCCCGGGAGGTTCGTGCAATTTGCAAAGCTGACGATGTTCGGATTGGTGGTCGCCAGGTTGATGGGTGTCGGAGCGCCCGCGGGACACGCCGGCAAACCAGCACCGCCGCAAGCGGGCTGTGAACCGGCGGTCGGGTTCGCCGGCTCGGCTGTCGTATTCGACGTGCCTGAGAGCGGGGCGATGACGCCGCGGTTAAAGATGTCGTACAGGTTGATGGGCTGTACGTCGTAACCGGTCAGGAAGATGTTGAAGTCGATCGCCGGGAACGACCAGTCTGTCCAAATGACCACGTGCGCGATCTGAGGAAGATTGCTCACGTTGGTGATGGTGAACAGCGTCGTCCGGGCGGTACCCTGTGGTGACTTGAAGTCGACATCGAAGAACGGCAGCAACAATGTTGCGGCTGGCGCCGTGCCGATGTCGCACGAGTCATCGTTGTTGGTCGTCGTGGGAGCAGATGCGCCACCCGCAATCGCTCCACCCGCAGCCGGCTGCGTCACACCTGAGGTGAACGACGCGTTGGGCTGTGGTGTCAGATGCCGGGTAACGGCGAACGCCGATCCCGCCATCAGTACGGCGGCCAACATGGCCAGAACCGTGAGTTTTCTCATTTCTTTCTCCTACACATCAATTGTTGATTGACTTTTTCGATAGCGTGAGCGTCACCCTCTCTCGACGATACAATCACCTCCCGCGCCGTTCTTTAAAAACCTTTATTCCGTGTCAATTGCCGTAACAGTATGGCCATCAGAACGAGAAGTCAATACCTAAAACGCAATTTTATGGCGTTACGCCATACGTTGATTGGGCGAAAACGGGCGCATTATATCGAACGACCGCCCCGAAACAAGCACCACTTGCGTAAACTGAAAACAAGCCGCAGCGGCCCCCGCAAGTTCGGTGCCCGAGCGAAAACGGATGGATGGCAGGCCGGCAGGGTTGAAGGAATTACTTCCTCGCCTGTGACTCCGCCGGAAGCACCCCGCGATTCAGAAAAACGTGAATGGAGCCATCCCGTTTGGCGAACATCGTCGAGGATGTCGACTCGTACATCAAGATGACATCCGGCTTGCCATCGCCGTTGACATCGGCAACCGTGATGTCGTAGTTCGTGTTTGGCTCGACTTTGAGCCCCTCCACCTTGGCGCGCCGAAAACCACCGTGACCATCGCCGAGCAGGATCACCGCCTCGCGCGGATCGAAGCGGGTGTAAATGAGATCGAGGCGGCCGTCGCCATCGAAATCGCCGACCGCCAGACCGAGAACCGGCCGAGTGCTGCCCCAACGGACGATCGGCGTCCGCTTCGGTTGCCGATCGGCGAAACTGACGCGATCGATGCCGACGATCGTCTTCACCGGCGGATCTGGAATGCCGCTGCGATCGAGATCCGCCGGCCAATATCGAATGTACGACTGGATGGCATCATCGCGCTTTCGCGAGCTGAATCTGCCGGCTGCAGTCGCATAGTAGTAGCCGAGCGTGGGAATCAAATATTCATCGGCGCCCAGCGGTCTCCATTTCTTCGTTCCATCGCTGAGAAAAATCGTGTCGTTGCTGTTCATGTACGTCGTAGCCGCGACCACATCCGTGCTTCTCGATTTCCCCTGAAGATTCGCGAGCGTCAGCCAGTCGCCGGCAACAGGACGCTCCGCTCCGGCGATGTCGGCGGCCTCCCACGACTCGCCCTTGTTTCGGTTCAGATAGACGCGGATTTTTCCTGTCGGCTCAGGACCCGTTTTTGCGCCAGCCTCGCTGATGGCAACGAGATCAGGATATCCATCGTGATCGACATCCGTGACTGCAATACGCCGCGTCGGATATTTCCGCGGGAGACCTTTTGTCACCGGGGTGAAGTTCCCTTTGCCGTCACCCAACATCACGAAGATGCCGACCTGGTGGACACCGAACGCCAGGTCCATGTGACCGTCTTTATTAAAATCGGCCGCGACCACGTTCCCGTAGTCCACACCCTGCGGCCACTTCACAGCGTCCCAGAACTTCCAATGACCTTTGCAATCGCCGAGGAATATCGCCGGCAACTGGCCGCCCTGGCGCTCCGGTGGGGCGATGATGTCCGGACATCCATCGCCGTTCATATCAGCGACCGCAGGCGAGTTTCGCCAGGAACCGGAGGTCGGCAAACCGGCAGATGACTCCTCGAAGACAATCGTCTTGTCGATCGTGCTGGGCGAGAGCTCAGAGAATTCAGGACGCATGTTCTCGAAGTAGTGCAATTGCGCTTCGGTATACCGAGAGCTCGGCGGTGCTTCTCGCGCCTCCAGCTCCGCGGCCGTCGCTTCCGGAGTCCATACCCAGATCCACTTATCGTTCATCTGATAGACCTCGCGGGTGATGTTCACAAAACCGAAAGGCCGCACGAAACCCGGCTCCTGTCCGTCCCAGTTTTCCCAACGGCGATCGAACTTCTCGATATGAAAAGAACGGCCGAACCGCCAATAGTGGACGTTCGGATCGGGATCGGGGCCGGGATCCTCGGCGGTACCAAGTCGCGCTCTGCGCTGCTCCTGAGTCTCTGGCCGCAGATAGTGCGGTGCGCCGCCGTCCTGGGAGCTCGGCTGCGCCGGCGCGACCGTGGCGGTCTGGGGAGGAGTGGGCTGAGAAAAGGATGCGCTGCTCGTCAACACGGCAGCGATCGAAGCGACGACAAGGGTCTTTACGAACATGCGTTGAGGTCTCCTGCTGAAAGTCAGATCAAATCTGCCAGCGTTGGCTGCGCGCGACGAAAAAATGTGAGTCCACCGAGAAAGAATCCAGTGGAAACAACTAGAAGGAATACGAGCGAGCCGATGTCAGGTAACGCTGCCGACAGAATTGCGCTGCGGAACAAACCGAGCAGCGGGGTCATTGGATTCCAGTGAAAAAAAGATTCGAACCGCCCCGCCACCGGATAGAGAATCGGACTGAGATAGAAAACAATCGAGAGTAAGAAGCCCACGATGGGAAGGAGATCGCGGAAGACAGCGTACGCCGTCGCCAGGAACCACCCCAGGCCGACCTGCAGGCCGAACTGAAGCACGAGCGCGAAAGGCAGCAGCCAGATGAAACGCGGTGCCGCGCCGCGAAGCATCAGAACACCGATGAAGAGCAAAAGGCCCACAGCTTCAAAGATGAGGGCCGAGGCGTTCGGCACAACGATCAGGAGCTCGCTTCGAAAGGCCAGCCTTCGCACCATCGGCGCGTTCTCCACGATCGTGGTCGTCGAGCGCATCAACCCCTCATTGATCCCGAGCCAGGGCAGCAAACCCGAGATCAGGAAAAAGATGTAGTTGTCGTCTCTGGAGGCTGGTGCACGCCGGAACATGTACGTGAAAACAAACCAGTACAGGGCCACCAGGCTGAGGGGCTGTAACACGGCCCAGAAGAGGCCCAGCGCCGAGCCGGTGAAACGGGCAGTGAAGTCGCGCTTGACGAGCTCGCGAAGGAGGTGGACGTTGCTGTGCGTGAGGAAGCCTCCGGACTTGACAGAGTGTGGCCCAAGTCCGTAAATTGAGGCGGCAACTTTATTTTTTCATAGCATAAAAGTCAATAAAAAGCCGATGAATAAGCCAGTGCAGCTCGAGCTAGTCGGACGAAAAATCCGACAGCTTCGCCGTCAACGCAAGCTGACCCAGGTCGAGCTCGCCGATCGCATCGGCATTCATCAGTCCGATCTTTCGCGCATGGAGCAGGGCGAGTACAAAGTCGGTCTCGATACGCTTCTGCAAATCCTGCAGACATTCGACCTCAGCATCGGAGACTTCTTCGAAGAGGGAAATCGCGCGCAGTCGGTGTTCGACAAGCTGAGAACGCTCAGCCCCGCTGCACAGAAAGAAGTCGAGAGCTTCATCGAATTCAAGCGCGCGCTGGAGCTGGGCGGACCCTGGGAATCAGACGACGGAGAGAGCGAGGGTGGGGATGTCTGAGGTGCTGACTCGCGCCGAAGAGGTGCGCCAGACGGCGCTGGCAAAGGTCCGGGCCGGGGAAATCGATAACGCGCTCGAGCTCTATGATGCCGCGCTGCAGATCGCGGATGATGAAGAGACGCGCGAGCTGATCACGATCAACAAAGCCGACGCGATGATCGCCACCGAGCGATCCGGACCGGAGGTTCAGGCTCTTCCGACCATCGTCATGCGCCGCCGCAATTTGCGTCATGTCTATCTGGCCGCGTATGCGCTGGTGTTCAAGTACCGCATGGAGAAGGAGCTGAAGCGCGCGACCTTTTACGCGCAGCTGGCCCTCGAGACCGCGGAAGAAGCCAATGAGCCGCTGTGGAAGATCGGCGCGCTGAACGAGCTTGCCAGCATCTACGACATCGACTCGACGTTCGCCAGCGCGATCGCGTGCGGTGAGCAGGCGGTGGCGCTGATCGAGCAGCTCGAGAATCCCGACGAACACCGCCTTGCCTACGGCCTGGCTGTTGAAAACCTCGGCGCCTCAAAGCTGCTGAACAACGAATTTGAAGAAGGAATCGCGCTGGTCGAGAAGGCCCTCCCCTTTATCGCCGCTCCAATGCACGTGGCCGAGGCCTATATCGATCTTTGCTTCGGATACCTGGCCATGGAGAACCTCGAGCGCGCCTGGCACTACGGGCAAGGTGCACTCGATCTGGCGACCGAATCGCGTCAGATTCGCAACGCCCATTACCTCCTCGGCGAAGTCGCTTACAAAATGGGCGATATCGCTCTGGCCGAGGTCCATTTCGACAAGCTGTCGGCGTTCTATCCCAACTTCCGGCACCTGAAATCGTTGCTCTTCGCGATCGATCTGCGATCGATGGTGAATCTGAAACTATGAAGCGCGTTCTCTTGGCTCTGCTTTTCGCCATCGTGCCGACAGCGCTGCTGGCGCAGGTTGCCGATCGCGACGTGCTGCTCACGCAGGATGGGACGCTGTACACCGTCGAGAGCGTCGACAACGACGGCAGCGTTCAGGGAGAGGCGAGTCGATATCTGACGCTGACCACGCAGCGGGGCAATGAACGACCGAAGATGGCGATCGTGCCCGACTCGCTCGCTGCCGGCGTGCACTGGCGTCCGGCTCTGGCCTACGACGACGACTCGCGAACTCTGTTTGTGTTCTGGCTGAAGATGCCCAACGGCATGTCGAGCGAGCTGCTTCTCGCTTCTTACTCGAATGGAAAATGGCAGCCGGCGCTCTCCATCGACAGTCAGGCCTTCCGTCTTCGCTTCAATCTGCGGGTGGCAATCACGCGGCAAGTCACCCAGGTTCAAAGGAACGGTTCCATGATTCTGGTACCGGCCCTTCTGGTCCACGCCGTTTGGTGGGAGCAGACCGGATACAGCGAAACAGCGCGCTACGCGTTGCTTCCGATTGAAAAAGGCGCCGTGACGACGCCCGACCTGCACGATCTGAACGAATTCGCCGCTTCGCAGCCGCTGTTCCCCAACGTCGCGGATCCGCAGTTCAATGCCGAAATCCTCAAGCATCCGGCCTTCGTCGACAACGGAACCGCAGAATCGATCGACGTCATCTTCGGTGATACCTTCCTCAAGGCATTCAACCGGGTGACACTAAAGCCGATCGCGGATGGACGCATTCACATTCCCATCGGCGCGCGTCCGGTGGGTCCGCGTGTTCCGGCGCCGCTGTCATTCGCGGGTGACTGGAACGGCCGCATCTCGACAATCCCGTCGCCGCACAGCGGCAAACTGGTGCTCTACAACACGACCTCTCAATCGCTGAACTACATCATGTATTCGGCGGGCACATGGTCGTCGGTCAAGACCGTGGCGCTCAGCGACAAGCTGTCGGCCGACGCGGCAGTGGCTGCCCTCAGCCGGATGATGAATCAGTAAGCCGCGTACTAGACCTGCGGCTTCGATTTACCCACCGAAGAGATCACGCCAATCCCGAGAAGTGCCAGCGCTCCGATCGCGATCCAGATCGGCGGCATGTGCAGCATGTAGGCGGCGATCGCGGCGGCCGCGATGAGAATGATCCAGCCGACCAGCGCGAGATTGAACCAGTTCACGTAGAACCTCCCCTGCTGGAAGACTCAGCAATGGAAGTGCCAGGCAGAAGGCAGAAGTGGGAGAAGTGGCAGAAGGCAAAAGGGCGGGCGGGACTTCTGCCTGCTGCCTTCTGCCTTCTGCCTTAGCTTACCTCACCGGAAGGCGAGGATGAGCGATACGACCAGCGAGTAGATGACGAGCGACTCGATGAGCGCCAGACCGATGATCATATTCAGTCGGATAGCGCCGGCGGCCGTCGGATTGCGCGCAATGCCCTCAACAGCCGATGCGATGGCGCGGCCCTGGCCGATGGCTCCGGCTGCGGCGGCGATGCCCAGCACGAAGGCCGCCGAGACAAGGCCCCAGCGGACCCCGGTCTGAGTCGTTCCCGAAAGTGGCGCATACGTGGGGGGTGCTTGCGCGAATGCCGAGACCGCAAAGAGCGCGGCCACGACCAGCATCAGGATGATTCTCTTTTTCACTCCAATTTCCTCCTTTTCCTCGATCCCGAAAGATTCGTTTCAGTGTTCTTCAACCGCAATGGCGCCGCTGATGTACACCATGGTCAGCAAGATGAAGACGAACGTCTGCAGAAAGGCTCCGAAGATCCCCAGCCCCATCATCGGCCAGGGAACAAGGAATGGCACGAGGCCCATGAAAATCCCGGTGGCGGCGTGCTCGCCGAAGATGTTGCCGAAGAGACGCATGCCCAGCGAGAGCACGCGGGCGAGATTGCCGATGATCTCGATCGGAAACATCAAGGGCGCCAGCCACCAGATCGGCCCCGCAAAATGTTTGATGTAGTGCAGCAGCCCCTGCTTGCGAATTCCCTGAAAGTTGAAATAGAGAAACGACGTCAGCGCCAGCGCGAAGGTCGTGTTCGGATTGCTGGTGGGCGGCTGCAGGAAAAAGAAAATGCCGAAGATGTTCGAGATGAAGATGAAGACAGCGAACGCCCCGATGATGTAGAGATACTGATCGCCTTGGTGTCCGATGATGTCGTGCAGAAGGCCCTTCAACCCGTCGACGACGAGCTCGAGGACGTGCTGCAGCGGGCCGGGATTGTCGCGGCTGAAGCGGCGCGAAGCGAGCGGAAACACGATCGCCGAGATCAGCAGCACCAGAGCCGCCATGATCACGTGATCGGGGATGTCCCACGCAAAACTGTGTTGCACGCTGTGCCACAGCGCGTTCACCGGGTGATAGAGGATCGAGCTTTCGTGCTCCATTCAGTCAATTCGAGAGACTTCTGTACATCGAATACAAGGCTTCACCAATGATTCCCACCACCACGATCGAGAATCCGAGCAAGACACTTACGGCATTTAGCCTGGCTACGATGATCGTGACCGCTAACGCAGCACCGAGGAGCGCGTAGCGCATCAGAGTCCGAAGCACCACTTTCCACGCGCGTAAGCGCGGCGATGGCTGGAGAACCGAGCCCACGATCTGCTCCAGCCAAAGGAAAGAGATGATATTGACCGCTGCTGCGCAAGTCAATCCGATGAAGCCTTGAAATCCACTCTTGATCACGACCGGAATGAGGAGCACAACGTAGGCGCCGGCGCTGATCCACCGAATCCGCCGGAGAACATCTGCGGTCGCGTCACTTGTTTCCGCCACTGTCGCGCAATCCGATTCGAAATAGATTGATGAAGGCCGCAATCACGCCGAACGCACCGAAAATGATCGTCAGCCAGGGCTTGGTGCCAAAGAGCTTGTCCAACCCCCAACCCGCACCCAGGCCGATCGCGATTGCAATCGGGAACATCCACCCGATCGACGACGCGTCGAGCAGTTGCTGCATGTCGCGGCGTTTTGTTTCTTTGTCGCCGTTATCGTCCGGCATGCGTGAGAATCGCGGCGCGGGCGGCGACCCAGTTCGAGGACTGCGTGGCCTGATTGATCAGCGGCGCGGGCAGGATTCCGAAAAGCAGAGTCACGGCCAGGCTCACGCCGGCCACGAGCTTCAGGGCCGGTGTGATGGCCACCTCTGCTTCGCGCCCTTCGTGCAAGTACATCGCCACGACGATGCGGAAATAGAAAAACATCGAGACCGCCGACATCAACACCGCGATGATGGCGAGCCATCCGAATCCCGATTGCACCGCGGCCGCAAACAGAAAGTACTTGCCGATGAATCCCGCCGTGGGAGGAATGCCCCCCAGCGACAGCAGAAAGATGATCATCGCGAACGCCCAGAACGGCGCGCGCTTGTGCAGTCCTTCGAAGTCGTCGACGCGCTCGCCGGCGTACTCGTGACGCCGCAGCATGAGCACGGTGGCCCAGATTCCGAGATTCGCGAACACGTAGACCAAGGTGTAGATCAACACGCCGCGCAAGCCCATGGCGTTGAGCGAAAGGATTCCCAGAAGCACGTAGCCGGCGTGGCCGATGGATGAGTAGGCCAGCATCCGCTTGACGTTGTCCTGCGTCAGCGCGGCCAGATTGCCGAGGATCATCGAGAGCGCGGAAATCGTCGCGAGGATGTTGCTCCAGTCGAGCTGGAAATCGTGGAAGCCGACGTAGAAGATACGCGCGAAGATGGCCACCGCCGCCCCCTTCGAGGCCGTCGACAGAAAGGCCGCGATGGGCGTCGGCGCCCCTTCGTAGACATCGGGCGTCCAAACGTGGAACGGGACGGCGGCGATCTTGAAACAGAGCCCGGCGCCAAGGAGCAGGATGCCGAACATGAGCGCGTCGTTGGTGATGATGGTCGACATGGCCTTGGCGATGGTCAGCAGATTCAGCGAGCCTGTGACGCCGTAAATCAGGGAGATTCCGTACAACAGAATCCCCGAACTCACCGTGCCGAGGACGAAATACTTCATGGCAGCTTCGGTCGACTTCTGCTCATTCTTGAAAAAGCCGGCCAGGATGTAGCTCGAGAGCGACATCAGCTCGAGTCCGATGTAGATCGAAGCCAGATGTACGCCCGACGCCATGAACATCATGCCCACCAGCGCGAATCCGAGCAGGGAGTAGTACTCCCACGCGGAGTAGCGCGACTCGCGCAGGAAGTCATCCGACAGCAACACGATCATCGCGACCGCGGCGATGAACAGCAGCTTGAAGAAAATCGCGAAGCCGTCCAGCGCGAACATGGCGGAGTAGTTCACGGTCTGGGGAAGGGTCTCAACGATGTTCGAACAGATCACGACCGCCAGCGCCGTGATCGCCAGCACAATCAGCGTCGCCCACTTCGCCGACGCCTCTTTGGACCGCCTGCCGATCACCGGCGCGATCAGCAGCAGCGATGCGCCGATGGAGAGGATGATCTCCGGCAGCATGAAGACGACATCGTTCCAGGTCACTTCGACTCCGCCACGCGCGTTGCCGGAAGGTTGTTGAAATATCCCGGATCGACCTTCTGCACGATGTATTCGACCGGCTTGTCGATCAAATCGAAAATCGGCTTGGGATAAATCCCGATCCACACCATGACGGCGACCAGCGCCACCATCAGACCGAGCTCGCGACGATTCAGATCGCGAATGTTCTTGTTGGCAGGATTGTCGAGCGGTCCCCAGAACACCCGCTGATACAGCCACAACAGATATGCGGCGCCGAGAACGATGCCGATGGCGGCGAAAACAGCCCACCAGATGTTCCGATTGGCAGCGCCGAGAAGGATCGTGAACTCACCGATGAATCCATTCAGCGCCGGAAGTCCCATCGACGAGAGCGCGGCAATGAGAAAGAGCGTCGCGTACATCGGCATCTGCTTCGCGAGACCGCCGTAATCGGCGATCATGCGGCTGTGCCGGCGCTCGTAGATGATTCCGACCAGCAGGAAGAGCGCGCCGGTCGAGATGCCGTGATTGATCATCTGGATCACGGAACCCTTGATGCCCATTGGATTCAGCGCGAACATGCCCAGCATCACGAAGCCGAGGTGCGAGACCGATGAATAGGCAATGAGCTTCTTCATGTCCTTCTGCACCAGCGTGACCAGCGCGCCGTAGATGATTCCGACGATGGAGAGGCCGATGATGAAGGGCAGCCAATCGAGAGTGGCCTGGGGAAGAATCGGCAGCGCGACGCGAACGAAGCCGTAGGTTCCCATCTTCAGCAGGACCGCCGCCAGAATGATCGATCCCGCCGTCGGCGCCTCGGTATGGGCGTCGGGAAGCCAGGTGTGGAACGGAAACATGGGGACCTTGATCGCAAAGCCGAAGAAAAAGCCCGCGAAGATCCAGCGCTGCAGGCTCACCGGAATCAGATGCCCGATGTTGTGGTACTGCAGCATCGAGAAGCTGTAGCCGTTGCCGAGTCCGGCGATGTGCAGGAACGGAATCCCGGCGTCGTTGAAGAAGTACAGCGCCAGGATCGACAGCAGCATCAGCACCGAACCGGCCAGGGTGTACAAAAAGAATTTGATGGCGGCGTAGAGCTTTCGCGGTCCGCCCCAGATGCCGATGATGAAGTACATCGGCACCAGCATCACTTCCCAGAAAACGTAGAAGAGGAAGAAATCGAGCGCGCAGAACGTGCCGATCATTCCGGTCTGCAGCAGAAGCAGCAGGACGTAGTACTCCTTCTGCCGATAATCGATGGCTGAGAACGACGACCAGATCGCGATGACGCCCATGAACGTCGTCAGCACGATCAACAGCAGCGCGATGCCGTCGATGCCGAAGTCGTACTTCACGCCCAGCGACGGGATCCAGTCGCGCGTCCATCGGAATTGAAAAAGTCGGTCGCCGCCCACGCGCGGATCGAAGTACCACCACAGAAAAAGCGAGACCACAAAGTCCACCGCCGCCACCATGGTCGCGAAGTAGCGGATTTTCTTCGGGTCGCTCAAAAAAAAGAGAATGAACGCCGCGCCCAGCAGCGGCAGATAGGTGACGACGTTCAGAATCCCGATGTCCATCCAGTCTCCCCTTCACTCCGTTCAGGGCTTCAGAAACAGATAGATGACGGCGATCAGTACGATGCCGCCTCCCATCACCAGCGCATAGTTCTGCACAAATCCGGTCTGCATCCGGCGAAAGAGTCGCGAGCCCGCCCCGGCGCTGAACGCCAGACCGTTGACCGCGCCGTCGACGATGAATGTGTCGATGAGCGACGAGCCGTGGCCGAAGACGTACACCGTCACGTGGCGCGTCAGATTGACGAGTCCATCGATGATGTTGGCGTCGAACCACGACAGCGCGCGGCTGAAGACGATCGTTCCGCGCACGAAGGTCGCGTTGTAAAACTCGTCGACGTAGTACTTGTTCGTGATCAGACCGTGGATTGGCGCAAATCGCGTTGCCAGACGGGTGGCCGTGGTCCACTGCGGATCGCGTTTGTAAAAGCGCGTCGCGATGAAGATTCCGACCAGCGCGATGCCGACCGAAAGCGCCATCAGCAACAGCTCTTCCCATTGCGGCGCTTCGTGGAAATGAAATTGATGCTCGCCCAGCGGCAGCAACACCGGCTCGAGCCAGCGCTGGAATGGGGTCGGGAAACCCCCGCCTAATGCTGCCGGCCACCCGATCCACCCGCCAATAATGGAAAGTATCGCGAGGATCATCAGAACGCCGGTCATTACCAGTGGCGATTCATGCGGCGTATGCGCGTCGGCGTGATGTCCGTGCGCTTTGTCGGAATGCACGTCGCCCTGATCGAGATGCTTTTGGTCGGAAATGAGATCGTGTCCGCCGTGGGCCGGCTCCGACGTCTCGATGCCGACGACGTTCGCGCCGCGATACTCGCCGGAGAACGTCATGAAGTAGAGACGGAACATGTAGAACGCTGTCAGGCCGGCGCCGAACGCTCCCACGATCCAGATCTTCCAGGAAAACCCGAACGAGCCGGAGAGAATCTCATCCTTTGAATAGAAGCCCGCGAAGAGCGGCATGCCGGCGATGGCCAGGCAGGCGACCAGCATCGTCCATCGCGTCTGGGGCATGTATTTGCGAAGTCCGCCCATCTTGCGCATGTCCTGCTCACCGCCGCATCCGTGAATGACGGAACCGGCGCCGAGGAAGAGGCACGCTTTAAAGAAGGCGTGCGTCATGAGGTGGAAAATCGCGGCCGTGAACGCGCCCACGCCGGCGCCGAGGAACATGTAGCCGAGCTGCGAGACGGTGGAGTAGGCCAGAACTTTCTTGATGTCGTTCTGCGCCAGACCGATCGTGGCCGCGAACACCGCCGTCGCCAATCCGACCAGCGCCACCACCATCATCGCGACCGGCGAGAGCCGGAACAGCACATTCGATCGCACCACCATGTACACGCCGGCAGTGACCATGGTGGCGGCATGGATGAGCGCGGAGACCGGCGTCGGTCCGGCCATGGCGTCGGGCAGCCAGACATAGAGAGGGATCTGCGCCGATTTTCCGCACGCGCCGACAAAGAGCAGCAGGCAGATGGCGGTCGCGATGCCGGAGTAGTGGAGCGGATGTGCCGAGGCCATCGCGAAGACCTTGTTGTAGTCCCCGCTGCCGAAGGTGTTGAAGATCAGAAAGATGCCGAGGATGAAGCCGAAGTCGCCGATGCGGTTGACGATGAATGCTTTCTTGCCGGCGTCGGCCGCGAAGTTCTTGTCATAGTAGAAGCCGATCAGCAGATACGAGCAGAGTCCCACGCCCTCCCACCCCACGAACATGACGACGTAGTTCGCGCCTAACACCAGCAACAGCATCATGAACATGAACAGATTGAGATAGGCGAAGAAGCGCGTGTATCCGGTCTCGTGCGCCATGTAGCCGGTGGCGTAGACGTGAATGAGGAACCCGATCCAGGTGACGACCATCAGCATGGTCAGCGACAGCGGATCGATGCGCAGCGCGAAGTCGATCATGAAATTCGAAAGCGACCCGCCCATGACGTGTCCGATTCCGGCCGGAATCCACGTGAAGTAGCTGTGTTCCCACGGCTGCTGATACGCGATCAACATCCACGCCGCCAGGATCGCGGACATCCCGGTCGAAGCGAGCGCCAGGAAATTGGTGACGGCGCGGTTCTTCGGCTGTAGCGGCTTCGCGAACGCGCGCACGCCGTTGCAAAGCGCACCGATCGCGGGAAGCAGCGGGATCATTAATAGAATCGTCGTCATGCCGCTTTGCCTCGAGTGGCCGGTGGCCGGTGGCCGGTGGCCGAGGCCTTGAGTCGCACAGGCAACTGGCAACCGGCAACCGGCAACCTAACCATTCAGCTCCCGCGCTTCGTCAACATTTACCGTACTCTTTAATCGGTACAATTGAATGATGATCGCCAGCCCGACCGCCGCCTCCCCCGCCGCCACCGTGATGATGAAAATCGCGAAGACCTGGCCGTCGAGCGATGACAGTCGATGCGAGAACGCCACGAGATTGACGTTGACAGCGTTGAGCATCAGCTCGATCGCCATCAGTACCGTGATCATGTTGCGGCGGATGATCACGCCCACCAGTCCCACCGCGAACAGAGTGCCCGACAGCATCAGATAGGCTTCGGTGCTAGGCATGTGACTCCTGAGGTGCCGCGCGCCGCGTGCCGGGTGCAGGGATGATCTCGGCACGCGGTACGCGGCACGCGGCGCGACTGCTAGGCACTCATGGCCTCCTTGACGTCCTTCTCGGTCTCGACTTTTTCGAGGATGAAATCGGGCGCTGTCTCTTCCTCCAGCGCGGTCAGCTCGCGCTTCCCGATCACGATCGCACCGATCATGGCGACCAGCAGAAAGAGCGAGGCAACCTCAAACGGCACCAGATACTCCCGATACAGCGCCATCCCCACCGCCTCGGAATTCCCCACCACCGTGGCGCGGCGCAAAAGCTTGCGTTGCGTCGTGCCATCGGGAAGCTTCACGCGCCGGTGGCGGTAGGTGTAGGTCGTCCGTAACAGTTGTTCGTTGTCGACCGGATCGTGATAAACGCCGGTGCGGATGACGGTCGCGAACAGAATGAAGACCGCCAGGCCGACCGCGAATCCACCCTTCCAGAATCGCGACAGGACTCTCTCGTCGGGAAGATGGCGGACATTGATCAGCATCACCACGAAGAGAAAAAGGACCATGATGCCGCCGGCGTAGACCAGCACCTGCACGGCCGCCACGAATTCGGCGGCCTTCATCACGAAGAGCACTGCTACGCACAGAAAGGTGAGCAGCAGGAAGAGCGCGGAATGCACCGGGTTGCGCATCCCGACCACCAGAATGGATGAGGCGACGGCGATCGTGCCGATGATGAAGAAGACGATGAGCCCCGGCGTCACTCCACTCCCCCGGCGATGCGCTTTCCTTCCGGAATGAGCGGCGGCTCTTCTTCGGGCGGCAATCCAGGATAGTCGGGACGGTGTTCCCAATATTCGAGCTGCTGCATGTTGAAGTACAGATCATTCCGATCGTACGACGCGAGCTCGTAGGTCTTGGTGGTCAGCCAGATCGACTTCGGCTTGGTCGGGCACGCTTCTTCGCACAGCGAACAGAACATGCAGCGCTTGACGTCGATGTCGTAGCGATCGAGGACCTTGAGCTTTTTCATCTTTCCATCGACTTCGCGCTGCTCGTCGTGGACGTCGATGTAGATGATGTCGATCGGGCACGCCACTGCGCACAGCTTGCACGCGATGCAGCGGTCGAACGAGAAACGGAACATTCCTCGAAAACGACTGGCAGGATCGAGCCGCTCTTCGGGATAGCGGATGGTGACCTTGGGACGGAATAGCTCGCGCAGAGTTGTCTTCAGCCCCTCGAGCATGTCGAGGAGCAGGAAGCGCTCGCTCCACTTAGGCTTCGGATACTCGACTTGCATGCACCCTCTTCGGTTTCATGTAGTAGACGACGGCGGCCAGCACGGCGATGCCGATCCAGTACATCAGCCGCTCCTGTCCCGCCAGAATGAAAATCGCAGTCACGAAGATGTTTCCGAGCGCGAGCGGAATCATCCACTTCCATCCCAGGTCCATCAACTGGTCGAAGCGGAAGCGGGGGAAGGTCGCGCGGAACCAGATGTAGACCAGCATGAAGGTCATCACCTTGACGAAGAAAATCAGCGTGCCGATCAGGCCTCCGAGCCATCCCCAGTGCCGCAGCGCACTCGATGTCAGTCCATAGCCGAACATCGCCAGCGTCCAGCCGCCGAAGTAGAGACTGACCAGCAAACAGCAGTTCACCAGCATGGCGGAGTATTCGGCAAGCATGAAGAAGGCGAACTTCATCGCGGAATACTCGGTGTGATAACCGGCCACCAGCTCCGATTCCGCTTCCGGCAAATCGAACGGCGTGCGGTTGTTCTCGGCATTCATCGCAACGAAAAAGATGAAACACGCCACGATCTGCGGAATGAAGTTCCAGGCGTTTTGTGCCTGGTAATCGACGATCTTCACCAGATCGAGACTGCCGGTGATCATCAACACGCCGACGATCGAGAGACCGAAGGGTACTTCGTACGACACCATCTGCGCCGCCGAGCGCAGTCCGCCCATCAGCGAGTATTTATTGTTCGATGCCCAGCCGCCGAGGATGATCCCGTACACGCCGGTCGAAGTGAGCGCGAGCACCAGGAGAATCGCGACATTGGTGCGCGCGGCGACATACGTTGGTGGCGGACCGAACGGAATGAGGCAGTAGACCAGAAACGTGGGGATCAGGGGAAGGATCGGGCCGAGAAAGTACGCGACTTTCTCGGCGCTGGACGGAACGATGTCTTCCTTGAGAAGGAACTTGATCGGATCGGCGATGATCTGCAGCAGACCGTGCCAGCCTACGCGATTTGGTCCGCGGCGCGCCTGAACGAAGCCGAGGAGCCGCCGCTCGACCCAGTTCATGGCGGCGACGATCACCTGCACGATGATGAACGCCACCAGAAACTTGACCAGAGGCCAGACCAGATACTGCATCCAGGCGTTCATCTCGCGCCTCCGGCGCTCGAAGGCAGAAGGCAGAAGGCAGAAGGCAGAAGTGATCCGCCTCCGATTTCTGCCTTCTGCCCTCTGCCTTCTGCCTTCTGCCTTCTGCCTTCTGCCTTTCTCATCGGTCGACTTCTCCGAGAACGATATCAATGGTACCGATCAGCGCGACCAGGTCGGACACCAGGTGCCCTCTCGCCATCACCGGTAGCGCCTGCAGATTCACGAACGATGGCGGGCGGACGCGCAATCGATACGCGTTCTGTGTCTTGCCGTCGCTGACGATGTAGTAGCCGAGCTCCCCTTTCGGCGATTCGATCGAATGGTAGACCTCGCCTTCCGGCGGACGGATGACGCGCGAGATTTTGGCTTTGATGTCGCCGGCCGGCGTCGCTTTGACCATGGGGATGCACTGCCGCAGGATTCGATTTGACTGTCGCATCTCCGCCATGCGCACCAGGTAGCGGTCGTAGGTGTCGCCGTTTTTTCCAACCGGGATCTCGAACTGCAATTCGGGATAGCACTCGTACGGCTGCGCGCGCCGCAGGTCCCATTCCAGACCCGTTCCCCGAAGCGGCGGCCCGGTGATGCCCCATTCGATCGCCTCTTCGGTCGTGATGACTCCGATCCCGATCGTGCGTCGCTTCCAGATCCGATTGTTCGTGAGCAGCGATTCGTATTCATCGACGGCGGCGTCGAATTTTCCGATGAATGTTTCGAGATCGTCGAGCCATCCGGCGGGGAGGTCATCGGGCATGCCGCCGATGCGCATGCAGTTGAGAGTCAGGCGCGCGCCGCAGTAGGTCTCGAAAAGATCGAGCACCTGCTCGCGCTCGCGGAAGCAGTAGAAAAACGGCGTCATCGCGCCGATGTCGATCGCGTGCGTCGCGAGCCACAGCAGATGCGACGAGATCCGCTGCAGCTCCGAGAGCATCACGCGCATGAGCTGCGCCCGTTTCGGGATCTGCCTGGTGATGCCCATCAGCTTCTCGACCGCTTCCACGAAGCCGAGGTTGTTGGTGGCGGCGGCGACGTAGTCCATGCGGTCGGTGTGCGGGATGCACTGCGGATACGGCATGTTCTCGAAGAGCTTCTCGGTCCCGCGATGGAGATAGCCGATGATCGGCTTGGCGTCGATGATCCGTTCGCCGTCGACCTTCAGCAACACTCGCAGCACTCCGTGCGTGGACGGGTGTTGGGGGCCGAAGTTCACTTCCATCTCGTGGACGTCGAACATTTACTTGCCGGCTGCCGTGAGCAGCTCCTTCAATTTCATCTCCGTTTCCGCCTCGCCGGGCACGCACAGCGTCGGATCTTTCGACTCTCCGCTCGCGAGTGCTGCCGCATAGCCTTCGCAGTCCCAGCCGCAGGCGGTGCAGTCGGTCTGCGCCATGGCGGCGAACAATTTGTCTTTCAGCGATCCGTCTTTGGCGAGCTCGAGCCGCTGCGGCATCGGCATCTCGGGGTCGTGCCACGGCGCTTCTTCGGTCGGCTTGGCTGTCTCGGCGACCTGACTGGCAAGCTCGGGCGCGGGCGGCTGTTGCGTTCCCGCTTTCGCCCGGGCAGCGATCGACGCCGCAGGCCACGTGCCGTAATGCTTCCACTCGCCTTTGTACATGTTGACGTCTTTGACGTCCTTGCCGGTCGATCCCGCTTTCGGTCCGCCGCCCTCGGGAAAAACTTCCGGGTAGATGCGCGCGCCGGTGTCGATGCCACGCACCGGAAAATCCTTTCGTAGCGGATGGCCGTTGAAGCCTTCCCACATCAGGATGCGCTCGAGATTCGGATGGCCGTCGAAGTGGATGCCCATCATGTCGAAGGTCTCGCGCTCATGCCAGTTAGCGGTCTTCCACACCGAGGTCACGGACGGTACGACCCCGTCCGAGAAAACCTTCAAACGGATGCGAGCATTTTTGCGAAACGAATAGAGCATGTAGGCGACCCCGTAGCGCGCCCCGCTCCATCCGGGATACTTCGAGTAATCGACGCCGGTGAGGTCGACCAGATAGTTGAAGCCGTCGTCCTTGAAGGCCTTGGCGACCTCGCGGATGCGATCGGCCGCGACCGAGAGCGTGATCTCGCCCGCGAATTCTTTTGCGTCCGTGATGGCTTCGCCGGCGCGTGCGACCCCCGCTGCGACCAGCGGGTCGCGTTTGATTTCGTCGGCGGTGCGGGCAGGGGATGCTGTTGCGGTCTCGGCCAACTACGCTCCCTCGAATTCCTTTCCGGCCGCTTCCATCAGAGTCTTGAGCATGTCGAGTGTCTCGCTCTCGCCGGGTACGCAGAGCGAAATGTCTTTCGTCTCGCCGGTCGCGATGGCCTCGGCGTAGCCTTCGCAGTCCCAACCGCACGCGCCGCAATCGGTCTGCGCCATGGCCGCGAACAATTTGGTTTTGAGATCGCCGTCTTTCGCCATTTCCATGCGCTCGGGGAGCGTGAGGTGCTCATCGTGGAATGGGACCGAAGGGGCGGCCGGCGCTTCAGGAGCAGGCGCCTCCATGACGGCCGCCTCGGTCTGTGTGGCGATGGGCGCCTCGCCCGCCGCTGGGCCGGCGGGGGCGCCGGCCCCCACACTAGCCTTCGGCGCCGGCTTCGGCTTCTCCGGCGTGGGCACGCGCTTCACACCTGACATTGGCGCCGGTTTGAGCTGCTCGATGCGCAGTGCCGGGCCCTCATGGACCGGGCGGAGTGAATCGCGAACTGCAGCGCGCGCGAAGTCGTACGACTCGCCGCCTTTGCGCAGCACGTGCATTTTCTCGATCTTCTTCTGCAGCTCCATGAGTCCCCACATCAGCGCTTCGGGACGTGGAGGACAGCCGGGGACGTAGACGTCAACGGGGACGAGACGATCGACTCCCTGCGTCACGGCATAGGTGTCGTACGGACCGCCGCACGTCGCGCACGATCCCATGGCGATGACCCATTTCGGATCGGGCATCTGGTCGTAGAGTCGCCGGACGATGGGCGCCATCTTCTCGACGACGGTGCCCGCAACGATCATGAGGTCAGATTGTCGCGGCGTGGCGCGGAAAACCTCCGCGCCGAACCGCGCCATGTCGTGGCGCGGGTCGAGCACCGCCATCATCTCGATGGCGCAACAGGCCAGGCCGAACTGCATCGGCCACAGCGACGACTTCCGCGCCCAATTGAAGAACTTGTCGACTTTGGTGGTGAGGATGTTGCCTGCTGTGCCGGGCGCGAAATCGAAGCGGTTTTCGATCAGACCCATGAAAGGACCTTCCTCTTCCAAGCGTAGAAGTAACCGATCAGCAGGATCGCGAGAAAGACCGCCATCTCGACTGCGCCAAACCATCCGAGCTGCTTGAACCGGATCGCCCACGGGAAGAGGAAGACTGTCTCCACGTCGAAGATGATGAAGAGCACGGCGATGAGGAAGTACCGCACCGAGAAGCGGTGATCGAAAGCGTACGAGCTTGCCGGGACCCCGCACTCATACGGTTCGAGCTTCACCTTGTTCGCGCGCGACGCCCGAACGAGCGGCGCGAGAACGAACAGCGTCAAAACCGGCAGTGAGAGAACGATGAGTGCAGCTACCAGCAACACCGAGTAGTTGGCCATATTTTGCTGGTCAGCGAGACCGCCGTAATTGTAAACGGGCTAGAGAGATAGTCAACCTGATCGGCCTGAGAAATTTCAAATTTCGAATTTCGAATGAAAAATGAAGAATTGCTCCGCGTCATTCTTCATTCTTAGTTTTTCATTTGAAATTTGAAATTCAAAAGAGCTTCCTTTGGAATGACCACCCCCCCGCCCGCACACCGTTTCCCTGCACCAGCACCCGCATTTCCTCGCCAATTCCGTCCGGTAACACGAGCCGACGCGCTTCTTCACGCCTCTCGCGGACTTCCAGTGCTTGGTCAGCATTTGCCGCTCGGACGTCATCGAGCGGCGCGAGAAACTCGTGCTCCGTCGCGCCGGCAGCCAGGAGAAACTTCGCCTGACGATCGAAGAAGAGAGTCGTGAATCCATTGCGCTCGCCCGTCCGCTGCAGATCGCTGAAGTTGATGTGCGCCGTCAGATCCTGCTGCCCCGGTCTCGCAAGCAGATCGCGCGAGACCTGATGTCCGGAGTACGCGGCCGCCGTACCAAACTGCCGAGCGCGTCCCGAAAAAAGTCGCTTTTCGGGATAGCCGTAATCGAACGTCACGATCAATCCGCGCGTCACGAATCGGCAGATCTCCTCATACAGCGATTCCCATTCGAGAGAGACGTCCACGAATTGGCCGTCGTGCAGCTCAATGCCGCGCTCCTCAAAGTAGTCCTCGTACGCCCCCTCGGCTTCGTGTTCGCTCCAGTCAAGCGCACCGTCGCGCTCGGTCACCCACAACTCGTGAAGATGTTCGCCGCGCATCACCAGCCGCCCGAATGGCAGCGCGTCGAATAGCTCGTTGCAGATGATGAGCTGTGCATCGCCACCGGGAACATCCGCGAGATTCGTGGTGAAGTTGACGCCTTCGCGATGGCTCACTCGATCGAGCGATCGGTCCACGCCCCAGAATTGCGCGTTCTCGGCCGGCTTGTATAGAGAATGGGTAAGCGATCCGTCCCCGCAGCCCACATCCACAATAGTGGACATTCCGCCGTCAACTAATGCCCTAAATTCGGAAATTAGCAGGCTCAGCACGAAGGAAAATAGCGGGCTGATCTGGGGGGACGTGACAAAATCGCCCGTTTTTCCCACCGGAGACTCCCCGCGGGCGTAATAGCCGAGCTCGGGATAGTAAAGCGCGACTTCCACGAAATCGCGAAACGGTAAGTCGCTATCTTGGAGCATTTTGTGCAAGGGGCCGGAAAGGGAACGCCCGGAGTTCATCCGGCGATCGTACACCTCTGATGCGACGTGGATAACGAATTATTAGGACGGATGGCATCTCAGTTGCGATACCTGAGGGTCGGTCAATCAACAGGGAGGAGAAAAATGAAAAAGTACATCGCAATGCTTCTGACCGTGCTTGTGGCTGCTCTGCCGACATTCGCGCAGACGACCGATGATCACGCGAAGGCCAAAAAGGGCGCTGTGATCGGCGGCGTGGCAGGCGCCATCGCGGGCGCAGTCATCGGCAACAACCGAGGACACCACAGTTCCAAGCGTGGCGCAGTGGTCGGCGGAATCGCCGGTACGGCGGCTGGTGCAATCGTCGGCGCCATGATGG
The DNA here is from genome assembly GCA_035636095.1 of Thermoanaerobaculia bacterium. Lineage (GTDB taxonomy): Bacteria > Acidobacteriota > Thermoanaerobaculia > Gp7-AA8 > Gp7-AA8 > Gp7-AA10. The sequence goes on from DASPZU010000084.1 coordinate 146,226, forward strand.
ACAAGCAGGAACGCGAGCTCCGGCAGATCCAGGGAGTGGACGTCACTCGCACCGCACCGGATGAAGTGAGGGTGACGGTGAAGAACGAAGTGCTCTTCGACTTCAATTCGTCTGAGCTGCGGTCGGCCTCGCGCGCATCGCTTCGCGACATGTCGGATGTGTTCCAGAAGTATCCCGACACGACGCTCTATGTTGAAGGACACACCGACTCGATCGGCTCCGCCTCCTACAACAAGCGCCTGTCGCTCCGGCGTGCAGATTCAGTCGCTAATTACCTCGAAGAGCTCGGGGTGAAAGGCGGCCGCGTCAATACCTACGGCTTCGGCAAGTCGCAGCCGCGTGCTACCAATAGCACCGCTGCCGGCCGTCAGTTGAACCGCCGCGTCGAGATTCACGTCCGCGCCAACGCATCCTAAGTAGTAAAGTGAAAGGCGCTCCCGAACGCGGAGCGCCTTTCTATTTCTTCGGAGGCAGTTAATGATCCGCAAAGCGTCAGCCCTTTTCTTCGCCACAGTTTTTGTTGTGGCGTGCGCGAGCAGCAATCCTGACGACCCGAACCAGAAAGCGAAACGCGGTGCCGGCGTCGGCGCGGCAGCGGGAGCCGTCGTGGGTGCGATCATCGGCAATCAGTCGGGCAATCCGCGCACGGGGGCGGCGGTTGGCGCAGCGATCGGCGCTGCCGCCGGCGGAGCCATTGGTCATCGGATGGACCAGCAGCAGAAAGAGCTGCAGCAGATTCCCGGCGTCGAGGTGACGCGGCCGGCGGAGAACGAGATCGCTGTTCAGCTGACGAACGACATCCTCTTCGACTTCAATTCGGCGGCTCTTCGTCCCGAATCACGGCAGACGCTTCGCGACCTTGCGAGCAACTTCCAACGCTATCCAGATGAGACTGTGAGCGTGGAAGGCCACACCGACAACGTCGGCTCTCCGGAATACAACCAGGGACTTTCCGAGAGGCGTGCTTACAGCGTCCGTGACTATCTCGCGGATCAGAGCGTTGCTCCTTCTCGCATCTCGGCGATCGGCTACGGTGAGACGAAGCCCAAGTCATCGAACGACACGCCGGAAGGCCGCCAGCTCAACCGCAGAGTCGAGATCCACATCCGCGCCACGCAAGGATGATGGGTGAGAGGGGCGTGTTACAATCCGCGCCCCAAATATCCCGCCCCTGTGATTCGCGGCGGGATCTTCACCGCACTCACGGAGGAATTATGAAGTCCTGGATCACGCGCGTGCTGGTCCTCGCCACGCTTCTGGTCTGTGTCGGGACCGCCGCTCATGCAGCGGAGGCGACCGCGGCGCGGACGGAGGCGAATCTGGTGCTGCCGGACCTCCGCTCCGTCTCCTTTCTGGGCATGACCGGACAGTCGCTGCTCATCGGAGGCCTTTTCGTCTGCATCCTGGGCGGCGTCTTCGGACTGGTGATGTTCGTGCGCCTGCGCGGACTGCCGGTGCATCGCTCGATGCGCGAAATCTCGGAGCTCATTTATGAAACCTGCAAGACGTATCTGATCACGCAGGGAAAATTCATCGCGGTTTTGTGGGCATTCATCGCCGTGATCATGGTCGTCTACTTCGGCGCGCTGCGGCATTACGACGCGTTGCGCGTGATCACCATCGTCGTCTTCAGCATCGTCGGCATCCTCGGCAGCTATGGCGTGGCGTGGTTTGGAATCCGGATCAACACCTTCGCGAATTCGCGATCGGCGTTTGCCTCGCTGGGCGGAAAGCCGTTCCCGACTTACGCGATCCCCTTGGAAGCCGGGATGTCGATCGGCATGCTGCTGATTTCGACCGAGCTGGTGATGATGCTCATCATCCTGCTCTTCGTCCCGCGCGATTACGCCGGCCCGTGCTTCATCGGGTTCGCGATCGGCGAATCGCTCGGCGCGGCGGCGCTCCGCATCGCGGGCGGCATCTTCACCAAGATCGCCGACATCGGCTCCGATCTGATGAAGATCGTCTTCAACATCAAAGAAGATGACGCCCGCAATCCCGGCGTCATCGCAGACTGCACCGGCGACAACGCCGGCGACTCGGTCGGCCCGACCGCCGATGGCTTCGAGACCTACGGCGTGACCGGAGTCGCGCTCATCACCTTCATTCTGCTGGCGGTCGTCGATCCCACCGTGCAGACGCAACTGCTGGTGTGGATCTTCGCGATGCGCGTGCTGATGATCATCACCGCGGCCGTTTCGTACTGGCTCAACGCCGCCATCGCCAAAGCGCGATTCAAAGACTCACCCAGCTTCAACTTCGAGACTCCCCTCACGACACTGGTCTGGATCACGTCCATCGTGTCGATCGGCGTCACCTACGCGATGTCGTACCTGCTCATTCCGACGCTCGGCGGCGACAACACCATGTGGTGGAAGCTCTCCACCATCATCACCTGCGGCACGCTGGCCGGAGCGATCATCCCCGAGCTCGTCAAAGTCTTCACGTCCACCGAATCGCGCCACGTTCGCGAGATCGTCACGGCCTCGCGCGAGGGCGGCCCCTCGCTCAACATTCTCTCCGGCCTCATCGCCGGAGACTTCAGCGCCTACTGGATGGGCCTGGCCATCGTGCTGCTGATGGGAATCGCGGCGGCCATCAGCGGACTGTTCCCGGCCGGCGTCATGATCGCGCCGGCGGTCTTCGCCTTCGGTCTGGTGGCTTTCGGCTTCCTCGGCATGGGTCCGATCACGATCGCGGTCGACTCGTACGGACCGGTGACCGATAACGCGCAGTCGGTGTTCGAGCTGTCGCAGATCGAGACACTTCCCGGAATCGAGGAGGAGATCAATCGCGATTTCGGATTCCGTCCGTCATTCGAACGCGCCAAGGGCTACCTCGAAGCAAACGACGGCGCCGGCAACACGTTCAAAGCGACCGCCAAACCGGTGCTCATCGGTACGGCCGTCGTCGGCGCGACGACGATGATCTTCTCGATCATCGTGATACTCACCAACGGTCTGACGCGCGACATGGACAAGCTCACGCTCCTCCATCCGCAATTCCTCCTCGGCCTGATCATCGGCGGCGCGATGATTTACTGGTTCACAGGAGCGTCGACGCAGGCCGTATCGACCGGCGCGTATCGCGCCGTCGAATTCATCAAGCGCAACATTCGACTCGATGCCGGCGCCGAGAAAGCGTCGGTCGAGGATTCGAAAAAAGTCGTCGAGATCTGCACGCAGTATGCGCAGAAGGGGATGTTCAACATCTTTCTGACAGTCTTCTTCGCAACGCTGGCCTTCGCGTGCTTCGAGCCGTTCTTCTTCATCGGATATTTGATCTCGATCGCGCTGTTCGGCCTGTATCAGGCGATCTTCATGGCCAACGCCGGCGGCGCCTGGGACAACGCCAAGAAAATTGTCGAGGTCGAGCTGAAGGAAAAAGGAACAGCGCTGCACGCGGCGACGGTCGTCGGCGACACCGTCGGCGATCCGTTCAAGGACACGTCATCGGTCGCGATGAACCCGATCATCAAGTTCACCACGCTCTTCGGCCTTCTGGCGGTCGAGCTGGCGGTCGAGATGACGCGTTCCGGACGGGCGGGACTGACGCGCGTACTCTCGGCGGTCTTCCTGCTGATCTCGATGTTCTTCGTGTACCGCTCGTTCTACGGAATGCGAATTCAGGTGCAGGCCGAGGAGCCGCAGCGCAAGGCCGTCGCGGCGTAAGCCGTCACCCGGTCCCGCTTCGCGGGACCACCCTCTCCCCGCTCGCGGGGAGAGGGACGGGGTGAGGGGCGCCACCACATGCGCGATAAGACTTTCACCATACGAACGAGCGCACGCGAGCAGATCGTCATCATCACCGATGAGGTGCAGCGCGCGCTCGCCGATCTCACCGACGGCGACGGCATCTGCACGGTCGTGACGCCTCACACCACGTGCGCGATCTCCGTCAATGAAAATGCCGATCCCGACGTGCCGGCCGATCTCACCAAAGCGCTGCGTGCGCTCGTTCCCGACGTGAAATTCCGGCACAGCGAGGGCAACTCCGACGCGCACTTTCTGTCGATGCTCATCGGCACATCGCTCTCATGGCCCTATCGCAATGGAAAGTTGATCTTCGGGACGTGGCAGGGCATCTACTTCATCGAGCTCGATGGGCCCCGCAGCCGCAAGGTGACCGTCTACGTGAACGATTGACGATTACCCAGTCGCGATCTCGAGTGCGTCTTGGTCGAACCGTTTGGTCAAGTCCGAGAAATACACGAGGCCGATGATTGCACCGCCGACAAGGGGCTCGAGGGTCTCGACGTGGCACCAGTTGCAGTCGTTACCGACGGACCCGAAGCGGCGACCAGCAGAATCCACGCTGCCCAGGCGCCAACGTAGAGAATTCGAGCCGGCCACCAGTAATTCAGTAGCCCGATCCACGAGACCAGAGTAACCACCGCGATGCCCGCCCAGAGCGGAAACCACACCGTGTGGGTTAGGCTCGCGTGACGCGAACTCACGTAGTCGCGCAGGGGCGGCGGAAGGGTTGAGCTCAACACGAAATCCCCTGCCAGGGTGAGCATGACCAAGACGAAGTCTGCTACGACGAGAATGAGGAGTACTCGGTCGTTTCGCATCGCCGCCTCCTTCCAAATCTTACGAGGTTTCGCGGCAGCAGGTTGCGGCGCATGACACATGTCATGCCGATCCTCTGACGTTCTCCAGTGTTGTTTCCCGCCGGACGAGCCGATCGTGGAGGCATGAACACACCGGCAGAACTAAACGGAGTCACCAGGCGATTCGGCACGACGGTTGCGCTCGACAATGTCACTCTCACCATTCGGCCGGCCGAGCTGGTCGCGCTTCTCGGACCCAACGGCGCTGGAAAAACCACCGCCGTGCGTTTGCTGCTCGGCCTCACCCGTGTGGACTCGGGATCGGTGTCCGTTTTCGGACTCGATCCGCGCCGGCCGCGCAACCGCGTCCGCACCGGCGCCATGCTGCAGGTCGGACGCGTTCCGGAGACGCTCCGCGTCGCCGAACACATCGATCTTTTCTCCAGCTACTACGCGAATCCATTGCCGAGCGCGGAGGTCATCGCGATCGCGGGCCTGCGCGGATTGGAGCGCCGTCTTTTCGGCGAGATCTCCGGCGGTCAGAAGCAGCGCCTGCTCTTCGCGCTGGCGATCTGCGGCGACCCCGATCTGCTGATCCTCGACGAGCCAACCGTCGGCCTCGATGTCGACGCACGCCGAGGCATCTGGGAACAAATTCGCCGCTTTGTCGGGAAAGGCGGCGCGGTGCTGCTCACGACGCACTATCTTCAGGAGGCCGACTCGCTTGCCGATCGGATCATCGTCATCGATCATGGCCGAGTCATCGCAGAAGGTTCGCCGGCCGAGATCAAAACGCGCGTCTCGGGCAAGCGAATCCGCTGCTCGACCGCGCTGCCGCCGGAACAGCTCACGGCATTGCCGTTCGTCACCAGCGCGACCCGCGATGGAGTGATCATGGAAGTACTGACATCCAACAGCGAGGCGGTCGTGCGCGAGCTGCTGGCGCGCGATCGGTCGCTGTCGAATCTGGAAGTGACCAGCGCCGGTCTCGAAGAAGCGTTTCTCTCGCTCACCAAGGAGGTCGCATGATGCGAGTTCACCTGCTCGAATTGAAGTACGAGTTCCTGAAAATGTTTCGGCTGCCGGCGTACGTGATTCCCACGCTGGCGTTCCCTTTGATCTTCTACATTTTCTTCGGCCTGGCATTCGGACAGAAGGCAGCCGCTTCCTATCTCATCGCCACTTACGGGGCGTTCGGCGTGATCGGCGCCTCGCTCTTCGGCTTCGGCGTGAGCGTGGCGGTGGAGCGCGGCCAGGGATGGCTGCAGGTCAAACGCGCAACGCCGATGCCGCTGAGCGCGTGGTTCGGAGCCAAGATCGGCATGGCGCTGCTGTTCAGTTCCATCATCGTCGCCTGTCTCTCGCTCCTCGGCATCTTCCTCGGCGGCGTCCATTTCGCGCCAACGGTGTGGCCGCTGTTGTTCATCGCTCTGGTCGCCGGTGCGCTGCCGTTCTGCGCGCTCGGGCTGATGATCGGCTACTTCGCCGGACCAAACTCCGCGCCGGCAATCGTGAACATCGTCTACCTGCCCATGTCTTTTCTGTCGGGGTTGTGGATTCCGATCGAGTTCATGCCGAAGTTTCTCCAGAAGATCGCGCCCGTGCTTCCACCGTTTCATCTTTCACAGCTCGCGCTCATCATCATCGGCGCCGCCAAAGGCTCGGCCATCGTCCACATTCTCGCGCTGGTTGCGTTCACGCTGCTCTTTCTCGTGCTGGCGACCATTGCCTATCGTCGCGATGAAGGAAAGGTATACGGTTAATTATGATAATAATGCTTACGTTTCTGGCATCGGTCACCGCAATTCAAAACGTCCGGCTGTTCGACGGGAAAAAAGTCACGCCCTCCGCGACCATCGTATTCAGCGAAAGCGGAATCGCAGCCTCGGCCAAAGTGCCTGACGGAGCGACGGTCATCGACGGAACCGGCAAGACGCTGCTCCCCGGGCTGATCGACGCGCACACGCATGTCTTCCCGGGAAGCCTGGAGCGCGCACTGCGCTTCGGCGTGACGACCGAGCTCGATATGTTCACGTCGGCCGAACTGGCGCAGAAGCTGAAGGCCGAGCAGAAAAACAACGGAGCGCCGAGCCGCGCCGATCTGTACTCTGCGAATATTCTCGTCACCGTCGCGGGCGGTCACGGCAGCGAATACTTCCCGATTCCGGTCTATGCTCCCGGCTCTGATCCGCAGGCCTTCATCGACGCGCGCATCGTGGAAGGCTCCGACTACATCAAGCTGATCTACGACAACGGCAGCGCGTACGGGCTGAAGTTCAACACGCTGACGAAGTCCGATCTGGCCGCGCTGATCGCCGCTGCCCACAAGCGCGGCAATCTGGCGGTCGTCCACATCTCGACTGTGCAGGGCGCGCGCGATGCCATCGAATCGGGCGCGGACGGTCTGGCGCACATTTTCAACGACCTCCCGCCCGATCCCGGCTTCGGCAAGTTTGTGCGCCAGCATCGCGCCTTCGTCGTACCGACATTGAGCGTCAACGAAAGCGCGAGCGGCGTTGCCAGCGGCGCATCGCTCGTGAGCGACGCTCGACTGCAGCCGTATCTCAACTTTAACGAGGCCAACGGGCTGAAGGGATCATTCCCGTCTCGAGCCGGCCGGCCTAACAACATCGACAATGCGATGTCGGCGGTGCGGCAGCTCAAAGCCGCCGGCGTACCGATTCTGGCGGGCACCGACGCACCGAATCCCGGTACGGCGCACGGCGCCAGCATGCATCGCGAGCTCGAGCTGCTGGTCAAGGCGGGACTGACTCCCATCGAGGCGCTCACTGCTGCGACATCTGCACCCGCGGCGGCGTTCCGTCTCGCCGACCGCGGCCGCATCGCGTCCGGCCTTCGCGCCGATTTGGTTCTGGTCAACGGCGACCCTACCTCCGACATCCTCGCCACGCGCGACATCGTCACAGTCTGGAAGGGCGGCGTCCCGTTGACGCGCAAGCCGGAGACGAAGGAGGCGCAGGCAGCGGTCGAAACTGTTCCTGCCGATCGGCTGGCGGCCGGCGTGATCAGCACCTTCGAATCAGGATCGCCCGATGTCCTGATCGGAAGTATGTGGGTGGTCTCCACCGACAGCTTCATGGGCGGGAAGTCGACTGCCACCATGGACGTCGTCGACGGCGGAGCGAACGGCACTACCAAGTCGCTGCACATCCATACCGATACGAAGCCGGGGGCGGCCTTTCCGTGGGCGGGAGCGATGATCTTCCTCGCCTCAACGCCGATGCGCCCGGTGGATCTCTCCTCCAAGAGCGGCTTCACATTTTTCGCGAAAGGAGATGTCGAAATCCAATTGATGGCCTTCGCTGCCAGCGCCGGCCGCATCCCGCGCATGACGACCGTTCACGCGGGGCCGGAGTGGACCGAAATCTCCGTCAAATGGTCGGACTTCGGATTTGATGGCAAGGATGTTCAGGCGATTCTCTTCGGCGGTCCGCCTAGCGGCACCGCCGACTTCCGGATCGACGAATTGCGGCTGAAGTGACGCATCGTCATCCTGACGTGGAGGACAATAGAGACCATGCCGGCGACCCACAGCAAGACGCAAGGGTGGATCACCTACGTCTGGCTCGTTTATCTCGCATTCTTCATCGTTTCTCCGGCGATGAAGCCGCACGCCAGCGTCGCGGAATGGATCTCCACCGCGGCTGCGCTGGTGGTGTTTTTGGCGTTGTACTTTCGCGGCTATCGCGTCGCCGGCCGCGACCTCTACCTGGTCATCGCCGGAATCACCTTGCTCGGCCTGATCTACTATCCATTCAATCCCGGCGCGGGCACGTTCTTCATCTACGCCGCTGCATTTGCCGGCTACACCAGCTCCGGACGCCAGGCGGTTCGCGCGATTCTGGTCATCGAGCTCCTTCTTTGCGCCGAGAGCCTGTACTTCAAAATCGAACCGTACAACGCGGTGTGGCCGATCATCTTCACAGCGCTGATCGGCGCGGTGACCGCGCACTACAGTCAGGTCGACCGCTCGAACCAGCGCCTGCGTCTCGCGCACGAAGAAATCGAGCGACTCGCGAAGGTCGCCGAGCGCGAGCGCATCGCCCGCGACCTCCACGATCTCCTCGGCCACACGTTGTCGCTGATCATCCTGAAGTCGGAGCTGGCCTCGAAGCTGGCCGACCGCGATCCGCAGCGCGCTCGCGATGAGATTCGCGACGTCGAGCGCATCTCCCGCGACGCGTTGAGCCAGGTGCGGCAGGCAGTGGGCGGATATCGCAGCGGCAGCCTGACCAGCGAGATCGATGGAGCGAAAGAAATGTTGAGGGCCGCGTCGATCGATTGCGCAACCGACATCGCGGAGATCTCGCTCGCGCCGTCGCAGGAAGCGATCCTCTCGCTGGCGGTGCGCGAGGCCGTGACCAACGTCGTCCGCCACTCCGGGGCCGCGCATTGCACGATTCGCCTCGGTCGAGGTGACCGCGAGCTTCGGCTGACGATCTCCGACGATGGGCGGGGCAGTACCGATGCCGAGGGCTTCGGGCTGACTGGAATGCGCGAGCGGATCGCCGCGCTGGGTGGAACCCTCAATCGCGACACTTCGCACGGAATGATCCTGACCATCGCGCTGCCGCTCGATCGCGCCATGGAGCGCTCTGCGTGATCCGCGTCGTCGTTGCCGAGGATCAGGCCATGCTCCTCGGCGCGCTGGCGGCGTTGCTCGATATCGAAAACGACATCGAAGTCATCGCGCGTGCGCGAGACGGCGAAGAGGCGCTGGCTGTAACCCGCCGCGAACGGCCGGACGTTCTGCTCACTGACATTGAAATGCCGAAGATGACTGGGCTCGAGCTGGCAGCCGCCGTGCGGCAGGAACAGCTTCCGACGCGCGTGATCATCCTGACCACCTTCGCGCGCTCCGGCTATCTGCGTCGCGCTCTCGATGCCGGAGCCTCGGGATATCTGCTGAAGGACTCGCCGGCCGAGCAGTTGGCAAACGCGATCCGGCGCGTGCACGCCGGCGGCCGCGCCATCGACCCGGAGCTGGCCGCCGAGGCGTGGAGCGAGCCCGATCCGCTGACCGATCGCGAGCGCCAGGTCCTGCGCATGGCGGCGGAAGGAAAGAGCGGCGGCGAAATCGCCACCGCTCTGAATTTATCGGACGGAACCGTGCGCAACTACCTGTCGGAGGCCATCAGCAAACTCGGCGCGCAGAACCGCATCGAGGCGGCCCGCATCGCGCGCGAACGGGGGTGGCTGTAAGGTCCAGCATGCGGCGCCGCGACACCTCCAGCAGCCACGTTACGTGATCACTTGCGCTCTGCGCGGTCAGCGCAGGCATTGAGCTCGCTCACGAGCTTCTCAAGAGGCGCACGATGGATGCGGGCCGCCCAGCTCAGCGGTTTGCTCCTGCGTCTCTGTTACGTAGCGCGTCGTGTAGCACACTGGATAGCGCGGGACCCCGCAGCCGCAGAGTCACGGTGTACGTGAACGATTGAACGACGGCCCGCGCAGCACGCGACCCGGCCGTGCATCCGTCACTTTTCCGTCGTCGATGATGAAGACGCCGTTGACGATGACGTACGAGACGCCGACGGCATATTGATGCGGCTGCGCGAAGGTCGCCTTATCGGCGACGGTGTTCGGATCGAAGATCACGATGTCGGCTTTCATCCCCGGCCGAAGCAGTCCGCGATCGGTCAATCCAACCCGCGCCGCCGGCATCGATGACATTTTGCGGACGGCTTCTTCCAGCGACAGCAGCTTCTTTTCGCGGACGTAGACGCCCAGGATGCGCGCGAAGGTCCCGTAGCTGCGAGGGTGCGGAGCGGCCTTGCCGAAGATGGGGACTTCGCCATCCGAGGCGATCATGGTCGCGGGATGCACGAGGATGCGCTGCAGGTCGTCCTCGGAGATGGCGTGGAAGATGCCCGACACGCTCCCCTTCTCGATCATGTCGAGCGCGACGTCGGCGGCGTTCTCGACGGTCGGCTCGAGTCCGCGGGCGCGCGTGATCTCAGCAAGATTTTTTCCGGCCAGCGAGGGATCGAATGACGTCGACGCGATCTGAATGTTTTTCGGATCGCCGCCGCCGCGCTCGTGGCGAATCTTGTCGATGGCGACCTCGCGGATCTTCGCGCGCTGCGCCGGATCGCGCAGCCGCCCCACCATCTGGTCGCGCGACCCTTCCTGCGCCCATTTCGGAAAAATCGCGGCGGCCAGCGACGTGCTCGACGCGGTGTAAGGATATTGATCGATGGTGGCGTCGACGCCGCGCGCTCGCGCCTGGTCGATGAGCCGGAGCGTTTCCACGCTCTTGCCCCAATTATCGACGCCGATGATTTTGTGATGCGTGACCTGCGTCGGCAGGTGGCCTTCTTCGCCGATGCGGATCGTCTCGCGCACGCTGTCGACCACGTGCGCCGCCTCGTCGCGCATGTGCGATTGGTGGATGCCACCCATCTCCCCCGCCACGCGCGCCAGCTCGATGACCTCCTCCGTTGGCGTGAACGTTCCCGGAACGTAGAACAGGCCGGTGCTGAGTCCGAACGCCCCGTCGCGCATCGCCTCTCTCACCAGCGATTGCATCTTCTCGATTTCCTCGGCGGTGGCCTTGCGATCGACATTGCCGATCACGGCCTCGCGCACGCTCCCCTGACCGACGAAGGTGGCGAAATTCGGCGAGGTCTTCAGCTTCTCGACGCGATCGAGAAAATCGCGAATGGGCAGCGGCGACGATCCGTCCGGACCTTCGAAGATCGTGGTGACTCCCTGACGGATGTAGTTTTCGGCAGTGGGAACATCCGTGATCCCGCGGCGAGAGTGCGTGTGCAGATCGATGAATCCCGGCGCCACCACCCGGCCGCCGGCGTCGATGACGCGTGAGGCCGTGCCGTCAATTCGCGGTGCAATGGCAACGATGCTGTCGCCACGAACCGCGATAGCGCCGCGAAACCATGGCGTTCCCGCGCCGTCGACGATCCGCGCATTGCGAATCAGGATGTCGTAGTCGGCAGCCTGGACGCCGGCAACACTCAGAACAATTGCGAGTAGAGCTCGGCCGATCATCGACTAAGCCATCAGCTGCTCGGTGTGTACCGTTGCCTGCTGCACAGCCTCGACGCCCGACATCAAGTCGTCCAATTGATGCGAGAGCTCGCGCGGTGACTGCATCGTGACGATCTGATCGGCAATGAGGTGGAAGGTGTTTTCGACCAGATCGAGCTGTCCTTGCGCCGCGTCGAGGTATTTGCGGATCTCCTGGATTTTGCCGGAGCGCTTGAGGATGATGTCCAGGTTCTTCTTCGCGATCTCGGCGCCCGCATCACCCTTCGCGAATTTCACGCGACCTTCCCACGACGCGCGCTCCTTTTCGAGCTCCTTGACATCGACGCTGTTGAGGTAGCGGTTGTATCTCGCGCAGGTGGCCGCGATCTCGATGAACGAGCGCACCAGCATGTCGCACTTCACGAGCTCATCGCGCAGCAGATCGCCGGTGAACGATGGGTTTTGCGCCGCCAGCTGATCGATCTTCTCTTTTGCGCCCAGCAGCGCGTTGACGCGCTTCTGTTCCGGACCGCCGAGGGACGCGATCCTGGCGTCGAGCTCGCGCTGCTCCAATTCCGCGCACAGGGCTGCCAACTTCTTGTTCCACGCCAACCTCTGCAGCGTTTTCGAATCGGGTGCGTGGAGCAACCAGATCACCTCCGCCCCGAGAGCGCCGATGGCCAGAAACGGATTGAGCGTGAGCGCCGATGCCGCCAGGGCGCAACTGAACAGCGAGAGATTGTAGGGATTCGAGAATGCAAACTTCAGGTATGGCGGATTGGCCCGCAGCTTCTCCGCGGTGACTATCTCCTTCGGTGAGTTCGGCTCTCGGGTCAGGGACCTCAGTATAATGAGCCTCCAAATTTCCGTCGATAGATGAGAGGGATGTGGCCCCACCGGAGGTCCTATGAAACTCACGCCTTTTGCAAAATTCTTTCTGACCGTCGTGATCCTCGGCTTTCTCGTATACGTCGGTTACAACTACCGCGATAAACTGATCCCCGGCCGCGGCACGACCGCATCGGTCATTCCGAAGAACGTCGATCTGCCGTCGGGTCCCGACAATCCCGCCTCCGCCAACGTGAGTTACAAAACGCCCGGCTCGAGCCCGGGCTGCACCGATCAGGCGGAAGTTCGCATGAACGTGTGGGCGTGGAACGCGCAGATGGGTTTGATGGCCGCTACCGGTGGCAAGCAGGCAACCGACGGGAGCCTGATGTGCGGCGAACGCGTCAATCTCAAGCTCGTTCGCGAAGACGACAGCAACAAAATGCAGGAGAACCTCACCGCCTTCGCGACCTCACTCCGAAACGGCAACGACAATCCGAAGGACGGCGTGCACTTCGTCGCGATCATGGGAGACGGAGCCGCCCAGTTCCTCAAGGGCCTCAACGATGTTCTCCGCACAAAGCTCGGCCCGGAGTATCAGGCCAAGATCATCGGATCGTGCGGTTATTCGCGCGGCGAGGACAAATTCATGGGTCCCGCCGAATGGAAGTCCAATCCATCGTCTTCGAAAGGCGGCGTGTGCGCCGGAGTGCTGCGCGATGGCGACTGGAACATCGCGCAGAAGTGGCTCGGAGACAACGGCCTGCGCAACAATCCGGACGAACACACCTGGGACCCCGACGCGCTCAACTGGGTGGCTGCCGACACGTATGTCGATGCCGCGAAGAAATACGTCGAAGGCTACGCCGAAGAGCGACCGGTCGTTCGCAACGGCAAACCGACCGGCGAGCGGAAGCGCATCATGGTTAATTCAGTGGTCACCTGGACGCCCGGCGACGTCACTGTTGCCGAGAAGCGAGGCGGCATCATCTCGATCGTCTCGACTCGCGAGTACAGCGCGCAGATGCCCAACGTCATCATCGGCATCGACAAATGGATGAAGGCCAACCGCTCGACGGTCGAGCACATGCTGACCGCCACTCTGAAAGGCGGCGATGCCGTCAAAGGAAGCCGTCAGGCGCTCGAGCACGCTGCCAAGGTCAGCGCCGAGGTCTACAACGAGGAGACCGCCGACTATTGGCTGCGTTACTTCCAGCCGGTAACCCAGCGCGACAAGCAGGGCATCGAAGTCTCCCTCGGCGGTTCGTATGTCAACAATCTCGCCGACAACCTCCTCCTTTTTGGTCTAGTGCCGGGTTCGTCCGATCTTCTCTCCGCAACATACACAAAATTCGGAGATATTGATGTACAACAATACCCTAAACTAATTCCGAACTATCCGAAGATGGAAGATGCGCGCGATGCGTCCTATCTCAATGCTCTGATCGGAAGCTCGCCGCGCATGGCGGCAGCGGTGGAGGCCGAGAAGCCGAAATACGACGCTGCGGCCGCAAGCAGTCCCAAAGCCAGCGTGGTCGGCCGTCGCTCATGGGCCATCGAGTTCGACACCGGCAAGGCGACCTTCACGCCGCAGGCGGAAGCGACGCTCAACGATCTCTCGCGCGATCTCCTTGTGGCCAGCGGCACGCTCATTCAGGTCCACGGTCACACCGACAGCCAGGGGAGCGCCGACGCCAATCAACGTTTGTCGGAAGACCGCGCCTTTGCCGTCAAGCAGTGGCTGATGAACAAATCGTCATTGAACTTCCCCTCGGAGCGGATCTCGGTGCACGCGCACGGAGCGACCAATCCGATCGCACCCAACTCGAGCACTGAAGGCCGCTCAAAGAACCGTCGCGTCGAAATCGTGCTGGTCAGCGGCTAGGGTGGCGAACAGCACCGTCGCACTGCGTCCGTTTCTTCCAAATCGCGCGATCTCGCCGGCGGTTTGGAAGATTCTGCTGATCGGCGAAGCCGCCATGGCCCTCGCGCTGTGGTGGCTCATGCCCTTCCGCATCATTCCGAAGCCGGCCGAAGTATTTCACGCTCTCGGCGACCTGTGGATGGAGGGCCTCGGCCGCGAGCTGATCATCAGCTTCACCTTGAATCTGGAAGCGCTCTTCTGGACGGTGGTCATCTCGCTCCTTCTCGCCTATCTGACCGTCCTGCCGGCCTTCCGCCCGATCGTGGCCGCCGTGTCGAAGGGACGTTTTCTGGGGCTGATCGGCCTGACGTTGATCTTCACGCTCACGGTCGGCGGTGGTCACAGGCTCAAGCTGTCGCTGCTGGTGTTCGGCATGACGGTTTTCTTCGTGACCTCGATGGCGTCGGTGATCGCGAATCTGCCCAAGGAAAAATTCGATCATGCCCGCACCCTCGGCATGGGTGAATGGCGCGTGGTGTGGGACGTGGTCGTCCTGGGCACGGCTGACGAGGCATTCGAAGTATTGCGCCAGAACGCCGCCATCGGCTGGATGATGCTGACGATGGTCGAAGGCATATCGCGCGCCGAAGGAGGCGTGGGCGCGATGCTGCTCAATCAAAACAAACACTTCCACATCGCGGAGGTGTTCGCGATCCAGATCGTGATTCTGGTCGTCGGAATCCTGCAGGACTACGCCATCGGGGGGCTGCGGCGTGTGATCTGCCCGTACTCCGAGCTGACTCTGGAGCGACGATGAAGTTAGCGTCGCGCGAATTCAGTCTCGGAAAAACGCTGTTGAAAGTCAGCGGCGTCAATCATCGCTATGCCGACCAGGTCGTGCTGCGCGATGTCAATTTCGAGATTCGCGACATCATTCGCCCCGACGCCATCACCGGCCAGGTGGTCGCGCTCCTCGGCCCGTCGGGGATGGGAAAATCAACGCTGTTCCGCATTCTGGCGGGTTTGCAGGACCCGACCAGCGGCAGCGTCGAGGTGGGAGTGCAATTGCAGCCCGTCGAAGCCGGCATGGTCGGCGTCGTCTTTCAGAACTATCAACTCTTCGAGCACCGCACCGTCCTCGGAAACCTGGTAGTCGCGGCGCGCCACTCCTGCCGAACGCGCAAGGCATCCTTCGACCGCTCGCGTCAGATGCTGCAACGGTTCGGATTGGATCAATTCGCCGATCGCTATCCGGTGCAACTTTCCGGTGGTCAGCGCCAACGCGTCGCGATCGCGCAGCAGTTCGTGTGCAGTCAGCATTTTCTGCTGATGGACGAGCCGTTCTCGGGACTCGATCCGCTGGCCATCGAAAGCGTGTCTGAGCTGATCACCGAAGTCGCGAATCTCGATGAGCTGAATACAATCATCGTCGTGACGCACAACATCGAAGCTGCTCTGCAGGTGGCCGACACCGTTCTGATCATGGGACGCGATCGCGACGCCAGCGGCCAACCGGTCAGCGGCGCGCGGATTCAGGAAACGCTCGACCTCATCTCCGCCGGCCTGGCGTGGCGGAAAGGTCTGAACAGTGCGCCCGAATTCGTGGAGGTCGAACGCACCATCCGCGAACGTTTCCGGACGCTCTAACGCCATGGCCGAAAAATTCGACGTCGTCGTGATCGGCGGAGGCACCGCCGGACTCGTCACCGCGTCGGGCTGCGCGCGTCTCGGACGCCGCGTCGCTCTCATCGAGCGCGAAGCTCTCGGCGGTGACTGCCTGTGGACGGGCTGCGTGCCGACCAAGGCGCTGGTGGCGTCGGCCCGACTCGCGCACCACATGCGAAACGCGCAGCGATGGGGACTGGAGCCGGTGGCCCCGAGCGTGAATCCGAAATCGATCATGGATTCGATGCGCGAAGCGCAAGGCGTGGCGGGGAAGCATGATGATCCCGAAAAATTTCGCAAGCTCGGCATCGATGTCATCGAAGGAGCGGCAAGGCTCGTCAACGCCAACACGGTCGAGGTCAACGATCGGAGTCTCGAAGCGAAGGACATCGTCATCGCGACCGGCTCGCGCACTGCCGTCCCGCCGATCGCGGGCCTCGACAAGGCCGGCTTCATCGATCACGTCTCGTTTTTGAAGCGCGACGCGTTTCCTGCCTCGATCGCGATCCTCGGCGGCGGCGCGATCGGATGCGAATTCGCCCAGATGCTCCGTCGCTTTGGCAGCGATGTCGTTATCGTCGAGATGGCCGACGACATCCTCGGCAAAACAGATCCCGATGTCGTCGCACGCGCGCGCCAGGTGCTGCGCGAGGAAGCGGTCGAGATCCACACCGGCTGGTCGGCGAAGTCGATTCGGGCCGAAGGCGGAAAAAAAGTCGTGCGGATCGAGAACAAAAACGGCGAGAGCCGCGAGATCCGTGTCGACGAGATTCTGGTTGCCACCGGGCGGCGCGGGAATATCGAGAACCTTGGATTGGAGAATGCCGGCGTGAGAACGGAGCGTTCGTACGTCGTCGTCAACAAATACCTCGAGACCACGGCGCCGCGCATCTGGGCCTGCGGCGACATTCACGGCGGATTGCAGTTCACGCATGTGGCGGCCTTCGAGGCAGTCAAGCTCGTGCGCAACATCCTGTTCCCGGGCAAGTCGGCCTTGAATTACGACAACGTGCCGTGGGCGCTCTACACCGATCCGGAAGCCGCGGGCGTCGGAATGACCGAGCCCGAGGCGCGGAAAGCGATCGGCGAGAGAATGCGGACGTACAACGTCGACATGGCCGATGTCGATCGGGCGGTCGTCGATCGGACCACCACCGGCTTCATCAAGCTGATCTGCAACGACAAGGGCCGGATCCTGGGAGCGCATGCGATGTGCGCGAACGCGTCCACGCTGATCGAAGAGATCGTGCTGGCGCGACAGAAGGGCGCAAAGATTGGCGAGCTCGCTCAAATCGTGTCGCCGTACCCCTCCCTGGCCGACGGCGTGCAAAAGGCGGCCGCGTCGTATTACCAGAATCTGAGCGGAGGCTGGCTCGGCGCGCTGGGGCGAAGAGTGGCGCGGTGGTCGCAATGATGTATTGTGTGCGGCCATGAAAAAGCTTGTCGTCATCTCCGCGTCCGTTCTCCTGGCGTTCGGTTGCGCCAGCTCGAAAGCGCCGACCGCGATGGCCACGCTGCAGCCGAGCAGCGGCCAGACAGCAAAAGGAACTGTGCACTACTCCGATGCCGGAGAAGGCAACGTCGACGTGCAGGTCGACCTCACCGGCGTCCCGCCGGGAACGCACGGCTTCCACATCCACGAGAAAGGTGATTGCGGCAACAACGGAGCGAACGCCGGCGGTCACTTCAACCCGACCGGCATGGTGCACGGCGCGCCCGATGCCGTTTCCCATCACTCCGGCGATTTCGGCAACGTCACAGCCGAGGCCAACGGCGAAGTCCACACGCGCCTGACGACGCACTCGATCTCGCTGAAGAGCGGCGAAGCGACCAATCCGGTCGGCAAAGCTGTCGTCCTGCATGAAAAGGCAGACGACCTCGTCTCGCAGCCATCGGGCAACGCGGGCGCGCGCATCGCGTGCGGGATCATCGAGACGATGACGGCCGGCATGCATCCGTGAAGCGCCGGCGAGCGATCAGGAACACCGCAATCAGCGAAAGGGTCGCGATGGAGATGGCACGCACGACCACGAACGATTGCGGCAGATAGCGCAACCGCACGCGATGCGTTCCCGCCGGGACGTACACACCGAGAAAGGCGTGATTGGCGCGGAGCGTTCTCACTCGCTTCTCGTCAACGTAGGCGCGCCAGCCTGACCACGCCGCTTCGCTGACGATCACAAAGCCCGCGCGTTGCATCGTCACGGTGATGTCGAGGCCGGACTTGTTTCGCACGACCCTTACTGTCCCCGGCCCATTCGTTCGATCCTCCGGTTTTCCAGGCACGTAAAGCCAGGCGCGCTCGGCGAAGTCCGTCGCCTGCGCCATCTCTTCCAACTCCTGCTTTGGGGAGGAATGAAACGTCACGTTGCGCGGAATGAACGCGCGCGGCAGGACGCGCGTGTTCTCGATGAGCCGCATCGAGATGTCCGACGAAACCTCTCTCCAGCCGGGCGGCAAAGGGGCGGGCAGCTCGATGAGGGCATAGCGGACGTTGATCATGGAGAGAAAAGGGCGCGTGAGGTCGTTGACCTGCGGGAAGTCGCGGCCGCGACGCTCGAGCCACATCGGGAAGGTGTCGTTCAGAAGCGCCAGCGTCATCGGCGTCGAGCCGCGCACATCCTCGAGGCCGTACATGGTGGCGGTGTTCTCGAGGAGGGCGTAGCCCGTTGGCGCGACGCGGAAAGGCTCCGCGATGGCGTTCATCGGTTGAAAAAGACCGAGGCGCGGATAGGCAATGGACCGCGGATGCACCGGGATGAGCGAGCCGTCGGCGATCGTGCGCTGAAGAAGAATCAGCGCCATCATGAGCGGCACGGCGATCTGCTTGCGAACTGTCACGACCACGATGGCAGCGATCGCGAGCGGCACAAGCTCGGCGGAAAGACGCGCAGGTGCCGTACCAGCCACAATTCCAGCGATGACGATCGCCTCGATGACCGCGGCCATTGCAATGACAAGCACACGGCGCGGCCAGGCATCGACGGCGAGGGCTGCCAGCACTGCCAGGGCGAGCGGTACGGCAACAGCGAGACGATCGTTCAGCGTCGAGCTGAAGAGCGGCAGCGCGTGAAGAAATTGCGCCAGCGGCCAGGCGTTGATGCCGACGAGAAATGCCACGATCGCGAGAGGCACAAGAAACTTGATTTCCCGCCGTCGGATCGCAAACGGAGCGGCAATCGCGAGCGCCAGCAGAATGCTTCCAGCATCTGCACGCCCGAGAGGCAAGTCTTCCGACGCCGGTCTGAGGAACGGAAACAGGTTGCGCAGGAGCTGCGTGCGGACCGAGCCTGGCGCGATTTTCAGCGGAATCTTCGCGTACATCGCCGTCCGAACGAGGTGGTCGTAAGACTCGTGCGCGATGTCGAGGAACGGCAGAAGCGCGACGGCCGTGATGAGCAGCGCAACGACGCCGGCGACGATTGCCAGCATCACTGCGCGGTAAGTGTGGTGGCGGCCGCCCTCGGCCGCCGGGCGGGCGGGGGCGCCCGCCTCCACACTCAACTCGAACAGGCCGTATGCGAGCGCGATGGCGGTCACATGCAGCAGCGTCTCCGGATGCCCGGCAACGATCTCGAGAACAAACGCGACGACGAGAAGCCCTGTCGATCGAATCGACGGATCGTGCGCCAGACGCCGCGTCGCAAGAAGCACCATCGGCAAAAGCGTCCACGCGAAGCCGACCGGCCACAGGATCAGGAGCGCGATCGGACCGGAGAACATCCAACCGATCGCGGCGATGAGCGCCGCTCCCATCGACGCGCCGAGCTCGCGCGCGAAGAGCCAGGCACTGAGAGCCGCCACGAAGAACGCGATCGTGCCGGTGTACGAAAAGCTGAGCGCCGCCGGCAGCAGGCATGCGATCCACGTGAACGGACTGTAGACCGCCGGCTGCATTCCGGCCGCGAGCACGTCGCCGCAAAACATGAAGCGGTTCCACAGCGGCCATTCGCCTTCCGCCAACGATCGCCGCACCGCCTCGCGCCACGGAATCATCTGGAAAGCGATGTCGGCGAGCGTCGGATTGTGCGTCGGTGGAACATGAAGCGCCGCGCGGTAGTCGTACAGCGGGCGCGTCATGTACGGCATCTCGACCGGCGCGTACACGCGTCCTGTCAACACCGCGCGGCCGGTGAACACCAGCGGCAGCAGCAGAAGCGCGATTGCCGCGCCTCGAGAGACAGGAAGAACGTAACGATCTGCAAGCCACAACAGCACCATCGCTGTCGCGGCGTAGAGGACCGCCGTCACTCCACCCACTCAGCGATGAACAGGTTCGTCTCGTGGCTGGCGGGATCGGCGCGGTTCGACGCCCACACCATCAGCTTTCCGTCGGGACTGAACATCGGGAAGCCATCGAAGCCCGGAGCGGTCGTGATGCGCTCCGGCGACCCGCCCGTTTTGGAGATCAACCACAAATCGAATTCGCGCCCTTTCGGATCGCCGACGTTCGACGAGTAGATGATCTTCTTCCCGTCCGGCGTGAAGAATGGACAGAAATTCGCGGCGCCGGTCTGCGTCAACTGTCGCACGTTCGAGCCGTCGGCGTTCATGACGAACAGCTCCATCACGGTCGGCTTGACGAGATGATTCGCGAGCAGCGAGCGGTATTCGTCGAGCGCCGCCCCGGTCGGATGAAAACCGCGAAAGACGATCTCGGTGCAATCGGCGTTGTAGAACGCGCCGCCGTCGTAGCCGGGCGAGTTGGTGAGCCGCCGCACGTTGCCCTTGTCGTCCATCTCGTAGAGCTCGAGATCGCCGTCGCGGTCGGACGTGAACACGAACTTGCCGCCCTTCGCGCACCATGTGGATTCCGCATCGTAGCCGGCGGTCGTCGTGATGCGATGCGCGTTCGAGCCGTCGGGATTCGCCTCGTATATGTCATAGGTCGGATAAACAGCCCAGACATATCCGTGCGAGCGGTCCGGCGCCGGCGGGCAGTCGGCGCCCCCCGCCTCAGTCGATGAGTAGATGATGCGATCGTCCTTCGGCGGAACGAAGTAACCGCATGTCGTGCGCCCCTTGCCGCTCGAAACGCGCTTCGTTTCTCCATTGCGCAGATCGAGCGTGTACTCCTGATCGCACGCCGCTCCGGGCACGGTGGCCTGATAAATCAACCTCGTCCCATCGGAGCTGAAATACGCCTCGGCGTTTTCACCGCCGAATGTGAGTTGGCGAATGTTTTTGAGGTGCTTCTCGCCCTCGAAGGTTTTGTCGAAGGGCTTGCCGGCCTTGATGGTCAACGCCGCCGGGGTCGGCGGCGCTCCACGCACGCCGAGAGTCGCGCGGAGTTTTTTCTGTTCGCCGCTGCGAACGACGACTACATCGATCGTCTCGCCGGGCTTGTGATCCTGCAGCGCGAAGGTCATGTCGTAGAGATTCTCGATGTGCGTTCCGGCCATCTGAATGATGCGATCGCCGCCGCGAATGCCGGCCAGATCGGCCGGCCCGCCCGCCCGCACGTCCGCCAGCAAGACTCCGCCCGATGTCGCTTCCATGGCGCGATAGTCGGGGATGGTGCCGAGGTATGCGCCGTAGCCGCGGCTGTCGCCTTCGAGTGCCGGCGCGGCCGCGAGGCGAACATACGTCGGCGTCACCGTGCCGCGGACCAATCGCTCAACGACATCGGCCGTGAACTCGGTGACGCGAGCCGCGCCTGCGTAGTTCAGCGTGTTCCACTTGTCGTCGGGGGTGTGATAGCGCTCGTGCGCCCCGGTGAAGAAGTGGACGACCGGAATGCGCTTGGCGTAGAAACTGGTCTGATCGGAAGGACCATATCCGTCACCGCGCGCTGCGACTTTGAGGTGTGCCGACTCCGCGGCTGGATCGAGCGCCGACCTCCACTGCGGCGCTGTGTCGGCGCCTAGGGCGACCAGCTGATCGTCACGCAACGTGCCGACCATATCGAGATTGACCATCGCGATCACATGATCGAGTGGCACCGGCGGATGATCGACAAACCACGACGATCCGCCCAGTCCAGCCTCTTCCGCCGAGAAAAGGACCGCCACCAATGTTCGATGGTTCTTCGTGTTCGCGAATTCATGCGCGATTTTTTGTGCCGCCAGCAAAACCGCGACGGTGCCGGAGGCGTTGTCGTCCGCGCCGTTGTGGATCGCATGAACGTTGGGCCGCATCGATCCTTCTCCGCCATAGCCGAGGTGATCGTAGTGGGCGCCCAGGATCACGACCTCGCGAGCGAGAGGGCCTGCGCCGGGAAGAATCCCGGCCAGGTTGGCCGTGTGCGCGAAAGTATTGCGAAGACTGACGCGGCCGTCGACGTCGATCGGGATCACGCGCGAGCGCGGCTTCAGATCGGCATCGACGTTCTTTTGAAATTGGGCCAGATCGATTCCCCACTTTTGTGCGACCGACGTTTTGACTTGCAGCACCGGAATGCCGGCGGGACTCTGCGGCCCGTCGTTCTTGAGGACCGGCAGAAATTCTTTCCCTTCGTCCTGCATCGGCCCGGTGACGAAGATGACTGCCACCGCTCCCCGCTCGCGCGCCTGCAGAACTTTGTAGCGCATCGCCGACCAGCGGCTCGGGCGCTTGCCGTCGAAGATCGACTTCTCGTCGCGCTCCTGCGGCTCGTAACGGAGCATCAGCGCCACCTTCCCCTTCAGATCGATGCCGGCGAAATCGTCGTAGTTGAGCGGAGGAGCCGCGATTCCGTATCCGACGAAAGCGAGCTGCCCGCGAAATGACGCGGAGCTCGACATGCCCAGCGGCGTCCAATCGTCATCGGCAACGCCCTCGAGACGATTCCCTTCTGCGCGAGCCACCCCTGTCTTCACGCGAAACGGTTGGCGATACGAATGGTCGGGAAAGGCCGGCTTGAGGCTGGCGCGGAGTTGCGACTCGATCCAGTCGGCGGCGCGTTCAATGCCTTGCGTACCGAGTCCGCGTCCTTCCATCCGGTCCGATGCCAGGACTTTCACATCCTGCTGAAACTGCTGGGCCAGGGAGATAGCGAGCAGAAGATGAATCACGGGCGAATAGTTTATGTCGATTCGGCGGCCTCCCGTTCGTCTGTAGACTGAAAGGAGAGGAAATCATCATGGCCAAGTACGTTCTGATGTTGCGTGATCACGGCACTTACGAGGGACTGAGCGCCGAGGAGATGCAGAAGATCATCGGGCGCTATCGCGCCTGGTCCGGCAAGCTGCGCGAGACTGGCAAGATCGTCGGCGGCGAGAAGCTCCGCGACCATCAAGGTCGCGTCATGAAGCGCAGCGGCTCGAATTTCGCCGTCACGGACGGTCCCTTCGCTGA
This sequence comes from Thermoanaerobaculia bacterium, assembly GCA_035636095.1. Taxonomy (GTDB): domain Bacteria; phylum Acidobacteriota; class Thermoanaerobaculia; order Gp7-AA8; family Gp7-AA8; genus Gp7-AA10. Next base: position 169,418 of record DASPZU010000084.1, read on the forward strand.
GGCGAAGGAGATCATCGGCGGCTTCTTCGTGGTCGATGCCAAGGACTACGACGAGGCGGTCTCGGTCGCGAAGGGCTGCCCGCACCTCGATTTCGGGACGATCGAGGTCCGCGAAATCGAGCCGATGTCCTGATGCAGGCGATCGATCAGGTCGTGGACCATCTGTTCCGCCACCGCGCGGGACAGATGGTTTCCACGCTCACGCGGATCTTCGGTCCGGAACACCTGCCGCTGGCCGAAGAAGTCGTGCAGGAGGCGCTGATCACGGCGCTGACGCAGTGGAGCTTTCACGGCGTCCCTGAGAATCCCGCCGGCTGGCTGTTTCGCGTTGCGCGCAACAAAGCGCTCGATCAGATTCGGCGCCAAATGACGTTTCGAGAAAAGGTCGCCGCGGCGCTGCATGAGCTGCCGACCGACGAGCAGCCATCAGTCGATCACGACTTCGAAGACGACCTTCTGTCGATGATGCTGATGTGCTGTCATCCGGCCTTGCCTGAGGAGAGCCGCATCGCGCTGACGCTGAAGACCGTGGGCGGCTTCAGCGTCGAAGAGATCGCGCGCGCATTTCTGTCGCAGAAAGCAACCATCGCGCAGCGGCTCGTGCGCGCCAAGCGTCTCATTCGCGAAGAGGCGATTCCAATGGAGATGCCATCGCGCGACGAGCTTCCCGTCCGGCTGGCCTCTCTGCTCAAAGTCATCTATCTGATGTTCAACGAGGGACACAGCGCGCACGAAGGCGATGCCCTTGTCCGCGACGACCTGTGCGACGAAGCGATTCGCCTGGGCACTCTTCTGGTCGAGCATCCGGCCACACTCGGCCCGGCAGTGCATGCTCTGCTCGCGCTCATGCTGCTGCAGGCGGCGCGACTGCCGGCCCGGATCGATGGCGCCGGCGAGATCACACTGCTGGCGGAGCAGGATCGATCGCGTTGGGACCACGCCATGATCGCCCGCGGCATGCGGCACCTCGACGCCTCGGCGTCCGGCGATGCCATCACGACCTATCACGTCGAGGCGGCCATCGCCGCCTGCCACGCTGCCGCACCGTCGTTCGGCGAGACCGATTGGCCGCGCATCGTCTCGCTTTACGACGAGCTTCTCGCGATGCAGCCCTCGCCGGTGGCGGCGCTGAATCAAGCGGTGGCCATCGCGATGGCGGACGGCCCGCAAGCTGGTATCGACGCGATCGAATCGATCGCATCGCGCGACTCGCTCCGCGAATATCCCCTTCTCTACTCGACCCTGGGCGA
>DASPZU010000085.1:0-61210 GCA_035636095.1 Thermoanaerobaculia bacterium
CCGCCGCGGCCCACAGCAGCGCCATCGCCGCCACCCAAACCTGCGGCCGCCCCTCCTCCACCTCCCAAACCCGCACCTGCGCCTCCACCGAAGGCGTCGGCATACGCAACGACGGCGATGCCAGCGCTCGATCTGTCGAAAAGCGGTCCGTTGCCCGCCATGCCGGGCGAAGAGCCCTCCCGGCCGTCTACGCAATTCGTACCGCCGGCGGGTCTTCGAGGCGGCGCGGCCGCTTCGGCGACGCCCGATGCCAACAAGAAACACGACGAAGCGCGTCGATTCGCGCGCCTGCTGGTTTCGGAGATCAAGTTGTACAACGAACCGAAAGTCGAACAGGGGCGGAAAAACAAAGATCTTTACGAGCGGCTGAAGGAAGACATCGATCGAAGCCGCCAGATGTACGACGAGCGCATTCCGGAAGACATCCGCAAGTCGTCGAACTACTTTTACGACGAGCTGGTTCGCATTCTCGCGGACGGCGACGCAGGCGCGCTGGGACTGTAACCGGAGTGCATGAACTCCTGGCGCTGGCGGTTCATCGCGATCACGCTCGCGATCATTCCTGTCCTCGCCGGCGTCGGAATCTACGTCTTCCAGCGACGCACTGCTCTCCGATTGCTGCTCGCACCGCCGCCCAAGCCTGAAGCGCCGCCCGATCTGGAGAAACTGCGTCCGGCATTCACGTCCGGGCTGGAAGCGCTCAACCGCGGCGACAGCGCCGCGGCCATCCGTCACTTTTCATCTTTCCGATTCGGGCGGCGAGCGGTCGAACAATATCGACTCTACTTTCTCGCCACAGCGTTTCGGCTGAACGGCGATGGCAGATCGGCGCGCCAGACGCTCAGAAAGCTGTGGGACCGGCCGGCACAACTGGTCTATTGGGAAGATGTCGGCTCAAACCTGGGCGCGGCTTACGCGGCTGCCGGAGACTGGGAACACGCTATGGCGGTCTATGGCGAGATCGCCAGGCGAACCGACCGTTCACCAGTCGCGGCAAACGCGCGCTGGCAACTCCTCAATGCCTGTTTCGCGGCCGGAGATGCGAAGGGAGTGCAGGACGCGGCCCACGATCTGGTGATCAAGAATCCACGCGCCCCCCAGGCCGCCGATGCCATCGCGATTCTGCGGGCGCTGTTGTCGCTCACGCCGGAAGATCCGCTCCAGCTCACCGATGCCGAGCGGCTGCAGCGCGCGGTTAGCCTGCTTCGCGACGGCGACCCCAAGAGCGCGCTGGCGGAGCTCGATGCGCTGGCGGCCGCAGGACCGCCCGCGGATTTAAAGCTGCCGGTGCAGCTCAATCGCGGCCTGGCTCTCCATCAACTCCACCGGTACGAAGACTCCAGCAGAGTGCTCGATCCGCTGGCCTCCGGGCCGTTCAAGATTGCCATCCCAGCGATCTACCACGCCGCCAGGAACTATCGCGCGCTGGCGGCCTCGATCAATCCCATCGTCAACAAAACGATCATGGTGAGGCGGCGGGTCGGAACAATTCGAGTCCCCGCCAAGGGGAAAAAGAAGGCAGCTGTCAAACCAAGGTTCGCCAACGTCAGGAAAGTCATCCAGGTCGTCGACGCCGCCAAAAAAGCGAAGAAGGAGGAGTACGAGCGGCTCTCGCGCGAGCGGCTGCATGACTTGCTCTCCCTTCCGCTGGCCGACGAGGTCCGCATCGAGGTCCTCAACACGCTCATCGCCATCGCGGAATCGAACAACGACGACGCGCTGGAGCAGAAGCTGATCACCGACCTCGCCAGGCTCGATCCCAGCCAGGAAGCCGGATTGCAGCACTTCTGGGACAAGGCCTGGGCGGCCTACTCGCGGGGTGACCTCTCTGCCGCCGCGCAGGAATTGACGTTCGTGCGCGACACCTACCGCAATCCCAACGTCAAGCGTCAGGCGCAATACTGGATCGCGCGCACCATCGAGCGTGCCGGCATGGCGGAGCAGGCCTCTGCGATTTATCGATCGATTGCCGACGCGCGCTACACCGACCTCTACGTCATCTACTGTCAGGCGCACGGTGTGTCGCATTGGGATCCGGAAGGCAATCCGCTCAAGATGCAAAAACCCGACTGGCCGGAGATCGCCGAAAAAGACATGCCGCCCGAGCTGCGTCTCGCTTACGAGCTGACGGCGCTCACGGACGCGCGCGACGCCCGTCTGGAGATCCAAAAAAATCTGAAGCGCTCCAACCAGCCCTACGCCGACGCGCTTCTGGCCGATCTGTACAACAGCACCGGCGACATGTTTCTGATGACCCGCTCCGCGCGCCGGGCCTTTCCACAGCTCGCGACCGTCGAGCAGGACTCTGTTCCGGCGTACTTCCTCAAGATGTACTACCCGATGAAGTACAAAGATTCGATCATCACCAACGCGGGAAAAAATCGGCTCGATCCCTACCTGGTGATGGGCCTGATTCACCAGGAGAGCTATTTCAATCCGCTCGCGAAATCGCCGGTGGGCGCGACCGGCCTCATGCAGTTGATGCCGCCGACTGCGCGGGAGCTGGGCCGGCGTCTGCACAGCTCCTCCAACGCCGAAGACCCCGACGTCAATATTCGCATGGGCACCTTCTACTTCCGACAGCTGGTCGACATGTTCGGCGGCGCGGTGCAGCTGGCGGTGGCCTCGTACAACGCCGGGATGGGAAACGTCCTGCGCTGGCGGCGGGCCGCGCCGCACAAGCCGATGGACGAATTCCTCGAGTCGCTGCCGTTCCCCGAAACGCGGAACTACGTCAAGCGCGTGATGATGCTCAGCGGCTCGTATCGCCGCTTGTCGCGCTAGATGTCATCCTGAGCCGCGCAGACGGCGTCAGGCGGATTTCTTCCACTTGATCGTGCAGCCGAACGCGTGCGTCTCGCTGTTCGAGACCGGTTTGTTGGCGAGCAGCGCATCGAGCGCATCGGTCAGTCCAGTCCTGGTGCGCTCCGCGGGCCGTGCGCTGTCGTCGACGTAGCCGCGATAGCGCAAGGTGCCTGTCTGATCGATGACGTAGACATGCGGCGTCACGCGGGCGCCGTAGGCGCGGGCGATCGAGCTGTCGCCGTCCTTCAGGTACGGATACGGATAGCCCTTGCTGAGGGCGCGGTCCTTCATGTTGGCTACAGTCTCGTCCGCAAAGATGTTTTCATCGTTCGGATCGATGGCGTAGAAACTCACGCCTTTGGCCTGATACTGCTTCGCGATCTCGATCAGCCGCGGCTCGAAGGCCTTGGCGTACGGGCACTGATTGCAGGTGAAAAAGACAACCGAGATCTTGCCGTCGCCGGGCTTGAAGGCCCAGGTCTTGCCGTCGACGGCGTTTGCCAGCGCGAACGCCGGCGCTTTCGCGCCGATCGCCAATTCGTCGGCGACCGCTGCCACCGCCAGTACCATCAACGCGATTGCGAAAAACTTCCTCATCGATTTCCCCCTAATTGTTTGCGTATTGCAGCGATCGCTTTGTTGCGATCGAGTTTTCCCTGCTGACGCCAGGTCTCGCGGCCGTGGCGGTCATAAATGATCGTGATCGGAATCTCGCCGTTGAATCGCAATTTGTCCGCCAGCGCATCGCTGTTGCCGCTGTAATAGATATTGATATATGTGATTCTTTTACTATCAAGAAATTTGGTCACCTTTTGCTTGGTGACGGTCCGGTCGCCGGGAATCATATCGTCCAACGAAATCCCGAGAAGTGACACGCGTGTGCCAAATGTGTCGCTGATCGTTTGCAAATCCTCCATCTCCTCGACGCACGGCACGCACCACGTCGCCCAGACGTTCAGAACGCGCACGGGCGGCCGGGGAGAGAACGACTCCATCAGCCGGGCCGGATCTTTGATCTCGACCAGATTGGCCGCAGAGGCCGGCGTGATGCTAAGGCAGAAAACCGCGAATGGTACGAACGCGCGCATCGGGTCGGTCCACTTTCACTTCCACAGTCCGGTAATTCTTGTCCGTCTTCATGCTTTCGGTGTTGTACGCGAGCAGGTATTGCGATCGCAAATCTTTCTCGAGCTGGGTGTAGGTTGCCTCGAGCTTTTTCACATCTTTGATGAAGTACGCCACGCCGCCCGTCTCGGCTGCCAGCGACTTCATCTTATTCGTGCCGGCGAAGTCGAGCGCGCCCAGCCCGACGCCGATGAAATAGAGAGGGACGCGCGCGGCCCGAGCATAGGTCAGCATGTCGTCATAGCTGATGCGCGAGGTCGTGTCCTCACCATCGGTCAGGATGATGAGCGCCTTGCGCCCCTGCAGGTTTCGAAAGCGATAGAGGCCGGTGATGATGGCGTCGTAAAGCGAAGTGCCGCCGCCGGCGTCGGGGATCGAGGCCACTTGCTGCGCCAGCGAGGCTTTGTCCGAGACGAACGGCGCGATCTTCGCCGATTCGAAAGCGAAGCCGGACACAAACGCGCGGTCGGCCGGCTTGATGATGCGCGCCAGAAATTCGGTGGCCGCCTTGCGGGTCGCCTCCATCCGCGGCTTCATGCTGCCGGAATGATCGATGAGAAGCCCGACCGAGATGGGCAGATTGGATGCGGCGTCGAAGTTCGTGATCTTCTGCGGCTTCGCGTTTTCGAGGACCTGAAAATTGGTTCGCGCCAGGCCGCCGATCGGGACGCCGGCCGAATCCGTCACCGCCACCGGCAGCTCGATGAGGTTGACCTCCAGCTCTTCGTTGATCTGCGCGCCGTTGAGAAAGAGGAGATCGGAAGCCTCGTAGTTTCCGGCATCGATCACTGACGCGCGCAGGAACCGCACGTTCTGCAGGCGATCGTCGGGAATGTCGATGGCGTACGGCGGTCCGCTCCACTGATGAAACTTTTTCTGATCGGCGAAGAGCGCGACCGTCTTGATCGACGCGCCTTTCGGATTCTGGATGCTCAACTTCACATGCGAGACGCGATCGGGGGTCTGCGTCCGCGTCAGCTTCACTTCCAGCGGAGTCTCGTGCTCGTTGACGACGAAGGCGTCGGCGTCAACGTAATGGCCGCGATCGTCGTAGCCGACCGCCCGCACCTCGACCCGCTTGGGAAGCCGGCCGAGGTCGAGCTCGGCGCGGTAGGGAGGGGCGTTGCGGGTGAGAATTTTTTTTCCTTCCACCCAAAACTCGACGCGCTTCACAGGCGGCTTCACTTCCACATCGACGATGAAGAGATTAGGAGCGACATCGCGGTGCGGCGGAATGATCTTGACTGCGTCGCCGACCTCGGGAACCGACCCTTCGGCAATGATCGCCTCTGCTCCCTCGGCTGCGTTCGCGACGTAGGCCTTGTTGGTCTTCGCGATCGTGAACTTCGCCGCATTTTTCGCGACGATCACCGGCGTCTGCTCCTCGAGCGGAACCATCAGGCGCGCTTCGACCTCCGCCTCGCCCGGCTGCAGGGTCTGAATCGCGCTGAGGGATTCACGTTGCGTGGGCAGGAGCGGATAGCGGAATCGCTTGACGACCTGGCCGCCCTCGCTGATCGATCCGATGATCACCAGCGGCACGCCTTCCGGCACATCGGTGGGAATGGCGAAACGAAAGGTCGTGCGCGTCACGACACCGGCGTCGCTGTCGCCCAGAGGCTCGAGAACGATGGTCAGTGCATTGGGTTTCTCGTCCGCGAGCGCGATTGCCGCGATGAAAAAAAGAATCGTGACCGCTCGCCTCATATCCCGCGGATAATACAATCTGTCTCCTCGATGCCTCTTCGTTATCGCGCAGTCTTGTTCGACCTTGACGGAACACTGGTCGACTCGTACGCCGCGCTCGCCGACGCAGTGAACTTCGCTCGAAGAAAATACGGATTAACGAGCCTCACTGCTGAAACGATTCGTGAATTTGTTGGTGAAGGTCTGGAACGCCTGCTCAGTCGTGCCTTTGACGCCGATGCCGTGCCGCCAGGCGCGACCGAGGCGTTCGAGACGCGGTATGACGAAATCTGTTGCCAGCAGTCTCGCGTCCTGGCCGACGTTGAGACAACCTTGGCGGCGCTGAATCGCTCCGGCGTCGCGATGGCGGTTTGCACGAACAAGCCGACCGCGTTTTCGCGAAAGATCCTCGAATCCCTCGATCTGGCGCGCTTCTTCTGCGACATCGTCGGACCCGACATCGCCGGAGCGCGAAAGCCCGCGCCCGAGCACGTGCTCCGCACACTCGAAGCGACGCACTGCAGCGCCGATGAGGCATTGTTCGTCGGCGACATGCCGATCGATGTCAAAGCGGCGCACAACAGCGGCCTGGCGGCGGCCGTCGTACCGACCGGCTCCGCTTCGCCGGCTGCGCTCAAAGCCGCATCGCCCGATCACTTTCTCGACCGTTTGGCCGACCTCGTGCAGATCGTCCGAAACGGAGCGAGTGCTTGACGCCGAAATATCGCCTGATCTTTTTCGATGTCGACTCCACGCTCGTCACGATCGAGGGCATCGACATCCTCGGTGCCGGCAATCCGGAGATTGCACGGCTGACCGAGGCCGCCATGAACGGCGAAATCCCACTCGATCAGGTGTACGAGCGCCGGCTCGAGATGATCCGGCCGAGTCGCGAAGCCGTCGCGAATCTGGGGCGCCGCTATCTCGAATCGATCGTCGACGGCGCCGAGCAGACCATTCGAGCGCTGAAAGACGCCGGATGCATCATCCACTTGGTGACGGCCGGAATCGCGCAAGCGGTCGAGTCACTCGCCGGAACATTCGAGGTTCCGGTCCACGCTGTACGGCTTCGATTCACACCATCAGGCGAATACGAAGACTTCGATCGCGGCTCATTTCTCGCCCGCCCGCGCGGCAAGGAGATCGTCGTCCGCGATGTCCGGGCGCGAACGAAGGGAAAAGCGGCGTTCATCGGCGACGGCGCGAGCGACCTGGAGGCAAAGCCGGCGGTCGATCTCTTCATCGGATTCGGAGGAGTTCACACGCGGCCGCGGGTCAGGGAGAATGCGGATGTATTCGTTCCGGGTCCGCGCCTCGATTCGGTGCTGCCGTACCTGTTATGAGCTCAGAAAATGACTGCAGGTTTTTCGTACCGGGACCGACGTGGGTCCGTCCGGCGATTCTGCGTGAGATGACGCGGCCGATGATCGGCCACCGCAGCGCGGAGTTCAAAGAACTGTTCAAGAAAATCGTCGCTGACTTGAGGCCGCTCTTCGCGACCGCGCAAGACACGCTGGTCGCCACATGCTCCGGAACGGGCCTGATGCAGGCATCGCTGGCCAACTGCGTTCCTCGACGCGTGCTGCTGACGACCTGCGGCGCTTTTTCCGAGCGATGGGCCAGCATCGCCGAAAGCCTCGGCCTGGAAGTCGATCGGCTGGCAACCGCATGGGGGACCGCCACGGAGCCCGATGCCCTGCGCGATCATCTCCGCGGCCGGCGCGCACACTACGACGCGGTCACGCTCACACACAACGAGACGTCGACCGGCGTCACCAATGATGTCGCGACGCTCGCCAAAGTCGTTCGCGAGGAATCGCCCGACACATTGATCCTGGTCGATGCGGTTTCCTCGCTGGGCGGCGTTCCCGTCCAGTTCGACGCCTGGGACCTCGACGTCTGCTTCGCGAGCGTGCAGAAAGGCATCGCCTTGCCGCCGGGCATCACGGTGTTCGCGCTGTCGGAGCGCGCACTGGCGAAAACCGAAAAGACGCCGTACCGCGGCACGTACTTCGATTTCATGCAGTACAAAAACCATGCGAACACGGACGGGGTCCCATCGACACCTTCGATACCGCACTTCTACGCGCTGGCGGCGCAGCTCGAGGCCATTCTGCGCAAGGAGACCATCGAAGCGCGCTTCCGTCGTCATGAAGCGATGCGCGAGTTGACGATTCACAAGACCGCCACCTACGCCAAGCTGGCATCGGATCCTGCGCACGCGTCCGCCACCGTGACGGCGCTCGCGCCGGTGAAAGATCCCGAACTGATCCGCAATGAGATGAAGCGCCGCGGCTACACCATCGGCGGCGGATACGGCGACTGGAAAACGATGACGTTCCGCATCGGGCACATGGGCGATGTCCCGCTCGATGCGCTCGACCGAATGCTCGACGCGTTGACCGAGGTGGCCCGGGCATGAGCGGGAACCACTCGCAGCGATGTCCTTCGCCCCGCGCAGCGGGGAGAAGGTGCCGCGAGTCGTCGGATGAGGGGCTGCGATGACGGCGGCGCATCGGGTGCTGGTGACCGACACGCTCGCGGAATCGGGCCTGGCGATTTTGCGAGCAGCGTCCGATGTCGATCTCGACTACCGCCCGGGACTCAAAGGCGCCGAGCTGCTTCGCGCCGTGGCGGAGTCGGACGCGCTCATCACGCGGAGCGGCACGGCCGTCACTCGCGAGCTGGTCAATGCCGGCAGGCGCCTGCGCATCGTCGGGCGGGCGGGGGTGGGGCTCGACAATGTCGACGTCGACGCTTGTACCGAGCGCGGAATCCTGGTCATCAACGCGCCGACTGCCAACATCCTCTCCGCCACCGAGCACACCATGGCCATGCTGCTTGCGCTCTGCCGCAACATTCCGGAAGCGCACGCCAGCGTCAAGCGCGGCGAGTGGAACCGCTCCAAGTTCATGGGCATCGAGTTGAGCGGCAAGGTCCTGGGCGTGATCGGATTGGGCCGCATCGGCACGCGCGTCACAACCCGCGCTCGCGCCTTCGGCATGCGCGTCCTGGCGTACGACCCGTACATCGCGCAGACCGTCGGGGAAAAAGTCGGCGCCGAGATGGTCTCGCTCGACGATCTGCTGGCCCAGGCCGACGTCATCACCGTGCATACGCCGCTGAGCGACGAAACGCGCGGCATGCTGGGGGCGGCCCAGATCGCGAAGATGAAGAACGGTGTCATCGCGCTCAACATCGCGCGTGGCGGCATCTACGACGAGAAAGCGCTCGCCGACGCTCTCGCCAGCGGCAAGGTCTCGGGAGCGGCGATCGACGTCTACACCGACGAGCCGCCCTCAAAAGATCATCCATTTTTACGACTAAATAATGTGATACTTTCGCCCCACATCGGCGCAAACACGATCGAAGCACAGGATCGTGTGGCGGTGCAGACGTCCGAGATGGTCGTCGACGCGCTGCGCGGCTCGATTTTCGTTTCGGCCGTGAATCTGCCCTTCGAAGGTCTCGCCGATGCCGACGCTGCGCCGCTGATCGACCTGGCCGAGAAGGTCGGCCTGTTCACCGCGCAGATCATGGCCTCACCGGTCACGCGCGCCGCCGTCGAGCTTTGGGGAATCGACGAGCGTCTTCTGAAAATCATTTCGGTAGCGTCGCTGAAAGGCCTGCTGACGCCGCGGCTGGCGGAATCAGTCAACTTTGTGAATGCCGAGCAGATCGCGCAGAATCGCGGCATCGCCATCAGCGCCACCACCCATCCCACCCCGCTCGATTACAACAACCTCATCACGTTTCGCGCCGCCTCGGAGCGCGAAGAGATGTGCGTTTCGGCTACTCTTTTCAGCGAGAAGAATCAGCGGATCGTTTCGGTCAATCACTTCCGCGTCGAGTTCAAGCCGGAAGGCAACCTGATTTACGTGGTCAACAAGGACGTGCCCGGCGTGGTGGGAAAAGTGGGAACGCTGCTCGGAGATCGCGAGATCAACATCGCCGAATACAACCTGGCGCGCAAAGACAGCGGCGGAAAAGCGATGGCCATCATCACCGTCGACTCGCCGCTCGATCCCGACACGTTGAGTTTTCTGCGTTCTTTCAAGGAAATGGAAGAGGTCAAACAGGTCAGGTTATGAAGGCTGAAGGCAGTAGGCAGAAGGCAGAAGTAGGCGCGCGACTCGTTTCACTTCTGCCTGCTGCCTTCTGCCTGCTGATTCCCCGTGTAGCGAACGGCTGTGTCCTCTCGATTTCGAAATCAGGCTACGCCACGAAAGTCATCCCGCTCGAGCGCGGCTATAACGGCGCGTACTGGTCGAACTTCGCATTGCTTCCGGGAATAACGCTCGGCCTCTTTCTCAACGGTGGTAACAGCAACCAGGACAGGGCCGCGACGATCGTCGCGGGAGGCGCGGGCCTCAGCGGACTTTTGGGCTTCATCGTCGATCGCAACACCGGCCGCGGCTACCGGCATTTTCCGGACGAGATCAACGAGACTCTGGAGCCGGTCCGGTGATGCAATACCGCGAGCTCGGGAAAAAAACCGGCATGCGCGTCAGCGCCATCGGCTTCGGCGGATGGGCCATCGGAGGAACCGCCGAAGGAAGCGGCGCGCCGCTGGGATGGGGAAAGACGTCCGACGAAGAATCGCTGTCCGCGATTCGCCGCGCGCGCGAGCTCGGAATCACCTTCTTCGATACCGCCGACTCCTACGGATTCGGCCGGAGCGAATCCCTCCTCGGCATCGTGTTGTCGCGGTACCGGCAGGAAGTCGTGATCGCCACCAAAGTCGGCGTGGTGCGAACTTCGAGTGGCGCCCTGAAAAGAGATTTTTCGCGGCAGCACATCTTCCACGCCGTCGATGGATCGCTCAGACGTCTCCGAACCGACTACATCGACCTGTATCAAGTCCACAATCCGACCATCGCGGATCTGCGCCAGGAAGAAATCCAGGACGCTATGGAGCGATTGCAGGATGCCGGCAAGGTTCGATTCTGGGGCGTGTCGATATCGACCCCCGAGGAAGGCGTTGAGATCATGCAGCGCGGATGGGCCCACGCGCTCCAGGTGCTTTACAACATCCTCAACCAGTCGCCATCGCAGGTCCTCTTTCCGATTGCGAAGGAAAAAGGCTATGGGATCATCGCGCGCGTTCCGCTGGCATCGGGGCTGCTCACCGGCAAGTTTCGGATCGATTCGGTATTTCCCGCCGATGATTTGCGCCAGAACTTCCTTACGCCGCGACGCCTGCAGGAGGCCATCGAGCGCGTCGACGAGGCGAAATCGATCATCGGCGGCGCCGCCCGTAATCTCACCGAAGCTGCCTTGCGATTTGTCTTGGCAAATGAGGCTGTCTCGTTAACGATCCCCGGCGCGAAGAACGCCCGTCAGGTCGAGATCAACGCCGCCGCGGCGGAGGCCGCCTTGCCGGCCGACATCGTCGAGAAGCTCCAGTCACGCCTGGGCGACTACAACTTCTACCAGCGGCACGGCATACGGCTCTGATGGTGTGGCGCCGGCACTCCTGCCGGCGCATCGCACAGACAAGAGTGTCTGTGCCACATCGGGATGACACGAGCCTCGCGAAGCGTTCTACGTCCGAATATGCCCACTCGCACCATCGCCATTCGAGGGGCGCGGACCCACAATCTCAAGAACATTTCGGTCGATATCCCGCAGCGCCAGCTCACGGTGCTGACGGGTCCGTCAGGTTCTGGAAAGTCCTCGCTGGCCTTCAACACCCTCTATGCCGAAGGGCAGCGGAGGTTCGTGGAGTCGATGTCGACCTATGTCCGGCAGTTCCTCGAGCGGATCGACAGGCCGGACGTCGACGAGATCGAAGGCATCCTGCCGGCGATCTCGATCGAGCAGAAGAACTCGGTCAAGAACGCGCGCTCCACAGTCGCGACCGCCACCGAGCTCGCCGATCACCTCCGCCTGTTCATGACCTATTGCGGCGAGACAACATGTCCCGACTGCCAGGTGATCGTTCGCAAAGAGACCCCGGAATCGATCACGAAGGCAATCGCGGAGCTTCTGGGCGGTAAGCGCGCCGTGATTCTGGCGCCGATCTTCTTCGACGCCGAAAACCGCGACGAAGTCCTGCGGCAATTGATCAAGGCCGGCTACTACCGAATCTGGGTCGATCACGAGGTCCGCGATCTGAAAGAGGTCGATCTCACGCAATCGACTTCGCTCGAGCTCGTGATTACGCGGACGCGAATCGATCCCGAGAAACATAAAGAGATCACCGAAGCGATCGAGCAAGCGTTCGAGATTTCGCGCGGCACCGTGAACGTGCTGGAGGAGAGCGGCAAGACGTGGGTGAGCCATCGCTTTACATCGCGATTCGCCTGCAACAAATGCGGAACTGAATTCCTCGAACCGACGCCGCAGCTCTTCTCATTCAATTCTCCGCTCGGCGCATGCACGAACTGCCAGGGCTACGGCCGCATCATCGGCATCGACATGGAGAAGGTGATTCCGAATCGCAGCCTGCGGCTCGATGAGCTTCCGGTTGCGCCATGGAACTCGCCGGGCTACGAAGATTGCTACGAGGACCTGGAGCGCGCCGCGAAGAAATACAACTTGCGGCTCGATGTGCCAATCGCCGATCTCACTCCGGCGGAAAGGGACCTCCTCTACAAAGGACGCGGGAAGTGGTACGGCATCAAGGGCTTCTTCGAGTGGCTCGAGACGAAGAAGTACAAGATTCACGTGCGCGTCAAGCTCGCGAAGTATCGAAGCTACGAGCCGTGCCCGCAGTGTCACGGATCGCGACTCAAGGCGGCGGCCGATTACGTCAGGTTTCGCGATCGCACCATCGCGGATCTGTTTGCGATGGACGTGAAAACGGCGCGGCATTTCTGGGAATACCTCCCCATGTCGAAGCAGGAAGAGGCCATGGCGGGACATCTGCGCCGTGAGATCGTGAATCGCCTTGTCTACCTCGACGAAGTAGGCCTTTCGTATTTGACGCTCGACCGGCAGACGCGAACGCTGTCGGGTGGCGAATCCCAACGCATCAACCTGGCCGCGGCATTGGGCAGCTCACTCACCGAAACGATGTACGTCATCGACGAGCCGACGGTCGGACTTCACGCACGCGACAGCGAACGCCTGCTGGCCGTGCTGCGCCGTCTGAAGAATGCCGGCAACACCGTCGTGGTCGTCGAGCACGATCCGACCATCATCAGCGGTGCCGATCACACCATCGAGCTCGGGCCGGGAGCGGGGGAGTTTGGGGGAGAGGTTGTTTACGAAGGCGAACCGAGGGATGAGGGCGGAGGGATGAGGGATGAACAGAAGCGAGAATCATCCCTCAGCCCTCATCCCTCATCCCTTCGAATCCGCGGCGCCCGTCAGCACAACCTGAAAAATATCGATGTCACCATTCCGCTGGGACAGCTTGTCGCGATCACCGGCGTGTCAGGATCGGGCAAATCGACTCTGATTCGCGACTGCCTCTACAACCGCTACCAGCGCGAATATCGCGGCGTCAGCGGTCTCGATGTCGGCAAAATCACCGCGCTCGAAGGCGTCGACCAGGTTTACGACATTCAGCTCGTCGATCAGTCGCCGATCGGACGCTCGTCACGATCGAATCCGGCGACCTACGTCAAAGCGTGGGATGAGATTCGAAAGCTTCTCTCAGAAACGACCGGCGCAAAACTCAACGGCGTGACGGCGGGAATGTTCTCGTTCAACACCGCCGGCGGGCGCTGCGACACATGCGAGGGTGCCGGCACCGTCAGCATCGACATGCAATTCCTGGCGGACGTCGAGATCGTTTGCGACAAGTGCGGCGGGCGCAGGTTCAACGAGCAGGTGATGAAAGTCACCTATCGCAACAAGAACGTCAACGACATCCTCAACATGACCGTCGACGAAGCGATGCGCTTCTTCGTCGATAAACGTCCGATCCTGAAGCGTCTGGTCTCGCTCCGCTCGGTCGGCCTCGGCTACCTTCGTCTCGGGCAATCGACCGATTCGCTTTCGGGCGGCGAAGCACAGCGTCTGAAGCTGGCGTCGTTTCTTTCCGAACACGCAAAGAGCGAGGCGGGACGACTCTTTTTGTTCGATGAGCCGACCACTGGATTGCATTGGTCGGACGTCAATCAACTGATCAAAACGTTTCGCGATCTGATCGATCGCGGCAACTCCGTCGTGGTGATCGAACACAACATCCAGCTCATCGAGGCCGCGGATTACGTGATCGACCTCGGACCGGAAGGAGGCGACGCCGGCGGTGAGCTTGTCGGGGTCGGCACTCCGGAGGAGATTGCGGCCAATCCGCGCAGCGTGACAGGAAAGTATCTCGCTGCCGCCGCCCGAGAGCCCGTAAGTCGCTGATCCCGCTATACAATGGCCCATCGCATGCAGGCTTGGAGGATTCGATGACTACGACTCCGCAAGAGTTCCCTGACGTCGTCCACCCCGAGCTCGAGCTTGTAACGCCCGTTCCCTTCGAACCCTACATACCGGCCACCACCGAACTTCGCGAGTTGACGCCCATTCCGGTGATCATGGGAACGATTCTCGGCGCGATTTTCGGCGCCTCGTCGCTCTATCTCGTCCTCAAAGTCGGACTCACCGTCAGCGCCTCGATCCCAGTGGCGGTGATTTCGATCACGCTCTTTCGCATCCTGTC
The DNA here is from genome assembly GCA_035636095.1 of Thermoanaerobaculia bacterium. GTDB lineage: Bacteria > Acidobacteriota > Thermoanaerobaculia > Gp7-AA8 > Gp7-AA8 > Gp7-AA10. Next base: position 14,219 of record DASPZU010000085.1, read on the forward strand.
GAAACTCGGACTGCGCGACGCGACCATCCTCGAAAACAATATCGTGCAGACGGCCGGGTCGGCGGGCGAGTCGATCGCGTTCGGCGTCGGCGTCACGATGCCCGCCATCCTCATCCTGGGATTCGATCTCGAGATCACTCGCGTCATGCTGGTGGCGGTGCTGGGCGGCCTCCTCGGAATCCTGATGATGATTCCCCTCCGCCGAGCGTTGATCGTGGCGCAACACGGCCTCCTGAAATATCCCGAAGGCACCGCGTGCGCCGAAGTGTTGAAGGCCGGGGCATCCGAGGAGTCGCGCCAGGCAGCATCCGAAAGCGCCAAGCGCGAAATGGAAGCCTTAGGCGGAGCGACGACCAGCGCGAAGACGATTTTTACCGGCTTCGGCATCGGCCTTGTCTACAAGAGCGTGATGGTGGCGTTTCGCGGCTGGAAGGACACACCTGAGAAAGTATTCGGTCGGCCCTTCGACGCCGGATCGATCTCGGCGGAGATCTCGCCGGAGCTTCTCGGCGTCGGATACATCATTGGTCCGCGCATCGCATCGATCATGTGCGCGGGCGGCGTTCTCGCGTATCTCGTTTTGATTCCGGCCATCAAGTATTTCGGCTCCGGCCTGACCGTGCCCCTCGCTCCCGAATCCAGGGCCCTGATTCGCGACATGAGCCCCGGCGCGATCCGAAACGCCTACGTGCTCTACATCGGTGCAGGGGCGGTTGCTGCGGGCGGAATCATCAGTGTCGCGCGGTCGCTGCCAATCATCTGGCACGGCCTTAGAGAAGGACTGAAGGATTTTCGCGGCGGAGCTGCCGCGCGAGAGGGCGTACAGCGCACCGATCGCGACCTGTCGATGAAGTTCGTGCTCATCGGCATCATCGCTCTGGTGGTTGCAATCGCCTTCGCAAGTCCGCTGTACGTTGGAGGAACTGGGTTTGCCGCGCGACTGGCTGCCGCGATTCTGATCATTGTTTTCGGATTCCTGTTCGTGACGGTGTCGTCACGCCTCACCGGCGAAATTGGATCGTCATCGAATCCAATCTCCGGCATGACAGTCGCGACCCTGCTGCTGACCTGCCTCATCTTCGTGGTCCTCGGATGGACGGGCAGCAATTACTTCGTGACGGCGCTTTCGATCGGCGGGATCGTCTGCATCGCATCCTCGAACGGCGGAACCACCTCTCAGGACTTGAAGACCGGATTTCTGGTGGGATCGACGCCGCGAAATCAGCAGATCTCGATCCTGATCGGCGCCCTCTTCTCGGCCTTGATCCTCGGTCCGATTCTTCTCGTCCTCAACGGTGCCGGATCGGTCTACGTGCCGGTGCAGAATCCTCCCAAGGGATTTGTGGCCGGACGCGCGAATCCGAGCGAAAAGGTCGATGTCTCACAACTGCACACGCGTGCGCGCCTCTCGGGCCCGCAGGCGAACACCGACACTAACGAGTACTTCGTGTGGCATCGCCCGGATGCTTCCGGCGGCAACGCAGAAAGGTATCTCGTCGACAGCAGCGGGCGTCTCGTCTATTTCGTCGATCCCGGAATCAATGGCGCCTTCAAGGCCCTGCCGAGTGGCGAGAAGCTGACGAAATTCGACGCGCCGAAAGCGACGCTGATGTCGTACATCATCAAGGGCATCCTCGGCAGCAAGCTGCCTTGGGGCCTCGTTCTTCTGGGCGCCTTCATCGCGATCGTGCTGGAGATGGCGACCATTCCGTCGCTGGCGTTCGCCGTCGGCGTCTACCTGCCGCTTTCGTCCTCCTCGCCAATTTTCATCGGCGGAATGGTGCGCTGGCTCGTCGACCATTGGATCGCGAAGAAGTATGCCGGGAAAAATCTGACCGAAGACCAACTGAACGCCGAAGGGGATAAGAGCCCGGGCGTACTGATGGCGTCGGGCTACATCGCCGGTGGTGCGATCGCAGGAATCATCATCGCGATTCTCGCGGGTGTTCCGGCGATGTCCAAGTTCAATGACGTCATCGAAAAGTGGTCGAAGCACAATGGCTTCTTCGACGGATCCCACGCTGATCTACTGGCGTTGATCCCGTTCGCAATCCTGATCACTTTGTTGTATCTGACGGGCCGCGAAGTGATCCTCGCGCATCGGCGAGTCAAAACCTGAGGAAGCGGCTGCGCTCCGACGCCGACCAGGTCGAGGCAAGCTTGCGTGCGCGCCAGCGAGGAAGCGCGCGGACCGACCAAACGTAGGCGATCAACACCGCGTTCGCGATTGCAAGAACGAGCATCGTCGCTGCGCGATCCAGCATCGGGATGTGCGCGTGCGACCAGCGGATGAAAAGCGCGTCGACGCCGGCCAGGAGCAGCACATCGAACACGTCGCGCAGCGCGGCGCGCCGGCGGGCCGAGGCGATTACCGGTCGCGATTGGAAAACGACATTGGGGTCAGTGCCGTCAGGCGAGACACCGGGCAAGATTTCGCGCTGCATGGAGGATTGGACACTCACAAGCGTCGCAAAATTCCAAATAACTGTTACCCGCTCGTCATCCTGACCCCGCGGAACGGGGGAAGGATCTCTGTTCGCGTCGGAGATCCTTCGCCGTCTGCGCGGCTCAGGATGACGCCTTAGGCGTCACCGCTGCCGGATAGTCTGCGCAATGTAGTTGCCGTCGCCATCGCGGTAGGCCTTCACCACCACGGGGTCGCCCTCGCGAAGCCGGTCGGCGGTGGTGTAACCGCCGGTCTTGTTGCGGACCACAAAATCCTCCAGGACGTAGAGCGTGACGGTGCGGTTGTTATCGGCCTCCCTCACCACCAGCCGCGGGCCGTTGTTGAGCGACTGCGCAACCGTTCCGTAGATCGTGATGGCGCCGAGGATGTCGCCATAGGGACGGGGGGACGGTTGGGGAGCTGCGGGGGGAGCGGGTCCGAGTGGCTCATCGCCAAATCGCACCGTCGACGCCATGAAGATATCGCCGCTATAGCTGCCGCTCAGATCGACCTGATCGCCGACCTGCATGTCGGCAGCGCGCACGCGCCGGCCGGAGGAGTCGACAGCTGACGAGACATCGACACGCACTTCGTTGCGTCCGTTATCGACTCGAACGATGTTGGTTCGCCGATCGATGGACGTGACACGACCCGACAGCGCACCGACCTGCACAATCGATCCCCCCGATTCCTGCGTGCTCTGGACGACGTCGATCGTCCGCGCACGAATCTCGCCGCCGGTATTCGTCGATCCTTCCGCCTGGATGCGAATGCGATCGCCGGGCTCGAGGTTGGCGACTTTGTAAACGGTATTTTTGTAATACACCGGCGTCGATGTCGCCGCGCGAATGGTGATCATCTCGCGGCGATCGGTCTCGATCACGATCCGTCCGTCGGCGGCATTGACCTGTCGGACGACGCCTTCAACCCGACCCGGCTGCACGGGCGTCGTGCTCGGCGTTGTGCTCGTGACGGTCGGCGGAGACACGGTGTTAGGCGTTCTCGTTTGACCGACGCCGGTCTGCGGTGCTTCGACCGGCCGGCCGAGAAGTGTGACGTATTCCGCGGCCAGGACAGCGGTATTTCGCCCGACGCCGCGAACCTCGACGCGATCGCCCACGCGCAGATTCGCGAATCCCGTGCTGCCGATGAAAACTTCCGGCGATCCGTTGATCGTTCCGCCGAATCCGTTGTACTGCGTCGACACCGCGTCGGCTTCGACCGTGACCGTTCCGTATTGATCATCATCCGGTCGAACGGTGAACCGCCGTCGCCCTTCGTCGACATCGGCCACCGTGCCGACCAGGCTGCCGCGCGAACCTTCGCGGACATCCGCACTTGTCCGCCATTGAGTACCCGACTGTCCGAAAGCGGAGACAGCGATGAGAAACAAAAACGCTGACTTACGGAGCATGGTTACCTCCTGCGGCCTCGCAGGCGCAAACCATACGCCAGACTCACTGCCGGTGCATGACTTCGCGTCCGGCGATGGTCGCGCTCTGGACGACGCGGTCGTCGCCCATGAAAATCAATCCCGCCAGAAGGTCCTCGATATTCGCAGCACGCGCGCTCCGGATCGAGATCAAGGGCGTGGCACGAAGGTTCAACACCAGGAAATCCGCCGACTTGCCGGCCTCGAGGCTGCCGGTTTCGGCATCGAAGGACAGTGCACGCGCACCGCCGAGTGTCGCGAGATACCACAGCTCGAACGGACTGAGCGAGACGCCCTGGACCTGCTGCACTTTGTAGGCGTCGGCCATGGCAGTGAACATCGAGGGCGTGGTGCCGGCGCCGATGTCCGTTCCGAGTCCAACCACGACGCCGGAATCCATCACGTGATGTAGCCGAAAGAGTCCGCTGCCGAGAAAAAGGTTCGAGTTCGGACAATGCGAGATGCGCGCTCCGCGGCGCGCGAGAAGGTCGAGCTCTTCCTCGGTGAGGTGCACGCCGTGCGCGAGGACGGTGCGCTCGTCGAGCAGTCCGTAGCGATCGTAGACATCCGCGTATTCGGCTTCGTGAAAAAGCTCATGCACCCATGTCACTTCGGTGGTGTTTTCGGAAATGTGGGTGTGAACGTAAGCATCGGAAAACTCGCGCTTCAAATCGCCGGCCCGCCCGAGGAGCTCGGGCGTCGAGGTCGGCGCGAATCGTGGCGTGATCGCATATCGCAGAAGACCGCGGTTGTGCCATTTCAGCAGCAGCTCCCGGCTCTGCGCGTACGATGTCTGCGCCTTCTCCAGCAGGGCATCGGGGGCGTTGCGATCCATCATGGCCTTCCCGATGATTCCGCGAAATCCGCGACGCTCCGCTTCCGCGAAGAAGATGTCGGTCGCTTCGGCGTGGATGGTCGAGAAAATCAGCGCGCACAACGTGCCGTTGCGCAGAAGCTCGTCGAAGAACGCGCGCGCGATGGTGGCCGCGTGTTTCGGGTCGCTGAATTTCGCCTCGGTCGGGAATGTGTAGCGGTTCAGCCATTCCAGCAGATGCCCCCCGTACGATCCGATCATCTCCAGCTGCGGCGCGTGCAGGTGCGTGTCGAAAAAGCCGGGGGTGATCAGCGCTTCGTGGCCGAGGTCGACCACCTCGCCGGAAGGGTGCTCCTTCCACGGCCCGACGCCCGCGATGCGCAATCCATCGATAGCCAGGTATCCGTCATCAAGAAACAGGTAGGACGTTGCTGGGTCGTTCCGAAATGGGTCGGCGATCGGCGTGAATATCCGCGCCCGGAACAGCTTCACTCGCGGATTGTAAGCGGATTCGCCGGTATTTCTTCTTCAGGCTCGTCGGGTGTAATCAGCTTCTCGAAGACCATGGCCTGATGCGTACCGGCGATGGCGGGCGCGGGCTCGGTGGCCTCGAGCGATGCGGTCAGCTCGAGCGACGTCTGCGTCACGGCCTGCACGAAGGGCGACTCGCTGGTCGGGACCAGCGGCGCCTCTTCCTTCTTGCCGCGCAGCTCCTTCTCCTCCGACTCGCGAAATTCCTTGTTGAACATCAGAAGCGTCGGCGCGATTTTTTCGTACAGTTCGAGCGTCGCTCGAACATCGTCGAGGCAGTAATCGGCAATCTCGCGATGGCGTCCGGCGCGGTACCACGACTCCACGCTGCGGCCATCGAATCCTTCATGCTTTGAAGTCGCGATGCCAAACGCTTTGCACGCCAGATCGAGATTGAACTTGAACTGACGGTTGTTGGTCGTGCCGAAGAAGTTCAGCGCCTCGCGAACGTCGCAATTCGGGTGCATCTGATAGCGATAGCCGACCAGATCGCGCTTCGGCGCCACGCCGTTGATGGCGGAGCGAATCATCAAAAACGGTCCGTCGAATTGCCGGCCGTTGAACGAAATGAAGCGCGAGTCGGCGTCGAACCACTCCCAGAATTTTTCGAGAATCTGCTTCTCGGTTCCCGAGATGTACGTCCTGAGTCCGGCGCGCTCGACCCGAACGTCGGTCTGACCGGGCATTTCGTAAAGCGCGCACGAACGGCCGTCATCGATGCGGATCACACCGATCGCCACAATCTTTCCTCGGAACGGCGACAAACCACCGGCGCGCTTGGTCTCCTCAGCGCCGTCTTCCGTCTGTCCCTTGATCAGATACTCGCGGACATACGGATCGTGCTCTTCCCACGGAATGCCGACCGTCTCGATATCGATGACGAGTTTTTTCATGGACGGGTTGGGACGATTTTAGGCCGCGACTTTGAGCTTGTCGACGAGTTCCTTGACCGCACCCGCAGACTTGTCGAGCGCAGCCCTCTCCTCGCTGGTCAATTTGATCTCGATGATCTGTTCGATTCCATTGCGACCGAGCTTCACCGGCACGCCGACATACAGTCCGCGGATACCGTATTCACCCTGAAGAAACGCAGCGCACGGCAGAATCTTCCGTTTGTCCTTCAGGATTGCCTCGACCATCTCAACGGTCGAGGCCGCCGGCGCATACCACGCTGAGGTCTTCAGCAGGTTGACGATCTCCGCGCCGCCGTTGCGCGTCCGATCGACGATGGCGTCGATGCGATCCTTCGCGATCAACTCGGTGATCGGAATTCCAGCGACCGTGGAGTATCGCGGCAAGGGCACCATCGTGTCGCCGTGGCCGCCCAGAACGAATGCATGCGTATTTTCCACCGAAACGTTGAGCTCCATGGCGATGAAGGCGCGCATGCGGGCGGAGTCGAGGATGCCGGCCATGCCGACCACGCGCTGGCGCGGAAATCGCGAAACGCGCCGCGCGACTTCGCACATCGCATCGAGCGGATTCGAGACCACGACCAGGATGCTGTCCGGCGAGCGCTTCACCACCTCGCGCGTGACAGCGGAAACGATCTCCTCGTTCTTCCACAGCAGATCGTCGCGGCTCATTCCCGGTTTTCGTGGCAGGCCGGCCGTGATCACGACGATGTCGGAGTTCTCCGTGCCGTCATAGCTGTTCGATCCTTTGAGGATCGAGTCGTACTTCTCGACCGGAGCGGTCTCCATCAGATCGAGCGATTTGCCCTGTGGAACGCCCTCGATGATGTCGACCACCACCACGTCGGCCAGCTCCTTGTGCGCGATTCCCTGCGCCACTGTGGCACCGACGTTGCCGCCGCCCACGACGGTCACTTTTGTTTTCATGCGCTAACCTCTTCCGGGGCGCGGATTCTATCGCATGCTTTCCGACTTCACCGTGGTCGCAAACGCGATCGCAGCTACGACGAAGAAAAACGAGAAGGAGCGGCTTCTGGCGGACTATCTCCGCACGCTCGACGACGCATCGCTGGAGCGCACGGTGGTCTTCTTTTCCGGATCACCCTTTCCGCGACGCGACGAACGCGTCACGGGCGTCGGCGGAGCGATCATCAGCGATGCCGCGGCGGCGGTCACCGGGAGAAGTTCCGACGCCATCTGGGCCTCGTGGTCGAAGCACGGCGATGCCGGCGACACGCTGGCCGACAACTTCGCAAGCGATCCGGCGCGCACGATCACTCTCTCCGAGCTCGGCGAATATTTCGATCGCGTCGCACAGACGGCCGGCGCCAACGAGAAGAAAAGCATCCTCACCGAGCTGCTGCGGAAAGTGGATGCTCAGGGAGCACGCTACGTCGTGAAGATTCTGGTCGGCGAACTTCGTATCGGACTGCAGGAAGGACTGGTCGAGTCGGCAATCGCGAAAGCATTCGGACCAAAAGTCGATGCCGTCCGCCGAGCCAACATGTTCACCGGGGACATCGGTGCGACGGCGCTGCTCGCGAAGAGCGACGCGCTCGAAAGCGTGAAGATGACTCTCTTTCATCCCTTCGCGTTCATGCTTGCGCAACCGGAGGAAGATCCGCAGGAGATCGCGGCGGCGTTAGGCGCCGGTGCGTTCGCGGACGACAAATACGATGGCATCCGCGCGCAGCTTCACAGCGATGGAAAAGAAGTCCGAATCTACTCGCGAACCCTGGACAACGTGACGCATCGGTTCCCTGAGATCGAGGCCGCGGCACGGCAGCTCGACGGCAGCGTCATCTTCGACGGCGAGATCGTCGCGTTCAGCGATCGCATCCTCCCTTTCGCCGTCATCCAAACTCGTCTGGGCCGCCGCAAGGTGTCGGAAGCGCTGTTGCGGGAGGCGCCGGTCGCCTTTTTCGCGTTCGATCTTCTGTTCGAAAACGGCGAGGCGCTTTTCGAATTGCCGTTGAGCGAGCGCCTGACGCGACTTCGAAACATCGTTCGCGGCGGCGCGATCCGACTCTCGGATCAGACGCCCATTCGCGACGCCGCGCACGTCGACGAACTGTTCGAGGCCGCCCGTGCCCGCGCGAACGAGGGCCTGGTCGTCAAGGATCCCGGATCGATCTACACGCCCGGGCGCCGTGGTAAGTCATGGCTGAAGTACAAAAAGGCTTTGGCGACGCTCGACTGCGTCGTCACGGCCGCCGAATACGGTCATGGCAAGCGACGCAGCGTGCTGTCCGACTACACCTTCGCCGTCCGCCGCGATCAGGAGCTCGTCAACATCGGGAAGGCGTATTCGGGTCTGACCGACGTCGAGATCGATCAGCTCACCAAACACTTCAAGGAGACAACCACCGCGCGTTACGGCCCGGTTCACATGGTGGAGCCGCGCGTCGTTCTCGAGATCGCGTTCGACCGGATCCAGGAGTCCTCGCGCCACAAATCGGGGTATGCGCTTCGCTTTCCACGAATTGCGCGCATCCGCGACGATAAGACCGTCGAGCAGATCTCAACCATCGACGAAGTTCGCCGTATCTACGAAGGGCAATTGAAGCGCGAGAAAGGAGCCTGACATGCCTCTCCGTCGTTCACGCAAACATAAATTGATCGCAGGGGTTTGCGGCGGAATCGCGGAATGGCTGGGCTGGAGCCCGAACGCCGTGCGGGTGCTGTATGTTCTCGTCTCGGTCGTGTCGGCCGCCTTCCCGGGGATCATTGTGTACATCGTTCTCTGGATCGTGATGCCGGAAGCGGCCGACTGAATTACGATTCGCGGTTCATGCCGCAGCTCCTGCAAGACACATTCATCTCGGCGCCGCCGAAGGATCTGCTCCTCGAGGAAGGATTCCGTTTCTCGCACGGCGAGACCATCGCGCCGTTCACGATCCGATATGAGACCTTCGGGGAGCTGAACGCCGACCGCTCCAACGCCATCCTGGTGTGCCACGCGTTGTCGGCCAACGCGCATGCCGCCGGCAAGTACACAACCTCGGACGAGGAACGGGCCGGGTGGTGGGATGGTCTGGTCGGCTACGGCAAGGGCATCGATCTCGAAAAATACTTCGTCGTTTGCGCGAACCTTCCCGGTTCGTGCTACGGGACGACGGCCCCTTTCTCGATCGATCCCGCCACTGGCAAACAGTACGGATCCCGATATCCCTGGCCGACCATCGAAGACATGGTCCATTCTCAAAAACTCGTGCTGGAACACCTCGGCATCTCGCGACTGCACTCGATCGCCGGCGGGTCGTTAGGCGGAATGCAGGTATTGATGTGGACCGCACTCTATCCGGGCTGGGCGAACTCGATCATGGCGATGGCCTGCGGCGCCGCGGTGCCGGTCTCCGGAATCGCATGGCACATCATCGGCCGTAAGATCATCGAGAGCGATACGCGATTCCACAGCGGCGACTACTACGACAATCCCGAGCCGCTGCGCGGTCTGCAGGTGGCGCGAATGGTGGGCCACATGACCTACCTCTCCGCGCAGGCGTTGCAATCGAAATTCGGTCGAAGGCGCCGCGGCAACACGCGGCAATTCGAGATCGACTCGTATTTCGAGTATCAGGGCCAGAAGTTCGCGAAGCAGTACGACGCCAACTCATACATCCGTGTGCAGGCGGCCATGGACGAAATGGATCTCGACGAGCAGTTCGGATCGCTCGAGCGCGCATTCGCGCAGTGGCGCGGCAGGACGCTGCTGGTGTCGTTCGACACCGACTGGCTTTTTCCGGTCCCGGAGGTCGAGCGCGTCGAGCGCGCGATGCAGACGAACGGCACGCCGGTAACGCACGAGCGCATCGCGTCCTCGAACGGTCACGATACTTTTCTGATCGATTACGACCTGATCACACCGCCGGTGCGCGCGTTTCTGATGGGGTCAGGTCTTTGATTCCCGCCAGGCTCTACTCAGTGAAGAGCCTTTTATTTCAGGAAGATGCGCAGTCGAGAAAAATGCGCGATACGCTGCATCCTCAACGTTCTGAATTAGTTCCACTACCGGGAGAGCGTAGCCACAATCAAAGACCTGACCCCATCGCCTCGCCCTGATCACACCGCCGGTGCGCGCGTTTCTTCAGGCGCGGTGATGGGCGCCTTGTACCCGCACTCCGGATTGTTGCAAGCCTCGATGTGGCCCTCGCGCTTGGTCTGCTTCTCCAGCAGATACGGCGCGCCGCATTTCGGACACGGGCGCGGAACCGGCTTGGCATTGAGCGCGAATTCGCATTTCGGATATCGATTGCAGGAATAGAAAATGCCGCGACGGGAACGGCGCTGGACGATTTCCCCTTCGCCGCACTGGGGACATTTGACGCCCGTCGGCGTGGGCGGAACGCGGGTGCCGCCGCCGATCTTGCGAATGTTTCGGCAGTCGGGATAGCCGGAGCAACTGTAGAACGGACCGTAACGGCCGCTCTTCATCACCATCTCTTTGCCGCAGATCTCGCAAGGCGGCTGCGGCTCGGTCGGCAATCCCGCTTTCAACAGGCGCGGATCTTTCGTGTTCCTGCAATCGGGATAACCGCTGCACGCGAAGAACTGACCGAACCGCGAGCGCTTGAGCTGCATCGGCTTGCCGCACTTCTCGCAGATGATGGTGTCGTCGCCCGCCTCGGCCGCGTCGCCCTTCGCGATCTCCTTGGTGGTCTTGCACTCGGGATAATTCGAGCAGGCGAGGAATTCGCCGAATCGCCCGAACTTGATGACCATCGGTGAGCCGCAGTTCTCGCAGATCTCATCGGTCGCGACGCCCTCGCCCTTCACCTGCATCATCTCGCTCTTGGCGCGGACGAGGTCGACCGCGAACTTGTCATTGAATTCGCGCATCAGGTCGGTCCACTCGACATTGCCTTCTTCAACCTTGTCGAGCTTCTCTTCGAGATCAGCGGTGTAACCCTCGTCGATGATGTCGCCGAAGGATTGACGCAGCAGCATCGTCACGATCACACCGAGGTGCGTGGGGTGGAACTTGCCGTCGTGCTTGTAGGTGTAATCGCGCGCCTGGATGGTGGTCAGAATCTGCCCGTACGTTGAGGGCCGTCCGATTCCGTTCTCCTCCAGCGCCTTCACCAGCGTGGCCTCGGTGTAGCGGGGAGGCGGTTGCGTGAAGTTCTGCCTGGTCTCGAGATCGAGCAGCGCCAGCTTCTCGCCCTCGGTCATCGCGGGCAGCGCCTTCTCGTTTTCCGGTTTCTCCTCGTCATCTTCTTCAGCTTCTTCCTGGAAGATGGCCATGAAGCCGGGGAACTTCAACACCTCGCCCGATGCGCGCAGCGTGTACGGACCGTTCTGAATGTCGACATCGGTAACGTCGAAAATCGCCGGCTTCATCTGCGATGCGACGAAGCGGTCCCAGATCACCTTATAGAGGTTGTATTCCTCGCGGGTGAGGAAGTCTTTGATCTTCTCGGGATCGAATTCGAGCGAAGTCGGACGGATGGCTTCGTGTGCTTCCTGCGCCTGCGCCGATTTCTTCACCTTGTAGTAGTTGGGTTTCTCCGGCAATATATTGTCACCATATTTAGTAGCGATATATTGTCGCACTTCGCCGAGGGCCTCCTCGCTGATGCGGACGGAGTCGGTGCGCATGTAGGTGATCAGACCTGCGAAGCCGAGACCGCCCAGCTCTTTGCCTTCGTAGAGCTTCTGTGCGATCTGCATCGTCCGCTTGACGGGATACTTGAACCGGTTGTATGCCGTTCGCTGTAACGTCGATGTAATGAACGGCGGAGCGGCCGATCGCTTCTTCTCCTTGCGCGCGATGGCGTCGACCACGAACGCGCCGGCCTTGAGCGCCGCCTCGATCTTTCGCGCCTCCGGCTCCTTCGCGACCTCGGCTTTCTTTCCGTCGATCCTGGTCAGCTTGGCGAAGAACGGCGGAGGATTGCCGGCTTCCAGCCTGGCCGCGAACGTCCAGTACTCTTCCGGGACGAACGCTTTGATGGCCTCCTCGCGGTCGACGATCATCTTCATGGCCACCGACTGCACGCGGCCGGCGCTCAGTCCGCGCCGCACTTTGTCCCACAGCAGCGGCGAGAGTTTGTATCCGACCAGACGATCGAGGACGCGCCGCGCCTGCTGCGCGTTCACCTTGTTCATATCGATGTCGATGGGGTGCTCGATCGCCTTGCGGACCGCGTTCTTGGTGATCTCGTGAAAGAGGATGCGGCGGACTTTCTTGGAATCGCCGCCGAGAAGATTCATGATGTGCCAGCCGATAGCTTCGCCTTCGCGATCGGGGTCGGATGCGATGTAGATCGTGTCGGCTTTCTTGGCCGCGGCTTTTAGCTCGCTGACGACCTTCTGCTTGCCTTCCAGGACCTCGTAGGTCGGCTCGAAGGTTTCCTCGTCGACGCCAAGCTCGCTCTTGGGAAGATCGCGGACGTGTCCCACCGACGCCTTGACGATGTAGTCCTTCCCGATGAATTTGTTGATGGTTTTCGCTTTTGCGGGGGATTCGACGATGACGAGGTTCTTGGCCATATCGTGCTGCAGCGCCGGAACCGGGGCGGCGAACCGCGAAATTCCTCGCGCGCGCGTCACGCGCGCGCGTGCGCGCTACTCCTCGTCATCCTCGTCGGCGCCGCCGGCAGCCTTGTACTTCTTGGTCTTGTTGTACAGCGTTTTGTAGGAGATACCGAGAATTTCGGCGGTTTTCCGGCGATCGCCATCGGTCATGTTGAGCGTCTCTTCGATGACCAGGCGCTCGACCTCCTCCATCGGCTGCCCCAGCGGGATGGTGACGGCATTCTTCGACCGTCGACGGCGCGAGCCGAGGAGCTTGTCGGGCAGACAATCGGTTGTCAGCGTGTCCGTGCGCGCCATGATGAAGGCCCGGTTGATGACATTGCGCAGCTCGCGCACGTTGCCCGGCCACTCGTAAGCCTGCAGCGCTTCGATGAACTCCGAATCGATGTTCTCGACCTTTTTCTCTTCGGTTTCATTCAGCTTCTGCAGGAAGAAGTGCGCGAAGAGCGGAATGTCCTCCAGCCGCTCGCGCAGCGGCGGCACTTCGATCGGGAACACGTTCAGCCGGTAGTAAAGGTCCTCGCGAAGCTTGCCGTCGGCAATGGCCTTCTGCGGATCGCGATTCGAGGCCGCGATGATCCGGGCATCGATATTGATTTCCTCGTTGCCTCCGACGCGCCGGAACTTTCCCTCTTCCAGCACGCGCAGCAATTTCACCTGCAGCTCGATGGGCATCTCGGTGATTTCATCGAGAAAGACCGTTCCGCCTTTGGCGAGCTCGAAGTAACCCTCGCGACGCTTGATGGCGTTCGTGAACGCCCCCTTTTCGTGGCCGAAGATCTCGGATTCGATCAGCGTCGGCGAAATCGCGCCGCAATTGAACGCGATGAAGGGCTTGTTCTTGCGCCGCGACAGCGAGTGGATGGTGTTGGCGACCACTTCTTTTCCCGATCCCGACTCACCCACGATGAAGATCCCGGCGTCGGTGTTCGCGACCATCTCGACTTCTTCGAACAGCCGCTGCATCCGCGGTGACTTGCCGACCAGATGTCCCAGGGCCCCCATCTTCTGAAGCTGGCGACGAAGCTCCAGGATCTCCTGCTTCATCATCTGCTTGTCTTCGATCGACTGCAGGATGACTTGCAGGCGGGGCAGGTCGACCGGCTTGGTGACGTAATCCTCGGCGCCGACTTTCAGCGCTTTGACAGCGGAGTCGACGGTGGCGTGTCCGGTCAGAATGATGACGGAGACGTCGGGATAGGTTTCCTTGATCTTGTGGAGAAGATCGAGGCCGGTTCCGTCAGGCAGCTTGAGGTCGACGATGGCCACATCGGGGACGAGCTTGGAAACCGCAGCCCAGCCCGCCTTGACCGTGTCGGCGGATTCAACTTCGTAACCCCACTCCTCGACCACGTCGGCCATGCCCGCGCTGGTGGCACGATCGTCGTCAACAATGAGTACGCGTTTCATGGATCACCCAGGGGAAGCGATAGCCTCAGAGTCACCTTATCACGTTCCTGTACCGCGTCCAGTTCTCCACCGTATGTCTCTACGATGAGACGCGCGGCCGCCAGAGAAAGATCGGGAGCGCCGTCCCGGTCGGTGTAATAGAACTTGAAAATCTTTTCCAACTCCAAATCTTCCGCGATCATCTGTCCGCTGATCGAAATCGTCAGCCGTTTGTCGACGCATTGGCCGGACGACTGTCGGCTCTCCTGTTTCAGAACTTTCGACGCGCCCTGCAAGAACAACTTTACCGCTTCTCGAATTCTGGACTCGTGCGCGCGAACGTTCGTTGCGCCAGGCATTTGCAGATTCATGAGCTCGCGGCAGACGGCGGAGGCGTCGAACAGTTTTGGCTCCCCTTCGTTTTTTGGCGGTGTTGAAAGAAGAAAAAATGCGTCGAAGATGCGGGCCATGCGGCGCAGCTCGGTTTCGATCGCTGCGGTGTAACCCGCGATTTTCTCGTCTTTGCTGCCGTGGGCGAGTTTCGCGACCCGCATCCGCAGCAACTCGAGGTTCAGAACCGCGACGTTGAGCGGGGTCTTCAGATCGTGCGCGGTGTCAACGCTGCGCCGGGAGTTCGCGCGCGCAAAAGCCTCGAGCCACGGTTCCATCTCACATGCCGCGATGGACGTTGATCATGGCCACCGATTCCTCGAGCCGTCCTTCCACAATAGCAAACTCCGGGTCGTGCGACGACAAATCGGCCAGCTCCCGCTCCAGCTTGATCCGCTCCGCCTCGGCCAGCGTCGGATCAATTTCCTGCGGCAGCCGAGCGGTCTCGGCCATCACGATCACGCGCTCCGGCAGAATCTCCGCGAAGCCCCACGACAACACCAGGCTCTGCGACTCGCCATTGGTGCGATATCGCATGATCCCGACTTTGAGAAGCGCCAGCAGCGGCGTGTGTCCGGGCAATACGCCGATCTCGCCGTCGTAGGCCGGCAACACCAGCTCCACCGCATCGGTCTCGACGATCTTGCGCTCGCGCGTGACCACGGTCAGGTAGAACTTGGTCGGTAGATCCGGCATCGATCAGGCCGCCTGCTTCTGAATCTGCTCGGCCTTCGCGACGGCCTCTTCGATGGTGCCGACGTTGAAGAATGCCTGCTCCGGCAGCTCGTCGTGCTTTCCTTCGACGATTTCCTTGAAGCCGCGAATGGTGTCGGCGATCTTGACGTACTTGCCTTCGAGTCCCGTGAACTGCTGCGCCACGAAGAAGGGCTGCGAGAGGAAGCGCTGAATGCGGCGGGCGCGTCCGACCACGATCTTGTCGTCCTCGGACAGCTCGTCGATCCCCAGGATCGCGATGATGTCCTGGAGGTCCTTGTATTTCTGCAACACTGCCTGCACCGCGCGCGCAGCGTTGTAGTGATCATCGCCGACGATGCGCGGATCGAGAATGCGCGACGTCGAGGCGAGCGGATCGACGGCCGGATAGATGCCGAGCTCCGCGATCTGGCGCGAAAGGACGGACGTGGCGTCCAGATGCGCGAAGGCGGTCGCCGGGGCGGGATCGGTCAGGTCATCGGCAGGAACGTAGATCGCCTGCACCGAAGTGATCGAGCCGCGCTTGGTGGAAGTGATCCGCTCCTGCAGCTCGCCCATTTCGGTGGCCAGGTTGGGCTGATATCCGACTGCGCTCGGCATCCGGCCTAACAGCGCCGAAACTTCGGAGCCCGCCTGTGTGAATCGGAAGATGTTGTCGATGAAGAGGAGCACGTCGCGACCTTCGGCGTCGCGGAAGTATTCCGCCACCGTCAGTCCGGTCAGTCCGACGCGCAGCCGCGCGCCAGGAGGCTCGGTCATCTGACCGTAGATCAGCGCCGCCTTCGACTTCGACGGGTCGCCGGGCACGATGACGCCGCTCTCCGCGAACTCGAGCCAGAGGTCGTTGCCTTCACGCGTGCGCTCGCCCACGCCCGCGAAGACCGAGAATCCGCCGTGCGCTTTGGCGACGTTGTTGATCAGCTCCTGAATCAGAACTGTCTTGCCGACTCCGGCGCCGCCGAACAATCCCGTCTTGCCGCCCTTGGTGTAGGGCTCGAGAAGATCGATGACCTTGATGCCAGTCTCGAACATCTCGATTTCGGTGGACTGCTCTTCGAACTTGGGCGGCTCGCGATGGATCGGCCATCGTTCTTTCGCCTTCACGGGGCCTTTGTTGTCGACCGGCTCGCCGAGGACGTTGAGGATGCGACCGAGGGTCTGCTCGCCAACCGGGACAGAGATGGGCGCGCCGCTGTCGATGGCCTTCATGCCGCGAACCATGCCGTCGGTCGGCTTCATGGCGATGCAGCGCACCTGGTTCTCGCCGATGTGATTGGCAACTTCGACCACGACGTCGATCGGAACTTTCCCGAGCTCGCCCTTGTCGACGATGCGGACGGCGTTGTAGATCGCCGGAAGATGTCCCTCTTCGAATTCGACGTCGACCGCCGGGCCGATGACCTGAATCACTTTCCCGACTTTTTGCTCTGCCATGTCTTCTCCGTAGTTGCGTGGTCTCGCGGTTTCGAGGTCTCGCGGTGCTGCACTGCGAGACCGCGCAACCCTGAGACTCCGCTATCCTTCCTGTGCGGCCGCGCCGCTGACAATCTCGATGATCTCCTTCGTGATCGACGCCTGGCGGATGCGGTTATAGGTGAGCGTCAGATGCGCGATCATGTCCGAGGCATTTTTGGTGGCCGCTTCCATGGCTGTCATGCGCGCCCCCTGCTCGGCGGCCGCCGACTCGAGCAGGATTCGGTAGAGCTGAAACTCGATGTGCTTCGGCAGAAGCTCGCTGAGAATCACGTGCGGCGCCGGCTCGTACAGGTAATCGACCTCCGTGCCGACCTCGTCCCACGCACGCTCGATGGGCAGGAGCCTCTCCAGTCGGACCCGCTGCGCGATGATCGATTTGAATTCGTTGTAGGCGACGTAAACGCCGTCGACTTTCTCGGTGATGAAATCGTCGATCAGCGTCTTCGCGATTTCCTGCGCCGTCTTCAGCGACAAGGCTTGAATGGTGTGCACGGCTTCGCGGCGAATGGGGATGGTGCGTCGCTTGAAAAAGTCATTGGCCTTCCGACCGATGGGCACGATCTGCATCGATTGCCAGTTCTTTTCTCGAATTGCATTGGTCGCGGCACGAATCACGTTGGAGTTGAACGCGCCGGCGAGGCCTTTGTCGGCCGTGACGACTACCAGGAGCACGTTGCGCTCAGGCTCGTGGGCGCGGAGCAGTGGATGCTCGAGCTCTTCGACGCGCGTCGCGACCGACGAAAGAACTTCGCGGAGCGCTGCGGCATAGGGACGCGCTGCGAACATGCGCTCCTGCGCCCGCCGCAGCTTCGCCGCCGCGACCATCTTCATGGCCTTGGTGATCTGCTGCGTGTTCTTGACGCTGCGGATCCGGCGTCGGATGTCGATCGTGTTTGCCATTACGCCGCTACGACGTCCGCGCGATCCTTGACATACTCGTTCTTGAATTCGGTGATGGCCGCTTTCAGGTCATTGCCGAGCGCCTCGTCGAACTTCGGAGCCTTCTCGATGCGACCGATCAGGTCGGCGCGGAAATCGAGCAGCCATTGATGCATGGCCACCTCGAATTCGCGGATGGCATCGACCTGCAGGTTGTCGAGGAAGCCCTGCGTGCCGGCATACACCGACGTGACCTGGAGACCGACGCGCATGGGCTGATACTGCCCCTGCTTCAGGATCTCGACCAGCCGACGGCCGCGATTGAGCTGCTGCTGCGTGACTCTGTCGAGGTCCGAGCCGAACTGCGCGAAGGCAGCCAGCTCGCGGTATTGCGCGAGATCCAGTCGCAGCGTTCCGGCGACCGCGCGCATGGCGCGGATCTGCGCCGACCCGCCCACGCGCGACACCGAGATGCCGACGTTGACGGCCGGCCTGACGCCGGAGTGAAAAAGATCGGTCTCCAGGTAGATCTGACCGTCGGTGATCGAAATGACGTTGGTCGGAATGTAGGCCGAGACGTCGCCGGCCTGCGTTTCGATCACGGGAAGCGCGGTCAGCGAACCGCCGCCCTTCTCATCGCTCAGTTTCGCTGCGCGTTCCAGGAGTCTCGAGTGCAGATAGAAAACGTCGCCCGGATACGCCTCGCGGCCGGGCGGGCGGCGGAGAAGCAGCGAGATCTCGCGATACGCCTGCGCGTGCTTGGAAAGATCGTCATAGATGCACAGCGCGTGTTGCTTGTTGTACAGGAAGTACTCGCCCATCGCGCATCCGCCGTAGGGCGCGAGGTACTGCAGCGGCGCGGGTTCCGAGGCCGAGGCGCTGACCACGATGGTGTGATCCATGGCGCCGTAGTTCTCGAGCGTTTTGACGACCTGCGCAACTGTCGACTTTTTCTGACCGATGGCAACGTAGATGCAGATGACGCCCTGACCCTTCTGATTGATGATCGTGTCGATGGCGATGGCCGTCTTCCCCGTCTGCCGATCGCCGATGATCAGCTCGCGTTGCCCGCGTCCGATCGGAATCATCGAGTCGATCGCTTTGAGTCCCGTCTGCAGCGGCTCCTTCACCGGCTTGCGGTCGACCACGCCCGGCGCGATGCGCTCGATACCGTAATACTCGGCGGCCTGAATCGGTCCTTTCCCGTCGATGGGAACGCCGAGAGGATTGACGACCCGGCCGACCACATTCGGACCAACCGGCACCGACATGATCTTGCCGGTGCGGCGAACTTCGTCGCCTTCCTTGATCAAGGCCGCTTCGCCGAGGAGAACGACGCCGACATTGTCCTCCTCGAGGTTGAGCGCCAGGCCCACGATGTCGTGCGGAAACTGCACGAGCTCGCCGGCCATGACGCGATCGAGACCGTACACGCGCGCGATACCGTCGCCGACCGAGACCACCGTCCCGACTTCGGCCACATCGACGCCTTTGCCGATGCCGGTGAGTTGCTGACGGATGATCTCGGTGATTTCTTCAGCCCTTAAATCAGTCGCCATAATCTGTTATCCTAATGACTCACGAAATTTCTCTATCTTTCCGGAAACGGATGCATCGAAGACTTCGCTGCCCATCTTGGCCACGAACCCGCCGATCAGCTCCGGATCGGTCGTGATCGACAATTCGACTTTGCGGCCCGCCTTTTTTTCCAGGGTTCGCCGAAGCTCAGCCTGTTCCTGATCGCTCAAGGGCTTCGCCGACCGGACTTCGGCCGCCACGGTGTCGGTGGCCTGTCGGATCATCTCGGCCAGCGCTTCCACCACCGCGTCGAGATCGTTCATCCGTCGATTGCGCGTGAGCACGTCGAGAACTTTGACCGCCATCGCGGAGAGACCGAGCCGTTTTGCGATCGTTGCGGTGATTTGGGACTTGTGCGCGTATTCGATGCCCGGATTGGCGTAGAGCTCGTGCAATTCCGTCGAGGCCTTGCGCATGGCGTCGAAGCGCGCCAGCTCGAATCGGAGCGCGTTCGCTTTTTCGGGGGAAGCGACGACATCCATAATGGCGCGCGCGTAGGGCCGTGCGAAGCGGCGGATCACGATTGCGCCTCCTCGACCTGCTTGAGGCTATCGCGGAAGAGTTTCTGGCGGTCGGCGTCGGTGGTCTTCTCGCGCAGGATCTGTTCGGCGCGCTCGCTGGCCAGCTGCCCGGCGTATTCGGTCAGCTCATGCCGTGCATGCTTGAGGCGATTGTCGACTTCGCCGCGCGCGCCGGCGAGAATCTTTTGGGCCTCCGCTTCCGCGGCCGCGATCAGCTCCCGCTTTTGACGCTCACCCTCGCTTTGTGCGCGCTCGCGAATCTGACGCACGTCATCTTCGAGCTGTGTTAGGCGGGCCTGGATGTCGGCCGCCATCTGATCCGCTTTGGCGCGGCGTTCGCGCGCCTCTTCGGCCTCGCGCTTCACCTGCTCATTGCGCGCGGCCAGCGCGTTCTTGATCGGCTTGCCGATGAACCAGCCCAGAACGCCGAGAAAAGCGATCATGTTGACAAACTTCCAGATCCACGACGGGATGCCGAGAAATTTCGAGGTCTCGTGCTCGGCACCATGCCCCTCGCCTTGCGCGAAAATCGGCACCACGCACAACACCACCAGCAAGGCGATGACGGCAACTTTCACAACGACCTCCCCAGGAGGCGCTCGGCCGCCAGGCGAGCGAGCGATTCGACGTCGCGCACGATTTTGTCGCGCGCTTCCTTCACATCGCGCATCAGTCGCTGTTCCGCTTCAGTGACCAGCTTTCGCGCTTCGGCAGTTGTTCGCTCCACCAATGATTGCCGATGCGCGCCGGCCTCTGAGCGGAATTGATCGCGAAGCTGCGCGGCGTCGCGCTTGGCCTCGTGGAGTCGTTGCTCGATTCGATTGGTTGCGTCGTTGAACCGGCTCAACGATTGCTCGTAAGTCTCTTGCGCCGAGCGGGCCTCGGACTGGCGCGACTCGAGGACGTCATTGATCGGCTTCAAAAAGAAACGCCTGACGATGATGTACTCGAGGATGAAGATGACCATCACTGCGAGTAGAGAAAGGTCGGGCATCAGGTTGATTTGCATAGCTTTTTGGAACCGGGAAACCTGAGCGGCAGGCCGACCGAACGCCCTTTCCCGAGGCCGCCGCTGTATACCATAAGCGAAAGATGTCCTACAAGAACATCCTCGCGCACGCCGACCGGTTTTTTCAATCGGTCATGGCCGCCCAACCGCAGAATTTGCAGTGCGGACGCGGATGCTCACTATGTTGTTACGGCCTGTTCGAGATCGGAGCGGCCGACATTCCGGTAATCGCGAAAGGGCTGGCGAAAGTCCATCCCAAGCGGCGCCGGATGATCGTGCGGAGGGCGGTCGAGATCCTCGCGACGTCGCAGCATCCGCGGCTTCGCGAGTGCTCACCGATCGAGAAGCAAAGTTTCTTTGACCGCACGGCATCGACGCCATGCCCGAACTTGAACGACGCCGGCGAATGCATGATCTACGAGCATCGACCGCTCGTCTGCCGAACATTCGGCCTTCCCTTGCGCGACCGCGATCGCTACCTCGGTGACGTCTGCGAATTGAATTTCACGAAGGCGACCGAGGAAGAGTGCGTGCAGGCCGCGTGGGATCTGCAGTGGGAAGACGCGCTCGGACCCGAAGACCAGTACACGATTCCTGAAGCGATCGTACTCATCGCACGAACGCGCGGCTGGTTGTGATCGGTTTCACATTTTCGACTGAGGTCGAGTCATAATATTCGGCTCTAACGGACTGAGACCGAATGTATTGCCCCTCCTGTGGCGTAAAGAACGAAGACGACAAAGGGGAATGTTTTGTCTGCGGGAAGCGGCTGCCCTCATCGCTTCTGGTCGATCTCTCACCCTCGACGCCACAATCCAATCGACCGAAATCGGGCAAGGCTCGAGCCGCAACCTCCTCCGATAGCAATGCAGCCCGCCTCGGCGATCGTCTCATCGCGTTGATTCTCGACACCATGTTCATCAGCGCGATTGTGCTGGTAGTGGCGGCGGCGGTGTTATCGCGCTGGCCGACGGTTCTCGATTCGCATTCGACGTTGACGTTAACCGCCGTCAGCGCAGGCATCGTGATCGTGATCGCCTTCATCTACCACTGGCTGCAGGAAGGCGCATTCGGCGCGACGATGGGAAAGGCGATCATCGGCGTTCACGTCACGCGCCAGGGCGGCCTCAAACCGGGCCTCGGTCCGGCTGCCATCCGCAATGCGTTTCGGCTGCTGGACGCGCTTCCGTTTTACGTGATCGGATTTTTCGTCGCGCTGTTTTCGCGCGGACGCCGGCGGCTGGGCGATTATGCGGCCGGAACGTTTGTGCTGGAGCGCGCTGCCGTTCCGGTCGGCGAGCGGATCGCGGTGATCTTTCTCTGGCTGGCCGGGATCAGCGCGGCGGTGTGGGGCACATGGCTGCTGCGCCCGACCTGGTTTCAATTTCCGCCGAAGTGACTATGCCTTTGCGGCGATGTTCGTCACGCTGGCGCCCTTCTTGTCGCCCATGACGCAGTTGCCCTGGAAGATGGCGCCTTCTTCGATGACGAGTGCCGGCGTGTCGATGTCGCTGTAGACCTTTCCATTGCGATGGATCTCCACGCGTTGCGATGCCACGATCTTTCCGATCACCGTTCCGCTGATGGCAATCCGCCCGACGAGGATGTCGCCTTCGATGGTGGCGCTCTCGCCGACGATCAATTCGTTCTTCGACACGATCTTGCCGTTGAAGCGGCCGTCGATCCGCATCGTGTCTTCGAACTCCAGCTCGCCCTTGAAGGACGCGCCGCTGTCTAGAAATCCGTTGAGCTCCCCGTTGCCTTTGCCTTTCATCGTCGCCTCCCGGTCAAATCATCAAAGATGCGCATCAAATCATCCTCGCTTGCGAAGCGAATGTGAATCACCCCGCCGCGCCGGCGGCGGTCGATCTCGACCTTCGTCCGCAGCGATTTCGTCAACTTCTCCTCGGCATCGCGAGTAAAGACGTCTTTCGGCTTCTCACGTTTCTTTTTCTTCGCCGGTCCCGACGCCAGGACCTCCGCCTGCCGGACATTCAAGCTGCTTCGAACGATCCGGCCGGCAAGCTGCTCCTGCTTCTTCGGCGAATCGAGCGACAGCAACGCGCGCGCGTGTCCCATCGACAGCTCGCCCGAGGCCAGAAGCTTCTTTACAGGTTCAGGCAATTTCAACAAGCGTAGAAAGTTTGCAACGGTCGATCGTTCTTTGCCAACGCGTTTCGAGATCTCTTCCTGTGTCAGGCCGAAATCGTCGTGGAGCTGGTGATACGCGTTGGCCTCCTCGATCGGGTTGAGATCCTCGCGCTGGATGTTCTCGATGAGCGCGATCTGCAGGGCGTCGCTTTCTTGGAGGAGATCCTTAATTACTGCCGGAACGCTCGGGAGGCCGGCTCTTTGGGCGGCGCGAAAACGCCGCTCCCCGGCGATCAGTCGAAATCGGTTGTCGCTGGTCCGCGAGACGACCACGGGCTGCACGATCCCGTGCTCGCGCACGCTGCGGGTCAGTTCGTCGATCGCTTTTTCATCGAATGCTTTTCGCGGCTGGTAGGGGTTCAGCGCGATGCGGTCGAGGGGAATCTGCGCCAGTGCCACTGCCGGCTCGGTTTTCTGCGGGAGCAGCGCGCTGAGTCCCCGGCCGAGTGCTTTTTTCTGATTCATGCGATGACATGTTCCGCGCGCTGGATGAATTCCCTGGCAAGGCTGACGTAGGCTTCGCTTCCGCGCGAACGGATGTCGTAAAGGATAATCGGTTTGCCGAACGACGGAGCTTCGCCGAGACGAACGTTTCGCGGGATCAGCGTTCGGTAGACCTTCTCGCCGAAATGGCTGCGGACTTCGTGGGCGACCTGGCGCGCCAGGTTCATGCGGTCGTCGTACATCGTCAGCACGATGCCCTCGATCTCGAGGTCGGGATTGAGCAAGTCGCGGACGCGATCGATGGTGGTCAGAAGCTGCGAAATGCCCTCCATGGCGAAGTATTCACACTGCATCGGCACCAGGACGGAGTCGGCCGCTGTCAGGCCGTTAATCGTCAGCAGGCCAAGCGAGGGGGGCGAATCGATCAGCACGTAGTCGTAATCGTTCGCGAGGTCGCTGATCGCTTTCTTCAGTCGAAATTCTCGCTGCTCAGCGCCTCCGAGCTCGAGCTCTGCACCGACCAGATCGACAGAGGATGGCGCCAGGCTCAGCGTCGGCAGCTCGGTCGGTCTGATGACGCTGCGGAGTGAAATGCCGTCGAGGAGCACGGCGTACATCGAATCGGGCTCGTTCTTCGGCAACCCGATGCCTGAGGTCGCGTTCGCCTGCGGGTCGAGGTCGATGAGCAGCACTTTCCGCTCGCAGGCCGCCAGCGAGGCGCCGAGGTTGATGGCGGTGGTGGTTTTGCCGACGCCGCCCTTCTGATTCGCGAGCGCGACGATTCGCCTCATGCCTGTTCCACGTGGAACACCACCAGGAAGCCGCGGCGCAGAGGGTACGCCGTCTGTTTCCGGAAGTGGTGTATTGCCGGGCTGTCGGGCGCGCTTTGGAAGAGCGCGGCGCGCGCTTCCGCGGCCATCCACGGCACAAGCGAGGGCAACCATTCCTTTGGATTGCCGACAGCGCGCGATATGACGAGCGAGAACCGCAGATCAGAGGGAAATCGCGTCAGAGCGCGATCGAGCCTATCACCGTAAACCACGGAGTTCAATCGACATTCGCGTACAACGTGCTTGAGAAAAGCCCACTTTTTCTGATCGGCTTCGACGAGGTGGAAGCGGGCGTTCGGCGAGGCCAGCGCCATCGGAATCGCCGGCAATCCGCCCCCACTTCCGAAGTCCAGAACGTCCCCCGCCGGCAGGAGAATCTGGGCGGCTTCAAGCGCTTCGGCGATGTGGTCCTCGAGATTGGCCTTCGCTTCCGGGCCGATCAGGTTGATCTTCGCGTTCCACGCGAGGAGCCCGCGCCTGTAGGTTTCGAGGCGCTCGTCGGTCATGAAGCGCGCCGCAGATGCAAGCGCAAAATCGAGATCGCGGCAGGCGTCACACCCGAGATGCGGCTCGCCTGTCCGAGCGAAACCGGTCGCACGAACGAAAGTTTCTCCACCATCTCGCGAGAGAGTCCCGGAAGCGAGTACGACATCTCCCTCGGGATTCGCAGTCCTTCGTCCTGGGCGATGCGTGCGGCTTCGCGCTCCTGACGCGCGATGTATCCCGCGTAGCGAAGCTCACTGACCACTCCCTCCAGCTCTTCCTCGGTCAAATCAGGAAGCTTCTCGGCGAAAGAATTGATATCGACGTCGTGACGGCGCATCAACTGACCGAGCGTCGTGCTCTCGGCCAGTCGCCTGGCGGCGCGCATGCGGTCGACTCGCCCATCGATCCGTCGCTTACGCTCGTCATCGAGGATTTCGAGTCGGGTCGCAATGGGAGCGAGTCGCTCGTAGACCGAGTCGCATCCGAGGAGCAGGCGGTGCTCGGCGCGTGAGGTGAACATTCGATACGGCTCTTCGGTACCGAGGGTGACCAGGTCATCGATCATGACGCCGCTGTAAGCCTGATCGCGACCGAGGATGACCGGCTCGCCGCCGCGAACGTACTGAAGCGCGTTGATGCCGGCCATCAAGCCTTGCGCTGCCGCTTCTTCGTAACCCGACGTTCCGTTGATCTGTCCCGCCAGAAAGAGTCCGTCGACTCCACGGACCTCGAGCGTCGGCTCGAGCTGCTGCGGATTCACGAAGTCGTACTCCACCGCGTAACCGTAGCGGGCGATGACGGCGGTTTCGAAACCGGGCAATGAATGCACGACGCCTTCCTGCACGTCCGGCGGAAGCGATGTCGAAATCCCGTTCAGATACAACCACGGATGTTCCAGCCCTTCCGGCTCGACGAACACCTGATGCCGCGGCTTGTCGGCGAAGCGCACGACCTTGTCTTCTATGGATGGGCAGTAGCGCGGGCCGGTCGCCTTGATCTGTCCCGAGTACATCGGCGCGCGATGGAGATTCGAGCGAATCAGCTCATGTGCCTGGCCACTGGTCCAGGTCAGATGACAAAGCACCTGCGGCAGGGCGATGCCATCGGTGAGAATCGAGAACGGCCGCGGGACATCGTCGCCCGGCGCGGGCTCGAGCTTCGAGAAATCGACGGAGTCCTTCGCGATCCGCGGAGGTGTGCCGGTCTTCAGACGGCCCAGGCGAAGGCCGAGCGCGCGCAGCGAGTCGGAAAGCGTCTCGGCCGATGGCTCGCCGAAGCGGCCTCCGACGGTCTTCACTTCGCCCGAATGCATGAGCGCGCGGAGGAAGGTTCCGGTCGTGACGACGATGGCTCGCGCGTGGAGCGCAGTTCCGTCCGCGAGCGCGACGCTTCCCGGCTCCAGCCGACCCACCGCTCCCTCGATGATGGCCAGGTTCGTTTCGGCCTCCAGGATGTCCCGGACCGCCTTGGCGTACAGCTCGCGATCGCATTGCGCGCGCGGTCCCTGGACCGCCGGGCCCTTCGATCGATTGAGGACTTTGTACTGGATGGCGGCGCGATCGGTGGCCTCGCCCATCAAACCGCCGAGGGCGTCGATTTCTTTGACCAGGTTGCCCTTGGCCAGACCGCCGATGGCGGGATTGCACGACATGCGGCCGATGGCGTCGCGGAGCATCGTCACCATCGCGACGCGCACTCCCCCCCGCGCACACACCCTGGCCGCCTCGGCCCCCGCGTGGCCGCCGCCGATCACGATGACATCGAAGTCGCGCGTCATGGTTCCACGTGGAACAACTCTAACGCCGGCGTCATTCTGAGCGGAGCGAAGAATCTCGTCCACGCCTTGAGATCCTTCGCGGCTCGCTGATGGCTCGCCGCTTCAGGATGACGGCCGCTACGGCGGCCGTCACTTTCCGATACAAAATTTTGAGAAGATCTCGTCGAAGATTTCTTCGCGCGTGATGACGCCGGTCAGCAATCCCAGCGCCGTCGCGGCCCGGTAGAGATCGACTAGGATGATCTGCTCCTCGTGACCGGCGTCGATCGACGCCACCGCCGCGCGCAAGGCCTCGACGCACTCGGCCACCGCCTGTCGCTGCCGCTCGTTGACCAGGCTTCCCTCCGGCGCGACGAAGCGCTCGCGCACAAGATCGTCCAGCTTCGCGAGGAGTTGATCGATGCCGTGCTCGCTTACCACGCTGATGCCGAGCGCGCCGACCGGCGCGGCCGCCAAATCGACTTTGCTGTAAACCACCCATGCATCCGGCCATCGTTCCAGTTCGCGTCGATCCTCTTGCGTCATGCCTGCCGCCGCGTCGACCAGATAAAGAATCACGTCGCTCTGCTCCGCCGCCCGCCGCGCCCGCTCGACTCCGATCGACTCGACGGCATCGGAGCTGTCGCGCAGACCGGCGGTGTCGCTGAGCGTCACCGGCAATCCGCCGAATTCGATCGTTTCGCGCACGATATCGCGCGTCGTTCCGGGAATCGGCGTGACGATCGCACGATCGGTCCCCACCAGACGGTTGAGCAGCGTCGACTTCCCGGCGTTGGGCCGGCCGAGGATCACGGCGCTGAGACCTTCGCGAGTAGCGCGGCCGCGGCGATAAGTGTCCAGCAGACTCTCCGCATCGCGGATGGCGCTTTCAAGAATGGATCGCGCTTCGCCGCGCTGAATGAACTGGTAGCCTTCTTCCGAAAAATCGAGCGCCGCTTCCAGTCGCGAGATGACGTGCAACAGCGCCTCGCGGATCGCGGTCGCTTTCCGACTCAACGATCCCTCCAGATTGGCCAGCGAGAGATTCGCCTGCAGCGTGGTCCTGGCATTGATCAGATCGGCGATGGATTCCGCCTGCACCAGATCGAGCTTGCCGTTGAGAACTGCGCGCTCGGTGAACTCGCCCGGCTCGGCCAGCCGCGCTCCGAGATCGACGGCGGCCCGGATGACGCTCTGGACGACTACGGCGCTGCCATGAAGCGTGAGCTCGACCAGATCGTTGCCGGTGAACGAGTGCGGCGCCTGGTAGCGCGTGGCGATGCATTGGTCAACTAGTTGACTATCGTGACTGATTTGGACCAGCGTCGCGATGCGCGGTTCAGGCGATACTGAAGCGAGCTGCGAGAGGATGGCGGCGCTGCGCGGCCCGTCGATGCGCACGATCGCCAGAGCGCTTCGGCCAACCGGAGTTGCCGGCGCGACGATCGTGTCGATCGCCGGAGCGGTCACGATCCCGCTGTGGTTTGCTCCTGCGGCTCCTGCGAGGAGCGGGGGACGATCGCGACCCGCTTGTAGAAGCCGTCGCCTCGCGAGGTGGTCACGACTTCCGGGTCATCCTGCAGCGCCAGATGCACGATGCGACGCTCGATCGGCGTCATGGCGGGAAGAAGCTGCTCGCGCCCATCGCGGCGGACGCGATCGGCGACTTCGCGGGCCTTCTGCTCGAGCTCTTCCGTGCGCTTGCCCTTGAATTCCTGGCAATCGACTTCGATCTCTTTCTCGATCTTGCGGCCGACGAAGGCCTTGTTCGCCAACACCTGCAGTGCGTCGATCACTTCGCCGTGGCCGTCGGTCAGACGCCGCGCGTCGCGGCCATACAGTCGGACGATCACCTGAGTATCGTTCTCTTCGGTCCGAAGCTCGAGACTCAGCTTGGTGAGCGAGATCACGTGCTCGAACCATCCCCGAACCATCTCGGCGTTGGTCGACTCCGGTCCCTGATCCGGAATCTCGATGGGCGTGAAGTCCTGTTCCTGGCGAGGTTCGGGACTTCGCCCATGTCGATCGCGCCGCTCGTTGCCCCGCCGCTCACCGCGATCGCGATGCCGCCCGCCGCGCGAGCGCTCCCGGCGCGGTCGCTCACCCGCCGCGGTCGCCGGCTCCTCCGCCGGCTGCGGCGCCTCGGTATTGATCTCGGCCTCAATCACGACGCGTTTCATGCCGCCGAGGAATCCGCGTTTCTCGAGAAGGACGTGATAGGTGAGCTGGAAGCGCTGCACGCCGAATGTCTCGGCAGCGCTGTTGAGCGCCTCCTCCAGATTCTTTCCTTCGAATCGCTGCGCCATGGTTGATCCTTCCATCAGGCGGTCTGCAGCTCGGCAGGATGATCTTTCCAGTACCTATTCATGATCAATTGCTGAACGATCGTCAAGATGTTCTGCACGAGCCAGTACAAGACCAGGCCGCTCGGAAACTCTTTGAAAATCCAGCCGAAGACGATGGGCATGATCAGAAACATCCGCCGTTGCGTCGGATCGGCGGTGGTCGGCGTGATGAATTGCTGCACGAACATGGCGGCCGTCATCAGGATCGGCAGGACGTAGGTGGGGTCTTTCGCCGAGAGATCGTGAATCCACAGAATGAATGGCGCGCCTCGCAGCTCGATGGCGTGCGACAACAAATTATAGAAGCCTACGAAGATCGGGAACTGGATCACCATGGGAAGGCAGCCGCCGGCGGGGTTGATGCCCTCCTGCTGATACAGCTTCATCATGTCCTGATTCATCTTCTGGCGTTGCTCGGGGTCGGTGCGGTGCTTGCGGTAGCGCGCCTTGATCGCTTCCATCTTGGGCTGCACCTTCTGCAGCTTCTTCATCGACATCATCCACTTGTGCTGCAGCGGATAGAGCACGATCTTGATGAGGATCGTCAGCACGATGATTGCCCACCCGTAGTTGTGGGTGTATTTGTTGATCCAGTTCAGGACGATCAGGAAGAAGCGCGCGATGATTCCGAAGGTGCCGTACTGCAGCGTCCGCTCGAATCCGTAGCGATCGAGCAGCGTCGTTTCCTTCGGGCCGAAAAATGCGGCGCCGCTGACTATTGCATCGGGGGCGGCGTTGAGGGCGGCGTAAATCTCGCGGCGTTTGTCTTTTCCGGCGCCGAAATCGACAGCGCGCAGCAGAGCGCCGCCTGATTTCTCGGGCCGGAGAACGGCCAGAAAGTAGTTGTCTTCCACGCCGACGAATTGCGCCGAATCCCAGGTGGTGAGATTTCCTGCCTTTTCGCGGCGAATGGTCTTCAGGTCGTCATTGATCTGCGCGACGCCATTTCCGGTGATCGTGAACTGACTGTCTTTCTCGTCCGGTTCGAGGTTGCGAATGCCGGGACCGATCACGACACGATACGGCGTGGGTGGGGAAACGGCCATCGAGAAGTTGAAGAGGTACTCGCCGTTGAAGCGAAAAGTCTTGGTGGCGGCGACTCCATCCGCGTCAGCGTAGCGATATTCGAAAATCGTCTCGCCGCGATCGACGCGTTTGTTCAGCGCGTACAGCGCGGTGTTGAGGCGATTGGCGAGGGCGCCGTCGCGCGCCTCGATCGAGAACGGGAAATCGGTGCGCGAAAGGTCGCGAGATTTCACGAGCTCGACAAAGTGCCCGTCCTTCGTCTTGTAGTTGTTGAGCTGAAAGGACACCAGGACCGCGCCGCGATTCGAGAATCGCGCGGTGTACTCCTTGGTGTCGATGATGGTATAGGTAATCGACTCCGCCGAAACTGGCCTAACAGGCGTCGGCTCGACGCTGCGTGGAGCCGCCACAGGATGCGGCGTCACCGAGGTGGTTTTGGTGGTGGTGGTGGTGGTCGTGGTCGTGCTTGGAGTGGCCGGCTTCGGTGATGTGACGCCGGGCTTCGGCTTCACGAGATTTGGAAAAAGCTTCGGCGCGAGCGCAGCCCAGAGCCACAGGAAGGCAATTGAAATCAGAACTGCGAGAAAAATCCGTTTTTCCATTTCAGGGAATGGGGTCCCAACCTCCAGGATTCAGCGGGTGACATCGGAAAAGCCGCCGCACCCCCAGCCACCCGCCCCGCATCAGGCCGTACCTCTTGATCGCCTGCGTCATATACACCGAGCAGGTCGGCTCGAAGCGGCACATGGGTGGGAGAAGCGGCGAAACGAATCGCTTGTAACCGCGAAGAAGCGCCAGGGCGACCGCTCGCATCGCAGGCGCCTCAGCGCGCATCTCCGGCCGCGATCTTGCCGAGGACGCGCTCGAGATCGGTGCTGAAATCGCAGAACGCCGCGGAGGCGGCGTCAGACTTGACGTTGATGACGAGATCCAAGGCGCTTCGATCAAATTCGAGCGGTCCGCGCTGTCGGCGGTAAACCTCCCGCGTCCAACGCTTCAATCGGTTGCGGACGTTCGCCTTTCCTAATTTCTTCGTGACAGTGACGCCAACACGGGAAAACTCGAGATCGTTGGCGGCGAAGAACACGACACAGTAACGGGAAAAGAGCTTGCGGCCGGTTTCATATACGTGAAGAAACTCGCGCCGTTTCGCCAGTCTCTTCCGTTTTGGAAGAGCTTCGGACTGCGATTGGCTAGACAGCGAGACGCTTGCGGCCTTTGCGGCGACGGCGTGAAAGCACCGCCTGACCGTCCTTGCGTCGCATGCGGACCAAAAAGCCGTGGGTCCGCTTGCGGCGGCGGTTATTCGGCTGGAACGTGCGCTTCATGTTCTGTCAACCCTCTGAAAAGAAAGCGGTGAGTATAGTGACCGCTCGCGGCAGCGTCAAACCTCCGCATCCGGAGCAAGCCGCTCAACGTGAGCCGTGCGAACCCTATTCCGATTCACTCTGCTTTGGATGACGTTTTTTAGGGGTTGCATATTTTCTTTTTGTGCTAGACTCGCCCCCGTTTTCCACAGGCTGAGGTTTTCCACAGTTGTGGAAAAGTTGTGGATTTTCAGAAGGTTAGATCGTCCCCACTCGATGAACATCTGGAAGCAGGTTCTCGATCGGCTGGAGCAAGATATTGCAAGGACAGAGTATGTCACCTGGTTCGCTCCAACCCGCTTTCTGGCCCAAAAAGGCGATACAGTCGATGTAAGCGTTCCCTCCCAACGATTTGTGGATGCCATACGCGAGCGCTACGGCCAGCAGCTTCGCAGCATCCTCGGAGAGGTTGCCACGGACAGGCTCAATCTGCACTTCATCCCCGACGCCGGCACGATTGCCGACCTGTCGGCCATCCCCACTCCCAGTGCGACCGAAATCCCCTCTTCGGTCTTCAATCCGCGATATCGCTTCAACGCGTTCGTGGTGGGCAGCTCCAATCAGCTGGCCTACGCCGCATCGGTTTCCATCGCCGAAAATCCGAGCGGCTCGTTCAATCCTCTCTTCATTTACGGCGGCGCCGGACTCGGCAAGACGCACCTGATCCAGGCGATCGGCCAGCAACTTCGCGACTCGAATCCCCGACTCAAGGTGACGTACATGTCGGCCGATTCTTTCGTCACCGAGCTGATCACTTCCATCCGCTACGACAAGATGCAGCAGTTCCGCGATCGTTATCGAACCGTCGACGCGCTGCTGCTCGACGATATCCAGTTCCTGGCCGGCAAGGAACGGACGCAGGAAGAGTTCTTCCACACCTTTAACGCGCTTTACGAGGCGCAGAAGCAGATCGTGTTCACGTCCGACGCGCCGCCGAAAGATATTCCGACCCTTGAAGAACGACTTCGGTCACGCTTCGAGTGGGGACTGATCGCCGACATCCAGCCGCCCGATCTCGAGACCAAGGTCGCGATCCTTCGTAAAAAAGCGGAAGAGAAAAAAATCGATCTGCCGCACGAAGTCGCGCTGTTCATCGCCGAGCGCGTTCGCTCCAACATCCGCGAGCTCGAAGGCCATCTCAATCGCGTCACGGCCTTCGCATCGCTGACCGGCAATCGACTCAGCATCGACCTCGCCAAGGAAGCGCTCAAGGATCTCCTGACCAAAGAAAACAAGCCCATCACCGGCCCGGAGATCCTCAAGGTCGTGGCCGCACACTACGGATTGAAAGTCTCCGATCTTAAATCAAAGTCCAATGCTCGGACGATCGCCTTTCCGCGCCAGGTTGCCATGTTCATCTGCAAGGAGCTGACGGATCTCTCGTATCCCGAGATCGGCCGGCTCTTCAACGACAAGCATCATTCGACAGTGATGTACTCCGTCGACAAGATCGATCAGATGCGACAGGACGACAACGATCTGGCTCGCACGATCGAAATGCTGGGAAAACAATTTCGCTGATAGGTTGCGGAAACAACACACGAAAACCTGTGGACGATCTTCCGACTCGAGCCTTTCCGATCCAGCCTGCGGAAAATTCGAGCTCCTCTCCGGTGTTTTTCATCAGCGAAACTCACAAGGTCCGCGTGACATGACTGCTATACTTTCGAAGAATTTGCACAACAATCGTCGAATTTCCGCACTCTCCTACTATCACCACTACAAACTAGATAGACTCGGTTTCTAAGGATAGAGACATGGAGCTGACCGTCGCTAAAGTTGATCTTCAGAAAGAGCTGCAGCTTTGCCAAGGCGTGGCGGAGAAGCGATCGACCATTCCAATCCTGTCGAATGTCTTGCTCAAGGCGGCTGACGGCCGGCTGCATATCGCTGCCACAGATCTCGACGTCACAATTTTGAGCTCGTGTCCGGCGAAGGTCACGACAGCGGGCGGCGTCACGATCGAGGCCAAGCGGCTCTTCGACATCGTACGTTCACTGCCCGACGAAGATGTGCGCTTGATGATGCAGGAGAACAACCAGATGTTGATCGAGTCGGGGACGGCCAAGTTCCGACTCCTGGGGTTGCCGGCCGAGGATTATCCGACGCTGCCCACGGTGACGGCGACGGAGTCGTACACCGTTCCGCTCGACGAGCTGAAGACCATGGTTGCCAAGGTGCGCTTTGCGATCACGCATGAAGAGACGCGCTTCCAGCTCAACGGCGCGTTGCTCAAGGTGCAGTCTTCGAAGATGGAGATGGTCGCGACCGATGGTCATCGGATGGCGCTGATCAATTTCCCGCAAGGCAACGGAAAGAGAAAAGGGCACGAGCTGACGATTCTGATCCCGCGAAAAGCGCTCGAGGAAATCCTCCGCCTCGAGGCAGGCGAGGAGGGCACGGTGAAGTTTGGCGTGTCCGAGAATCATCTTTTCTTCGACGCCGGCGATCGGCGTCTGCTGGCGCGCATGATCGATGTCAATTTTCCGAACTACATGGAAGTCATCGCGCGCGACAACGATCGGCATGTGATGGTCGATCGCGAACGCCTGCTATCGACGATCCGCCGCATCTCCCTCGTCGCCAACGAGCGGACGCGGGCGGTACGGTTCGACTTTGCGCCGGGCAAGCTCACGGTTTCGTCGACAAATCCCGAGCTCGGCGACGCGCGCGAAACCGTTCCCATCGATTACGCCGGCAATCCCTTCTTCGTCGGACTCAACGCCGCGTACGTCACCGATTTTCTGAGCGCCGTCGATACGCCGCAGGTGAGTCTCGACCTCAAGGACGAAAACAGCCAGTGCATCGGCAAGCCCTCGACGTCGAGCGAAGACCTGCCGTACGAGTATCTTTACGTCGTCATGCCGATGCGGCTGGCGTAACTCAGGACTGAGTGCTGAGGACTGAGTGCTGAGGACTGAACAGATCGGGCGGGACTCAGTCCTCAGTCCTCACTCCCCAGTCCTCTAATGCTTCTGACGCGTATCACCGCGCGGAACTTCCGCAATCTCGCTGACACGCCGATCGATTTTCACCCCGCCACCAATCTGGTGGTCGGCCGTAACGGCCAGGGGAAGACGAATCTTCTGGAGGCCATCTACTTCCTGGCCACCACGAAATCCTTCCGCACTCCACGGCTGGCAAGCGTGATCCGCTTCGGCGAGAGCAGCGTCTACGTTGCGGGATCCTTGCGCAGAATGGAGGTCGAAAAAACGATATCGGTCGGACTCGAGCTGGGCGAGCAGCGGCGGCGTGTCCTGTTGATCAACGAAGAACGCGTCGCCTTGCCGAATTACGTCTCGGCAATGGCCGTTTTCGCATTCTCCGCGGCACGTTTGGAGATCATTCGAGGCGCACCGGAAGAGCGCCGTCGATTTCTCGATCGCGGAATCGCCAGCATCGAACCGTCGTATCTCGAAGCCCTCAATCGCTACGCGCGAATTTTGAAACAGCGCAATGCGCTTTTGCAGAGCGGATCTGCAACGCCGGCGGCGCTCGATCCGTGGGACGCGGAGTTCGCCGACGCCGGCGGAACGATTCAGCGAGTCCGCGGGGCGTACACGGAACTGCTCGCGCGAAAGTTCGATGCCATCGTCGCCCAACACGGCTATCACCTGCGTACACTTCGCATCGATTACCGGCCCAGCAGGGTCGACGATTTGCGCACTCTACGCCGTGAAGAGTTGCGCACCCGCGTGAGTCTTTCCGGCCCCCAACGCGACAACCTCGACTTCACGATCGACGGCCGCAATGCCGCGGAAGTCGCGAGCGCAGGCGAGCAGAAGATGGTGGTTTTGTTCCTGAAGTTCGCGAAACTGGAGCTTTTTCGCGAGAAATTCGACGAGCCGGCGATCTTTCTCCTGGACGACATCGACTCCGAGCTCGACCTTGAAATTTTGGAGAAATTATTGTCGCGATTGCCCTCCAAAACGCAGGTTTTTGCGACCTCTGCGAAGGAGCGATTTCTAGCCGCGCTGGAGGCCGGTATGCACCGGCGCTTAACAATTGAAAACGGGAGAGTTGCAGCCGCTAAAGATTTCCCATAAATGCCGAGAAAAAACGCAATTTCGCGCTACAATTCAGCGTTACGTTTCGCGGTGCAACCCACTCACAAATCCCACCGGGTTCAGCCAGCCAAAAAGAGCCGCTAGAAAGACAGTCGATGGCAGAAAACTACACCGCAGAAGACATCAAAGTACTCAGGGGACTCGAGGCCGTACGCAAGCGTCCGGGGATGTACATCGGCGATACCGACGACCTCAGCGGACTCCATCACATGGTGTACGAAGTCGTCGACAACTCCATCGACGAGGCACTGGCCGGCTTCGCGGACCGCGTGGTGGTCACCATTCACGCTGACAACTCGGTGACGGTGGAGGACAACGGCCGCGGCATCCCGGTGGACCTGCACAAGGAAGAAGGGCGCTCGGCAGCCGAGGTCATCATGACCGAGCTGCACTCGGGCGGAAAGTTCGACAACAACTCCTACAAGGTCTCCGGAGGCCTCCATGGCGTCGGCGTATCGGTTGTCAATTTTCTGTCCGAGTGGCTGGAGCTCGAGATTCACCGAGATGGCTTCGTGTGGCGTCAGCGTTACGAGCGCGGTGTCCCGCTCGCGTCGATCGAGCGTGGGGAAAAGACCAACAAGCGCGGCACGAATGTGACCTTCAAAGCCGACCCCGAGATCTTTTCGGTGAGTGAGATGAACTACGAGACGCTTTCGCAGCGCCTCCGCGAGCTGGCATTCCTCAACTCCGGCGTCACCATCTCGATCACCGACGAGCGCAGCGAAAAACAGCACGAATTCCGTTACGAGGGCGGCATCGTTTCGTTCGTGAAGGACATCAACAAGAACAAGATGCCGATTCACGAGGAGCCGATCTTCATTCGCGACGAAAAAGACGGTGAGGGGGTGGAGATCGCGCTGCAGTGGAACGAGGGCTACACCGAAAACGTGTACGCCTTCACGAACACGATCAAGAATTCCGACGGCGGCACGCACCTCATCGGCTTCAAAGCGGCCCTGACGCGCACCATCGTCCGCTACGCGAATCGCGAAGGCATTCTCGACAAGGCCAAGCTGACCATCGAAGGCGATGACGTCCGCGAAGGTCTGACCTCGGTCATCTCGGTCAAGATCCGCGATCCGAAATTCTCGTCGCAGACCAAGGACAAGCTCGTTTCTTCGCACGTGAAGACGTGGGTCGAGCAGGTGATCAACCAGCGGCTGGGTGAATATCTCGAGGAGACTCCACGCGACGCGCGGCGAATCGTCGAGAAAATCGTCGACGCCGCGCGAGCGCGCGAAGCAGCGCGAAAAGCGCGTGAGCTGACCCGTCGCAAGGGTGCACTCGACTCGGCCTCGCTTCCCGGAAAACTCGCCGATTGTCAGGAGCGCGATCCGAAATGGTCCGAGATCTTCCTGGTCGAGGGTGACTCGGCGGGCGGCTCGGCAAAGCAGGGACGCGATCGCCGCTTCCAGGCCATTCTTCCGCTCAAGGGCAAGATCCTGAACGTCGAGAAAGCACGGCTCGACAAGATGCTGTCGTCGGAAGAAATCCGGCTGATGATCACTGCGCTCGGCGCCGGCATCGGCACCGACGACTTCGACCTCACCAAGCTGCGCTACCACAAGGTCATCATCATGACCGACGCCGACGTCGACGGCTCGCACATCCGCACGCTGATCCTGACCTTCTTTTATCGTCAGATGAAGGAAGTGATCGAGCGCGGACATCTCTTCATCGCGCAGCCGCCGCTGTTCAAGATCTCGCAGGGCAAGAAAGACAATTACCTCAAAGACGAGGGCGAAAAGACGCGGTTTCTCCTCAACAGGGTTGCGGAATCGGTCGAAGTCGCGCCCAAGGGCGGGCTGCCCATCAAAGGCGAGGCGCTGGTCACCATGCTGCAGCGCATGGAGGAGTACCAGAACCACGGACGCAAGGTTCACGCACGCGGGTTCCCGCGAGAAGCGCTCGATGTTTTGTTCGCAGAGGGATTCAGCGATCGTACGGCGCTGGCGGATCCTGATAAACGCAAAGCGCTGGAAGCAGCCCTCAAGAAGGCCGGCTTCGAACATGTGCGTCAGATGAGCGATCCGGAGACGGAGGCGCCGTTGATTCAGTTCAACGTCGGAAGCAACGGCACCGGAAAGAAAGCGATCATCGACAACGAGCTGTTGTCGCAGTACGAGTTCCGGCAGACGGCAAAAGCGTACGAAACGCTGTCGGCGTTCGGGTTGCCGCCTTATTCTGTCAAGCACGCTGATGAAACGACGCTGTTGACGAACGTCGACGATGTTCTGGCGCACGTGTACAAGCTCGCTGAAAAAGGTCTCAGCATCCAGCGCTACAAAGGCCTCGGCGAAATGAATCCGGAGCAGTTGTGGGAGACCACCATGAATCCGCTGACCCGCCGCTTGCTGCAGGTCACCATCGCCGATGCCGTCGAGGCCGAATACCTCTTCACGACGCTGATGGGCGATCAGGTCGATCCGCGTCGCGACTTCATTCAAAAAAACGCTTTGGAAGTGAAAAATCTAGATATCTGAGAATTGCGTCATCCTGACCGCGCAGAACGGCGAAGGATCTCCAATTGCGTAGCTCGAGATCCTTCCCCCGCTCCGCGGGGTCAGGAAGACGAACCGACGCCATGGCAGATTTCGACTACCAAAACTTTAACGATCAGCGCGTGCCGGTCAACATCGAAGACGAGATGCGCAAGTCGTATCTCGACTATGCGATGTCGGTCATCATCGGCCGCGCGCTTCCCGATGTCCGCGACGGCCTGAAACCCGTTCACCGCCGCATCCTGTACGGGATGTACGAACAGGGGAACACCGCCGGCCGCGCCTACAAGAAATCGGCGCGCATCGTCGGCGATGTGATGGGCAAGTACCACCCGCACGGCGACAGCGCGATCTACGACGCCGTCGTCCGCATGGCGCAGGACTTCTCCATGCGCTACGAACTGGTCGACGGTCAGGGCAACTTCGGCTCGCTGGACGATGATCCGCCGGCGGCCATGCGCTACACCGAAGTCAGGCTGACCCGATTCGCTGAGGAGCTGCTCCGCGACGACATCGAGAAAGAGACGGTTGACTGGGTCCCGAACTATGACGGCACCGAGCGCGAGCCGTCGGTCCTTCCCGCGAAGTTCCCGAACCTGCTCGTCAATGGCTCGTCCGGCATCGCGGTCGGGATGGCCACCAACATCCCCCCGCACAACCTCGCCGAAGTCATCGACGCGTGCCTGATGATGATCGAGAAGCCGAAGGCCTCCGTCCGGGATCTGATGACGGTTCTCCCCGGCCCTGACTTTCCGACCGCCGGCTTCATTCACGGCGGAGAGGGCATCCATCAGGCCTACAGCACCGGCCGCGGCATCGTGCAGATGCGGGCGCGAGCAGCGATCGAGACGACGAAGAAGGGCGACAAGCAGCAGATCGTCGTGACGGAGATCCCGTACATGACGAACAAGGCTCGGCTTCTCGAAAAAATCTCGGAGCTCGTGCACGACAAACGCATCGATGGCATCGCCGACCTCCGCGACGAATCGGACCGCGAAGGCATCCGCATCGTCATCGAGCTGAAGCGCGGCGAAGTTCCTGAAATCGTCCTGAACAATCTCTACAGTGCCACGCAGATGCAGACGACGTTCGGGATCATCTTCCTGGCCATCGTCAACAACAAGCCCGAGGTCATGGATCTCCCCACGATGCTCAGGCACTTCCTCGAGCATCGAAAAGAGATCATCGTCCGCCGCACGCGCTTCGACCTGAAAAAGGCGGAAGAGCGCGAGCACATCCTGGCCGGACTGGTCATCGCGCTCGACAACATCGATCGCGTGATCGCCTTGATCCGCGGCAGCAAGACGCCGCCGGATGCCAAAGCGGCGTTGATGACCGAGTTTGGTCTGAGCGACGCGCAGTCCCAGGCCATCCTCGACATGCGGCTGCAGCGGCTGACCAGTCTGGAAGCAGGAAAGGTCCGCGAGGAACGCGAGGAAGTCCTGGCGACCATCAAGAAGCTCCGCGAGATCCTGGGATCGGAGCAACTGGTGCTGAACATCATTTCGGACGAGCTGCGTCAGATCAAAGAGCAGTACGGCGACAAGCGCCGCACCGAGATCGTGGCCGAGGCCACCACGATCACGATCGAGGACATGATCGCCGACGAAGACATGGTGATCACCGTGTCGCGCGGCGGCTATATCAAGCGATCGCCGCTTTCGCTCTATCGGCAGCAGCGGCGCGGTGGTAAAGGCCGCATCGGAATGGCGACCAAAGAAGAGGACATCGTCGAGCATCTGTTCGTCGCATCGACGCACGCCTACGTCCTGGTGTTCACCGATAAGGGGAAGCTGCATTGGCTCAAGGTGCATGCGATTCCGGAGGTCGGTCCCAACGCGCGCGGAAAGGCGATCGTCAACTTGCTGTCCGTCGAAGCGGGCGAGAACGTTCGGGCGCTGCTCACGACACGCGATTTCCCGGAAGGCAAGTTCGTGGTGATGACCACCCGCGCCGGCAAGATCAAGAAGACCGACCTCTCCGCATTCTCGAATGTGCGTCAGACCGGGATCATCGCAATCGACATCAACGAAGGCGACGATCTCTACGCCGCGCGACTTTCCAATGGTCAGTCCGATATCTTCATCGGTACGCATGGCGGCCGCGCGATTCGCTTCCACGAATCCGAGGTTCGGCCGATGGGCCGCGGCGCAGCAGGCGTGAAGGGCATCTCCCTTCGCGAAGGCGACTTCGTGGTCGAAATGGATGTCTTACCCGCGTCGACCGAAGCTGTCGGATCCGACGAAACGCGCGAAGAAGCGGAGAGCGATGCCGAGATCGTCGCGACCGACAATCGCGGCTACATCCTCACCGTCACGGAGCGCGGCTTCGGCAAGCGCACGCCGGTTTCGCTCTATCCGCTCGTCCATCGCGGCGGCATGGGCGTGATCAACATCAAAGTGACGGAGAAGAACGGCAAAGTGGCGGGCATCGCGCACGTTGTCGACGACGATCAACTTCTGCTGATCACCGAGCAGGGGATGATCATCCGTACTCGCGTCCGCGATCTGCGATCGATGGGTCGCTCCACGCAGGGCGTGAAGGTGATCAACGTCGAAGAAAATGATCACGTCGTCGCGGCTGTGAAACTGGTCGAGAAGGAAGAAAACGGCGCCGAACCGACGCCGCCACCCGCACCCGAATCTGTGCACTGATGCCCGGCTCGCTCTTCCCGACCACGCGGCGCAGCGTCATCGAGGCGCTTGGCAGCGGGGACGTGGAGGAGCGTAAACGAGCCTACGACACGCTGGCGGCGATCTACTGGCGACCGCTCTACAAGTACGCGCGAATCATCCATGGTCGCAATGCTGCTGATGCCGAGGATCTCGCGCAGTCGTTGATGGTGCAGGCCTTCGAGCGCGGCGCGCTCGAGAGCTACGATCCGCGCCGCGGATCATTCCGCACGTTCTTGCGCGTGGTATTCGATCGCCTCATCGTCAACCACGACAAACATGCCGCGCGCATGAAGCGGGGCGGCGGCGCGACGCATTTCGATTTCGCGTCGGCCGAATTTGAGCTGAGCCGGGAGAACAGCGGAGACGAAAACCCGGAAGAGTATTTTCAGCGGCAGTGGGTGAAGAGTCTCTTTGCGACAGTCGTCGATCGATGCCGCCAGACCTTCGATCCGCTGTCATTTGCGATTTTCGAATCGTACGATCTGGCTCCGGAGGACGGCGTGACATACGCGCAGCTTGCGCGTGACCACGGCGTGAGCGAGATGGCAATCACGAACCGACTCGCTGCCGCGCGGCGTCGCTTTCGCGAGATTGCGCTCGAGTTGGTTCGCGAAATCACCGCGTCTGATGATGAATCTCGCGCCGAGGCCCACTCTCTCTTCGGGGTCGACGCGTGACATGGTTGTCGGATGACGCCGTCGTTCGTTTGCGCGACGTTGCCACACGTCCTGATTTCGAAGGCACGCGCTATACGGTCCTTCGCGAGATCGCGCGCGGAGGCATGGGCGTCGTCTACGAGGCCATTGATCGCGAACTGAACCGACACGTCGCGATCAAAGTGATGTCTGCCGCCGGCCGGCGCGAAGCGGAGCTGATTGCCGGCCTCGAGCATCCCGGCATCATTCCGATTCACGACGCCGGCGCGCTTCCCGATGGCCGCGCGTTCTACGTCATGAAGCTGGTGCGCGGAACAACGCTCTCCGAAAAACCGCGCAGCATCGCCGAAGCGGTTCGCCTTTGCGTGCGGATCTCCGAGCCGGTGGCGTTCGCACATGCGCGCGGAGTCGTGCACCGCGATTTGAAACCGTCAAACATCATGCTCGGTGAGTTCGGCGAGGTGCTCGTCATGGATTGGGGTGTCTCCGTTGCGGGCACGCCGGGATACATGGCGCCGGAAGACGAACGAACGCCGCGCAGCGATGTTTTCGCCCTCGGCGCGATGCTTCGCGAATTCGTGAACAGTCAACGCGTTCCACGCCGGCTTCAGGCGATCGTCGCGAAAGCCACAGCGCATCATCCGAATGATCGCTATGCATCCGCGCGGGAGTTTGCCGAAGATCTCGTTCGCTTCCTCGACGATCAGCCGGTTGCGGCATACGCGGAGAACGCCCTGGACGTCCTGATGCGATGGCTGAATCGCAATCGCGCTCTGCTGGCAGTCATCGGGGCGTATCTCGTCATGCGAATTGTTGTCCTTCTGGTCTGGCACCGTTAAAGGATTTTGCGCCGTCGTTGAATAGGCTTGCGGAGGTGAAAGATGAACAAGATCGCCCTCGGTCTGTTACTCGGCGCAATCCTCGGTGCACTCGATGGTGCGACAGCCTGGTTTACACCGGAGGCCCGAGCCGGAATCATCGGCATCATCATCGGCTCGACGATCAAAGGCATGATCGCCGGCTTCGCTGCCGGCTGGTTTGCGCGCAAGGTGCGATCCATCGCTGCGGGAGTGGTGTTCGGCCTTGCTGTCGGCGCGATCCTCGCCGGAATCATCGTGGCCCTGCAGCATGGTGCGCATGCGTTGGCGATCATGCTTCCGGGCAGCTGCGTCGGCGCAATTGTGGGATGGGCGACGCAGCGCTACGGACGCGGATCTGCAGAAAAGAATGGGGTTGTGGCGCCTTCGCACCGTACAATTTGAGGCATGCACAAGATCTCGCGCGAGCGTGTGAATCAGCTCGCGCGCGAACTTCTCGATGCCATGACTCGGACTAAGTCCGTCATCCTTCTCAAGGATCGCGAGGTCGTCCGGCAATCGATCGCCCACGCCCTGGCCGATGAGCTCAAACGCGAAGAAGAACGCGAAGAGAACGTCCGCCGCAGGCTGGCATCGATGCGAAAGGGCCCCAAGCCCGGCTCGCGCGAGTACGAAGACCTCTTCCGAAAGCTGATGGAGGAGGA
Source organism: Thermoanaerobaculia bacterium (assembly GCA_035636095.1). Taxonomy (GTDB): domain Bacteria; phylum Acidobacteriota; class Thermoanaerobaculia; order Gp7-AA8; family Gp7-AA8; genus Gp7-AA10. The sequence goes on from DASPZU010000085.1 coordinate 56,675, forward strand.
GTATCTGCGCGAGGGGTTGGATACGTAGTTGCGGGGTCTCGCGGTACTGCACTCCGAGACCGCGCAACCCCGAGACGTCGCTACCTCTGCTCGGCGCGCTCCGGTTCCATGAATCTCTGCTCGCGCGAAGGCTCGCGCTTTGGACGCAGCGATCCGGTGTCATCTTCTTCGAGCATCATCTGACGCCATCGCTGCGCCTTCATCTGCTCGAAGATTCCGCCGGCGTGACCGGCGGGAATCCAGCTGTTTCCGCTGCACTTGGGGCAGCGTCCGCGGAAGGCAATGCCTTTCCCGCAGTCCGGACAAATGATCACCAGCGAGTGCGAGAGCTCGAATTTCTGCTCGCCCTCGGCGTCCAGACTGTTCAGAAAAGCCGCGAGATTGCTGAAGGTCTCCTCAAGAGACATGGTGCCGTTGTCTCCGAACTGCATGGGACATGCCGAAGCAGCTAGATTCGTACCACATCGAACTGTTCGTGGTGTAAAGAATCGTCAGGCTTGAAGATGATGTGAATGCCGAGGCTCCGCTCAACCTCGTCGAAAATGGGATCGAGCGAGTTGTAAACCACTGGATTGACGCGCACGATGACATCCTGTCCCTGGAGGTCGCGCAACTTCATCAGCTCGCGCCAAATTTCCAGCGAGATGGTGGTGTTCGATTTGATGCGTCCCGAACCGACGCAATAAGGACACGGTTGCGTCAGCGATCGCTCCAGGGATTGCCGGACGCGCTTGCGCGTCATCTCGATCAGGCCGAATTCGGAAATCTGGAGAATCCTCGTTTTGGACCGATCTTTCTTGATCTCGTTTTCGAAGGCCTCGAACAAGGCCGCACGATTGGCGGTGTCTTCCATGTCGATGAAGTCGAGCACGATGATGCCGCCGAGGTCGCGGAGACGGATCTGGCGGACGATTTCTTTCGCGGCTTCGAGGTTGGTGCGAAATACGGTCTCCTCGAGATTTTTCTTGCCGACGTATTTCCCGGTGTTGACATCGATCGCGACCAGCGCCTCGGTCTGATTGATGACGATGTAGCCGCCGGATTTCAGCCACACTTTTGAGTTGAGCGCCTTGGCGATTTCGGCCTCGATGCCGAATTCGTCGAAGATCGGCTCATCGCGCCGATACAACCGAACGCGCGACACCAGCGCCGGCTGGATCTGGTCGAGAAATTCGACGATGCGCTGATACTGCTCGACGGAATCGATCCACACGCTCTTGAACTCCGGCGTCAGGACATCGCGAATGGTGCGGAGCACCAAATCGAGATCGTGGTGAATGAGGCTGGGCGCTGACGCTTTCTCGGCTCGGCGCCGGATCTGCTCCCAAAGATCCATCAGATACTTCAGGTCGGCGCGGAAATCTTCTTCGTTGTGCCCCTCGCCGGCGGTGCGCACAATGAAGCCGCCGCTGCCCTGGGGTCGGATGCCGTCGAGAATCTGCTTGACTCGCTGGCGCTCCTCCTCGTTTTCGATGCGCCGCGAAACGCCGATGTGATTGACGGTCGGCATGTACACCAGAAAGCGCCCGGGCAGGGTCACGTGGCTGGTGATGCGGGCGCCTTTGCCGGCGATGGTGTCCTTCGAGACCTGAACGACGATCTCCTGCCCTTCGCGGAGAAGGTCGGCGATGGAAGTCTCCGGTCGGGCAGGAACTTCATCGAGCGTGATGTCGCCGTTCGATTCGCTTTCGTATTCTTCAAATTCTTCCAGGACATCGGAAACGTACAGGAAGGCATCGCGTTCGAGGCCGAGGTCGACGAACGCTGACTGCATTCCGGGGAGGACCTTGGTGACGCGGCCTTTGTAGATGTTTCCGACGATGGTTCGATGCCGCGTGCGTTCGACCCACAGCTCGACCACCTGACCGTCGTCGAGGACGGCGATGCGCGACTCGTGCTTGGTGGCATTGATCACGATCTCGCGCGACATGGCGCGAGATTGTAGACTGCGCTGGTGGCGCTCACCATCTACTTTGCCGGCGCGATCAGCGGCGGGCGCGGCGATGTCGCGCATTATCGCGAGATCGTGGCAGCGCTGGAACGCGACGGCCATCGCGTCCTGGCCGGTGCGGTGGCGGCCGAACACGTGGGCGCCGATGGCGAACGCCTGGAGTCGCAGGCGATTTTTGACCGCGACATTCGGTGGATCGAGGAGGCCGACGTTCTGGTGGCGGAAGTGTCGATGCCGTCGACGGGCGTCGGCTACGAGATCGCCACGGCGCGCTATCGCCGCGACATTCCGGTCATCTGCCTCTATCGGCCGGCGTATACGAAACGATGCACGGCCATGGTCAGCGGCGACCATCAAATCGAATTGATCGAGTACCATGACGCCGCGGAAATGCTCGGCCGCTTGCGCACCGCGCTCGCGAAATACAGCACAGGGCGGACGGGTTATTCACGCCGCACTCCGGCATAGCTCAGTTGGTAGAGCAGCGGACTGTTAATCCGCGGGTCGTAGGTTCGAGTCCTACTGCCGGAGCCAACCAGCCCCTCGCTCGCCGCAATACAATCCCCCCTTTCGAGAGGAGATTTCGATGCGGCTCACAATCTTCGTGGCTGTTTTTCTCGCTGCTGGTTCGGCGCTCGCTCAGAAGTGGACGCCCGAGGCCACGCTGCAACTCAAGGCTGTCTCGGAGGTGCGCGTCTCGCCCGACGGCACGCACGTGACCTACACCGTCACTCAAGCGGTCATGGCCGATGACAAGAGCGAGAACGTCCGGCAAATCTGGATGGCCAAGACCGACGGCAGCGAAAGCGCGCAAGTGACGTTCGGCGAAAAATCGTCGAGCGATGCGCAGTGGCTTCCCGACAGCAGCGGCTTCGTCTTCACTTCCGCCCGTTCCGGAAAGCCGCAGCTCTACCTTCTTCGACTCCGCGGTGGCGAGGCGGAACCGCTGACGGCCGGGAAGATGGAAGCAGCCGCCTTCGCGATTTCGACCGACGGTCGTCTTCTCGCTTTCACCGCTTCGGACATCAAAGAGGATGCCGAGAAGAAAGAAAAGGCGAAGGAGGATTACCGCTGGATTGATGAAGATCAAAAGCCACGACGCTTGTACGTCCTTCCACTCAGTGCCGATGCGAATGGAAAGCGCGAGCCGAAGAAGCTGGTGAGCGGCGATTTCAACGTCGGCAGCGAGGGGGTACGACTCTCCTGGTCGCCCGATTCGAAATGGATCGCGTATCCGCGCACGAAATCCACGAGCGCGAATGATTGGCCGAGCTCGGACATCTCGATGGTGAATATCGATAGTGGAGAGATTCGCGCTGTCGCCTCGACCCGCGCCGCAGAAGACGATCCGTACTTTTCGCCCGACGGAAAATGGATCGCCTACGCCATCAGCGACGATCCTCCGACTTGGGGAGGAATCCGGAAGGTTCAGCTTTTCAACATCGCAAGCGGCGAACGGAAAGACGTTGCGACCACCTTCGATGCGCAGCCCAACATCGTGGGCTTCTCGAGCGATGGCAAGAGAATCTTCGTGGTCGAGACTCGTGGGACCGTCGATCGCGTCTATGCCATCGATGTCGCAGCCAACAAGGTGCTGGACGTGAGTACATCCGCCGGCGCGCTGGCCGACGTCAATGTCAACCGAACCTCGACCTACTTCAGCTTCGGGGCTCAATCGCTAGACAAACCTGCCGAAGCGTTCGTGACGCGCGCGGATCGCTTTGAGCCGGTTCAAGTCAGCCACGTCAACGAAATGGCCTCCAGGTACCGCACGCCAAAATCGGAAGTGGTGCATTGGAGGAGCACTGATGGAACGGAAATCGAAGGAGTCCTCACGTATCCCATCGATTACACGCCCGGCAAGCGCGTTCCGCTCGCGCTCATCGTGCATGGCGGCCCAGCCGGCGTCTTCAGACAATCCTTCGTCGGAAACCCCAGCCCGTTTCCTGCCGCAGTCTTCGCTTCGGACGGCTATGCCGTCCTGCGCGCGAACCCCAGGGGTTCGTCCGGATACGGCCGCAAGTTCCGCTACGCGAATTACAAAGATTGGGGCGGCGGCGATTTCAACGATCTCATGACCGGAGTCGACGATGTCATCAAGTCAGGCCTCGCGGATCCCGACCGCCTCGGCGTGATGGGATGGAGCTACGGCGGTTTCATGACCTCCTGGATCATTGGACACACGGACCGTTTCAAAGCCGCGGTGGTCGGCGCCGGAGTCACCGATCTTCTGAGCTTCACGGGCACTGCCGACATTCCAGGATTCCTTCCCGACTATTTCGGCGGAAACTTCTGGGAGACCACCGAGGCTTGGCGGGCACATTCGCCGATCATGTCGGTCGACAAGGTGAAAACCCCCACCTTGATCGAGCACGGTGAGGCCGACGAGCGCGTGCCGATCTCACAGGGCTACGAGCTCTATAACGCGCTGAAAACACGCGGTATACCCGTTCGGATGGTCGTCTTCCCGCGGCAGCACCACGGGTTGACGGAGCCGAAGATGCGACTACAGTCGTCAAAGGCGAGCGTCGAATGGATCGAAAAATGGATACCGCGCTGATGTGGTAAGCTCACTCCGGGTCCAA
>DASPZU010000086.1:0-13101 GCA_035636095.1 Thermoanaerobaculia bacterium
GAGGAAAGACTGTTCCTTCCACCCGTAAGCACTCACGATCATCGCCATCGGGTCGGTCGGAGCTGATTGTCAGGAAGAAAGACGAAAAGCAGTCAGCGAAGAAGAGGACTGTCCTTGACAATCACTTTTATAGAACGGACCTTGCTGGCGAGCGTCGACTGGCCGTCGACGACGATGTAGGCGCTGAGGCGCTCGTACGACTTATCGCCGAAGCCTTTCACCTGCATGATGTCGGTCGGCTTTTGAAACCGTCCGTGCTGGGTGCGGTAGTCGACGATGCGCTGCGCGGCCTTCATCCCGACCCGCGGGAGCAGCGAGAGCTGCGCGGCGTCGGCGGTGTTGATGTTGACGACCCCGGCGGGCGTGCTGGAGGTCGCCGGCGTCTCGGCCGCAAAAGCAGCCGCACCGACGGCGGCGATGAGAAATGCTGTCACGAAAATGGGGAGGGACTTTCGCATGGTTTATTTCTCCTTTCGTTTTGTTGGTTGTTGTGTTTGTTGTCAGATCGATTGGCTGGTAGCCCACACGAGGACCTTCGATCTCGATCCTCACCGTTTCACGTAGTCGCTCTCGTTTCGCACCACCTCCTTTTCGAGGCAGTGCACAGTTCAATCGGACGGCCACGTGGCACGCGGAGCGAAGTTGTTGAAGGAATTGCTGTTAGGCGGGAAGCGGCTTCAGCGTGCTGTCAAAAAATTCTGCCGACGCTGGAACAAAAATCGGGTGGAGGCAGCGATGGCCTTCGCCCAATTTTTCATGGTCAGCGGGCAAAGGCAGACCAGCATGTCGCCCTCGGCGTGACCGGAATTCGCCGCGACGAAAAACCTTAGATTCGGGTCCGTCAGCAACGCCTCGCTGATCGGCGCGGTTTGTGGCCGCAGCCGTTTCTGACCTGACCTCCGAACAATGCCACGGTCCGACTTCCAGTCGTCGCCGTAGCGTTCGCGCGCGAGGTGATCGAGAAACGCCCCAACGGAAGGAGGAGTGACGGCGTCGTGGCGCGGCCAGAACTGTTCGAAATTCCGCGCCAGAAGTAGATAGCTCTTGTAGCTGAACGTATCAAACATCCAGTAGATCGGAGTCAGCGGATTCCGCGCTCGCGCGCGCCAGTACGTGCGCACGCCGAGGCGCTGAATCAGCGCGCGACCGCGATAGGTCTCATCGATGACCACACTGGAAGTGAAGATGATCACGCTGCGCCGCCCTGCGAAGAGCGTCGGGTAAACGTCGAGCGCCGCAACTCCGATCAGAGCCGCCGGCGTGCGGAACATGGCGATCTCCGAGTGATGGCGGAGCTTCGACTCGAGATAGTCGCGCGTCGTGTCGACGTAGCGGCGCGTCAGGTTCCAGATGTCATCCCAATGCGACGGCTGGAGCGTCGCAGGAGGACTGAGGACCGTCATCATCTCTAAGGCTCGTGCGAATCGCCGGCGATGCCGGGAATCGCGAACGTCGCTGGGTCGAGCAGTGGCGTGGTCATCCCCGGCTGCCAGAGGTGCGGTGTCAGGACCACGAAGACTTCTTCCTGGTTGTGTGATGCCGACTGATTAGCGAAAAGAAGGTTCAGGAAGGGAACGTTGCGCAGGCCTGGAAAACCGGAATTCGCGTTCGCCCGCCGATCGAGAACCAGCCCACCCACGATGATGCTCTGCCCGTCTTCCACGACCATGGTCGTGGTGGCCTGATTCTGATCGACCTCGACCGCGACATTCTGGACGGTGGGCACGAACTGCGAATCGGTCACCTGCAGAACCGTGCGGATAAGGCCATCGCTTGTCGCGGTGGGCGTAATCGTGAGCGTGACGCCGCTAGAGACCGCCGTTGGTGACGTGATTGTTGTTCCCTGCTGCGCGGTCTGCACGATCACGTAGCGGTTCGACGTGATGTTGATGACCGCCTGCTGACCACTATACGTGGCAATGTACGGCCGTGAAACGAGACGAGCCTTGTCCTGCGAAGCGAGGTAATTAACGAGCAGCGAGAACGCCGCCGCGTTGTGTCCGCCCGCGGTCCGCGTGAATGTCAGTCCGTTGCGGAGGAGATCGCCGAAGTTCGCCGTGATATTGGTGAAATTGTGAAATGCTCCGTTGGCAACGTCGGTCTCCAGACGCTCCAGGGCATCGCGGTCGAACTCCACGACCAGAGCTTCGATGAAAATGTGCGGAGATTCGCGGTCTGCGCGCTGGAGAATCGAGCGCGTCCGGCTGACCGCGCCCGCCTCGCCGGCTAGAAACACGGAATTCGTACTCGGTTGCATTCCGTACTGCACTGCTGGCGGAGGACCGCTTCCTCCCGGGGACGATGGATACAACCCGGCCAGGATGCTGGTCGCTGTCGTCGTATCGATCCACTGCAGCGGAACCTCGGCCGTGACGACGCCGGCCGGACTCGCGCGATTTTTCTCCATCGCGATCGGAATTTCGTCCGCCTCTCCGCTCTCGATCACGGCGACGCCGGCATGGAGATCCGCGTGGAGGCCGCGAGTCGACAGCAGGAGATTGACGGCATCGAAGATCGGGACCACCCCGAAGCGCGCTGTGACTGTCCCGCGCAACGAGACGTTGTTCAACAGATAGGGGAGGTGAGCGGCGTCCAGAATCCGCAACACGACGTCGCGCAGCGGCGCGCGATCCAGATCGACGGTGACCGTCGCCGTCGTGGAAGCACCCTGCACACGAACGTCATCGATCGTAGCGTGGGCCGTACCCGAGACGGCGGTGCGCTTCGCGTAATCATCGAGAAGCTTGTTGAGGCCACTGTTGTCGAGCGGTCGGTCGATGAGCGTGCATGATGCTAGCGTGAGCGCGATCAAGGCAACCCAGGGACGAGAACGTGCCGTGGTCATGGCGATGATGTCGCGGTGTGGCTGCGTTGGTTGTTAGGCGCTGCCGATCGGCGGAGCTCTTCGTCAACGATGTCCCGGACCGTCTGCTCGCTGAGATTCATCATGATCTCGCGCCCGTTCACGAAGATGGTTGGCGTGCCGCTGATGCCGAGTTCGCGGCCTTCTCGCAGATCGCGGTCGACGTCGGCGGCATGCGTTCCGCCGGCTACGCAGTTCTTGAACGCCTCGCGATCGAGATCCACGGCCTCCGCGAGCGCTTCGACATGGAGGCTGTCCTGATGCTCGAACATCCAGTCATGGAGCTCCCAGAATTTGCCCTGATCGGCTGCGCACAGAGACGCCTGTGACGCCATCGGTGCATCGGTGTGACCTTGAAGAGGAAACTGTTTGTAGATCAGACGGATCTTGTCGCCGTAGGAGCCCTGAAGCTCGGCCAGCATTTTTCTCGCCTGCCTGCACCCGGGACACTGGAAGTCCGAGAACTCGACGATCGTCACCGGAGCGTCGACGCTTCCTCGGGCAGGATCGCTCGCGGAGAGCGGAACGGTGAGGTGGGGCGGTGGAAGAAAGATCTCCACGCCGTACCGCGCGAACAACCGTCTGCGATAGAGCGTCTCGATGCCTTGCTCGCGCTGCTCTTTCACGAGTTCCACGACCCTGGCTCGCGCCTCCTGCGGATCGTCCGGAAGGCTCCCTTTCGCACGCTTCAGCAGATCGGCGATCTCTGTTTCGGGAACATCCTGGGCCTTCCTGCGAATCTCTCGATCGCGCAATTCCACCACAGTGATCTTCTGCCGCCGCGCTTCCTGCTCGAGCAGCTTCCTGAAAACGACGTCCTCCACAGCCTTCCGTCGTGCCATATATTCGAACTGACGCAGCCGGATCATCGAGGTTCGAGCGGCCGTCTCCATTTCGGCCACGGTGACAGTCTCCGCACCCGCGGAGGCGACTACCGCCGTCTTGTCATCCGCTGGCGGAGGCGCAGCCTGAAGAGAACCGGCTGCGAAGAGAAAGAGAATCGGCGCACTCCACGTTGTCATCGTTTCCTCCAAAGAAGATGCGAAATCATTAAGGGGAGACGTCGAAGGACAACGGGATGTTCGCCAGGTCACACGCGTTGATGCACTGCGGTCCGCCAGGGCACCACTGCCCGTCGCCGAGCACGCAATGGGCAGTCTTCACGACGAGCTGCGCGTGCGCGGGGATCGTTCTCTGCGTCAGGATGGAATTGCACTTCCAGGCACAGACCGGATTAACGTCACCAATGCAGACGTAGAAATTCTCGCTGGCAATGCTGATGGTGATCGTCGGGGCCGCAGTGTAGTACCACCCCTGGCTGGTCCTGTTCGGCAGGACCTCCTCGAAGTAGTTTTCGGGGCCCTCGGCACAGATGATGACGTTCGTGTTGTTGCGGACATTGAATGCCATGGCCGGCACGGTCAAAAGAGTCAGCAGCAGGATGGTGAATGCGGACAGAGTTCGTTTCATGTTCGTTCCTTGCCTTTCAATCAATCGGTCGGGGCGGCGGCGGTGAAGCGCTTGAGCTCCTCGTCGACGATCTGCTCTTTTTGCGATCGTCGCTGGGTCGTCCGGTCCTGCTCTTGTTTGATCTCGCGCTGCAGACGGGCAACTTCCGCCAACAGTCGACCCTGCTCGCGCACGTCGAACAGCTCGCTCAAGCCGGCCTTCAGATCCGCGCGGGCCTTTTCCCGCGTGGCGTCCGTCTTCGAGGCCCGGTATTGCGCAGTCAGTAGATCAACCTTTCGATGCAGTTGCTGTTCGCGCTGGTACAGTTGGTAACGCTGCGGATCTTCAGCCTTGAGCTTCGCCACCTGCTGTTTGTGGCTCAGAGCGGAGCGTAGATGCGCCCAGTAAACCTCTGGAGACCGAGTCTTGGTCGTGTGCAACTGCCGTTCGGACTCGACGCGGTCGTTCGCATCGCTCAGCAGAAACTCGAGGGCCTCCTTCTCCTGTTCTGATGTCAACGGCATCCCCGAAGCCGTGGAGAGACGAAACGGCGACGGCGGCGTCGTAGCCGGCGGCGACTGCGCGAAAAGAGGGGCAACCAGTAGAACTGGAACGAAGAGTGGCTGGAAAGCCCGAAACGTTTTCATGAATCCTCCTTGATTGCGTCGCAATGGTTCATTTCTTTTTCGTCGTCGTCCGATGTTTGTCAAATTCCGTGGGATGAATGACACCGTCCTTGTTCACGTCGACTTCATCGAACTTTTTCTTGAGCTCACTTTCGCTGAGCTGACTCCCATTCTTCGCGGCCCACGCCTTGACCTCCTCGAATGAGAGGTGTCCGTCCTTGTCGGCGTCGATGGCCTTGAATCGCTCCTCGGCTGTCGCTGGTGGAGCTTGCGCGAGTGATGGCGTTGGGATGCAGGTCCTGGTGTTTACGTTCCAGGAGTATCCCTGAGCACATTTATGGTAAATGCGAGTGCTCTCTGTGGGGGAGAATGGCCGGGCTCGGGTCAGGGACTTCTGGTTCGGAGCACAACGGGAAACGCCCGAAGAAGGATCGACGAAACAGTGTGCGTTCGGTCCGCAGCAGGTACCGTCGATGCACCACTGGTATCCGGGACACTGGCCGTGTTCGCCGTCCAATTTGATCGGGCCATTCGTGCAGGTGTGGCCGAAATTCGAGCAAGGGCCCTCGCAGTTGCAGCCGAAGAAGTTGCAGCCGCTCGGTCCCGTGTAGAAATCGAGGAAGTTGCAACAGTCCGCCAGCGCACTCGTCGATGCAACCAGAAGCGCGACCGCGACAACCAGGAGCCCGAGTTTCCATCTCATGATGTCGTCCCTCCATTCATCTGACGTTGACAAATGATCGGTCCGGCGGAGCCGGACCTGAATAGCCGCGAACGCACGAGCACCGTAGGTGGAAGCACTCAGACGAGCAGCTTGCGGATGGCGAGGAGGTTTTCTTTGTGGACGTAGGCAACCGCGCCGGCCTGCACGGCCGCCTCGCGAATTTCGTCGTCGTCGTACTGCGATAGCACGATGATCTTTGCCGTGGGGTCGCGCTGCACGATCTCGCGGGTAGCGCCGATGCCATCCAGGCCGTCCATGCGCACATCCATCAACACCCAGTCGGGACGGATGTCGAAGTAGCAGCGGACGGCGTCGTATCCTGTCGCGCACTCCACAATGTCCTCGGCAATCCCGCCGAAGAGTGCGTGAAGCAGGCGCCGCATCTGCGGAGAATCGTCGGCGATCAGAAGCCGCACAGGGACATGATCGCGCCGAGCATGCTCCGCGAAACGACTACGAGCACACGAACGGCTTAAGTACGGCCACTCAGGCCTCTGCGCTACAGCTCGCCTTTGTGCTCCAGCGCAAAACGCAGCAGAACGTTGGTTCCCGACAGGCTGAGCTTCGAGCAGATGTTCGCCCGATGGTTTTCGACGGTGCGATAGCTAACGCCGAGTTCGTGGGCGATCTCCTTGCTCGTCCGGCCGAGGGAAATCGATTTCAGGATCTTCCGCTCCGCCGAGGTGAGGCGCTGCAACTCCGGCTTCTGTTCGCGGAGCGCGGCTGCGCGCTCGGCGCGACCGAGAAGAAGCGACGAGAGTCCGGCGCTGATGTACGGTGTTCCCGACGCCGCTGCGCGAATGCCCGTGGTGATTTCCGACGCCGCGGCGTCCTTGAGCAGATAGCCCGCCGCTCCGGCGTCGATCGCCGCATTGAAAATGGCCTCGTCACGGTGCATGGTCAGGAAGAGGATGCGAACCTGCAGGCCGTTCTCACGCGCCTTCTTCAAAATGCTCAGCCCACGTTCGCCCGGCATCTCGATGTCGAGAACGGCGACGTCGGGTTTCAAGCTCTGAATGAGCTTCCACGCCTCCTCGCCGGTTGCCGCTTCGCCGACCACCGAAATTCCTCCCGTGTGCCCGATGGCATCCAGCAGGCCGCGGCGGAACATCGGATGATCATCGGCAATCACCACGCGAATGCTGTTCATCGGATCCGGATCGCGTCGAAGTGGACAGTCATGGTCGTTCCCTCACCCTCCTGCGACGTGATGTCGCACGTCCCGCCGAGGATCCGGGCGCGTTCGGCGATGCTTCGGATCCCGAGCCCCACCCGCCCGTCCTCGCCCTGGTCGGAAAGTCCGACACCGTTGTCGTGAACCCTGATACGGATCCGCGGCGGTTCGCTGATCATGCTCACCACAGCGGCGGTCGCCCCGGAGTGACGCACGACGTTGCTCATCCACTCCTGGATGATTCGGAAAATGTTCACTTCCGCCTCCTTTGACAGCAACCCATCGACCGCATCGAGCTGCGACGAGACCAGAATCGGCGAGGAGGCTCCCATGCGACGAAGGAGAGCTTCGATCGCTTTGGTGATTCCAACGTGATCGAGCTCCGCCGGGCGGAGGTTGTAAGCGATCCGCCGCACCTCATCGATCGCGGTCGAAGCGGTCTCCGAGATTTCGCCAAGCTGCTTGGTGACGCTGGCGACATCGTTTCCGCGCTCGGCTGCCAGAAGCGCGCGGTTCTTGATGACCAGGAGGTTTTGCCCGAGGCTGTCGTGCAGCTCCAAAGCAACGCGTTTGCGCTCGTCCTCCTGTTGCAGGATCAGGCGACGCGAGAATTCCGACTGCGCCGCACGCCGGCTCTCGATACGCCGCAGTCGAACCCAGAACGCCAGCAGTAGCGCCGATCCAACAACCGCCGCGAAGAGCGTGTCGAACCATCCCGTGCGCCAGAACGGCGGGAGCACGACGACGTCCACCGATGCCGGCCGAGCGTTCCACTGACCGGCGGCATTCGCCGCGCTGACGAGGAAACGATAACGCCCGGGCGCCAGTCCAGTGTACGTCGCCGTTCTGCTACCGATGATCTGACTCCAGGTACGGTCCAGACCCTCGAGCATGCTGCGATAGCGGATGCGTTCGGAGTCGATGAAGGTCATCGAGGCGTAATGAATCTCAATTCGCCTGCCGCCGGCAGCGACGCGAAGAGGCATGGTCGGCGAGACCTCCTGCCCGTCAACAGTCGCGCCGACGATTCGCACTTGAGGCGGCGGCCCGCCGGAATGGAGCAGCGTCGGATTGATGACCACGATGCCACGTTGCGTTGGAAACCAAAACCTGCCGTCCGCGGTCTTGCATCCCGCCGATTGCACTCCTCCGTTGCATTCCGCGCTCTCCAGGCCGTCACGTCGCGTGAGCACCAGCGCGCTGAGGGAGCGCAATGCTCCGTCGGCGACGGCATTCAGTTCCGCACGAGCTACACGGTAGATCCCGCGATTACATGACATCCAGAAGAATGATTGCTCCTCGAGAATCGAAAACACGCCGTTGTCGAACAGCCCGTCACGCGTCGTGATCGTGGCCACGCGTCCGTTCCGGATCCGACTGAGTCCGCCGTCGTACGTGCCGATCCACAGCGTTCCGTCGTCATCGACATGGATCGCACGGACATTCCCGCTTGCGAGCCCGGAACGCTCGTCGGCGACGATTGTGAACTTGCCGTTCTTCCATCGCCCCACTCCTGCCCGCGTTCCCATCAGCATGCTGCCGTCCCGATCCTCGGCCAGAACATGGATCTCTCGCCAGCTTCCGTTTGCGTTGATCGGAATCGGTTTGAATCGGTCGCCGTCAAGCACCGTTAATCCGCCGAATGTTCCCGCCCAGAGATGCCCTGCCCGGTCGCGATACAGCGCCGGCACAATCTGGTTCGGCAGCCCGTCCGCTGCGGTGAAATGGCGCTTCCTGCCGGCTTTCCAAAGCGTGACACCTTCTCCATAGATCGTCCACCACAGCGTTCCGTCCGGCTGCTCGAGAAGCGACATGACGTGGCCCGTCGCCGTCCCCACCGGTTGAAAGCCGCCGGCAACGAGCCGGTACACACCGCTGCCCCATGTCCCCGCGAGCAGCGTGTTGCCGCTGGCGATCAGCGGGTAGACATTCGGATTAGCAAGGCCGCTCTCTACGCCAAACACCCTGGCGATGCGAGGGCGAATGCAACTGAGGCCATTGTCGGAAGTCCCGGCCCAGAGCGTCCCTTCGCGATCCTCGAAGAGCGTACTGACCGATTGTGACGCCAGCCCGTCGGATCGTGTAATCCACTCGGAACCGCGTTGGCCGATCCGCACGAGGCCTTCCCCCTCGATCGCAAGCCACAGCGCGCCATCGGATGCGAGGAGAACGGCCGAGATGGCTTCCGCCGGCATTTCTGGTCCAAGCGGATACGATCGGATCTCGCCGTGGAGAAGCCTTAGGACGTGCCCGTGTTGCGCAATCCAGACCGCGCCGTGTTGATCCGTTTCGATCGCGGTCACGCGGTCGGTGGTCAGGCCGTCGCGCGGCGTGAGCGTTCGGTGAAGATCGGGGCTGACAATCTCCACACCGCTCAGCGTGGCATAAGCAAATCCCTGATGGTAGCCGTAGCCGTACGGCGTGGTGAACGTCCGCGTGCCGAGCGTGGGCGGGACGCGTGGAACAAACGCTGCGCCGTCGAACGCGAAAAACCCGTCGTTCGACAGAGCCCACAACGAGCCTCCACTTTCCCCGATCGCGCAGATTGCGTTTGCCGGACCGCCGGCGTGATACGACCGGAATACACCGCGGCGAAGCGCGGTCAGAAAACCGTCTTCCGTGCCCGCCCACAAGGTACCGGCGCGATCCTCGAACATCGTGGTGAAGCGATTGCTGGCGATTCCCCGTGTGGTGGCACGCTCGAAGACGCGAAAGGCGATCCCGTCGTAGCGCACCAATCCGCCGTACGTGGTGAACCAAAGATACCCGTCGCCCGTTTGACAGATCGCGTGGACAGTGCCCTGCGGCAGAACGTCATCGGTGGTCCAGCTCCGCGCCTGCCATCGCGTCGCGGCGTGCAGACGGGGTTCAAAAAGTAAAAGTACAGCGAAAGCAACCGAGACGCATGTTTGAGACCGCAAGAGTGATGTCGATTCTACTCGTCGGGCACGTGTGGCGCGCCTGCACCCGGCCGGGTGGCTTCAGCGCCTCGATCGTGGTCGAGCCCTGGAATACCTCGGGAGGTGTGATGCGGCGCTCGCAGTCCGAGAATCCGCCGGCCAGAGGATTCGCTCACGAGGCTCGCCCTCCGTTGGGGCGGACGTGGTCCCGCCGAGTTTTCGCCTGAAAGGGACGCGCGTACCAGGAGTCACGACGAAACAGAGACGCGTCAAGCGCTTTGTAAAAAAGTTGGCCTCGTCATCCTGAGCCGCGAAGACGGCGAAGGATCTCAAGATACGGAACGCTCCGCTCAGGATGACGCCGTGCGCTGCCAGAGGAACAACGCCCACGGCCGCATGCCGAATGAATGCGGCACTTCCTTGTGCTCGCGCTCGAGCCAATCGTTGATGGGGACCGTGAAGCCGGTCTTTTTTCGCTGGAGGATTTCGGCGGGCAGCGGCGTGCGCGGTGAGCTGGCCAGCATCTGTTTTCCGTCGCGACGGCTGCCGGTGAAAACCACCGGCGCGACCTCGCGAAGCAGAAAAGCGTCGACCAGTGGCACGCGAACCTCGAGCGAGTGGGCCATGCTCGCCCAGTCGATATCGCGCAGGAGCTGATTGCGCATGTACAGCGACGACTCGAGCGCCGCCACGCGCGCGAACGGCGTGCCCGGGTCGGGCGTGATGGCTTCGCGAATGGCATCCAGCGGTGCCAGTCGCCGCAACCCTTCCTCGGCCATGGCGTCGCCCAGCAGTGCCGGAAGCTCGTCGGGAAGGAAGAGGCCCCGCTTCATGAGGTAGGCGCCTTCGTAGGAGTGCATGTATTTGAGCGCGTGCGCGGTCTTCGGGCTGCGCCGCGGACTCTGAGGCCGCATCCTGGCCCACGTCCGCTCGAAAGCGCGTCCGGTGGCGGGCAGATAACGAAAAATTCGAAACCACCGCACGAAGCGCGGAATCGTTTTGAAGGTCGTGTAACCACCGAACAATTCGTCGCCGCCCGTGCCCGAGAGCGCGACTTTCCATCCCAGCTCGGCGGCCGCTTTGCACACGAAGTACGAATTCATGCCGTCGATCGACGGCTGGTCCATCGCGTCGAGCGCTTTCGGCAATGTCTCCAGAAACTCCTTGCCGCTGAGCGTGCGGGTCTGGTGCTGCGTTCCATAGCGGCGTGCGATGACTTCGGCCAGCGGCGCCTCGTCGCGCTCCGTGCCGATGTACTCCTCGAATCGCAGCGTGACTGTTCGAAGCGGCGGTCCGCTTTCGGCAGCCAGTGCCACCACCGTGCTCGAGTCCCGACCTGATGACAGGAACGCGCCGACGGGCACATCGCTGACGAGGTGGTAACGGACCGATTCCGCGACGGCCTTGCTGATGACCTCCTGCCGCTCTCCGTCAGAGCGCGGCCTTGAGGACGCGGCCTCGCGCAAAACGGCGGCGACCGAAAAATAGGACTTCGGCTCCGACGGTCCGGAGGATGTGATCGTCATCCAGCTTCCGGCGGGAACCGCGCGGATCGCGTCATAGGTTGTGAATGGCTCCGGAACACTCCCGCGCAGGAGAAAACCGGCGATGCCGGCCGGATCGCGCGTCTTCGAGACCGCGTTGCTGGCGAGGAGGGCCTTGACCTGCGACGCCATGCGGACCGTCCTGCCATCGTTGGTGTAGTACAGAGGCTTGATGCCGTAAGGATCGCGCGCGAGGAAGAGTGTCCGGGTGCGATCGTCCCAGATGCAGAACGCGAACATGCCGCGCAGTTTCGGCAGCATGGCAGCGCCTTCGTGCCGATAAAGCCGAAGCACGACTTCGGTATCTGAAGTCGTGTCGAAGTGCTCCCCCCGCGCCATCAGCTCGCCGCGGAGCTCCTGGTAGTTGTAAATCTCGCCGTTGAATACGATGGCGAGATCGCCGGTGCGGTTTCGCATGGGCTGATTTGCGCGCTCGCTGACGTCGATGATCGACAAGCGGCGATGAGCGAGCGCGACGCGGCGATCATCGCTGATCCATTGTCCGGCCGCGTCGGGACCGCGCAGCCGCATGGCGTCGCAGGTGCGGCCCAGCTCATCGGGATCGACCGGCGGCGCTGATGGATGAAAGGCGTAGATGGCGTTGATGCCGCACATTCCGCGCTATACTGAACCATAGGGCGGGCATGAAGGAAAAGCGCGATATCTATCGCTTTCTTCACGTCACACCGCGTCGCATCTTTGAGCAGCTCGATCAGTACGTGGTCGGTCAGAAGCACGCGAAGGAAGTTCTGGCCATCGCTGCTTACAACCACCTCAAGCGGATCGAGTACCTCAAGTTCGGCGGCGAAGTCTCCATTCGCAAATCGAACATCCTGATGATCGGTCCGTCCGGGTCGGGGAAAACGTATCTGGCGCGAACCTTGGCCCGCATTCTCGACGTCCCCTTCGCCTACAACGATGCCACCGCCTTCACCGAGGCCGGGTATTACGGCGAAGACGTGGAGGTCGCGATCGGACGTCTTCTGTACGCCACCAATCAGAACGTCAACGCCGCCGAGAACGGAATCGTCTTCATCGACGAGATCGACAAGATCGCGCGGCGCACCGGCGGTGCGCGCACCGGCGCAGGCTCGCGCGACATCGGCGGCGAAGGCGTGCAGCAGGCGCTGCTGAAAATCCTGGAAGGCGAGAAGATTTTCGTGCCGCTCAACGTCACGGCCCATTGGAACAAGTATGACTACGTCGAGATCGACATCTCGAACATTCTCTTCATCTGCGCCGGATCGTTCTCCGACATGGAGGAGAGCGGCGAGTCGAAGCCGATCGGGTTCTTCGGCGACGATGAGAAGCACACCCGCGAGGTCAGCACCGAGGATCTCGTCAAATACGGATTCCTCCCCGAGCTCCTGGGCCGTCTTCCGGTGCGCGTCGAGCTGGACGCGCTGAGCGCCGATGATCTCGTCACCATCCTCACCCAGCCGCGCGAAGCAATGATTCCCGAATACCAGCGGCTGTGCGCGCTCGATCAGATCCAGCTCGACTTCTCTCATGAGGCGCTCCTCGAAATCGCCAATGCGGCGCTGAAGCAGAAGCTCGGTGCGCGCGCTCTCCGCGCCATCCTCGAGAAGGTTCTGCATCCGATTCTCTTCGTCGGCCCCGAGCGCGCCGGCGAGCGCGTCACCATCGAGCCGGAGGATGTTCGACGCGCGGTGGCGGCGCCGTCGACGTCGTGATGACCCCTCATCCGCCGCTTCGCGGCACCTTCTCCCCGCTTCGCGGGGCGAAGGAACTCGTCTTTGTGATCCTCGCCCCGCGTGAGCGGGGGGAGGGTGGCCGAAGGCCGGGTGAGGGACGCACCTC
>DASPZU010000087.1:0-144999 GCA_035636095.1 Thermoanaerobaculia bacterium
GGCTCCTATACCCGTTACAACTACGCGCAGGGTCACATGATGCGCTGGTCGAGCAGCGGCCAGTATCTCGATACCGCTGCACCATGGGGCGGGTTCCAGTTCGGATGGGATACGACGCCGGCGATCTTTTCCACCGGCACGGGGTTCGCCGTGATCACGAAAGAGAATCACTACAGCGGCCTAGGCTCGTATTGCAATGACGCGACGATCTGTCCAATCGATCGCAACGCGACCGATCCTGCGTATCCCGAGCAGTTCTTCATCACCTCGCTGACGCCCGATCTACAAATCAACTGGCGATTTCAGAACACGAATACGCTGAGCTGCACGCGTAACTCCGACGGCTCGCTGTCATGCACGTCGGATCACCCCAACAGCTTCGAGTGGTGCGTGAACGCGCCTGCGGTCGACAAGAAGGGAATTGTTTTCGCGAACAGTGAAGACGGCAATCTGTACATGATCGATCGGAACGGTCGCCTGGTGAATCAGGTCTTCACGAATCTGGCGATCGGCGCGGCCTACACGCCGCTGTCGATCGGTCCGGACGGGAAGATCTACACGCAGAACGACGGCAAGTTGTTCGTCACAGGAAACTAGAAACTTTATCGGCGATCTCGCCGATGGAAATGGGGCGCCGCAGCAGGGCGCCCCATTTGAATTCTGCGCGCCATGGCGGTTCGGGAATGCCGGCGATTCCGATCACAGGGACGCCGACCTGAAACAACTGCGCAATTTCGTCGCGAGACGCATGGCGAAGGTCGACCACGATCAAATCAGGAAAGCGCGCGCCGAGGTGCGGCAGGGCGTCGGAGGCGCGCAAATAACCGACAGCGTCGAAACCGCGCTCGATCAGCTCGGCGCGGAGCAGAGCTCGCGGCCACTGGTCGGGATCGATCACCCATACGACTGACACAGGTTCGTCACCTAACATGACCGATTGGGTCATAAAATGACCCTTCGGTCATGGCAGCACGCCAACTGCGAAGTCCGTGGGAATCTTACAAGCGCCAGAGCATCCAGGAGGCGGTCATTCGCCTCATCTGTCGGGAGGGGCTGAAGAGCGTCACCATGGAGCGGGTGGCGCAGGAAGTCGGCATCGCCAAGGGAACCGTCTATCTCCACTATCGCGACAAACAGGAGCTGTTGGATGAAGTGAAGTCATCGGCCCTCGCGCCGATGATGAAGACGGTGGAGGAGATTCTGCGCGGCGACGGCACGCCCGACCGGCGGCTGCGGGCATTCGCTCTGGCTTACCTGACCTATTTCGACGAGCACCGCGATCTCTTTCGCGTCCTGATCTACGAGCGCGAGGTCGTGCGCGTGCAGGGCAGCCGTTATCAAAGCGATCGCTACCGGCGTCTGATCGAGGCGACCGCCCGCGTCATCGGCGAAGCAGTGCGCCTGGGCGTCTTTCGGGAAGTCGATCCGCACATCGTGGCCGCGATGTTCGTCGAAGCGATGTTCGCGCTGATGAATCAGAGATTGCGCAGCGAGAAGCCCGCGCCGGTTGAACACGATGCCACGCTGCTGGGCGATGTTTTTATTCACGGACTCGAACGAAGGAGAAGGTCGTGAATCGGGTTGCCTGGTTGCTCGGTTGCTGGGTTGCTGTCGCGTGCACCACCGCGCGCGATCCCGGCGTGAGCGCCACCCCCGCCGCCGCCTGGCCCGCCCCCGCCTCCGCTGTCCCGCCCCCCATCCCCAAGCCGGCGGCCACCGACCTCGGCGATCTGAACATGCCGCGCGCGATCGATCTGGCGTTGCAGAACAATCCCGACACGCGTACAGCGTGGTTGCAGGCGCGGCAGGCGCAGGCAGTTGTCGGAAGTCGTCGCTCGGCGTACTACCCGGAGGTCGACCTGAATGCCAGCTACACGCGTTCGCGTCAGGCAACACAAGGCGGCCGCACCATCTTCAACAGCACCACCTTCGGGCCACAACTCGTGGTGACATATCTATTGTTCGACTTCGGAGGGCGGGCGGCGCAGGTGGAGGAGGCCCGGCAGGCGCTGATCGTGGCCGATTTCACGCACAATCAACAGATTCAGAACGTCATCCTGCAGACCGAGCAGGCCTACTTCGGCTACCTCGACGCGAAGTCGCTGGTCGACGCGCAAAGCGCAACGATCAAAGAGCGGCAGACTAGCGTCGATGCGGCCGAGGCGCGGCACCGCGCCGGAGTGGCAACGATCAATGATGTGTTGCAGGCGCGCACCGCGCTGTCCCAGGCGCAGTTGACCTACGAGTCGCTGGGGCAGAACCTGCGCGTTTTCCAGGGAACGCTGGTGACTGCGATGGGGCTGCCCGTCACCACAAGATTCACGATCGGCACGCTGCCGAGCGAGATCCCCATTCAGGAAGTATCCACAGCCGTCGAGTCATTGATTACGCAAGCCGAGCAGCAGCGTCCCGACTTTGCAGCTTCGCGCTCGCTGGTGCAGGAAGCGGAGGCCCGCGTGCGCGAAGCGCGATCGGCGGGCTTGCCCACCGTCGGCTTCACTGCCAATGCCAACCGGACGACTTTTCGAGGTGTGACCAGCGGAACAGCGACTCCGTATTCGTTCGGGGTCGCGATGCGATTCCCTCTGTTCACCGGATGGAGAACGCAGTTCGATCTGCACGCCGCGGAGCTCGGCGCCGACGTCGCCCGGGAAGGAGCGCGCAGCTTTCAGCAGCGTCTCGATCTGCAGGTTTGGAACAGCTACTACGGACTTTCAACAGCCGTGCAGCGCGTTCGTACCAGTCGTGATTTCCTCAGCACCGCGCAGCAGTCGGCGGACATGGCCGCGGACCGTTATCGCAGTGGCGTGGGGAGTATTCTCGACGTGCTGACGGCCGAGGCAGCGCTGGAGAGCGCGAGGGCACAGGAGATTCAGGCGCGGACGGATTGGTTCCTGGCAGTGGCGCAGCTGGCACACGACACGGGATCGCTGGAAGCACCGACACAGGAATCGACACGATGAAGGCAGAAGGCAGAAAGCAGAAGGCAGAAGTAATTCGGGCGTACTTGCGTCTTCTTACTTCTGCCTTCTGCCTTCTTACTTCTGCCTTTTGTTCCGGCTCGAAGCAGAAACCTGCCGACGAAAACGTGCCGGTCACGGTCGCGAAGGTCGAGCAGAAAGACGTGCCGTTGCAACTGAGCGCGATCGGAAACGTGCAAGCCTTTTCGACGGTGTCGATCCGCGCGCTGGTCGGCGGTCAGTTGACGCGCGTGTCGTTTCGCGAGGGCGATGACGTGCGCAAAGGGCAGCAGCTTTTCACGATCGATCCGCGACCGTTTGAGGCCGCCCTACAGCAGGCGCAGGCGAATCTCGCGCGCGATGAAGCGCAATATCGCAACGCGCAGTCCGAAGCGGTGCGCTATGCCGATCTGGTGAAGAAGGATTACGTCACCAAAGAAGAATACGAAAAGATCACCTCGGCCGCTGAGGCGGCCAAGGCCGTGGTGGCCGCCGATCACGCCGCCCTCGAAAATGCGCAGCTGCAGCTTTCGTACTGCAACATCGTCGCGCCCATCGATGGCCGGACCGGCAGCCTGATGGTCCACGCCGGCAACGTGGTGCGGGCGAACGACACCAATGCGCTGGTCGTCATCAATCAGGTCTCGCCGGTCTACGTGCAGTTTGCGGTGCCGGAAGGGGAGCTGGCGCGGCTCCGCGCGCGTGGCGGACTAGGTGTTCCCGTGACCGCGTCACCGAAGCAAGGCGGATCGGCGATCGCGACCGGAAAGCTGAGTTTTATCGACAACGCAGTCGACACCGCCACCGGCACGATCGCGCTGAAGGCGGTTTTCGGCAATCAGGACCGGGCGCTATGGCCCGGACAATTCGTCAGCGTGGCGGTGACGCTGCAGGATCGTCCCAACGCTGTTGTTGTTCCGTCACAGGCGGTGCAGACGGGACAGCGCGGACAATTTGTATATGTGGTCAGGGAGGATCGATCGATCGAGGTGCGGCCGGTCAAAGTCGCGGAGACGGTCGATCAGCAGAGCATCATCGAAACAGGCGTCGGGCCGGGTGAAATGGTGGTAACTGATGGACAATTGCGGCTGACGCCCAAGAGTCACGTGGATGTGAAGAATGCGTTGTGAGTCCTGAGTGCTGAGTCCTGAGTCCTGAGTGGTCGGGACTCAGGACTCAGCACTCAGGACTCAGGACTTAAGATGAACATCGCCGCCATCTTCATCAGACGCCCGGTCATGACCACCCTGGTCATGCTGGCGATTCTTCTGTTCGGCGCCATGGCTTACCGCAAGCTTCCGGTCAGCGACCTGCCCAACGTTGATTTCCCGACCATTCAGGTTTCAGCGAACCTGCCGGGAGCGAACCCGGAGACGATGGCGTCGTCGGTTGCCACGCCGCTGGAGCGGCAGTTCTCGACCATCGCCGGCCTCGACTCCATGATCTCGTCGAGCACCCTGGGCGGCACTTCCATCACGCTGCAGTTCAATCTCAGCCGCAACATCGACGCGGCCGCGCAGGACGTGCAGGCGGCCATCGCCGCGGCGGCGCGCCAGCTTCCGCCTAACATGCCCGCGCCGCCGTCCTACAACAAAGTCAATCCGGCGGATCAGCCGGTGCTCTTTCTGGCGATCAACTCCGACACCATGCCGTTGTATGAGCTGAACGAATACGCCGACACGATGATGGCGCAGCGCATCTCGACGGTCCAGGGCGTGGCGCAGGTCTCGGTGTTCGGCTCCGCGAAGTATGCCGTTCGCATTCAGCTCGACCCGCGGCAGCTGGCGTCGCGCGGGATCGGGATCGATGAGGTCGTCACGGCCATCCGCAACAGCAACGTCAATCTGCCCACCGGCATCATGTACGGTCCGAACCTGAACTACACCGTCCAGGCCAACGGACAGCTCCTCCGCGCTTCCGACTATCGCTCCCTGGTGGTCGCGTATCGCAAGGGCGCGCCGGTGCATCTCCAGGATCTGGGCAGCGTCATCGACGACATCGAGCAGAATCAATCGGCGGCCTGGTTCAAAGACAAGCGCGCCATGATCCTGGCGATTCAGAAACAGCCGGGGACGAACACCGTTGAAGTTTCCGACCGCGTCCGCGCTCTGCTTCCGAAGTTTCGCCAGGAGCTTCCGGCGTCGGTCAACCTCGATATCCACCGTGACCGCGCGGATTCGATCCGCGCATCGGTCGCCGACGTCAAGTTCACGCTGCTCCTGACGCTGTGCCTGGTCATCCTGGTGATCTTCCTGTTCCTGCGCAACGTTTCCGCGACCGTCATTCCGAGTCTGGCGCTGCCGATGTCGATCATCGGGACTTTCGCGGTGATGTATCTGCTCGACTACTCGCTCGACAACCTGTCGCTGATGGCGCTCACGCTGTCGGTCGGATTCGTGGTCGACGACGCCATCGTCATGCTCGAGAACATCGTCCGCCACATGGAGATGGGCGAGAAGCCGATGGAGGCCGCCTTCAAGGGCTCGCGCGAGATCGGATTCACGATTCTGTCGATGACGATCTCGCTGGCGGCGGTCTTCATCCCGATCCTCTTCATGGGTGGAATCCTGGGCCGTCTTTTCCACGAATTCGCGGTCACCATCGGCGCCGCGATTCTGGTGTCGGGTTTCGTTTCCCTCACGCTCACACCGCTTCTCAGCTCGCGATTCATTCGGCCGCATCAGGGCGAGCGACACGGCCGCCTGTACAACATGTTCGAGCGCTTCTTCGATGGCATGCTGGCGTTCTACAAGCGCGGACTGACGTCGGCCATGCGGCACCGCTTCGCGGTCCTGATGGGATCGCTGGTTGTGCTGGTTGCGACAGTCGCGCTCTTCCAATTCATCCCGAAAGGTTTCATCCCGCAGGAAGACCAGGGACAGATACAGATCACGCTGGAAGCGGCGCAAGGCATCTCGATCCAGGAGATGATGAGGCACGAGCTGGTCGCGATGGATATCGTCCTGAAGAATCCGAACGTCGCGACATTTTTCGCGCGCGTGGGCGGCGGGCGTGGCTCGGGCAACAGCGGTTTCATCTCCATCCGCACCGTTCCGAAAAACGCCCGGAAAGACTCGCTCGACGATATCGTCGCCGAGCTGCGTCCGAAGCTCAACGCGATTCCGGGCGTTCGCGTTTACCTGACCATCCCCCCGCCCATCAACATCGGCGGCCGCGGCGGCTCATCGAGCTACCAGTACACGATGTATGGGGCGGACACGAAAGTCCTCTACCCCGCGTCGGACAAAATGTTGGACAAGATGCGGCAGATGCCCGCGATCTCGGATGTTCAGACCGATCTGCTGATCAAGAATCCAACCGTCATCGTCGACGTCGACCGGCAGAAAGCCGCCTCTCTCGGCCTCGACGTGATGGACATCGAAGACGCGCTCTACTCGGCATACGGGACGCGGCAGGTGTCGACGATTTACGCGACCAACAACACCTATCAGGTGATCATGGAGCTGCAGCCGGAGTTTCAGGCATCTCCGCGGGCGCTGTCGCTGCTCTATGTTCGGTCGAACTCCGGACAACTCGTTCCGCTGGCTGCGGTAGCGTCGGTCAAACCGACATTCGGTCCCACGGCCGTCAATCATTCCGGACAGTTGCCGTCGGTGACCATCTCCTTCGCGCTGAAACCGGGGTACGCGCTTGGACAGGCTTTCGATGAGATCAACACAACCGCGAAGGCGACACTGCCCGCGACGGTGAACGCCAACTTCCAGGGAACGGCGCAGGCCTTCCAGTCGTCGCTGCAGGGACTCGGATTGCTCCTCATCATCGCCATCGCCGTGATCTACATGGTCCTCGGCATCCTTTATGAGAGTTTCATTCACCCCCTGACGATTCTGTCGGCGCTGCCCTTCGCCGGGTTCGGCGCCCTGCTGACTCTCATGGTCTTCCGCGTCGACCTTTCGATCTATGCCTTCGTCGGCATCATCATGCTGGTCGGTCTGGTGAAGAAGAACGGCATCATGATGATCGACTTTGCGATCGAAGCGCAGAAGCAGGGTAAGAGTCCCGAAGAAGCGATTTACGAAGCGTGCGTGGTGCGGTTCCGTCCGATCATGATGACGACCATGTCCGCGCTGATGGGCACTCTGCCGATCGCGCTTGGTTTCGGCGCCGGCGCGGAATCGCGACGCCCGCTGGGTCTCGCCGTCGTCGGCGGGCTGCTGTTCTCGCAGACCCTCACCCTCTACGTCACGCCGGTCTTCTATCTGTATATGGAGAAGCTGCGCCGCAAACCGAAGGCCGAGGAGCCGCCGCACATCGAGGAAGTCCCCTACGAGCCGGAGCGTGAGCGCGAGCCCGCCAGCGTAGCCTTCCGCGGCGCTGTTCCGGCGCCGACCTCGTAACGCTGCCGTACCATTCCGTCAGGACACCCCGCGGAGGCGGTCATGCGCGCATTCTCTGTCTTGGTCGCGGCTTTTCTGATCCTTGGTCCTGCAAACGGGGCCGAACCCTTGCGGCGACGCGTCGTGCAACCGCCGCGCAACTCGGCATGCGCGCAGGCGGTGGTGGTGCAGCCAATCGAATTGAATTGGCTGGTTCTGAGCGGCGATACGTTCTTTCTTTCCGATCGCACCTTCGGAATAAAAAAAGCCCCGAAAAGTGGCGGAATACCCTTGCCGGTCTCCCCGAAGATCGGCCTGGACATCCCACAAATTGCCGTCGATGAGACGTCGATCTACTTCATCACCGTGGATGACGCGACGACCGGCAGTATCTACAGCGTGTCTAAGAATGGCGGAACGCCGAAGTTACTGGCGACGAAGCTTGCCGCGCCAATCGACCTGGCACTCGACGCAACGTCGGTGTACTGGGCGAATCTCGGTACTTTGATGGGAGACGATATTGCCGCTGACGGCAGCATCGAACGGATTCTCAAAAACGGGACTGGCCGCCAGGTCCTGGCCGATAAGCTGAGCACGCCGTCGAGTATCGCGCTCGACGACGCTGACGTCTATTTCTCGGAAGTGGGGTTGGGGACTGGCAATCCCAGTGCGGGACTCCGTCGTGTTTCAAAGTCAGGTGGCGCTGTGGCGAAGCTGATTGACGATTTCCCTCTCCTCACCGTCGCGAGCAGTGGCACCGACGTTATTTATTCTGGTTTGAGAAAAAACGCCGGTGTTTTCCGCGTGCCCAAAGCAGGAGGGACACCGCAGCTTCTTGCCGACGGCCTCCTTGGTCTGATGATTGTCGTGCGCGACGGCGTCGTCTATGCGTTCGTCGTCGACGAGAACTCCAACGCGTTGATCGTCTCGGTTCCTTTGCTGGGCGGCACGCTGCGGGTCTTGCGCTCCGCCGATTTCGACAGCCGCTCCATCGCCGTCGACGACTGCGCTGTTTATTACGGCCTCGAATTGAGCGTGCAGTGCACGCCGCACTAGTGGAGCGCCGCCGACCCCGGCGGCGCCGTTCCTTCAATCCACAAGCGCCAGATCCACGGATAGTCATCCGTTGAATCGGCCAGACCAGCACGAACCGGATTGTTGCAGACGTATTCAGCTTTCTTCCGCAGACTCTCGGTTGACCTAACAATACGATCGAAGTATTCGCGCTGCCAAACGTGACCTTTGCGGTTGAGGCGACTGTTGATCGCGTGTGAGGAGACGCCCTTGACGCGATCAATCATGGTCGCGAGATCATGCGTCCCGAAAGGCGTGAAGATTGTGTGGACGTGATCCGGCATAACGACGGCGCAGTACAGGCAATAGGTCAATTCATGATCATGAACCCAGCATGCTAGGGCAATGTCGCGCGCGGTCGGTGGCAGGATCCATCGATGTGCCGTGCAAAACGTCACAAAGTAGGTTTTGCCGAGTTTCTCGAGGTGTGGCAGGTATCTTCGATGAGCAAGGGTGTCGTTTCCAACGGGCATGTCGAGCATTTTCCCTCGGCTGTCGGCTTAACGTCGTTTTTCTACAACTCGTAGCGCCGCCGAGGTCGGCGGCGCTCCACTCGCGCTCAGGACTCAGCACTCAGGACTCAGCACTCAGGACTAGACTCTCCCCATGCTCCGGATCGAGATCGCGGTCGTCGCGCTGGCGGTCATCGCGATGGCCGCCTATCTGCTCGGCAAGCGCCATGCGCGCAGGCTGCAGCATGCGCGGCGCATCCGGATCGATCGCTTCAAGCTCAAGCAGAGGCACGCCGACATCGAGCTCGAGGTTTTCGGATCGCGCGAGGTCGTGCAGGCGGTCCAGGCGTATGCGAAAGAGCATCACGTCACGACTGAGGACGCCATGAAGCAGGCGCGCCAGTACCTGCGGGAGATCGTGCCTAAATTCAACCTTCTGGCGTACTACCGGTTCGGAGCGCCGATCGCGCGGGCGATCATGCGCTTCCTCTATCGGCCGGTGGTGGAACGGACGCTTTTGCGCGTCTTCAACGATCGCGCGCCGAAGGATGTCGTCGTTGTTTACATCATCAACCACCGATCCAACGCCGACTACGTTCTGGTCGCGCACATGCTGTTCGAATTCATCTCGCTTTCGTATGCGGTAGGTGAGTGGGCGAGAGTCTGGCCGCTGAAT
Organism: Thermoanaerobaculia bacterium; assembly: GCA_035636095.1. Classification (GTDB taxonomy): domain Bacteria; phylum Acidobacteriota; class Thermoanaerobaculia; order Gp7-AA8; family Gp7-AA8; genus Gp7-AA10. The sequence goes on from DASPZU010000087.1 coordinate 9,500, forward strand.
CATGTTTTCAAGTGGTTCGGCGCCTACTTCGTTCGCCGCCGGTATCGCGAGCCGCTCTACCACGCGGTGCTTTCGAGTTTCGTCAGCACCATCACGCGCAACGGCGTCACGCAGGGGATCTTCATCGAAGGCGGACTCACGCGCGACGGCGCGTTTCTGAAGCCGAAGCTGGGCATGCTCGACTACATCGTGCGGGCGAAACGCAATCCCGAATTCACCGAGCCGCTGTTCATCATTCCGACCGCCATCAACTACGACCGCGTTCTGGAAGATCGGAATCTGACCGAGGAGCTGGTGGGCCGCCAGGATCGATCGACGCGCGTGGAAAAGTTGCGCACCACCTTCGATTTTCTATTCAAGAATTTCTGGCGGGGAGTCTTTCGTCGATTCAAGCGCTACGGATACGCCATCGTCAGCTTCGGAGAGCCGATCGCGGTCGACGCGTTCATCCGCGATCATCCGATGATTCTTTCACCGGAATTCGAGCTGCGGAAAGCGGAGTTGCGCGCGCTGGCCGAGAGCGTCATGCAGGAGATCTCGGCGGCCCTCCCCATTACCCCTGTCACCATGGCGGCACGCATCTTTTCGGAATCGCGCGATCCACTCACCGATGCGGAGATGATCGCGAACATGGACGGATATCGCGATCGATGGCGCGATCGCATCTGGCTGCTGCGCGAAAACAATGGCGCCGAGATATGGCGGTACGCGAAATTCATCCTCGAGCTTCGCCGTCTCATCGAGCCTGCGCAGCGGTGGCGATCGGATCTCTTCGAGGGCGAGGGCGTGCCGGTGCTGGAAGAGGCCTGGCAATGGAATCCTTCCGAAATTCTTCTTCGCGACTTTTACGCGAACTCGCTTTCCTCATTTGAAGACGTGAAAAGGCGCGGATGGCCGGAGCGCGATCACCAGAAGTTGCTGGAGCGGGTGGTCTGATCGATATACACGATGGCATCGAACTTCACTTTCAAGTCCTCGGGGCGATCGTAGGCCACCACCGCGGTGCCACCCCGCAGATGATGGCGCTCACCGAGCCAGCCGGGAAGATCGCCCCGCAGCGGAATCAGAATGATCGGGATTGCCACTGATCGGAAATTCGCTTCGTACGAGTCCGGTGTGATGGGCGTGTATTGCGTCGTCACAACCTGAGTGTTCGGAAAGGCCAGGACGTTGAAGCGTCCGCCGCCGGAACTGCTGCCGATGACGAAGTAATCGCGACCGTAACGGTCATCGAGCCATCGCCCCGCCGGCTTGACGCCCTGGATGTTGACCGTTTTGCCCAGATGCTCCTGGTGGCCCCAGAGAATGACGCGCCCGTTCGAAGAACGGCGCTGCTGCAACTGGATCACGTTGGTGGCCATGTTCTGATCGCGCCAGGCGAAGTACTCGTCGAGCTGACTCGGTGCTCGATTGGCCACCGACGCGACTGTGGCCGCCTGGAGCGCGGCGTCGAAGGCGCGCTGCGAGCTCCGTGCTACGAATTCTGTTTCGTGCGCCAGCAGGTTGGCCCACACGGCGTCGATGTTGTCGACGGGCGATGCGGGATCGACGCTGCTCACGTACGCGACCGCGAGGTCGCCGGCTCCTTTCTCGTCCGTGACGTCGAATCCGACGATCTCGACCGGCGGCCGGTCACCGCGAGTGCGGTTGTACTCGCGTGCCCACTCGATGACCGCCACGATTTCGTCGCTGGCCCAGAACCAATATCCGAGCTCGCGGTGCATCAGCGGTGTATAAGGCTCTCCCGGGCCGCCGAGGACGTATTGATTGAGGCGGTTGAAATCGGCGAAGGGCGCCTCGAAGCCGAGAGTCGTGAAGTTCATCTCACGGGCGAGGAACTGAATCATCTTCAGCTTGAGGTCGAAAAATTCATGCGTTCCATGCGTGTCGTCGCCCAATCCGACCACCGGCGAATCACCGACGACGATGCGCAGCGGCCCCATGTCGTCGAGTCGGTAGGCGTGGTTGGAGAGCCAGCCGGCAGGCGTGGCGTCGGAGACGGGCGGGCGGATGGCACGGTGCCGCGTCGCCGGGACCGCGGAGCTCCCGATAAGAACGACAGTCAGAGAAACGGCGAGGCGTCGCTGCCACATGTTCATAGAATTGTAATGAACGCCGCTGCTAGACTTCTCGCCTCATGAAGCGCCTTTCGCTGCTGCTGCTGCTGGTTGCGACCACTCTTCGCGCCCAGTCCTCGGCTTACGTCGAGGTGACGGCCACAAAGATCGAGGAGGATTTGTTGACCGTTCCCTCCGCGATCACCGTCATCCGCAGCGAGGATCTCGCGCGGTTGGGAGCGCGCGATCTCGCGACCGCGCTCGCGGTTGCGGGGGGTGTGTCAGTCGCCGCCGGAAGCGACGAAGGGCCTGCCGGCAGCGTTCCGGAGCTGTGGGGGCTGCGCGAGCTGGACGCTTTTCTTCTACTGGTCGACGGCGTGCCGTGGGGTGGGGCGTTCAATCCTCCGACGTTTGCAATCGATTTGACGAACATCGAGCGCATCGAAGTCGTCCGCGGCTCGGCGCCAGTTGTCTACGGGGCGACTGCGTTTTCGGGCGTCATCAACATCATTCATCGCCATCCCGATCGCGGAGCATCGGGTGAGATTTCCGCGGGCAGCCATGGCTCAGCATCGGCAGCCGTGACTGCCGCCCTTAGTCCGACGCAATCGCTCAGCGCGGATTACGAACGCAAGCGCTTCCGCGATGATCGTGCCGGCGTCGATCGCGGTCATCTCTTGTATCGAAGTGAGTACCAGACGGGATCCGGCCGGTGGCAATTCGATGTCGATGCTCTGCGGCTGCTTCAGGATCCCGCAAGTCCGCGCCCACGCGAAGGCAAGCAGCTCAGCGCACGAGTTCCTATCGATGCCAATCACAACCCCGCCGACGCGCGCCTGGATGGAAATCGCCTGCACGCTGTCGCTTCGTATACGACATTATTGTCGGGCAGCCCGTGGACGACCACGTTCTCTGCAACGCGGACGACCAACGACATCGTGCGCGGATTCCTGCGCGATCTCGACGCCCCAGATGAAAACTCGGAAGGATTCGGCCAGAAGAGAACCATCAACGATCTCTACATCGATACGCATCTCATTCGCAAAATCGGTCCGGCCCGATTCCTCGTCGGCGCTGATTTCCTCGGCGGCAATGCGCACGCGAACACTCGGATCTTCGGCTACCAGTCGGCGTTGAACGGTTCGAATGCGGAGTCGAGCCGCGACATCCCGTCGGAGGAGGAGTTGACGCTGCGCGATCGCAGGAGCTTCGCCGCGCTCTACGCGCAGTCGGAATGGACGCCGGCAGCGCGGTGGCGCGTCGACGCGGGATTGCGGCTGAATCGCACGCGCGAGACGCGGCGCACGCTGGATGAGGATGGTCCTGATGGCGACAACCGCTCGACGACGCGTACCAGCGGATTCCTGGGTCTGACGCGCCAGATCGCCGCCGCGACATTTGCTTTCGCCGATTACCGCAACACGTTCAAGCCGGCCGCCATTGACTTCGGCCCCGATTCGCAACCGGAGATTCTCGCCCCCGAAACGTCGCAGAGTTACGAGGTCGGTCTCAAGGGGCGCACGGCCGGCGATCGCCTGTTCTGGCAGACCACCGCATTCCTGATGAACATCGAGAATCTCCTGATCGCCGGCGGCGGAACGCTTCCCGGTTTGCGCAACGGCGGCAAGCAGCGCTTCAAAGGCGTCGAAATCGAAACGCAATACTCGGTCACCAACGCGATGCGGTTGCTGGCCTCGTACAGCCGCCACGATGCGCGCTTCCGCGACTTCGTGCAGGCGTTCGACGGAGTCCCCACGCAGCTTTCGGGACATCGAATCGAAATGTCGGCGCGCGACCTGGCCTCATTCGGCTGCATTTTTGGGGCAAGAGAATGGAGCGGCTCCCTGACTGCGAATTACAACGGGCCGCGGTTTCTGAATCGCCGCAACACAGCGCTCGCCGGCGGGTTTACGACCGTCAACGCTGGCGTGGCGTACCGATCGGTCCGGCTGGACGTTCAAAATCTGACCAATCGACGCGATCCGATCGCAGAGAGCGAGCTCGGCGACGCCCAGTACTATCTGATGCCCGCTCGCGCGGTCCGTCTGTCCTATCGACGGGCCTTCTAGCTCCCTTTCACGTTTTTCCGACGCTCGCCCTCCGGTTCATTCACGACCCGGGACTCAAACTGTGTCCCGTACCGGAGGTGAATCGAAAATGCCACTCAGAACTCTTCCTCGCTACTTTTTGCTGCCGCCTATGTTCGCAACGGCAGGGCCCGAGAGCGTTCGGGTCATTGATATCTCTCTGAAAGGTGCCCGTCTCGAGCTGAATTCGCCCTTGCGCGTTGGAAGCCGGCAGCGCCTGGTGGTTCAAACGACCGAAGGCCTTGTCGATGAGCAGGTTACAGTCCTGTGGTCCCAGATCGACGATCTGTCCGTTGACGGAATTGACCGTTATCTGGCTGGAGTCGAGTTCGATACGCAGCCGGAGTCCGTCGGCGAGATGATCGGGCGTCTTCTGGTCTCGAATGCCGCGATTCCTATCGAGGATTTCCGCGGTTCCGACCGCTATCGCATCTCAGTCCCGCTCACCGGCGTCCTCGGAATCCTGCAGATCGGCGTGGTCGACCTGTCGGTCCGAGGAGCAAAGGTCTCGCTGCCGAACTTCATCCGCGTCGGCACGGTGACCCCCCTGGCATTCCAGATCGACGACAAGACCGGACCGGTCGAGGTTCTGGCCACGGTGGCCTGGTGTCTCGGCACGGCCAATCACGGCTTCGAGGCTGGGCTTCGAATCGATGGTGAAGAAGAACGGATGCGCATGGCCATTCACCAGCTGTGCATGCGCGACGAGGCTCGGATCGACCTGCACTCGCTCCGCCGCAAGTTCCAAACACTGCGCCAGTCGGCTCACGAATTCATCACCCTTGCTGCGTCGTGAAATTGATGACGCTTTTTCGACACGACTTTGACGCTGTTTTGAGGTGAATTGATGGCAACAGATTTCCGAACCGTCCCGCGCTATTTCGTCACCGGAGCTCTTCCGGCGACGTTCGGCAACGTGACGGCACATATCGTCGACCTTTCCGTGCGCGGTGCGCGTCTGCACATGACGCAGCCGTTCCCGATCGGATCGACGCTGTCGTTGAACATCGAGGCAGCCAGCCAGCGTCTCGCATTTCAAGGGACAGTTTCCTGGTGCCGGATGGCAGCCCTCGCTCTCGATGACTTCGAAACGGATCGCTATCTCCTCGGCGTCATGTTCGACTGCGAACAGCCGGCCGTCATGAAAGTGATTGACGACCTGGTGGCCAAGGAGCAAGCGATGCTCATCGAAGACGCACGCGACAGCGAGCGATACGAGATCATCACCCAGCTCACCGGCAGCTACGGCATGCACGCGCCGATCCGCCTGCTCGATCTTTCGATTCGCGGGGCCAGGATCGGAACCGATCGCATGGTCCCGCCGGGGACGGTCGGCCCTCTGCGTTTTCGCATCGACCGGAAACACATCGATGTCAATGCCGAGATGGTGTGGTGCCGCGCGTCGGAGAAACGCGGCGGATTCGAATGCGGCCTTCGCATCGAAGGGGAGGAACCGCTGCTGCGCCAGGTCATCGCGCACCTGTGCAACCAGAACCAGGCACGCGTCGACCTCCAATCGATGCGCCGCAAATTCGATCCGCTGCACGGCGAAAGACAGCCCGGGCTGCTGGCCCTCGTTTAAGGCAGAAGGCAGAAGGCAGAAGGCAGAAGGCAGAAGGCAGAAGGCAGAAGGCAGAAGGCAGAAGGCAGAAGGCAGAAGGCAGAAGGGTTATCGCTTCTTCCACTTGTTGATCAATGAGACAAAGATCGCAATCAACGCGTCTGTCTCTTCTTGCAGCTCTGAAGCAACCGACGCCGAGATGAGCGTTGACGCTTCGGCAATTTCAAGCCAGTAGAGCGTCTCTTCGAGCTCCATCAACCCGCCGTTCAGTTTCGCCACGTATTCAGACTTTGATCGTGCTCGAGTTGCCTCACGAAAGTGAGCGCCCGGCGATGTGCCGGCTTTGATTAACTGACGCGCGATGATGTCAGCGGTTCTTTGGCGCGGCAAGACATCGGCGATCTGAATGACTTGAAGCGCGAAGTTTCGCGTGCGGTCTTTTAAACTCACTTACAAGGTGTAGCTCACGCGACAAGAGAGTTACCCTTCTGCCTTCTGCCCTCTGCCCTCTGCCTTCTGCCTTTGATAAACTCGCGCGGCGATGCCGCGCAACACCTTCAACACGCTCGATACCTTTGAAAATGGGGAGTTTTACTCGCTGCCCAGGCTGGAAGCGGCCGGGCTCGGCGCGATCTCGCGCCTGCCGGTGAGCATCCGGATCGTCCTCGAATCCGTTCTCCGCAACGTCGACGGCAAGAAAATCTCGGAAGACGACGTCCGCACGCTCGCGAAGTGGCAGGCCAGGGCCGAGCGGACCGAAGAGATCCCGTTCATGGTCGCCCGCGTCCTGCTGCAGGACTTCACGGGCGTGCCCTTGCTGGTCGATCTGGCGGCCATGCGTTCGACGGCAGCGCGCTTCGATAAGGATGCCCGCATCGTCGAGCCGCTCGTTCCGGTCGACCTGGTGATCGATCACTCTGTGCAGGTCGACTTCGCCAATCGTCCCGACGCGCTGCAGCTCAACATGGAGATCGAGTTCAAGCGCAATGTTTCGCGCTACCAGTTCCTGAAGTGGGGCATGCAGGCCTTCAACGGATTCCGCGTCGTGCCGCCGGGCATCGGGATCGTGCATCAGGTCAATCTGGAATACCTCGCGCGCGGCGTTCTCGAAAAAGATGGCGTCTGGTATCCCGATTCTCTGGTGGGCACCGACTCGCACACCACCATGATCAACGGACTCGGCATCGTCGGTTGGGGGGTGGGCGGCATCGAGGCTGAAGCGGGAATGCTTGGTCAACCGGTCTACTTTCTGACGCCCGACGTCATGGGCGTGCACCTCATCGGCGCCCTGCGCGAAGGCGTGACGGCCACCGACCTCGTTCTCACGATCACCGAGATGTTGCGCAAGGCGAAAGTGGTCGGCAAGTTCGTCGAATTTTTCGGCGATGGCGCGGCATCGCTGTCGGTCGCCGATCGTGCCACCATTGCCAACATGGCGCCCGAGTATGGCGCGACCATGGGTTACTTCCCGGTCGACGAAGAAACCATGCGTTACTTCGCGATGACCGGGCGCAGCGACCAGCAGGTGAGCGCGTTTCGCAATTACTTCAAGGCGCAGGGACTGTTCGGAATGCCGAAGAAAGGCTCGATCGATTACACGCAGGTCCTCGAGCTCGACCTCGAAAAAGTTCGCGCCAGCGTCGCCGGTCCGAAACGGCCGCAGGACCGCATCGAGATCGAGGCCCTCAAAGACTCCTTCCTGGAACAGCTGCACGCACCGCCGCCGAACGGTTACGGCAAGACCAAAGAGCAGACCGTCCGCGTCCCGAAGCACGCTGCGGCGCGCGGAACCGTTTCAGGCGGTGGAGCGCAGGAGGCAGCGCCGACAGTGGCAGCTTCTGCCAGAAAAAACACCAGCGTGGTGACGGAAGAGGAGATGGTCAACAACCGGCCCACGCCCGATCGCGTGGCGGCCGGCGCCGTTGCCGGGGCCGCGGCCGAGCTGCATCACGGCGACGTGTTGATCGCCGCCATCACCTCCTGCACCAACACCTCGAACCCTTCCGTGATGATCGCGGCGGGCCTGCTGGCGAAGAAGGCGGTCGAGAAAGGCCTGCAAGTGCCACCAGTCGTCAAGACATCGCTCGCTCCCGGCTCGCGAGTGGTGACCGATTACTACCAGCGCAGCGGCCTGCAGAAATCGCTCGACGCGCTCGGATTTTTCCATGTCGGCTATGGCTGCACGACCTGCATCGGCAACTCCGGACCGCTCGATCCGCAGATCGAGGACGCCATCACCAAGAACGATCTGGTCGGCGTCTCGGTGCTCAGCGGCAATCGGAATTTCGAGGCCCGGGTGCATCAATCGATCCGCGCGAATTTCCTGATGTCGCCGCCTCTGGTGGTGGCCTTCGCTCTGGCCGGACGCATCGACATCGATCTGACGCAGGAGCCCATCGGCCGGGGGAAAAATGGTCAAGATGTTTACCTTCGTGACCTCTGGCCCTCGATGCAGGAAATCCGCGAAGTCCTTCAGCGATCGGTCGATCCGGAAGCCTATCGACGCCTGTACGCCGATTTTGCGGAGCAGAATCCGCTCTGGAATCAGATTCCCTCTTCAACGGGACTGCTGTACGGATGGGATCGCGAATCGACCTACATTCAGGAACCGCCGTTTTTCTCCGACTTCAGCATGTCGCCCACAAAGATGAGCGACATCCGCAACGCGCGCGCGCTCGCGATCTTCGGCGATTCCGTGACCACCGATCACATCAGCCCGGCCGGCTCGATCAAAAAAGACTCGCCGGCAGGAGAGTATCTGATCGAACTCGGCGTGAAGCCGGAGGATTTCAACAGCTACGGGTCACGCCGCGGAAACGATCGGGTGATGACGCGCGGAACGTTTGCGAACGTACGCATCAAGAATCTGATTGTGCCGGGCGTGGAAGGTGGAGTCACCATTCACCAACCGAGCAGTGAGCGCATGTCGATCTACGACGCCGCCATGCGCTATCAAAAAGAGGGCATACCGCTGGTGGTTGTGGCAGGACAGGAATACGGCACCGGCAGCTCCCGCGACTGGGCCGCAAAAGGCACCAGGCTTCTGGGCGTCCGTGCCGTGGTGGCGCAGAGTTTCGAGCGCATCCACCGATCGAATCTGGTCGGCATGGGCGTGCTGCCGCTACAATTCGAAGAAGGGACCAGCGCGCAGACATTGAAGCTCGACGGCACCGAGACCTATGACATCAGCGGCCTGGCATCGGTGCGACCGATGCAGAAGGCGAAGCTGACCGTGCGTCGCATGAGCGGCGAGACGTTCGATGTCAATGTCACGCTGCGCATCGACACGCCCATCGAAGTGGAGTATTACCAGCACGGCGGCATCCTGCCCTATGTGCTTCGCCAATTGATTGCGCAAGCGCAACCGGTTGCGGTCTAGGACGGCATGCCGTTGGCAACGTTGTGAAACGTGACCCTTGCTGACACCAGGCGTCTTTTTGCCCTATCGGGCCGCGCGACGCGCATGCCTGCGTCGCCGATCCGCAAGCTCGTGCCGCTTGCCGACGCGGCCAAGGCCCGCGGGACGAAGGTCTATCACCTCAACATCGGCCAACCGGACATCGAGACGCCGGCGTGCATGCGCGATCGTCTCAAAAAGATGGACACCAAAGTCCTGGAATACTCACCATCGGCCGGCACGCCCGAATTTCTCCGTTCGCTGCAGCTCTATTACCAACGCCGCCTCGGCATTCCTCTCGGGCTCAATCAGATTCTCGCCACCACCGGCGGCAGCGAGGCCATTCTCTTTTCGCTGATCGCGTGCGCCGATGCAGGCGATGATCTGCTGGTGGTCGAGCCGTTCTATGCCAACTACGCCTCCTTCGCGACCCTGGCGGGACTCAACATCGTTCCGGTGACCAGCCGCGGTCGCGATGGATTTCATCTGCCGCCGCGCGAGATTTGGGATGGCGCGCTCACGCCGCGATCGCGAGCCGTCATCCTCTGCAATCCCAACAATCCCACCGGGACGGTCTACACGCGCGAAGAGCTCGAATCGATGGCCGGCTTCTGCCGCGATCACGGACTGTTTCTCATTTCCGACGAGGTCTATCGCGAATTTGTCTACGACGGGAAACGCGCCACCAGCGCGCTCGAGCTTCGCGGATGTGAAGACTTCGTCATCGTCGTCGACAGCCTCTCCAAAAGATACAGCGCCTGCGGCATTCGACTCGGATCGCTGGTCACGCGCAACTCCGAAATCTACGACGCCTGCCTGCGGATGGCGCAAGGACGCCTTTCGCCGCCGGGGCTGGCGCAGTTCATCGCGGTGGGCGCGGACGCGCTGGGGGAGGAGTACACCCGCGATGTCGTCGCCGAATACCAACGGCGTCGCGACGTCCTTTTCGAAGGTCTGACTGCAATTCCGGGAGTGTTCCTGCAAAAGCCTGAGGGGGCCTTCTATTGCATCGCGAAAATTCCGGTCGACGACGCGGAGCGCTTCGCAGCCTGGTTGCTGACTGACTTCACCTATGACGGCGCCACGGTGATGCTCGCTCCCGCCAACGGCTTCTACGCCTCGCCCCTCGGCACGAGCGAGGTCCGAATCGCTTACGTGTTGAACTGCGATGACCTCCGAACCTCGATTCGAATTCTCGACGCGGCGCTGCGCGACTACCCCGGACGCACATGAAATATTGGTTGATGAAGGTCGAGCCCACCGCTTACAGCATCGATGATCTCAAACGCGACGGGACCACCACCTGGGACGGCGTTCGCAACTATCAGGCTCGCAATTTTCTGCGCCAGATGCAGGCCGGGGACAAGGTGCTCTTCTACGCCTCCAGCGCCGATCCTTCCGGAGTCACCGGTCTCGCGGAAGTGAGTCGCGAAGCGCGCCCGGAACCGAAAGATCCGACCTGGTCGATGGTCGAGATCCGCTTCGTCAGGAAATTTCCAGAGATCGTCCCGCTCGAAACTCTCAAGGAAACGCGCGGCCTCGAAAACATGGTCGTCGTGAAGAAGGGAACACGATTGTCCGTGCAGCCGGTGACCAAATCCGAGTACGAAACTGTTGTGCAACTCGGAAAGAAGTCCTGAGTCCTGAGTCCTGAGCCCCAACCCTCCGCTCAGGACTCAGGACTCAGCACTCAGGACTTGAAAATCGAGGTCATCAAAGCCGATATCACCAAGCTCGATGTCGACGCCATCGTCAACGCCGCCAACACCACTCTCCTCGGCGGCGGCGGCGTCGATGGCGCGATCCACCGCGCCGCCGGGCCCGAGTTGTTGGAGGAATGCCGCAAGATCGGCGGCTGTCCGACCGGCGAGGCGCGCATCACCCGCGGCTATCGGCTGCCGGCCAGGCATGTGATCCATACGGTCGGTCCGGTATGGCGTGGCGGCAACCGTGGCGAACCGGAACTGCTGCCCTCGTGTTATCGCAACAGCCTTCAACTGGCGGTTGACAACGCAGTTCGCTCGATCGCGTTCCCGGCCATCAGTTGTGGGGTGTACGGATATCCGATCGATCAAGCGGCCGAAATTGCAGTACGCGAAGTCCTGCGCGATCAGCAGCTCGATCGCGTCGTCTTTGCATGTTTTGGCGATGATGTCTTCGCGGCGCTGGAAAGCTCTTTGCGGCTTCAAAGCCGGCATTGAGGACTACTCGCTCGCGACTTGCTCGACCACGCGCTCCTCGGCGGCCGGGATCTCGAGCGGCCCCTGCTTGAGATCCTCGCGAATGATCAGGTCGAGAAAATAGGATCGCACCGCGTCCGCTCCCCCCTCTTTGAAGACACGCCGAACATCCGATGGTCGGAGGCGGACGCCCGTCATGGTGTGAAGGTACTGACAAAAAACCACCGCGCGCGAACGAAACGAAATGACCAGAATCGCCAGAAGAAGCAGCGCGAATGCGAGAGGCATCGCCGCTGCCAGAGAGGAGATCCGGAAGAGCGAACTCGCGATGGTCATGGGGGGAACGGAGAGGCAATCCTACCACAGCAATCGGCATCGATCGTGTAAGTGAGCGGCGGCGGGGGACGCGAATGTCCGAAGAGCGATACCAACCAATCTCGTGCGATTACCACGACCAACTGGAAGAGGCGGCCATGCACAAGAAGCGCGTGGAGCTGGAATTCGAGCTGGAAGGGGTGACGCAGCGCGAGGCCGGTACGATCGCGGACGTCTACGCATCCAATGGCGCCGAGTTCGTGAAATTCGTCGGGCCGGGAGGTCCGGTGGAGATCCGGCTCGACCACATCATTTCCATGCGGCAGGCGTCGGGGTAAGATCATTCCATGCCGAAATCCCTTTTTTACATCGGCACCGTGTTTTGTGTGTTCCTGGCGGTATCAGCTGCCGCCACGCTGACGCAGCAGATTCAGGGCGCGCCGATGGCCTTCATCGCCGTGCATGGCGGCGCGCTCTCGGGCGGGTCGGCGGGGGGGTGGGCGATTGTGGTGGCACTCCTCGCGGCGTTGGCAGTCGCGGCCATCCTGGTTCGGATGGCAGCACTCCTGGCGGCGCGAAATCTTTTCGGCGCGTTTCTCGCGGTCTTGTCGGTGGGCGCGGCAGTGGTGTCGTTGGCCTGGGTGGTGTTGCTGCAAGTGCGCATGCTCGCTCTGGTGCGGCGGCGTCTGGCTGTCGGTGGCGACATCGGCGAGATGCATTTCGCCGCCGTGCTGATGCTGGGATACTTCGTGGCGTTGAGCTTTCTTGCGCTGCGGCCGTACTTCCGCGTTCAGGCCAGCCGGTTTCTGTCCGCGCTGGTCTTCTTCCCGCTGCCGCTGTTTGTTTTGATCGTGATGCAGGAGCTATTCGTGACGGCATCGCCGGCACCGCTGCCTGCGACCACGCCGGCCTCGATCGTTTTCTTCGCCGTGGTCGCGATGTTGTTCTTCTCGATCGCCGTTCACTGCGTGCGGCACCGCCACATGTTCATCGAGACGACCAACCTGCGCGAGCTGCTCGAGCCGCGCATCGATCCCGGCCGCAGCGGACGACCCATTGGCGGCGTGGCGTTCGATAGCTAGGCTAAAATCGCAGCCTCATGCGAAAACTTTTCTTCGGTGCTCTGGCACTCGTCTGTGCAGGCGCATCCGGTGTTTCGCTTCCGGCCTTTATTGAAACCGCCGATCACCTAAAGCTTGGTGAGGCCAAGATCGTCGACAAGGCGGTGTTTGCGATTGGGCATGTGAAGTTGAAGATGATTTCCGGTTCTGCCGCGCCGGTGATGGCCGGAAGCGAGCCGGTCGGATTTTTCTTCGGCGGCAAGGGCGCCATCGAGTACGAGACCACCGAGCCGGCGGAGTTTCCGGTCGTCTCGCACAACGTCCGCGCCATTGCACATCTCAAAATGACCGCCGAGGCCACGCGCATTGTCCTCGGCGATAACTTCACCGAAGCGCTCGTTGTCGCCGCCGGAGTGCCGCTTCCATCGCTCTCCGCCACCGCCGGCGCATCCCTCACCGACGCTTTGAAGGAACACAACGACGTTTTCGATCGGCTGTGGATTGCGCCGCGTTCGCACGAGCTGGCGGTTCAGAAGTTCTCGTTTCCGGCAGGCAAATTCGTTCGGGCCGAGCTTTCCGGTGGCCACGACCGGCTGTTGTACGAGTATGACGACTTTGAGGACCATGCTGAAGGCCTCTTCACGGTTCGTCCGCCAATGATGTCCAGCGGCGATCGCCGCCTCGATCAACGGTTGCATCCCGGTGTGCTGTCGCGGCAGCCGGTTGGTCACGATCGCAGCGTCACTCCATCACCACCGTTCGCACTCGGCGCGCTCGATTACACGCTGGTCGCCGACGGCGACAACGCAAAGCTCGAGGTCACGGAGACGGTCACGCGCGCCAACGCCGCCGAGAACGTGCTGCGCTTCGAGATGCTCGAGGAAGCAATCGCAAAACTCGGCGTAGCGCCGCGGAAGCTCAACGTGCGCAGCGTGACGGACGATCAGGGTCATGCGCTCAATTTCGATCACAACCGCAACGATCTGGTGGTCGAGATTCCGACAACGCCTTCGCCGACAGTGAAATTGAAGTTTTCGATCGACGGCGACTTTCTGATTCGCGAGGGCGGCGACAACGCCTGGCAGCTCGGTCTCGGAGTTCCCTGGCTTCCTTTGCCGAGGCAATGGGCGGGGAGCGCGTACACGGTGCACGCGATCGTTCGCGTGAAGAAACCGTTTGTGCCTTTGATTCCCGGCGACACCGTCAGCCGGCGCGAAGAAGGCGACTACAACGTGCTGGAAACCGCCGTCAACAAGCCCGTGCAATTCACGACCGCGCAGGCGGGCAAATACACGATCTACGATGACAAGCGCGGACAGCGCGTCGTGCGCGTCGCAACCTACGGCCTTCCCAATCAGCGAGCCGCGAAGCAGCTCACCGACCTGGCCTTCGCTCTCATCGACTACTACGAGTACTTTCTGGGGCCATTTCCGTTCAACGAATTCAACATCATTCAGGTGAACGCCTATGGCTTCGGCCAGGCGCCGCCGGGGACGATGTTCATCACCAACGAAGCGTTCACGCCGCTGGCCAGCGAAGTCGACCAGACCTTCTCGCAGGGAATCAACGAGCGATTCGCGCACGAGATCGCGCATCAATACTGGGCCTACGTCGTGCGGATGCCGAGCGAAGAAGAGCAGTGGCTCACCGAGTCGTTTGCCGAGTATTCAGCGGCGCTCGCGCTTCGAAAGCTCAAGGGTGAGGGGAGTTACAACCGGTTGGTGGCGACCTGGCGCGGCCGCGCCAGGGATGGAGCGAGCGTGGCGCCCATTCCGTACGCCAACCGGATCCAGGGGGATCCGCGGTCGTCGTTCGTCGAGAGGTTCGCGCTGCTGTACAACAAAGGTCCGCTGCTTTTGTACGCCCTGCACAAGGAATTGGGCGATACGCAATTCCTCACCTTCATGAAATCGTACACAAAATCGTTCAACTTTAAATTTGGTTCCACCAACGGTGTGGCGGGCCTGCTGCAGTTCATGACCAAGAAGGATTACCGGCCGTTCTTCGAGAAGTACTTCTGGGGAACGGCCATGCCGGAGTGAACAGAGTTCTTTTCACCACAGAGGCACAGAGATCACAGAGAAAGCTCTGTGTCCTCTGTGTCTCTGTGGTGAAGAGTGTTCAATGGCGGGACTGAAATCCGAACTGCGGCGCTTGTTCTCCCTCGCCTTTCCGCTGGCGGCGGCGGAGGCGGGCACGCAGGTCATGAGTCTGGTCGATATGGCGGTCATCGGCCGCCTGGGCGGACTCGAATTGGCGGCCGCCGGCCTTGCCAACGCCGTCTTCTTCGGCATTTCGGTCTTCGGGCTGGGACTGATGCTGGGAGTCGATCCGCTCATCTCGCAAGCCGTCGGCGCGCGCGATTTCTCGAGGGCGCGGCGCGTGATGTGGCAGGGCATCTGGCTGGCGCTCATCACGGCGGCCCTGCTCACGATTCTCCTTTTGTGGGGACCGCTGCTCCTGCGTGCGATCGGCGTCAAATCCGAGATTGTTCGCCCCGCGACCATCTTCCTGCTCATCCGCACGATCGGTCTTTCGCCGTGGCTCGTCTTTTTTGTCATCCGCGCCTATCTGCAGGCGCATCACGTCACGCGGCCGATGGTGACGTCGATGATCATCTCGAACATTCTGAATCTCATCATCGACATCGTTCTGGTATTCGGATTCGGCCCGATTCCGGCGCTCGGCGTTGCCGGAGCCGCGATTTCGACGGTGTCGTGTCAGTTTCTGCAGATGACGATTGTCGCGTTTGCCGTGGTCCGCATTCCTGCAGGCGGACCAATTGCGCGGCGATGGAATTCGATTGATATTCGGCAAACCTTGCGCGTGGGGATGCCCACTGCTCTGCAAGTGACTGCCGAGGTCGGAATCTTCGCGATCGTTGCGCTCCTGGCCGGGCGGATGGGGACGGTCGATCTGGCCGCGCACCAGCTCGTGATCAGTCTCGCTTCCTTCACGTTCACGACTGCGCTGGGCGTCGCGACGGCGGGATCCGTGCGCGTCGGCCTGGCGGTCGGCGCGCGCGACAGGCATGGCGCGCGCCTGGCCGGATACGCCTCCTTCGTTGGCGCGGCGATCGTGATGTCGGTCGGCGCATTGTCCTTCGTCATTTTCCCGGCTCAGCTGGCGCGGTTGATCACGAATCAGCGCACCGTGATTGCGGCGGCGATTCCGCTCTTCCTGGTCGCGGGTCTGTTTCAACTCTCCGACGGCCTGCAGGCGGCCGGCATCGGGGCGCTGCGCGGCGCGGCAGACACGCGCTTCGCGTTTTTCTCGAACCTCGTCGGCTACTGGATCGTCGGCCTCCCGATGTCGCTCTTCCTCGGCTTCCATTTGAAGATGGGCGTGGTCGGCTTGTGGTGGGGATTTGTGGCGGGGCTGACCACGGTGGCCATTCTGGTCTTTTTGCGATTCCACGACCTTTCGTCGAGGGACATTGTCCCTGTCGCCGAGAGATAGAAATTTCAAATTTCAAATTTTCAAATGAAAAATGAGAATGAGGTGCGCTGAATTTTCAATTTTTCATTCGAAATTTGAAATTTGAAATTTCTACTCCCCGTAGAAGTGCACAAAGGCATGTGCCTTTTTCCCATGATCCGAAGCTAAACTGTTGATGCCTGATGTCCTTCGTTCACCTTCACCTTCACACCGAATATTCACTTCTGGACGGCGCCAGCCGCCCCGAACAGCTGGCGAAGAAAGTGGCACGGCTGGGCATGCCGGCCTGCGCCATCACCGATCACGGCAACATGTTCGGCGCAGTCGAGTTCTACAACGCCATGCGCGGGGTGGGGGTCAAGCCGATCATCGGATGCGAGATGTACGTCGCGTACGGATCGCGATTCGACAAAGCGGGCGTCGAGGATCAGGCGGCCGACGCCGGATCGAACAATCATCTGATTGTCCTGGCCGCCAATGACGCCGGCTATCGCAATCTGGTGAAGCTCGTCAGCGCGGGCTATACCGACGGGTATTACTACAAGCCGAGGATCGATAAGGAGCTGCTGCGCGAACATCGCGAAGGTCTCATCGCCCTCTCGTCATGCCTGAAGGGCGAAGTGTCGCAGAGCCTCGCGGGTGGCAATTACACCAAGGCGCGAGAGGCCGCTGTGCAGTACAAAGAGATCCTGGGCGCCGAGAATTTTTTCCTGGAGATCCAGGACCACGGCATTCCCGATCAGCAAAAAATCATTCCGATGATGGCCCGCCTCGGCGAAGAGGTCGGGCTGCAGCTGGTGGGGACGAACGACTCGCACTATCTCGAGAAGGACGACGCCTTCGCGCACGAAGTCCTTCTGTGCATCGGCACCGGTAAGACTCTCGGCGACGAGCGCCGAATGAAGTTCTACTCCGACGATTTCTACGTCAAGGGTCCCGACGAGATGCGCCGCGTCTTCGCCGCGCATCCGGAGGCGGTCGAGAACACGCTGCGGATCGCCGATCGGATCCAAACGAAATTCGACGATTCCGGTTTGCATCTGCCGAAGTTCCCGGTGCCGAAAGGATTTGATGCCACCGGCTACTTCGAAAAGGTCGCGCGCGACGGTCTGAAGCAGCGCCTGGAAGCGATGGCGCCGCTGTTCGCCGCCAAACGCAAAACGCACGAGCCGCAGGCGTACTGGGACCGCCTCGAGAAAGAGATCGACATCATCAAGGGAATGGGCTTTCCGGGCTACTTCCTGGTGGTGTGGGATTTCATCAAATTCGCGAAGGACAACGGAATCCCGGTCGGACCAGGGCGAGGGTCATCGGCGGGGTCGCTGGTGGCGTACTCGATGCGGATCACGGACGTCGATCCGCTCGACTACAACCTTCTGTTCGAGCGATTTCTCAATCCCGAGCGCATTTCGATGCCCGATATCGACATCGACTTCTGCATGAATCGCCGCGGCGAGGTCATCGAATATGTGCGCAGGAAATATGGGCAGGATAACGTCGCACAAATCATTACCTTTGGGACGATGGCCGCGCGCTCGGTCGTCCGCGACGTCGGCCGCGTCCTGGGTCTTCCCTACGGACTGGTGGACAAGGTCGCCAAGACGATCCCGGCCGGCCCGGAGACCACTCTCGAGAGTGCGCCCCTCGATTCGCCGCCGCTGGCCGAGGCCATGAAAAACGACAAGGAAGTGGCTCGCGTCATCGACATCGGATCGAGACTGGAAGGTCTGGCACGCCACGCCGGAATGCATGCCGCCGGCGTTGTCATCACGCCCCAGCCGGTCACCAATTACGTGCCGCTCTACCGCACCACGCGCGACGAAATCGTGACGCAGTACGACATGCGCGTGGTCGAGAAAATGGGCCTGCTCAAAATCGACTTCCTCGGCCTCCGTACGCTGACGGTCATCGACGACGCGATCAAGTCGATCGAGGCCGAGACCGGAAAGAAGATCGACATCGCCGCCATCGACATGGAAGAACCCGAGATCTTCCGCCTCTTCCAGGAAGGACGCACCAAAGGTGTCTTCCAATTCGAGTCGGGAGGCATGGTCGACGTGCTCCGTCGCGCGCACCCGACGAAATTCGAAGATCTGGTCGCATTCAACGCCCTCTATCGTCCCGGCGCGCTGGACGCTGGAATGGTCGACGAATACGTGCGCCGCAAGAACGGCGTCTCGAAGCCGAAATACCTCGTGCCGGCTCTCAAAGAAATCCTGGAAGAGACGTACGGCGTCATCGTGTATCAGGAGCAGGTGATGCAGATCGCGCAAGCGATCGCGGGATACTCGCTGGGCGATGCCGACCTTCTGCGCAAAGCGATGGGGAAGAAAGACAAGGCCATCATGGAGACGCAGCGCGACAAGTTCGTCACCGGCGCGGTCGCCAACAATTATCCGAAGCAGAAAGCCGCCGAGATTTTCGATTTCATCGAGCCCTTTGCCCGCTACGGATTCCCGAAGGCCCACGCAGTCACGTACGCGTTGATCGCGTACCAGACTGCATGGCTGAAGGTGCACTACCCGCTGCATTTCATGGCGGCGCTGATGACATCGGAGATGGACCGTACCGAGCAGGTCGTGAAGTTCATCAACGAGACCGCGCAGATGGGCATCAACATCCTGCCGCCGGATATCAACGAGTCGAACTATTCGTTCACCGTCGTCGGCCGCAACATCCGCTTCGGCCTCGGCGCCGTGAAGGGCGTCGGTCACAGCGCGATCGAATCGATCCTCGAAGCGCGCCGCACCATCGGTCGATTCACCACCCTGCATCAATTCTGCGAGAGCGTCGATCTTCGCGCCTGCAACAAGAAGGTGATCGAGGCGCTGATCAAATCGGGATCGTTCGATTCCTTCGGCCTGACGCGGAAATCATTGTTCGATTCGCTCGAGTCAGTGGCCGACAGCGCGCAGCGGGCAAGGGATGAGAAGGAAAGGGGACAGAGCAGCTTGTTTGGTGGAGCGCCAGCGACCTCGCCGGCGCCGCCGAGGTCGGCGGCGCTCCACGAATGGCCCGAGGAGGAAAAACTTCGCCACGAGAAGGAGACCCTCGGTTTCTACATCACCGGCCATCCGCTGAACAAATACGCCGAAGAGCTGCGGCTCTTCGCGAACGCGAACACCGAGACGCTGCATCAACATGTTGACGAGGTGGTCAACATCGGCGGCATCGTCTCGAATCTGAAGCGATCGAAGATCAAGAAAGGACCGAACGAAGGCAAGTTGATGGCCAAGTTCATCCTCGACGATCAATACGGCTCGGTCGACGTGGTCGTGTTCAGCGACCTGTACGCCAAGTATCTGAAGTGGCTCGACAACGGAATCGCGGTCCTGCTCACCGCCAGCGTCAAGGACACCGGCGGCGTTCAGATCGGGCGCAGCGCCGCGCTGCAATCCGCCGAACAGAACGCGCAGCGCGCAGACGACGAATACACCCGCGTTTCGGCATACGAGATTCGCGACGACGACAACCTAGAGGAAGACGATCGCGACCCGAAAGAGATCGAGCAGGAAAAGTACGGCGATCGGAAGGACAATCTCGATCTTTTTGGTGGAGCGGAGACCCCTCACCCGGCCTCCGGCCACCCTCTCCCCGCTGAGCGGGGAGAGGGGCTGGGGGTGAGGGGCGTCGTTGAACCCGACCAGCCCGAATTCGCCTCCCACGCCGCGTCATTCCACGAATCACCCGTCACGCCCGAGCTCAGCGCCCTCGAGATCATTCCGCTCG
This sequence comes from Thermoanaerobaculia bacterium, assembly GCA_035636095.1. Classification (GTDB taxonomy): domain Bacteria; phylum Acidobacteriota; class Thermoanaerobaculia; order Gp7-AA8; family Gp7-AA8; genus Gp7-AA10. Next base: position 29,325 of record DASPZU010000087.1, read on the forward strand.
ACGGCATCCGCGAAAAGAAAGTGAAAGAGATCGCGCTGGAGGTCCCGTACGCGCGGATGAGCGAAGATGCCATCAGGCGGATGCGCGAGATCTTCGAGGATCACGCCGGCGAGATTCCGGTCAGCGTGACGCTGGTGGAAGTGCCGCAGGAGCTCGGCAACTCCGAAGTGCGGCTTCGGCTGAATCAGCATTTCCGCGTGCAGCCCGGACCGGCTCTCAACTCGGCGCTGCAGCAGGTCCACGCCACGCCGCGCTACGTTTTCTGAGGAGGATTCCATGGCCGAGACGCAGACTTACGCTACCCATCGACGCTGGGTCCCGCATTTTCATTTCTTCGCGCTTCCGGTGCTCGGCATCAACCTTCTGGTACAGCTCTACATTGTCATCCGCCATTTTTCAGGATTGGGAGTCTGGAACGTTCTGGTGGCCGGTGCGCTGGTGGCCCTTGCTGTCGCGACGCGCACGATGGCGACCACGGCCCAGGATCGCATCATCCGATTGGAAGAGACGCTCCGTCTGCAGCGATGTTTGCCGGCAGACTTGAAAGGCCGCATCGGCGAGTTGAGGACCGGGCAGCTCATCGGACTGCGCTTCTGCTCCGATGAAGAAGTTCCCGAGCTCACGCGGGCAGTGCTGAGCGGCGAGCTCAAAGGCCGCGAAGAGATCAAACGCCGCGTCAGGAACTGGCGGCCGGACACGCTGCGAGTCTGATGGACCGCGACGACCTGGTCGAGCTCCGCAAATTTCCGCAGATGCACGACGCCGAGCTGGCGATCTCGACGCTCGCCGCCGCGGACATCCCCGCCGTTCTTCGCGATTCATCGTACGGGGGCATTCGCGTCGAAACTCTTGCCCACGGGATCACGGTTCTCGTGCGCCGCGATCAGCGCGACGCCGCGCTTCAGGTGCTGGAATCCGGCGCCGAGGCTACCGGCATCGACGAGACCGCAACATTCGAATGCGCCGGCTGCGGACGCCCCCTGCCAAGTGCCAGCGAGGTTTGTCCCAATTGCAACGCAGAAGATCACGCCACAGTCCTGACGCCCGAGCGGACGCGAGCAGCCATCGGCCATCTGAAGCTGATTGTGGTTTTGAGCACGCTGGCGTTGATGATCATCCCGGTCATTCTCCGGCGCCTCGGCGAGATCCGCAGCGATGTCTGGGTAATCGTCACGTATGTCGTGGTGGGGATCGCGGCGGTGATTTTTATCTTTACGGTTCTTTCGTCGAGCAACGATCAGCGGCTGTAGTGCACCGCGCGCGTGCGCGGACACTTGACGCCGCGATTGCGAAAGCATGAGACCTCATTTCATCTTCGTGTCGAACCACTGCACCAAACGCTTCGCGATGTCTTTCCGATGCTCGAGCTTGCGGATGGCGTGGCCTTCGTCCGGATAGACGACCAGCTGCGTGTCGACTCCAAGGGTCTTCAGAGCGTGCCAGAACTCGAATGACTGCGGCGCGGGACACTCGCCGTCGCGCTCGCCCACCAGCACCAGCGTTGGCGTCTTCACGTTCTTGATGAAGGTGATCGGCGCGCTCTTGGCGTAGACGGCCGGATCGTCGTACACCGATGCGCCAAAGTAGGGGATCATCCAGGCGTCGATGTCGTTCTCACCGTAGTAACTCTGCCAGTTCGCGATTCCGGCTCCGGCCACCGCAGCGCGGAAGCGATTGGTCTGCGTCACCGTCCACATCGTCATGAAGCCGCCGTAGCTCCAGCCCCACATGCCGATGCGATTGGGATCGATGGGGTTATCTTTCACGACCGCGTCGACGCCGGCGAGGATGTCGCGCAGATCGCCGTAGCCGAAATCCTTGACGTTGGCGCGCGAGAAGGCCTCGCCCTCTCCGTAGCTGCCGCGCGGATTGGGCAGGAACAAAAAGTATCCGGCCGCTAGGAGCGCGGCATTCTGCTCGCGCGGAAAAGTTCCGAGGGATGCCGAGGCCGGACCGCCGTGGACGTAGGCGATCATCGGATATTTTTTCGACGGATCGACATTGGCGGGCGGGACCAGCCAGCCCTGGACATCGAAGTCGTCGCTGCGCCAGTGGATCGACTTCGGTTCGCCCCAAGAAATAGCCACATTATTTATTGATGTTAATTGTTTCCATTCTGCGATCGGTCCGACAAAGATTTCGGGCGGGTGGCGGAAGCCGGTATGGATGACGGCGGCAGTGCGACCGTCGCGCGCGACCGATGCTCCCACCAGACCGGAGGTGGCGCTGACGAGCGAGTTTCCGCGCCGGACGACCTCGCTGGTGCCGTCGAGCTTCAATCGAATCAGCGCCGCTTGGCCTCCGATGTTCTCGCCTAACAGCAGCGTGTCGGCGGAGAGCCAGTCGAACGACGTCACGGACGCTTTGAGATTGGGCGTGAGATTCCGCGCTGTGCCGCCGCCTGCCGGAATGACGAAGAGATCGCCGCCGGTCGATCCTTCATCGCTCATCAGGCCCTCGATGAACGCGATGTGCGAGCCGTCGGGCGACCATCGCGGATTGGCGATCTGCAGCTCGGGCTTGTAGATCGGCTTCATGGTCGCGGCCGCGACATCGACGACGTGCAGTTGCGCGATCCAGTAGTTGTTGTCGCCCGATCCCGGCGCGGCTTGGGCGGCCATGTGTTTCGAATCGGGCGCCCAATCGAAGTGATAGACGTACATGTCGGGCGGCGTGACGATGCGAACCTTCTTGGTCGCGACGTCGATGACTGCGATGCGCTGCTCCTCGATCGTTTCCTCGATCACGCCGACAGCGCGCGACATGGCCACCAGCGGTCCGGCGGCGCGCCTGGCATTTTCGATGAAGAGAAACGCGATCGATTTGCCGTCAGGCGACCAGCGCGGCTCTGCGAGGTTGCCGTTGACTTTCGTGATTTGGCGTCCATCGACGAATAGTTGTTTCTTGCCGATGTAAGCAAGAGCGCCGTTCGGCGACCAGGCCAGCCCTTCGTCGTCGCCGGTGGTCAGTTGCTTGCGACTGCTGCCCTCGGCATCAGAAGTCCAGATGCCGTGCTCGCGCTCCGACCACGCCACACGCTTGCCGTCGGGAGAGATCGCGACCTGATTGAAATTGCGGACTTTGAAAAAAGTGTCGTTCGGCTCTTGCGCAAACGCGGTTGCCGTGATGAGAACGAGCAGAAGCTGGCGCATCGGGCGATTCTAGAAGAATTTCAAATTTCAGGAAGCCGCGCCGCACAGAAACTCGCGCGTTTTGGCGGCCGGCATGGGCTTGCTGAGCAGATATCCCTGCATGCGATCGCATCCGTGCTTTTTCAGGAAGGCGTACTGCTCTTCCGACTCGACGCCTTCCGCGATCACTTCCAGGTGCAGCATGTGAGCGAGATTGATGATGTAGGAGACGATGGCGGCCGCCGATTCTTCGCCGGTCACGTCGCGCACGAAGGCCTGATCGATCTTGATGGCGTCGATCGGGAACCGCTTCAGATAGATGAGCGACGATTGCCCGGTGCCGAAATCGTCGATGGCGATTCCGATTCCCTGTCGCCGCAATTCACGCAGCACCTGCATGGTGAGGTCGATGTTCTGCACGGCCACCGATTCGGTGATCTCGAGCTGCAGCATCCCGCTGGCGAGTTTGTTCTCGCGAAGCGCTTCGGCCACCAGGTTTGCGAAATTCGGCTGCTGCAGTTGCGGCGCCGAGATGTTGACATTCATGCGCAGCTCGGGGAATCCGGCATCCTGCCACTCGCGCAACTGCGCGCAGCTTCTCCGAATGACCCATTCTCCGATCGAGACGATCAGTCCGGTCTCCTCGGCCAGATGGATGAACTCCACCGGCTCGACGATTCCGCGTCCCGGCTCATTCCATCGCAATAGCGCTTCCAGCGCTACGATCCGCCGCCCGCTGCCCTCGTAGATGGGCTGGTAGTAGACCTCCAGCTCCTGCCGCTCCATGGCGTGATGCAGGCTCTGCTCGACCGCCAGGCGTCGCACGTACTTCTCGTTCATGCTGGCGGTGAAGAGCTGGGCCTGATTCCGGCCTAACTCTTTTGCGCGATACATGGCGCTGTCGGCGCATTTCAGCAGGGTCTCGACGTCTTCGCCGTCGGCCGGGAACAAGCTGATCCCGATGCTGGCCGTGACGAACAATTCGTGTCCGTTGACGCGGAAGGGCCTGGACAGCGATTGCAGAATTTTTCGCGCGATGCCGAAGATCGCTTCGGTGCTGTTGGTATCGTTGAGCAGGATGGTGAATTCGTCGCCGCCCAGGCGCGAGATGGTGTCGGAGGCGCGAATGGATCCCTGCAGGCGCGCCGCGACTTCCGACAGCAATCCGTCGCCCACCGAGTGGCCGAGTCCGTCGTTGACGAGCTTGAAGTGATCGAGGTCGAGATACATGACCGCGATGCCGCGGCGATGGCGTTTCGCCTGCGCGATGGCGTTGACGACTCGGTCGCGAAACAGCAGGCGATTGGGCAGGCCGGTGAGCGCGTCGTAGTAGGCCTGATACTCGAGCTGTTTCTCGGTCGCTTTGCGCTGCGTGATGTCGCGATAGTTGACGACGATGGCCCGCACGCTCTGGTCGTGCAGAAGATTCTGGCCGAAGGCTTCCAGCCAGATCCACGTGCCGTTTTTGTGGAGGAATCGCAGCTCGGCATGCGCCTCACGATTGGCGGCGGTAGCCAGCTCGCTGAAAGTTTCGCGCGCCGCCTGACGATCGCGTGGATGGACGTATCCCAGAAAACTCGTATGCGTCAATTCGCGATCGTTGTAGCCGAGAAGGCGCTGGGTCGATGAGCCGACATAGGTGAACGCCAGATCAGCGTCGAGCAGCGCCACGCCGCTCCAGCTTTTCTCGACCAGGGCGCGGAAACGCTGCTCGCGCTGTTCGAGCTCGACCTGCGCCTGTTTGCGCTCCGAGATGTCCCGAATGAAGGCGGTGTAACTCTGCTCTTCGCCCGCCCCCACGGGATCGATGATCACTTCGACCGGGATCTCGTCGCCGCCCACCCGGCGTGCCATGCTTTCCAGTCGCCGCTTCGGAAGCCCGCTCGCGATCGCATCCAGAAGCGCCGGCAGAGCGTCGCGCGGCATCGCCTTGCCGACCACATCACGAGCCCGAATCCCGAACGTCGCTTCAGCCTGCGGATTCCACTCGATGACCTTGGTGTCGCGATCGAGCGTAACGACCGCTTCCAACGTCGAGGCTATCAATTGTTGGAAGCGCGACTCCGAGCGTCGGCGTGCCTGCTCGGCGCGGCCGCGCTCCACCGTCTCGCCCACCAGATTCGCGACCGATTTCAGAAACGCGATTTCGTAGTCTTCAAACTCACGCGGCGCGCTGGAGTAGGCGAGGATCACGCCGAACACGCCGCTGCCGGTGGGGATCATCACGCCCACGCCGCTCTTCACCTGATGGAAGTCGCGCAGGTGCGAGCATTTGAAGCGATTCTCGTGCTCGAGATCGTTGAAGGTGACCGGATGTCCCGCAACCACGACGTACATCGAGATCGCTTCGTTTTCTTCGTCATCGCGCGTGCAGTGATTGAAGGTCGCGTTGGATCCGAGGGAAGCGCGCACCACCACCCGCCCGCCCGGCGTGATCTCGAGCGCGCGGCAGTGATCGATGCCCAGAGTCATCTCGACCAGCGCGCAGGCCTGACCGACGACGATGTAGGGGTCGACGCCGGTGAGCGCCGCCTGTCCCAGCTCGGCGACGGCGGTCTCCTGCCGGTTGCGGGCCTCGATCTCCTCGCGCAGACGCGCCAGCTCCGCGGCTGCGCCTTTCGGGTCCGCAGCGCCGCCGATCAGGTGAAACGGCTGTTTCTGCTCTGCCATGTTCGTGATTGCAAGCAGGTTAACACGTGATTCCCCTCACCCCGTCCCTCTCCCCGCAAGCGGGGAGAGGGTGGTCCCGCTGAGCGGGACCGGTGAGGGGCGTCACTCGCGCAGGCCGAGAAGCTGGCTAGACTGCGTCGCATCAAGGGGCGTATCGCCCCTTTCGTGCTTTAAGGAGGCACAATGCGAATCCGTAGAGCAGTTGTCATAGTGGCAGTTCTCGTCCTGGCCGCCTGCCGCGGCCATGAGGCGATCAGCGGCGGCTATGGCGCCCAGGGCGTGTCGGGCGTGGTCACGATGGCTGCCGGCATGCCGAACAGCAGCCCGGCTGGCGTGCGGGTGGACGTGAGCGGTACCGGCATGTCTTCCGTCCTCGGTACCGATGGGCATTTTGCGTTTTTCGGAGTCCCGGAAAGTGCGGAGCTGACCTTCACGCGTAACGATGTCAACGCGCGCATCCGCGTCGCGGCTTCTCCCGGGCCGCTGTCGATTGAGCTCAACGCGAACGGCGCCAACGTGGGGCGTCGCCGCTCCTCACCGTCCGTGCCGCTTGTGCAGGTCGAGGGTCTGATCACCGCCATCAGCACATCCGAAATCACGGTGCATGATTCTCACGGTCAGGACGTCACGGCCAAGATCACCGACACCACAGTCATTCGCAAGGGCGGCCAGACACTCGACACCACCGGTCTCAAGGTCGGCGACCGCGTGCATATGCAGGTCAAGGTCGACGGCGACACCAAAACGGCCGTCAACATCGTGCTGCAGAACCCCGATGACGCCGACGGCAATGGCGGTCAAACCATGACGGCCAACGGTACTGTCAAGAGCGTTGGTACAGACCAGCTCACGGTTACCACCGTCCCGAAGGGCGACGTGGTCGTCAAAGTCGATGGCAACACCATCATCAAGAAGCAGGGCGATCGCATCGATCTCAGCCAGATCAAGGCCGGCGACGAAGTGAACACCATGGGCACACGCATCGACGATAAGACGCTTCTAGCGAAGCAGATCGAAGTCCGCGGAGTCAGCGGGCGTCGCTAAAACGTTGCAATTCGGTTAACCCCCTTGACCCTCGAACCTGTTCGAGGGTCTATCTTTTAGTCATGATGACGGGCGAAGTCGCACGAGCATGCCGGGTCAGCGCCGATACGATCCGCTATTACGAGAAGCAAGGCGCGATTGCTTCAGTGCGTGAATCGAATGGCTATCGCTCCTACGCGCCCGAAACCGTAGTGCGAGTAACCGTCATTCGGCGGGCTCTCGCCATCGGCTTCTCGCTTGACGACATCGTCGGGTTTTTCCGCGCACGAAGCGCCGGACAGATGCCCTGCCGCAAGGTGCGCGCTGCGGGAGAGGCAAAGTTGACCGCGCTCGACGCGCGCATTGCCGAAATGATCGCGCTGCGCGATCAGCTGGCGGAAATTCTTCGCGACTGGGACGCCCGACTCGAGAAGGGCGAACCAGCGCATCTTTTGGAGTCACTATGATCGTCACGTTCTTTCTGTTGCTTCAAATGGCTTGTCCGGATCATGCCGACCACGCCATGGGATTCTCGCAGGCCACCAGCAAACATACGTTCCGCCTTTACTCCGATGGCGGCGCGATCGAAGTTCGCGGCGACGATGCTGCCACCGTGAAGGCCATCCGCGCGCATCTGCAGATGATCGCCAGGGAATTTGCCGCCGGCGACTTCGCGCATCCGGAGGCGGTGCACGATCAGAAGCCGGACGGCGCGGCCACGATGAAGAAGCTGCGTCGGGACATCAATTACGAATACGCCGAGATCGATTCAGGCGGCCGCGTGCGCATCACGACGAAGAATCGTCGGGCACTCGACGCAATCCATCAGTTCTTGCGCTTTCAAATTCGCGAGCACAAGACCGGCGACACGGATCACATCTCGGATCCGGCTTCATCGAGGTAGCACCACAACCACCGCTCGCCGGGCTCGAGGGAGCGGATGACAGGGTGGTGCACGCTGCCGTAATGCTTGGTGGCGTGCTTGTTCTTCGAGGAATCGCAGCAGCCGACGTGGCCGCACTCGAGACAAAGCCGGAGGTGCACCCAGCGGTCGCCGATGACCAGACACTCTTCGCATCCGTTGGGCGTGTTCGCCTTGCGTTGAAATTGTTGTGGAGTGACGGCACGGAGGTGCTTGCAGTCGGGCATGGTTGTTTGCAGTTTAGTGCAGCGATCCGGTGATCCGGATCACCCGTTTTTCCGGTACCGGTGCCCATCTTGAAGAGGCCGTGGTGGCAGCAGTGCTCGTCTTGACCGGTCCGCTCCCGGACATGTGACGAAATCGGGCGGCCAGGGCATTCGGAAACAATTGATCGGCGACCGCAAGGTCGCCGATTTTTTTATTCGCTGATATCATGCCGGCCTCATCGATCGTCCAGATCTGATTCTTCGACGCCCGCGAGGTCTATTTATGCGACATCTCTTCGGCACGCTGATGCTCCTCGCGAGTTCTGCGCTCGCGGGCACGACCGACGTCAAGCTCCTCATCGATACCGACAAGAATGCGTCGACCGGCTGTCGCGTCGTCACCAGCGGCGGAAATTTCGACGGCTGCGAGCTGATCGTCACGACCACCTTCGATAACACCACCATGACGGTCACCGGCGTTACGGCGCAGCAGTGCCTCGATCCGGCCACCGCCAGCTTCAGCAGCCCGACGTCGATCGACGCGGGCGGGTGGCGGGTGGGCACCTCCGGCGGCAACCAAACCCTTGAAACACATGTCCCGGCGGCACAAGTCGGCGGCCTGCATTCGATGCGCTTAGGCTTCGTCGTCAGCAGCGGAATGCTCACCGATGCCTTGCTCCAGCAGCCGAACGGCAGTCCGATCCTCTTCCTGCCGGCAGTTCAGCGCCCTGGCCGGCCGCACGTCGTTTCGCCTCCGGGCGGCCGGCTCATCACGCTCGATGGCGACGCCAGCGAATGGGAAGGCATCGCCCCGCTCGTGAACGGAAGCAGCAGCGGTACTCCGGCTTTGCGCTTCCAGAGCATCCGTGCGACGGACACAGTCAACGACTTTTTCTTTCTGATCGGCATCCAGGCGAACCGCGACGCGCCCACGGCGCGTGACGATTCGTATTCGGTGCAGCGGGGCGGCACGTTGAACGTCGGCCCCCCCGGGGTTCTCGCCAACGACACCGATCCGAATGGAAAGCCGTTGACCGCCATACAGCTGTCAGGACCCCAGCACGGCGTGCTGTCGCTCAATGCGAATGGAGGCTTCAGCTACTCCAACGACGGTTCGGTCGCGCCGGTCGACGGCTTCAACTACAAGGCCAACAACGGAACTGATGATTCGAACGCCGCGCACGTCACCCTTACGATCCTCTCCGGCACTCCGCCCGCGATCACCAGCCCGCCCACGGCGACGTTCACCGTCGGGACTTTTGGATCTTTCACCGTAACCGCGACCGGGAACCCGACGCCGACGCTCTCCGAGAGCGGTCCGCTCCCCACCGGGGTCAATTTCAACGCCGCGACCGGCGTCCTCTCCGGAACGCCGGCAGTCGGCACCGGCGGCGCGTACTCGATCACCTTCTCCGCCGCAAACAGCGCCGGAACCGCGTTCCAGAGTTTCACTCTCAATGTGAATGAGGGACCGGCGATCACGACGGCGGCGGCCAATCAGACGGTCTGCGCCGGCGCGACCGCGACGTTCTCGGCAGCCGCGAGCGGCTTCCCGGCGCCGACGGTCCAGTGGCAGCTCTCGACCAACGGCGGCGTGACATTCACCAACATCGTGGGCGCGACCGCGGGCACATATTCGTTCGTCGCCAACGCCGCGGATAACAACAATCAATATCGCGCGGTCTTCACCAACCCCCTCGGCACCGCGAACACGACAGCCACGCTGAAGGTGAATGCGGCGCCGGCGGTGACAACGCAGCCCACAAATCAGACTGTCTGCGCTCCCGCGAACGCGACCTTTACGGCTGCGGCAAGCGGAGTTCCCGCTCCGACCGTGCAGTGGCAGGTGTCGAGCGACGGCGGCGTCACGTTCACGAACGTTGTGGGCGCGACCAACACCACCTACACGTTCGCCACCGCCGCAGCCGACAACGGAAAACAATACCGAGCAGCGTTCACCAATACCTGCAGCACCGTGAACAGCAACTCGGCGACGCTCACCGTGAATACTGCGTCTGCTGTGACCACCAATCCGGCGTCGCAGACGGTGTGCAACAACGCCATCGCGACGTTCACGGCCGCCGCTTCCGGCAGCCCGGCGCCGACCGTTCAGTGGCAGGTCTCCACCGACAACGGCGTCACGTTCAACAACCTGCCCGGCGCGACCGCGACGACGCTCAGCTTCATGGCGACGGCCGCCGACAACGCGAAGCAATATCGCGCGGTCTTCACGAACGTCTGCAACACCGCCAACTCGGCAGCCGCAACGCTGACGGTCAACACGCCGCCGTCGGTGACGACGCAGCCGGCGAATCAGACCGTCTGCGCCCCCGCCAACGCGACCTTCACCGCTGCGGCCGCTGGAACTCCAGCGCCGACGGTGCAGTGGCAGGTATCGAGCGATGGCGGCGTCACGTTCACGAACGTCGTGGGCGCGACCAGCACCACCTACACGTTCGCCACCGTCGCGGCCGACAACGGAAAGAGATATCGCGCGACATTCACCAACTCCTGCAGCGCGGTGAACACCAATTCGGCGACACTCACCGTGAACACTGCCGCCGCTGTGACCACCAATCCGGCGTCGCAGACGGTGTGCAACAACACTACGGCGACGTTCACGGCCGCTGCTTCCGGCAGCCCGGCGCCAACCGTTCAGTGGCAGGTCTCCACCGACAACGGCGTCACGTTCAACAACTTGCCGGGCGCGACGGCGACGACGCTCAGCTTCATGGCCACAACCGCCGACAACGCCAAGCAATATCGCGCGGTCTTCACGAACGTCTGCAACACCGCCACCTCGACAGCTGCCACGCTGACCGCGACCACGGTACCGGTCGTGACGACCAATCCGGTCAATCAGACGATCTGCGCCCCAGCGCCGGTGACATTCACAGCCGCGACGTCCTCGCCAGCTACCACTGTCCAATGGCAGCTCTCGACTGACGGCGGCGTGACGTTCAACAATATCCTGGGCGCGACCTCGACTACGCTCACCTTCCCGACCGCGCCAGCCGACAACAACCATCAATATCGTGCCGTCTTCACGAACATCTGCGGCACCACCAACACGACGGCAGCGACGTTGACGGTCAACGTTGCTCCAGCGGTGACGACGCAGCCGGTGAATCAGACGGTTTGTACCGGCGCAACCGCGACATTCACTGCGGCTGCCAGTGGCACGCCTGCTCCCACGGTTCAGTGGCAAGTCTCGACCGGTGGTCCGTTCGCGAACATTCCGGGCGAGACCACAACGACGCTGAACGTTGTCACGACCCCGGCTGACAACGGCAAGCAGTACCGCGCGGTCTTCACGAACTCCTGCGCCGTCGTGAACAGCAACGCCGCGACGCTGACCGTCAACACGCCGCCGGTGGTCACCACCAATCCTGCGACGCAGACAATCTGCGCCGGAAACATGGCCACCTTCACGGTCGCAGCCACCGGCCAGCCGGTTCCCAGCGTCCAGTGGCAGCTCTCGATCGACGGCGGCGCGACCTTCAACCCGATTGGTGGAGCGACACTCACGACCTACAGCTTCATCGCGGCTCCGACCGACAACAACCATCAATATCGCGCTGTGCTCACGAATGCTTGCGGCACGGCGACCAGCACCGCGGCCACGCTCACCGTGAACGTTGCGCCCGCGGTCACAACACAGCCGATCAGCCAGACGGTGTGCGCCGGATTGCCGGTCACCTTCACTTCGGCCGCCAGCGGAACGCCGGCGCCGACGATCCAATGGCAGGTGAGCACGAACGGCGGCATGAGCTTTGCCGACATCATCGGCGCAACTGGGCCCTCGTACACCCACGACACGGTGCCGGCGGACAATGGCAAGCAGTATCGCGCCGTGTTCACGAACAGTTGCGGAATCGCGAACTCCAGCGCTGCGACGCTGACCCTCAACTTTCCGCCCGTCGTGACTACCGATCCAGCGACGCAAGCGGTCTGCAATGGCGGGATGGCGACATTCACGGCGGCCGCAAGCGGATCGCCGGCGCCGACAGTGCAGTGGCAGCTCTCCACAGACGGCGGAGCAACATTCAACGACATCGGCGGCGCGACGCTGACGACGTACGCCTTCACGGTGACCCCGGCCGACAACCTGCATCAGTTCCGCGCCGTCTTCACCAATCTGTGCAACACGGCCACGACGGCCGCGGCGACGCTGACCGTCGATCAGACCATCGCGATCACGACGCAACCGACCGATCAGAGCGTCACCGCCAACAACCCGGTGACCTTCACCTCGGCGGCCACCAATTTCACCTCCGTGCAATGGAAGGTGTCGACTGATGGCGGATTGAACTTCAGCAACGTTTTGGGAGCGACATCGCCGACGCTGACGTACTCGCCGCCGCTGAGCGACAACGGAAAGAAGTTCAAGGCGACGTACACCAATAGCTGCGGCTCCGTCGACACCAACGTCGTGACGCTGACCGTCACGTGCCCGGCCATCACCGTCGCGCGGACCGGCGGCGGATCATTCCCGGCGGGAACCATCAACACCGCGTACGTCGGTCAGAGCGTGACCGCGTCGGGCGGCACAGCTCCCTACACATTCGCAGTGACCTTGGGCGCGCTACCGACCGGGCTATCGCTTGCGTCCGGCGGCGCGATCAGCGGCACGCCGACGGCGACCGGAACATTCGGCTTCACAGTAACCGCGACCGATGCGAACCTCTGCACCGGCTCGCAGGCATTCACGATTGCGATCAACCCATCGGCGGTCGCCGACGCTTACAGCAATTTGATCAACAACACCGAGGCAGTGGTGACGGGTGGGGCGACGGGGTCGCCGGCCACGCCGTTTGTTCCGCTCACGGGATCGATCATCGCGAACGACCTGCCGAGTGGAGGGGTGGCCGTAGTGGCTGGAACGGTCTCATCGGCGAACGGAACGAACAATGTCGTGATCGCCGCCGACGGCACGTTCAAGTTCACGCCGCCGGTGACCCCGGCTCCGCTGGCGACCGACACATTCAATTACACGATCTCGAGCAACACCGGCGCGACGGCGACACCCACGCTGGCCACCGGCACGGTCACGCTTAACCTGTCCGGCCGCGTGTGGTATGTGCAGAACAACGTTGCCAACGGCATCGGGCAGTCGCAATCGCCGTTCAACTCGCTGAGCAGCTTTACCAGCGCGCGTGCCACTCCCGACGCCGCGGGCGACATCATCTTCGTCTACACCGGCGACGGCTCGACCACGAATCAGAACGCCGGAGTGTTGTTGCTCAACAACGAGCAGCTCATCGGCCAGGGTGTGGCGCTGGTTGTCAACGCCTTTACCCTCGTTCCGGCGGGAGCCAAGCCGCAGATCACCAATGCGACCCCGGCCAGCGACGGGGTCACGCTCGCCGATGGCAACACCATCAAGGGTGTGATCATCACCGGCGCGACGCGCGACGGCATCGCTGGGTCCGGACACGCCGGCTTTACAGCCGACACGCTGACCATCCAGAACAACATCGCCTCCGGACTGCATCTCACCAACATGACCGGCACGGTGACGGTGACAAACGCCACCATCGCCAACAATGCCACCGGGCTGGACGTCAACAACGGCACGGCGACGATCATCCTCGGCAACACCAACAGCATCACCGCGAACGCCGGCCAGCGTTCGGTATCGATTCAGAACCGTTCGGGCCCCAATAACATCACCGTCGGCGCAGGCATTACCGATAACGGCACCGGCATACTGGTCAATAACAATTCTGCCGGCCTGATTGTCTTCAATGGCAACCAGACCCTGAACACGACTACGAACACTGCCGTTGCGCTGACCACGAATAGTGGAGCGAACATCATCTTCGGCGGCACGCTCGCGATCACTACCACCACCGGCAGCGGGTTCACCGCCAGCGGCGGCGGTACGCTGGACGTCTTCGGGACGGCCAACATCACCACCGGGGCAGCAGCGAACGGACTATCGCTCAATGGCATGACCGTCGGCGGCTCCGGGGTCACTTTCAATGACGTGACGACGACCGGCGTGACGACCGGCATCGCGCTGACCAACGTCAACGGAACGGTCTCCGTCAACGGTGGCGCGATCGATTACGCCACGACCGGTATCTCGCTGGCGGGGGCGTCGACGAGCCTCAATCTAACCAACCAGATCATCAGCGGCCCGGGTACGGGCATCAGTGGCACGCCGAACTTCGGCACGCTGAACGTCTCAGGCGGCGGCGTCCAGGTTTCCGGCGCTACCGCGCTGAATCTGACGAGCGGCGCGGTCACGGGCCAGTTCCAAAGCGTCAACTCGACTGGCGGCACGAATGGTGTGAACCTCAGCGGTGTCACCGGCACGTGGTCGGCGGGCGGCGGCACACTCACCGGCGCCAGCGGCTCGACCTTCAATGTCACCGGCGGCGGCGTCGGCACGATTACGTGGGGCGGCTTCATCACGCAATCGAACGGGGCGAACGTCGTCACCATCGCCTCCGGCAACACAAACACCATCACGTTCAACGGAAACGTCCAGACCAGCGGCACCAGCACCGGCGTCAACATCAGCGGCAGCGGCGGTACGTACAACTTCAATGGCGCAACCACCATTGCCGGCAGCGGCGGGGGCATCACGATCGGAAGCGGCGAAGCTGGCGCGATCACATTCTCGAGCGGCACCACCAACACCACCAGCGGGACTCCGCTGCTCGTGACTGGTCCCGTCACCGCCGCGATCACCTACAACGGCACGATCAACAAGACCAGCGCCGGACGGATGATCGACATCACCGGTCTCAACTCGCCTGGCACTTTGTCGATGGTCCATGCGCCGGTGGCATCCGGGAATTTCACGCTGAACAGCGCCGGGGCGACCGGCATCAGCATCGTCAACAGCTCGAGCACCAGCATCTCCATCCAGAATGCATCGGTGACCTACGCGAGTGCCGGCCCGGCATTCACGGCCAGCGGCAACAACAACGCAATCATCAATCTCGCCGGTTTCATCGTTGTCGGCACCGGCACGCAGCCGGGCATGTTGATCAGCGGCGGCGGCGTCGGCGGGTCGATTACGCTCAGCAACAGCGCGGCGAGCTCCAGCATCAATGTCAGCGGAGGCAGCGGAAGGGCGATCGACGGGACCACGTCATCGTTCACCGGTACTCTCCTTCTCGGCAACGTTACGATCACGGGCAATGCGACTTCGGACATTGTCACGTTGACCGGCGGCAGCCTGAGCGGCGTCAACAGCAACATCAGCGGTCCGCAGCGTGCGTTGGTATTGAGCGGCGTCAGTCTCGTCAACGGCGCCGGAATGACGAGCGTCACCTCCAGCGGCGGAGCGAACGGCATCTCGCTGACCAACGTCACGGGCGGACCGTACACCATCAACGGTGGATCGCTGACCGGCAACACCGGATCGTCGTTCCTTGTCAGCCTCGGAAATCGAACGTTCACCTACAACGGCAGCATCACGCAGAACACGGGGGCGCTCAAGGCAGTCGACATTCAGAATTCGACCGGCGGCACGATCACCTTCGGCGGCGCGGTGAACAGCACCGCGGGCGGCATTTCGCTGCTCACCAACACCGGCACAACCATGACCTTCACCGGAAGCGTGACGCTCAACACCGCCGCGAATAACGCCTTCACGGCAACCGGCGGCGGCACTCTGAACGTGACCGGTGGCCCGAACACGATTACAACCAGCACCGGCACGGCCCTCAACGTCGCCAACACCACGATCGGCGCGAGCGGGCTGACGTTCCAGAGCATCTCCGCGAATGGCGGCTCAAATGGGATCGTTCTCAACACGACCGGCGGCAGCGGTGGCCTAACGGTCACCGGCGACGGGGTGAACACCTCGGTCGGCGGCAACGCGACCGGTGGCACTATTCAGAACATGTCCGGCGCCAACGGCGCGATCGCTGGCAGCGGGATCTATCTCAACAACACCAAGAATGTGGTGCTGCGGCGCATGACCATCACCGGCACGAACCTGAATTTCGGCATCCGCGGGTTCCTGGTCGATGGGTTTACGCTCGAATTCTCGACGGTCAGCGGTACGAACGGCGGCAACAACAACGCTTTCCCCGACGATTCCGGCGAGGGGAGCATCTATTTCGGCAACACCGTCACCAACGGAATGTCCACCCAGGGAACGTTTACGAAAAACAACATCAGTGGCGGTGCCTGGGACAACTTGCACATCGAAAACACGACGGCTGGCACGACCACGATCACCGTCAAGGGGAACACATTCGGATTGAACGGGCCGCTACCCAATGGCAACCAGAGCCTCATCATCGAAGCACGGAACGCCGGAACGATCGTCAACTCCGTCGTGGGCGGATCGTTGGCCGGCGAAGCGAATACCTTCCTGGGTGCTCCAGGCGGCCTGGCGAATTTCACCGGCCAGACCGGCACCACGATGGACGTGCAGTTCAAGAACAACGTCATGTCGAACAGCCACGCGGGGAATATCGTCGGCGGTGGCTGTCTGACAGTAGCCTCGCAGGGAGTCATGACCTTTGTCGTCGACAGCAACAGCATGCGCGACGCGGACGGCAGCACCATGACTCTTCAGAAGGCCAGTTTGGGTACGTCGTTTACAGGAAGGGTTACGAATAACAGCCTCGGCGTGACAGGTATAGCCAACTCTGCCTCGAAGTCGGGCAACGGCATTTTCCTCTCCGCCGCCGGCACCGGGACGATCGGTCTGACTATCACCGGCAATTCGATCCGCAACTGGAAAGGTAACGCCGCCATGTTCTTCGACAACACCGGCGGAAGTTACACCGCAAACTTCACGATTCAGAGCAACACCATGGCGGAGCCAGGCGCGGGATCCTTCGCAACCCTAGCCCTCACCAACGGCGGAAACCTGACATCCGACACCGTCAACGTCTGCGCCACCATCGGGGGAGCCGGTGGATTGAAGAACACGATCACAGGTGCCGCTGGCCTCGCTGACCTCTATCTCGGTTCCAGCGGTCAGAACGGTGGGCATACGTTCAACCTACCCGGGTACGTGGGACCGTCAAATCTGGCGAACGTGCAGACATTTGTCACCGGCAACAACACATTGAGCGGCGGAGCTACTGTCATTGCCTACGACGATAACGGCGGCGCGGGATCCTTCACCGGGGTCGGCACGAGCTGCCCAACCCCCTAGCCGTGAGTCTGAGAATGGCGCTGCAGTAAGGAGAGAAAAAGTATGGCTGAACCATTTTTATCAGAGATCCGGATCATGAGCTTCGGATTCGCGCCCAAGGGGTGGGCTTTGTGCGACGGACAGCTTCTGCCGATCAATCAGAATCAGGCGCTGTTCTCGTTGCTCGGTACGACGTACGGAGGCGACGGCCGCGTAAACTTCGGACTGCCCAATCTTCAGGGCAGGACACCGATCCACATGGGCAACGGCCACACGCTCGGCGAACAGGCCGGCGAGCAGACACACACACTCTCGATTGCGGAACTGCCCACACACATCCACTCGATGAGAGCCGCTGACGACCCGGCCGACACCAACGTGGCCACCGCCAATACCTACCTCGGCAAGCAGACCAATACGTACGGCCCCGCGACGAACCTCACGGGGATGTCGCCGGCCGAGATCTCGAACGTCGGAGGCAGTCAGGCTCATCTGAACATGCAGCCGTACCTGGTCCTCAACTTCTCGATCGCCTTGCAGGGCATCTTCCCCTCGCAGAACTAGGAGACCGACGAGATGGCACAACCTTACGTTGGTGAGATTCGAATCTTCGCCGGCAACTTCGCGCCTGCAGGATGGATGTTCTGTGAGGGGCAGTTGCTCCCGATCGCCGGGAACGATACGCTGTTCAACCTCATCGGCACCACTTACGGCGGCGACGGTCAGAACACGTTCGCGCTGCCTGATTTGCGCGGCCGAGTTCCGCTGCACTTCGGCAACGGCTTCACACTCGCCGAGAAGAGCGGCGTCGAGTCAGTGACTCTGACGGTGCAACAGATTCCCGCACACAGTCACCCCATGCTGGCCTCGCTTGATGTCCCCACCGGACAGAGCCCGCTGGGCAACGTGACCGGACAGGCGGCTAGCAAGATCTACAGGGTCGGCAATCCGAGCGTAACTCTCAACCCCGGCTCCATGACGAACACGGGCGGGTCGCAGCCGCACAACAACTTCCAGCCGTATCTGTGCGTCGATTTCATCATCTCGCTGTTCGGAATTTTCCCGTCGCAGACTTAGGAGAAGAACATGGCAGATCCATTTGTGGCGGAGATTCGGATCTTTCCTTTTAACTTCCCACCGAAGGGGTGGGCCTTCTGCGGTGGACAGATTCTTCCTATCTCGCAGAATACGGCCCTTTTCTCGCTGCTCGGCACCACCTACGGCGGAGACGGCAAGTCGAACTTCGCCCTCCCCAACATGCAGGGCAACGCGCCGATGCACCCTGGACAGGGGCCCGGCCTCTCGCTTCACGACCTCGGTGAGACTGGGGGCTCGGAGACTGTGACGCTTCTGGAGTCGGAAATCCCATCGCACAGCCACAGTGTCGGCGCTCAGACCACTCCGCTAAGTGCTCTGGCTGTTCCTACGAACGCTACTCTAAGCCGTCCCGCCAGCGGGAACCTCTATTTCACTCCTGGCGCCCCCACGATCGTAGCGATGAGCGACAACGCCATCGCCCCCGCCGGCGGCTTTCAGCCGCACAACAACATGCAGCCCTACCTGACGCTGAATTTCTGCATCGCATTACAGGGTGTATTTCCCCCGCGCACATAGGAGCTTCAATGACCACCACCCGCCGCGAATTCGTGACGCTCGGAACCATCGGCCTGTTAGGCGCGAAACAACTGTTGGCGCAATCAGCTCACGCAAACGTGCAGGGCGCCATACCGATCCTTTCGGTCGGCTACTGGGACGGTCTGATGCGCGGCGACGGCGCAGAAAATCCGACCTCGCACATTCTCGCGGCGAACAGCGTCGGCGCCGGCAGCGGTTTCCGCAACGCGGCCGCGATGGTGACGACTTACGGTTTCTACCGCGCCCCCGTCAATCGCTCGATCCCTCTGTCGCTGTCGCTGATCGCGTTCTATCCGCAGAAAACGCCATTCATCGCCTGGAACGTCGCGTTGACGCAATCGGGCATGTCAGGCACGCTGCGGTCGCGATTCGTCGTTCCCGTCGACGCGCAGAATCGCTTCGACCTGGCGGTCGATAAGCACGTCCCGATGAAGCCGATTGCGATGGCATCCGATCTCGATCGCGTGCAAGCGCTTTTGAACGATCCTGCCTCCCTGGTCAGCTTCGGCAGCACCGTCGGATTGCGCCGCGGCATCTACTTCATCGCGCTTCGCGAAAAAGATGGCCAGGACCTGCCCGATTGGAGCCGCATCCACGTCACGGAGTTGCGGTCGACCGATCGCGTCAAGCCGGACAGCGATGGCATTCTGTTGGGCCCGGGCGGGAATCCGGTCGACTTTGACTACATCGTCTTGAAGATCGATCCGTACGGCGTCAGCATTGGGCGTGATGATAAGGCTGCGCCCGATCCTCGCGGCTGACGCCCCGTTCCTCTTCGAGCTCTACGCTAGCACTCGCGCCGACGAGATGGCGATGGTGCAGTGGTCCGAGGAGCAGGAGCGCACGTTTTTGCGGATGCAGTTTGACGCGCAGTCAACGCACTACGCGACGCATTACGCCGGCGCCGAGTTTCTGATCATCGAAGACGACGGCCATCCGATCGGCCGCCTCTACATTCATCGGCAGCCGCACGACATCCGCATCGTCGACATCAGTCTGATGCCCGGTCATCGCGGCAAAGGAATCGGGACGAAACTGCTGCGAGAGCTTCTGGACGAAGGTGCGGCGACCCGTACGCCGGTCACGATTCACGTCGAGCAGTTCAATCCCGCCATGCGGCTTTACGAGCGCCTCGGATTCCGCCGCATCGGCTCGCACGGCGTCTACGACCTGCTGGAGTGGGTCAAGTGAAGACCGCTTCGTATTCGTAACCCTCGGCGCTCCGTCCGATGGGGACGATGAAGAGGTGCGGCAGCGACTCGCGATCTCCGACCAGATCGTACATTCGCTGTTGAAGCAGGACATCCGCCGGGCCGCCAAAGAAAATCGAGAACGCGTCGCGATGAAGCTCCTTCGGACGCGGACGATTGTCCGCGGCGCGAATGACGCGGGTGACCGTCAACTCGATCGATCGCGCACCAAGGTCGACACGATAGATGTGGCCAAGAAGCTCGCGAGCTCCTTCGTAAGTCAGAACTGCCAGGATGTCATCGGACATGCGATGCGTTGTAACACGAGCCGATAAAATGGAAAACATGGAGCCGATCGACCGCCTTAGTCACCGCACTTCTCGTCGCTACCGCGGCCACCGGGATGGATCGCGAAGCGACCACCGATCGGCTCTACGACTGGTTCTCGAGCCTCGTCGGTCTCGATCGAATTCCAATTGCCGGGCTCATGGATCTAACTGCCGCGACCGCGACGGGGAGGCATCCCGGGCTGCAGTGGACCGTAGAATCATCGGATGCGGGAGGCGTTGACCTACATCCGCAGCCGGCTGTCCGGCCAGTTGGCGTCAATAGATGATGCGACGCTCGCCGCGCGGATCCGTTATGGCATAACGCGCGCTCGAGCCGCCGGCTTTCTCGACGCCGCCGCCATCCGCCTGTACGTCCTGTTGATGTTCGCGCTGGAGCCGGAATTCGATCAGCGCACGCGCGTCCGCGAGCATTTTGCGCAGCGCATCGGATCGCTCGACGAACGCCTGCTTCGGATGTCCGAATGGAGTTATCCGAATTGCTGGTATCGCGCTGAATCGGGATTCAGGGAGGAGCGGTGGAGCACGCTCGTGAAGGATAGTGGAGCGCCGCCGTCCCCCACGATTCCCTGGCCCGAGGACGACGGCCTTCCCCCGCAACTGCAGCCTGGCTACGGTTTTCAATTGGACGTGCCGATCATCAACACGCCGATGGATGTCGTCACGAAGATGCTCGAGCTCGCGGATCTCGGACCTTCCGACTATCTGATCGACCTCGGTTGCGGCGACGGACGCATCGTCATCGCCGCCGCAAAGAAGTTCGGCGTTCGAGCTCGCGGCATCGATCTCGATCCCGATCAGTTGACGCGGGCGCGGGAAGCGGCACGAGCCGACGGCGTTGCCGATTCAGTGACGTTCCAGCGTCAGGATCTCCTCGATGCCGACATGACCGTGGCGACCGTCGTCACGCTCTTTCTCCTCCGTGACATCAATCTCCGACTGCGCGAGAAGCTGCGGCGCGAGCTTCCGCCGGGGGCGCGTGTGATCTCGCGCTCGTTCGACATGGGCGACTGGCTGCCGGAATCAACGATCGAATTGCCGGGAGAACGGCTCTTTCGTTGGACGATTCCCTGATCGCATCTCGGCTCGAGAGCTGCGGCCGAAGCGGGGATGTCGCTATCGGACTATCTGCTGCGCGAGATGCGTAAAACCGTGCAGCGGCCGACCATGGAGGAACTGATGGAGCGGCTGAAGCGTCTGCCGCCGGTCAAAGTCAGCGAATCTCCGGCCGACATCCTCCCAGCGGAACGCGAAGCGCGTAGTCGTCGTTGATGCCTCGCTTGTGCTGGACATCCTTCTGAACCCGCTCGAACACGAGCGGTTTCCAACGCGTGTGGGAGCTACGATTCAACCTCACGACTTACGACGCCGCCTACGTTGCCTCGCCTTGACGCCTTTTTAACGCCGCGGCGCCGCCTCCATCACGCTAAGTCCCTCATTTCAAGGCACCTGACGATCGTTTCATCTCCCTCCTCAACCAGCCTCACACCCCCCGCCCGATATTGGCCATGTTGAAAGGACGGTTTATGAAACGCTCAGTACTCTCTCTCGTGACACTCTCGATGATCATGGCGACGTCGGCCCTCGCCGGCAGCGCTTCGACCTCCAATACCAATAACATCACAGCCACCGTTGCGCCGAAGTGCACGATCGGGGCGTTCGCGATCGCCTTCGGTTCGTATGACCCCTTTGCGGCCGCTCCGCTCGATCAATCCGGCACGGTCAGCATCAACTGCACCAAAGGAACCAGCGGAACGGTTTCATTCGACCTCGGCGCCAACGCGTCGGGTGCAGTTCGTCGGATGAAGGACACCGGCGCGGGCACCAACTTCCTGACCTACGAGGTCTACACAGACGCGGGACACACCACCGTGTGGAACGCGGTGAACACCGTCGTCCTCGGGCCGTCGGTTTCGAAGAACACCGCACTGACGGCGACTGCCTATGGCCGGGTGGCCGCCGGACAGGATGCGCAGGCCGGCGCAGCTGGCCTCAACTATCAAGACACTCTGGTTGCCACAGTGACCTTCTGAGGTCCCTCCTACACTGAGGCGGATCGGGCTGGTGTTCGCACCAGCCCGATTTTTTTCCCACCAGCCTCGTATTGACGAAGATACATACGCTAGTTATGATTCTGATCATGACGGCACGGCGTGTGACTGCCAACCTTCCCGGCGATCTTCTCGACGCTGCCCGCAAGATCACCGGGAGAGGCATCACCGAAACGATCATCGAAGGGCTCGAAGCGGTGAAGCGGCGCCGCTTTTACGAGCGCGCGCTTGCTCTGCAGGGGAAGGTCCGGCTCAAAGTGGACCTGGAGGCAGTTCGTGGCCGGCGTCGTCGTTGACACTTCAGTCTGGATCGATTTCTTTGCTGGAAAGCCGGCACAGGAATTGGCGGAAGCCCTTTCCACCGGAGCGGCAATCATCCCGCCCATCGTGGTGGCGGAGCTTGTCAGCGGAGCGAGCACGGGCGAGCGTGGCGTGATCGGCGAGCTGCTTCAGGACGCGCCTGTACATCAGACGCCGCTCGACCACTGGATTCGCGTGGGCGATCTTCGCAGAGAGCTGGCGCGCAAGGGTGTAGCGGTGACCGTTCCCGACGCGCATGTCGCGCAATGTGCCCTCGATCGAGACGCCGTTCTTCTGTCGCGTGACGTGGTCTTCGCGCGGATCGCGCGCCATACAGCGCTCCGGCTACGGCGCTGATGTGGGCACGTTAGCTGGAATTGCTGGTTGAGGGGGGCTTGTTGATCAGACCAGACTAGCTCTTTAATATGGAAAAGCCGATCAACATTTACGAAGCCAAGACCCGGCTTTCTCAACTGGTCGACCGCGCCGCCAACGGTGAGGAAATCATCATCGCGCGCGCCGGCAGGCCGGTCGCGCGTCTGGTCGCCTGGCGGCCGCGCCCTGCGCAGCGCAAGCCCGGCCGGCTACGCGGGCGCATTCGCATCGGTCGAAACTTCGACGCGCCGCTGCCCTCCGATATCTTCGACGCCGAATTGCCGTGAGACTGCTTCTCGATACCCACGTCCTGCTTTGGTGGGCCGCCGGCGACCGCAAGCTGTCAAAGGAGCTTCGCGCAACGATCGCCTCACCCGACAACGCCATCGCGGTCAGCGCCGCCACGTTCTGGGAGCTCGCCATCAAGAAGCAGCTCGGCCGGGTGCACATCGACCTTGCCGATCTGCAGAAGGCGATCGCTGCAGACGGATTCGACGGGCTGCCTGTCGCCATTGCCGATACTCTGCGCCTGGAGTCGCTTCCCGATCTTCACCGCGATCCGTTCGATCGCCTTCTCATCGCGCAGTCGATCGAGAGTGCCGCCCGCCTCGTGACTCGCGACGCGCAGATACTCGAATACGCAGGTGTCGAGGGCTTCGATCCGCTCGAGGCCTGACGCCGATACAATAGCCGGCCGATGGCAACCTTCTCCCTCCGCCCGCGCGAGGTCTTCGAGGAACTGCGCAAGACCGTGGTCGGGCAGGACGACGCCATCCGAGAGATCTCGGTGGCGCTGGTCAAGCACCTGGCCGGCCATCCTGCGCCTAACATTCTGCTGGTCGGCAATTCGGGATCGGGCAAGACCACGCTCATGCGCGCGGTCGAGCAGTTCCTGGCCGGACGTGCCGACCTCGCCGAATACGCCAACCTGATCCGCATCAACGCCAATGTGCTGGCCGAGGAGCGGCAGGGGTATGGGAGGGCGGTGCTGGCGCGGCTGTTCGCGAACGCCCGCAAGATCTTCGGTGCCGACTCGCCCTTCGAGGTGCTGCGTCACTCAGTGGAGCGCGGAATGATCTTCATCGACGAGATCGACAAGATCCGCGCCGACGTTCGCGGCGAGCCGAATGTGCGCGGCATCGTGGCGCAGGAAGCGCTCCTGACGCTGATGGAAAACGAAAACGTCGAATTCGAAGCGGACGGCAGGACCTACGGCATCAACTCGTCGGGCATTCTCTTCGTGGCCGGCGGCGCCTTCGAGGAGCTGTATGACAACGTCCTTCGCCGCGCCACCATCGGTCAGGATGTCGCTCCGATGAAGCCGGTGGTGGTCGTCTCGGCATCCGGCGAAGTGCGCGAAGAAATCCCCTTTCATCTTCGCGACTACCTGAAATACGACGATCTCTTCCGCTACGGCATGACGCCGCAGTTCGTCTCGCGCTTCGAATCCATCATCGTCCTCGATGACCTGGGCGAGCGCGAGCTGGCGCGCATCTTCGTCGAGCCGGAACAGTCGATCTTTCGCACCTCGCGCGCCTACTTTGAAAGGTACGGCATCGATCTGCAGATCACGCGCGGCGCGCTCATCGCCATCGCCTGGGACGCCGCCCGCCAGAAGCGCCTCGGCGCCCGCGCATTGCGCGAGACCTTCCGGCGCGTGATTCGCAACATCGAGTTCGACCCTGCCGCCAACGGCGGCGTGCTGACCATCGACGAGAACATGGTGAAAGCGGCCATCACGGGCCGGGAGAGCGGAACGGCGTCGAAAAGATAGGGATGAGGGATGAGGGATGAGGGATGAGGGATGAACGGGGCGGGGTCCAGTATTCATCCCTCATCCCTCCGCCCTCATCCCTAGTGATCCGATGGCTGACCAAAAGACCCTCTTCTCCAAGCTCAAGCGCGGCCTCTTCATGACTCACACCGAGATCCTCGAGAAAGTGAAGGAGTCGATGACGCCTGACCTGCCGATCGACGCATCGGCGATCGTTGGGCTCGAGGAGGGCTTGTTAGGCGCGGACGTCGGTGCCGAATTGACAGCTGCGATTGTCGACCGGCTCGAGCAGCGCGTTCGCGGCGAGAACATCCGCAACATGGATCGCCTCACGGC
The DNA here is from genome assembly GCA_035636095.1 of Thermoanaerobaculia bacterium. GTDB lineage: Bacteria > Acidobacteriota > Thermoanaerobaculia > Gp7-AA8 > Gp7-AA8 > Gp7-AA10. The sequence continues at coordinate 54,397 of DASPZU010000087.1, forward strand.
AGTCCTGCGCGAGGAAACGCGTGCGCTGATTCCCGAGCGCGAGTCGGCGACCATCGACGTCAGTCGCGCCAGGCCCTTCGTGATCCTGGTGGTTGGCGTGAACGGAACCGGGAAGACCACCACCATCGCCAAGCTGGCGCAGCGGTGGACGTCGGAGGGGAAGAGCGTGCTGTTAGGCGCGGCGGATACGTTTCGCGCTGCCGCCATCGAGCAGTTGCAGCTGTGGGCCGATCGCGTCGGCGTCGAGATGGTCAAGCACAAAGCCGGTTCCGATCCCGGCGCAGTCGCTCACGATGCTGTCGCGGCCGCCAAGTCGCGAGGGACGGACGTGGTCCTCATCGACACCGCCGGCCGTCTGCACAATAAATCGCATCTGATGCAGGAGCTCTCCAAAGTGCGGCGCGTGATCGAGAAAGAATTGCCCGGAGCGCCTCATGAGACTCTGCTCGTCATCGACGGCACGACCGGCCAGAACGGCGTCAGTCAGGCCGAGGCATTTCTCGAAGCCGCGAAAGTGACAGGAATGGTGGTTACAAAATTGGATGGAACCGCGAAGGGCGGTGTGATTCTCTCCATCATGCGGCAGTTCGACATTCCCGTGAAATTCATCGGAGTCGGCGAGAGCGCCGACGATCTCATCCCCTTCGATCCGAGCGCGTACGTCGACACGCTGTTCGAGTAGCAAAACTGTGTCGGCTTCAGCACTTGCGCGCGTGCGCCGTAATGCGCACAAGATGCGAATGAGCCGAATTTACGCGACCATTTTCACAGCCACCGCGATTCTGTTGACTGCCTGGGCGATCCTCGCCAATGACCGCGGCGAAGATCCGCCGATTGCGGTAACAGAAACGATCACAGTCACGGCGTTAGCACCCGATGCGAACATCGATCCGCACGCGAAGCTGCGCCGCTATCTCCAGTCCTACAACCCGTACAACGTGCCGCGCGAGTGTCTCGAAATCCGCAATGTGGAATCGGACGTCTTCGACGTCGTGAATCAGTGCAAGCCCGACCGCGAAGTCCTCGGTAGCTTTCGGGTCGACAAGCTCACCGGCGTCATCGTGCGCCGGCGGTGACGGCGAGTCACTTCTTACAGGTCTCCTCGTCGAGCTTCTTCCAACCGCCGGCGTTGTCGGGCACGAAGAACGCGTGGGTGATCTCGCTGTCTCCCTTGCGCGTGAACGTGTCGCGGCCGTTCATGGTCATCGATCCCATGTGCGATGGACCTTCAAACGTGAGGACATCGCCATCCCATCCAGATGTTTCCTGCACAGCGTAGCCGCCCATGTTGTCGACGCTGCCGGCGACGAGTTTCTTCTTCCCTTCGTCCCATCCCCAGTAAGCGACGACGGCAAACGGATTCGGATTTTTGTTGTTCTTGTCCTCGGTGTATCGGATGTCCAACCACCGGGCGTTGAGAATCCACTTGCCGGTGACAGTTGCGGTGGTGGAATGCTCCGGTCCCATCTCCGATGTGAATGCCTTTCCGGTGCACTTCCAGTTTCCAACGAATCCCGACAAAGTCTTGAGTTGATCGGTCCCCGTTTGCGCGAATGCGGTTGAAGCGACGAGCAGCAGGGCAGGGGTGATGAGCTTCACGATGGTCCTCCTCTTTCGATGGCGATATCGGCTGTGTTGGCCTGCGGGATTTTACTCAACTCGCCGGGCGCGAGCTTGATTTTCGTCGAGCGATTCCCGCCGCCGACGATGACGTAGTCGTTGGCCATGATGCGATTGTCGATGTAGAGCGGAATCGCATCGGGTAGCCCAAACACGGTCACGCCACCGATCGCCTGCCCCGTCACTGCCTTCGTCTCTTCCGCCGATGCAAACGAAAGTCGTTTGATGCCCATCAGTTTGCTCACGGCGTGGTTGACGTCGAGCTTCGTCGTCGCGAGGACGAGGCAAACCGAATACTGCTTCGGCTCACTCTTCGCTGCGATCAGGATGGCGTTGGCAGCGTGATCGCGCGGAATGTTGTAGTTCGCACAGAAGAGCTCCGTGTCGGCCCACTCCGGATTGCAGTCGAGCACCTGGCATTGAATGCCGAGGGCGTCAATGGCGCTTGCCACGACGGGATCTAATTCTGGCATCGGCCCTCACCCGCCGCTTCGCGGCACCCTCTCCCGCAAGCGGGAGAGGGACCTCTGCGTAAGACCCTCGCCCCGCCGCAGCGGGGAGAGGGTGGCCCCGCGGAGCGGGGCCGGGTGAGGGGATCTCACTGCCGACATGGCAGATCGAGGCGGCTTACGCGATCAGCCTCCACATGCACGGCGCAGCCTTCGATTCGATATTCGCCGGGCGCAAGAGCGAGGAATCCGTAGAAGCCGCTGCCATCGGTGGTGGTGCTGCGATTGACATCCGCCGACTCGATCGTGATCGTCGCGCCGTCCCGACGGGTGTAGCCCATCACGCTTCCGAGCTCCGACGGCAGCTTCGCCGGCGGCGCAGCGCTCTGAGAGAACATGGGCGCGCCTGAACTTTCGAAACGGAGCTTGCCATTAGCATCGCGTCCGCTCGACACGGCGGCGGCGAAATCTTCGTTGGGATGTTTGGGTGTGAACTTGCCGGGTGCGTAGAGCGAATATGGATTGCGGCGCAGCGCGGTGTTGGTGCTGTTATCGGCGGTCGTCCACGGCGCGGTGTCGCCGACCGCGAACATCAGAATTCCATCCGCTCCCGCTTTGCGGGCACGTCGTCCCTGCCGCAGCGTGCCTTCGATGCCGTTCATGTACGCGCCGATCCCCGCGATGGCGAGGCGGCCGTTGTCGTGTGCGGTCGCGGTCGTAAATTTCAACCAATCGTCGAACTGCGCGCGCTCGCGCGCGATGTGCTCGCGCTTGTAGAGCATGGGACTGGCGACGTCGATGATGCCCTCGCGCAGCCAGCCGTCCCAATCCTGAAAGACATGGTTGTAGGCATCGGTCTGTTGAAATCCGCCGCTCGATCGCGGCCCGCTCGACCACGCCACCAGCGCCGCCGAGACGACGATCGACGGCTTCATCGCCTTCGCGTGCAGATAGAGACGCCGGACAAATTGAGTGACCTGGTCGCGCCGCCACTGATTCCACAACGGATCGTTGCTGCGCGGATAGCCGTTGTCGTCGAGCTTTGCCTGATCGCCGTACCGCACCTTGAAACGCGCCACGCTGACTGCGTTGTATCCGACGTTCGCGCCGCCGCGGCGATCGACCGGCGCTTCGGGATAGCGAACGCGATCGAGGTGGATGCCGTCGATGTCGTATTTGTTGATGAGATGCAGCAGCACGTCGATGGTGTAGGTCGCGGCATCGGGGTGGCCGAGGTCGATGTACCACTCTTCGCCGTGACGTTGACCGCCGTAGCTCGTTCCTCTCGTGTTGGGAGAGATCGATCGCGTGGCCCACTGCTGCGTACCGCTGTACGGCCGCCCACTGGCCGGATTCCAGACGTGTTGCAGGAAAACGTGCCTGGGATCGCCGGGGATCGCGTTCAGCGGATCGCCGCGGAAAACGGCGCCAACGATCACGAACGCGTGCACCTGAATCGCGTGCGCGTGCGCCTTCTCGATGAGGTATCGAAACGGATCGAACGTCCATTTCCCATCGGCATCGACTTCGCCAACTCCGGAGACTTCGGTCAGCGGCTCTTTGGAATCGAGGTACCACGAGTCGGCGCGACGGCGGACTTCGACAAACAGCGCGTTGGCGTGACTCTGAACCGCCACCTCGACGACGCGATCGATGTCCTGATGCGAGCCGAGGGGAGTGTGGAAGGTGTCGACCCAGTAGGCGCGGTATTCGTCAGAGCAGAAGGCAGAAGGCAGAAAGCAGAAGGCAGAAAGCAGGAGGCAGAAGTATTTGGCGCGCAATTCTGACATTGTAGCTGCTGTGCGGCCGATCAAAACGCTCGAGCGCGTGTTATCGAAGGCCGGCATCGGGTCGAGAACCGAGGCCAGGAAGTGGATCGGGGAGGGACGCGTGCGCGTCAACGGTCGCGTCGTTCGCGATCCCGATCAGTGGATCGATCTCAAACGCGATCGCGTCGCCTTCGACGGCAAGCTCCTCGGCAAAACAGAGCGCGTCTATCTTCTGTTCTACAAACCGAAGGGTTACTTGACCACCTATCGCGATCCGCAAGGCCGGGCGACGATCTACGACCTGCTTCCCAAACAGGATCGCTATCTCTTTCCCGTCGGCCGTCTCGATCTCGACACCAGCGGCTTGTTGATTCTCACCAACGACACCGCGTTCGCGGAGCGACTGACGAATCCCGATTACAAGGTGCCGAAGACGTACCTGGTCAAAGCATCGAAGGCGCTAACCGACGCGCAGCTCGATCAGCTTCGCAACGGCGTCAACCTCCGCGACGGCGCCACACGGCCGGCGATCGTGAAACGACTCGCCGCCAACAAGTTCGAGATCACGATCACCGAAGGCCGCAACCGCCAGGTCCGCCGCATGGTCGAGCTGTTCGGCGCGAAAGTGCTGAAGCTCGTGCGCGTGGCCATCGGGAGGATCCGTATCGGAGATTTGCGAATCGGTGGATTGCGTGAGCTGACTCGTAACGAGATAAAAGTCCTGAGTCCTGAGTCCTGAGTGCTGAGTCCCACCCACTCAGGACTCAGGACTCAGCACTCAGGACTTCCCCCACCACCGCCCACGCCCCCTCCCGCCACGCGCCGCCCATCAACAGTCCTGCCGAGGCGAGGTAGATCGCGATGTCGCGTCGATCGAATTGCGATTCGAGATCGCGGACGGCCGAGCGAACGGCATCGACGCTCGGCGGCGTGTAGTCGTCGACTTCGATCGATCCGTTGAGGTGCGGAATGCTCCAGCGGTCGAGAAACGCCGCCAGCATCGCGCTCAGCTCATGGGTGTGGTATTGCATCAGCGCGGTCTCGAAGGTCTGCTCGAAGTCGGCAGCGCCGATGCGGGATGCCAGCAGCTCGCTCTTCTTCTCGGCCGGCATTTTGCGGATGGTGTCGTCGCGAAAATGCAGCGATTTCGCGAGCAGCGCGATGGCCACCGCTTTCGTGGGCGCGTCGGCGTATCGCCAGAACGCGCGCAGAATTCGCCGCCGCCGCTCGTCATCAGCCAGCTCGCGCAAAATGCGGCGGGTGTTCCAGCCGGTCACGGGTTATAGCGCCGGGTCGGTACGCCTTCGGTCTTGCTGATGCTCATCTGGGCCATCGTTTGAATCAACTTTTTGCCGGCGGCGTCGGAGCTTGCGTAGGTCTGGCACAGCATGTCGACTTCTTCCTCCGATTCTTCGGCGGAGATGGTGAATCCGTTCGCCGGTTGATCGGGACGACTGGTGCTCGTTCGCCGCCATGCTCCGTCGATCAACTCGCAACGGACGAAATCCGTGCCTTTGCCGGTTTGGAACATCTGCGCTGCACTGGCCGGAATGCCGCGCGCATTCGCTTTCTGTTCGTCGAGCGCGCGCGCGACGATGTCGGCGATCATCTGTCGCAGCACGGCGCTCGATTCGCCGATGGAATGAGTGATCCGCAGCCCGGCGTGATAGGTACTTTTCTCGTCGCCGCTTTTCGCGAGCTTGAAAAGGGTGTTCGACGTGACCTGGCAGTCGAGCTCAATCGGTTGTCCTTCCCAATCGAACGCGACGCGGCAGGTCTGGCCGACCGGCGGAACTCCGCCCTGATGCGCGATGCGAAGTCCCTCGACCGAGGCGTCGAGGAGGTACACCCGGGCGTTGGCGACCCGCCCCGCCAGAGGGCGGGAGAGCTTCACCCTTGATACTTTTCGCCTCTCTTTTGGGGGTTGCGCCACCGCGCAGAATTGTACGCGATCCGAAAAGCCTGCCGCGCGCCCCACAACTCGCGCGCCTTCATCGAGTTGCCCGGAGTGATGTGCATCACGCCCGGGTGGCTCGCAAGTTGAAAATAAAAGTGGCCAGGAACGACAGGACTCCCAAAATGAAATCGCTTCCCGAACGCCGTTTTACGGACGTAGCTGATGGAAGTGCATCCATCGAGATGACGGCTCTGGTCGTGGACGACGAGTCGAGCTATCGCTCTTACATCCGAACGCTGGCCGAAAAAGTCGGCTTTACAGTCGACGAAGCGGCCGATGGCACGACCGCGCTGGAGATGCTTTCGAAAATCGCGTTCGATGTTCTCATCGTCAACCTCGACACGCCCGGCATCCAGGGCCTCGAGCGGAACGCGCCGAAGGAGACCTACTGCATACTGCTGACCTCGCGCGAAGATATCGATAAGAAAATCGCGGCGCTGGAGGCGGGCTACGATGATTTCCTCTCGAAATCGGCCACCGAGCTGGAAGTGGTCGCGAAGCTCGTGGGCGCCCGCCGGCTGGTGACGCGGCAACATACATTCACCCATCTGGTGCGCGATCTCTACGGCCTCGCTTCACGCGATGAGCTCACCGGCGTTTTCAACCGCCGGTTCCTCTTTTCCGAAATCGAGAAACTGCTCATCACCGGCGCTCCGGTGAGTCTTCTCCTGTTCGACCTCGACGACTTCAAGCGTGTCAACGACACCTTTGGTCACGTCGTGGGCGATCGCGTCCTTCGCGACGTCGGCGCGTTGTTTCAGCGCAGTACGCGCCCGGAGGATCTGGTCGGGCGTTATGGCGGGGACGAGTTCATCATGGTGGTCACCGGATCGCCCTTCTACCTGGTCGAGGCGATCGCCGAACGGCTTTCCAGCGACATCGACGATTTGACGTGGACGATCGGCAACGATGAATTCAGCGTCGGCGTGTCGGTCGGAATCGCGTCTTCGCATTTCCTGAGCGACGCGACTCTCACGCAGCTTCTCGACGCCGCCGATCGCGATCTGTACAAGAACAAATGGGTGCGGAAGCATCCCAATCAGGGGCGTGCGGCTGCCGGAGTTGATCGCGTCATGCCGCTTCCGGACGCCGTCCGCGAACTCGATACAATGAGGACCTCTCGGAGGTCCGATGCGATTTCGCCAATGGCCGGCGCTGATCATCCTCAACAGCCCGCCGCTGTTCGCCGCCACACCGACGATTGACGATCCGCTTCGCCGGACCGGGGCAGCCCAGTAGTGTTTCAGCTCGCCGAACACGGGACGACCGCGCGCACGGAGGTGTTGGGCGGCATGACGACGTTTCTGGCCATGGCGTACATCATCGTCGTCAATCCCGCCATCCTGAAATTTGCGGGGTTGCCGGTCGGGCCCAGCACCGTTGCGACCATTCTGGTGGCGGCCATCGGATCGATGCTGATGGGTCTGTGGGCCAATCGTCCCATCGCCGTCGCGCCTTACATGGGCGAAAACGCTTTCATCGCCTTCGGCCTGGCGGCCCTGGGCGTCACCTGGCAGCAGCGGCTGGGGGCGGTGTTCATCAGCGGCATTGCGTTTCTGATCATCACCTTGGCTGGATTGCGGACCTGGCTGGCCAACGCAATTTCATCCAGTCTCAAGTTCAGCTTCGCGGTCGGCATCGGACTCTTTCTGGCCTTCATCGGTCTCAACGAAACCGGGATCGTCACGAAGGCGGAAGCGGTGCCGGTGAAGATCGGCAACCTGCGCTCGACCGCGGTTCTACTCGCCATCGGCGGCTTCGTCCTGATCATGGTCCTGATGCATCGTCGGATCCGGGGAGCGATCCTCATCGGCATTGTTGTGACTGCCATCGTGGGCATGCTTCTGGGTGGAGCGCCGCCGCCCTCGGCGGCGTTTGCAGTTCCGTTTGTGGGCCAATACAGCCTTGCGCCGATCGCGCTGCATCTCGACATCGCGGGCGTACTGCGCATCGCATTTCTGCCCATCCTCATCACGCTCTTTCTCATGAGCTTCCTCGATACGCTGGGCACGCTGGTGGGGGTGGGGGCGGCGGGCGGGATGCTCGACGAGAAAGGAAACTTTCCGCACATCGAGCGGCCGATGACCGTCGACGCCGTCTCGTGCATGCTCAGCGGCCTCCTGGGAACCTCCACCAGCGGCGCCTACATCGAGTCGGCCGCTGGAATTCGCGATGGAGCGCGCACCGGGCTCGCTGCCGTGACCACCGGGGTTCTGTTCGCGCTGTCGCTCTTCTTCATTCCGCTGGTCGAGCCGCTGCAGCAGCTTCGATTCGCGTACGGACCGGCGTTGATCGCGGTGGGAGTCTTGATGCTCGATGCGATCCGCAAGATCGAATTTGACGATCTCACCGAGCTCGTGCCCGCATTCGTAACAATTACAATGATGATTTTTTCTTACAATATAGCGAATGGATTAACTGCCGGTCTGGTGCTCTACCCGGTCATGAAGCTGCTGACCGGCCGATGGCGGGAAATCAACGGCGGCTCGATCGTGCTGGCCATTCTTTGCCTCATCTACTACGTCTTCGGATTGCCGCACTGATGTCGGTTGAGAAACTCATTCGGCAAATTCCGAAAGCGGAGCTCCACATTCACATCGAAGGCTCGCTCGAGCCGGAGCTGATGTTGGAGATCGCGCAGCGCAATGGCGTGAAGCTTCGGCATCGATCGGTCGACGAGCTGCGGCGCGCCTATCAGTTCACCGATCTGCAGTCGTTTCTCGACATCTACTACGCCGGCGCGAGCGTTCTGCGCCAGGAGCGCGACTTCTATGACATGACGGCAGCGTATCTGCGGCGCGCGGCCGCCGACAACGTCCGGCACGCCGAGATCTTCTTCGATCCGCAGACGCACACCGGGCGCGGAATCGCTTTCGAAACCGTGATCGACGGAATCACGGCCGCACTGCGCGACGGTCCGATCTCGACGCGATTGATCCTCTGCTTCCTGCGGCATCTCAGCGCGGAGTCGGCCATGGAGACGCTCGAGCAGGCCTTGCCGTTCAGGGATCGCCTGGTGGCGGTCGGTCTGGACTCATCCGAGCTTGGAAATCCGCCCTCAAAATTTGCGGCGGTCTTTGCGCGCGCCCGCGCGGAAGGATTGCGCACCGTGGCGCATGCGGGCGAAGAAGGTCCCCCCTCCTACATTCGCGAAGCGCTCGACCTCCTGGGAGTCTCGCGCATCGATCATGGCGTGCGATGCGTTGAGGATCCGCATCTGGTCCACGAGCTCGCCGCGCGGCGCATTCCGCTCACCGTCTGTCCGCTGTCCAACGTGAAGCTTCACGTCTTCCGATCGATCAAGGACCACATTGTGCGGACGCTGCTGCGCCGCGGCATCGTCGCGACCATCAACTCCGACGATCCGGCCTACTTCGGCGGCTACGTCGTCGACAACTACCTCGCGCTCGACCTCACCGAGGCGGAAGTGCGTCAGCTCGCGCGCAACTCCTTCGAGGCCAGTTTTCTATCGGCCGAGGAGAAGGCTACTTACACGGCGCCGGCTTGTAGCCCTGACTGACCGCGACGCTCTTGGCGAGGAGAAACGCGTTTTCGGGATGATTTGCGCAGTCCTTGGGATAGTAGAGCTTCGTTTTGTTGTCCGCGTAGACCTGAGCGAACATCGGCTGCGGCGGCTCTTCCACGCGCACAGGGCGAGGTGGAGGCTCCGGTGCCTGTCGCGTGACCGAGTCAAAGCTCGCGTGCGTCGTGGTGGCGGGAATGATCGAGGCCTGCTGCTGCGGCTGCGGTACCACCCCCGGCCGCGGTCGCGTGGGGGTGGCCATGGCGCCGAGGACGATGAGGACCACGCCCGCGGCGGTGGTGAGAAATCCCTTTTTTGTGTCGTCCCAATGCGTGATCACGAAGTAAAGCGCGACCAAAGGCACGAAGAAACATCCCAGCCCCCACCAGGGACTCTCGCGGAAGGCGATCCAGATGACCATGACCCAACCGACGAGGTAGACGATGAGGCCAACCAGGGCCAGGGCTGTACCCACGACGATCTCCTTGAATTGCTTTGGATTTGGACGAACAATTCTAACATGTCGAACGCTGCCCTCATCTGCGAGCTGGCCCGCCAGTTCTACGATCTCGGATGGGTCACCGGGACGGGGGGAGGCATCTGCATTCGAGAGGGCGACCGGGTACTGATCGCGCCGAGCGGCGTGCAAAAAGAGCGCATGACGCCCGATCAGATGTTCACGTTTTCGATCGATGGCACACTCCTCGATGGGCCGCGCGATCCCGCGCTGCGGCCGTCGGAATGCACCTCGCTGTTCATGGCGGCCATTCGCCTGCGCGATGCCGGCGCGGTGATTCATTCGCATTCGATGCAGGCCATGATCGCGTCGCTGCTGTTCGAGCGCGAGTTCGTGATCTCCGAGATCGAGATGATCAAAGGCATCGAGGGGATGAGCTTCCACGATCGCCTGGTCGTCCCGATCATCGAAAACACGGCGCGGGAATGCGATCTCACCGCCTCGCTGGAGGCGGCCATCAAGGCCTATCCGCACACCAAAGCGGTGCTGGTGCGCCGCCATGGCGTCTACGTTTGGGGGCGGGATTGGGTGAGCGCCAAGACCCATGCCGAGTGCTACGATTACCTCTTCCGCGCCGCGGCGGAGATGCGGCGCTTAGGAGTCAGCGATGCGAGCCTTTCTTCTCGATCAACCGACGCGGCCGCTCGGCGCTGAAGCGCTGCGCGAGTTCGGCGTCCTGCATCAACGCTTGCCGGTCGAGGCGCGCGCCGGCGAGATGGCCCGAGTCAAACGCGAGCGCGGCTATGTGGAAGAAGACGAAGTGGCGTTGTCGCCCGACACGCCCAACCTCGACGCCATCTGCGCCAAATTCGACAAGGAGCACTACCACACCCTCGACGAGGTGCGCTTCGTCGTCGATGGCGAGGGGATCTTCGATGTCCGCGACAAAAAGGACCGGTGGGTGAGGATCGAGGTCGACAAAGGAGACCTGATCATCATTCCCGCCAACACCTATCACCGCTTCTTTCTGAAGGACTCGAAAAAGATTCGCTGCGTGCGCCTCTTCCTGAACAGCGAAGGCTGGACGCCACTGTATCGCGACGCGGCGGTGACGGCGTAACTACCGCGCTTCCGCCATCTGACGCTCGCGCGGATAGAGCAGCTTCCCGCGCTCCGCGGCGGGTTTGTTCTCCTCCACGATAATGCGATGCGCTTCCGCGAAATCGTCGTGACGGATGCCGGTAACCTGCCACGAGACTTTCGCGCCCGGTGATCCGCCGCTGATCTTGAAGCGATTCTCATGAATCTCTTCGGCAACGTAGAGTCCCGGTGAAGACCTGCCGATGGCGGTGAGTTGATATCGGAAATCCGCGTTCAAAGCTTCGAACCATCCCGGCAGCTCCACCGTTGCTTCGCCCTTCGCATCGAGACGCGCGACACCGTCGTAAATGTCCTTCATGTCAGGCGACTCGACGAACGAGTGCGAGAGATATTTGTTCTCCGGATCGAGCGGGTGATCGATCTTGAAAGACCCGCCGCCTTTGGTCAGCGTCCCGACGACGCTCACCGTGCCGCTGTTGCTGATCGACATGCGTCTCGTGCCTCCGGTGTAGAAATCGAGGCCGAACCGATTGAAGCTGCCGAGTAGGCGGGCCGAGGCGATCGCTTCGCCGCTGTTGGAGCCAAAGCTCAAAGCCCCTTTTAACGAGAAATCGTCGGCTTCGCCCTGATTGAGGTTGATTCCACCGAGGACGCTCAGCATCTTTTGCGGCGTGTTTGTGCCGATGCCTACCGCTCCGGGCGCACCTGTGATATCGCCGCCCGTGCCGGCCACACCAGGCATCAGAATGATCGAGCCGCCAGCTCCGTTACCCTGCACGCCGTTTCCGCCATCGCCTCCGTCACCGGCCTGAATGAGCACGCTCGAACCCGCCCCCGGCTGACCGCCGTTAGGGGTGTTTCCTCCCTTGCCGCCGACAACCCGGAGGACCTGCTGCGCATCGGTGCCGCTCCCTATGAGGACAGGTGGAGGTTGCGGCGTGGCGATATCCGCCTTGGGGGTCTGGGCCATGAGCGAAAGACCGCAGAGAAGGGAGATGCAGGACGCGAAGCTTGCGCGATTCATAGTTCCTCCTTAGTTTTGAGCGAACTATAGTTTTATTTTCAGGATATTTCACTAAAGTAGAACGGTCGTTCGGACGTGATACACGACACGGTTGTTGGCCAACTACAAACACATTCTGAAGGTAGTTGTAGAGAGAGCGCAACGTGCGGAGCTTCCGGTTTTTCCTTGTCGCACTTCTCTGTCCGTCGCTTCACGCCGCGACCACGATCGACGTGTCGACCCGCGTCGCCGTCCCCGGCGTCAAGCGCTTCGGCATCAACCTGGGATGGGAGACCTATTACGACTCCGCGCAGATCACGAAGAACCTCGTCTTCCGTAATCCGGGGTTCGAGGGACAGATCTCCCAATCGCTCGTCCACGTGGCGTCGGGGACGGCGACGGGGTTTGTTGACGATTACAACAGCAACCAGTCGCGCTGGCCGACCGGTTTCTGGAACGGAGCGTCATTTGAAGTGATCGTCGGTGTGGCCAAAGGACGAGCCGGAACGATCAGCTCCATGACTGCGGCCCCAAACACGACGACCGGCTCTTCCTACCAATTCACAGATTCGGGGACCGCTCCAGCCGCCGGCGATTACATCCTGTTGCGCAGGAGCGGGTTGGGTGGTGCGTCTTACGGGTGGTCAACGTCAACTGCGGGCGCTGGAACGATCAGCGGCGAGACCGTCGACCTGGCACCCGATACGCCCGGCCATCAGTCGATTCGCCTCTCCGCTCCGGCGCAGGGAGACACCGCGCGCATCAGCGCGAATTTCGATTCGGGCGCCGCCGGTCCGTTCATCCAGCTCAATGGAAACTTCCGTCTTTCGTTCAAAGCGAGGGGTGCAGCCGTAGGTTCCAACAGCGTCGCGCTCTTCCTCGGGCGTGGGCCGTCTGCGAATGTCGTGTTCTTGAATCAGTCCCAATCGCTGACGGGAGTATGGAACACGTACAACATCGACTTCCTCGCGACGGATAACGGAGTGCAGGGGACGCTGACGCTCAGCTTCACCGCTGTCAATGGATCCATCGTGCTGCTCGATGAGGTCAGCCTGACGCAGACAAGTGGCGATGTGACCAACACGACCGCGTTCCGCGATCCCGTTGTGAATGCCCTGAAGAGTTTCAATCCTGCAATTCTTCGCACCTGGGTGGAACACCTCGGCGACTCGCTGGATAACGAGATCGCGCCACCATTCGCGCGCCAGCGGGAGAGTTACAGCAGCTCGAACATCGATGCGGACGGAACGAGTCATGAGGACCTCATGTACGGACTGCATGAGTTTCTCGAGCTTTGCGACCTTCTGCATGCCGAGCCGTGGTGGATCGTGCCGACGACTTTCACCACTCAGGAGATGAGCAACCTGATCGAGTATCTCAGTGGACCGAGCGGCAGCACGTATGGTGCGAAGCGCGCTGCTCGCGGCCGCACCGCGCCGTGGACCGACACCCTTCCAATCATCCATCTCGAGTTTGGAAATGAGGCATGGAACAACTTGAATTACCGCGGAGCTACGATCGGTAATTCAAATCCCTTCGATCCGGAGTCGTATGCCGCGCGAGGAAGTGAGATGTTCGGAGTGGCCAGGAGCTCGCCCTACTTCGTCGGCTCGAAGTACGACCTGGTCCTCGGAGGACAGGCGGACTTCACGAACCGCAATACGCGGATTCACAACGCGAGCAGCAATAACGACTCAATGGCCGTCGCTCCGTACTTCGGCGGCAATATCACCAGCTTCGACACCGATGAGAATTTGTTCGGACCGCTATTTGCCGAGCCGGAGATGATCAACACCACCGGCTACATGCGGCAGAACCACGACAATATGGCGGCCTCCGGAAGGCCGCTCCCGCTTTCAATCTATGAGGTGAATCTGCACACCACCGGCGGGACGATCTCGCAACCGCGTCTCAACGACTTTACGCCGTCGATCGGAGCAGGCGTCGCAGTCGCCGATCACATGCTGATGATGCTGCGAGATCTCGGCATCAGGAACCAGTGTCTATATTCGCTGAGCTCCTACGCCAACGGCCGCCCCGACGGCAAATACATCCTTCTGTGGGGATCCGTTCGCGACATGGGCGTTACCGATCGCAAGAGGCCGCAGTTCCTCGCTGTGAAACTGGCCAACGAGGCCCTCGGCGGCGATCTCGTGCAGACCACGCAATCGGGCGACAACCCGACCTGGAATCAGCCTCTCGTGAACACTATCCAGTACATGAACGCGCACTTCATTCAATCTTATGCATTCGTCAACGGCAATCACCGATCGGTCATTGTCTTCAACCTCCATCGCACATCGAACTTGGACGTCAACTTCAGCGGGCTGTATGCGCCATCGGGACCGGTCACCATGCGCCGCCTGTTCGCCAATGCCATCACCGACAACAACGAAAGCGCGGAGAACGTCGTCATTCAGACGATGAGCTTGCCGGCGTTCGATCCTTCGCAGGCATTCACATTGCCGCCGTTTTCAATGACAGTGCTCACGACGGGCGATAACGCGCCGCCGATTCCGACCATGGTTCAGGCAACGGCGCAATCGACGACGCAGGTCGCTGTCTCGTGGACCGGGTCCGGCGCCACGCAATACGAGATTGCCCGCATGTCCGCGGCTGCGCCCCTCCAGGTGATTGGGAATTCGGTGAGTTCGCCGTTTCCCGATAACGTTGCTCCCTCGACGGCCTATCTCTATCGCATACGCGCAACCGGATCGGGCGGCACATCGTCGTTCAGCATTCCTGACGTCGCGACCACCGTGACGTTCAGCGACGATCCGATCGCCGCCGGCGTGACGATGATTCGTGCAGACCATGTCAACGAAATGCGCACGGCGGCCAACCTCGTCAACACTCTTGCCGGCCTGCCGCAAAGCATGTGGACCGATTCGCCGATCATGCCCGGAGTCACGCTGGTGCGGGCTGGTCACATCCTCGAGCTTCGAAGCTCCGTTTTCGCGGCTTTCACAACGCTGGGCGTGCCGACGCCCGCGTTTGCAAACAACATCATGGTGGGAAATGTGATCCACGCGGCCGATCTTCAGGAGCTGCGCGACGCGGTGCACTAGCGTCACGCGACGTCTTCGCGGCGATGGCGCGCGCGCATTGATCGAGATCGGCGCAGCCGCACTGCGAGATTTTGTGAAGCGCGGCGCGCATGAGGTCGATCCGCTTCGACATGGCGTCGAGCTCGGCGAGCTTCGTGGCAGCGAGATCAGACCATCGCCGGCCGGGGGCAATGTCGGCAGAGAAGCCGTCGAACAATGTTCGGATCTCGGCGAGGCTGAAACCGAGCTTCTTTGCGAACGCGATCAGCGCCAGCCGCTCGATGGCCTCCTGGCCATAAACGCGCTTGCCGCCGACGCGCCTGTCGGCCGCCACCAGTCCGCGTGCCTCGTAGTAGCGCACAGTTGAGGGTCGCACGCCCACTCGGCGCGCGACTTCACCAATTCCGAACATCAGCCATGATTATCGCATCGATCTCCGTAACGAAACATTGACAGACCGCCTGTTGACCTCAAGTCGACTTGAAGTCCTAACGTGTTGGTCATGAAACAATTTCTAGTGCTTCTCCTGTCCATCATTTGCACAACACCGGCCCCTCCCGGAGGCAAACAATCGCCGTTCGCATGCAACCTCTACGCGTTCTCACCCGAAGTTCGTAAGAGACACTTCGACGAATTGGGACCGGCATTGCGCGCCGTCAGGCTCGGCGTCCGCGAGTTACCCAACGGCTACGAGCTCAAGTTTCCATCCGACGCGAAAACGGTCGCCATGATCATGGAATGGGCGGCCCAGGAGCGGCTGTGTTGCCCGTTCTTCGACATCGAAGTGCGACTCGATCGCGAAGGGGGGCCGGCGTGGCTGCGCCTGACCGGGCGGCCGGGGACAAAAGAGTTCATCCGCGTCGACGGGGCTTCCTGGATCAAGTGAACGACGCTCAATCGAATGCGTCGAGAGCGGTCGCCACTTCTTCATTCGACGGCCGCTCGCGGTAGTCGCTCTCGATTTTCATCCAGCGAATACGTCCCGATTGATCGAGCACGAAGACGGCCGGATGCGGAACGCCATCGATCTTTTGACCGGCATAGGCCGGATCGCGCAACTGGTAACGATTGATTGTCCCGGACCGCGCGTCCGACAGCAGTGAGAAGCCGAGCGGACCGCGGCCGTCCGCCGCGATCTTCCGGGCGAGATCACGGCTCTCGCCGATGCCATCGGGGCTGATGGCGTCGATGCGAACGTCCGGAAAGGCGCGGGCCAGATCACGAAGTCCGACTAACTGCCGGACGCAGTAGGGTCACCAGTAGCCGCGATAAAAGACCAGCACGACCTTGTGCCCGCGCGCTTCCGAGAGCTTCACTGCTTTTCCGTCTTGATCGCGAAGAGTGAAGTCAGGCGCTTGCTGGCCGACGGCAAGCGCGACGGCGAGTGCCAATGCGAATCGATCCATGACCGAGTATCGTAACCCGTGTGCGAAAAATCCTTCTGCTGTTCCTGCTCATTGCACTGCCGGCGCCGGCAGAGCAAGCGTGGAATCCGATCGCGGATCCGAAGGCGGTGGTGGTGGAGGGATCGGCGCGCTTCACCGTGCTGACTCCGCGTCTGATCCGCATGGAGTGGGCCGCGGACAGGCACTTCGAAGATCACGCCTCGCTCGTCTTCGTCAATCGCCTGCTGCCCGTTCCGAATTTCAAAACGATTCACGAAAGCGACTGGCTGGTGTTGCGGACCGATCAACTGGCGGTCCGCTACAAGGCCGGCGAATTCTCCAGCGACAACCTTCGCGCGCAGTTCGACCTGAACGGGCAGACCGTGACGTGGACGCCCGGCATGCAGGACAAGGGGAATCTTCAGGGCACGATCCGCACGCTCGACGGCGTGAAGGGATCGACGCCCCTCGGCGCCGGTTTGATCTCACGCGACGGATGGGTGGTCGTCGACGATTCCGACCGCCCGCTCTTCGACAACTCCGGCTGGCCGTGGGTGATGGAGCGTCCGAGCGGCAAGCGGCAGGACCTCTACCTCTTCGCCTACGGTCACGACTACAAGCAGGCGCTCTACGACTATACGCAAGTGGCGGGGAAGATCCCGCTGCCGCCGCGTTTCACATTCGGCACGTGGTGGTCGCGTTACTGGGCGTATACCGACACCGAATTCGAGGAGCTGGTCCGAGGATTTCAGGAGCACGAGATCCCGCTCGATGTGCTGGTCATCGATATGGACTGGCACCCGACCTTCGGGGTGAAGTGGTGGGAGAACAAGAAAGATCAGTCGGGCCACACGTTAGGGTGGACCGGCTACACCTGGAACAAGAGCTACTTTCCTGATCCGTCGAAGTTCCTGGAGTGGGTCCATCAGCAGGGGTTGAAGACCACGCTCAACATGCATCCCGCCTCCGGCGTGCAGCCGCACGAGGAACAGTATCCCGAGATGGCGCGGGCGATGGGAATCGATCCGGCGACGAAGAAGTACGTTCCGTTCGACATCACCAACAAAAAATTCGCGGAGAACTACTTCAAGATCCTTCACCATCCGCTGGAGCGACAGGGCATCGACTTTTTCTGGCTCGACTGGCAGCAGGAGCAGACCACCGGCCTCACCGGCGTCAATCCGACCTGGTGGCTCAACTACACGCACTTCACAGACATGGAGCGCCGCGGCAAGCGTCCGCTGCTCTTCCACCGCTGGGGCGGGCTGGGCAATCACCGCTACCAGATCGGATTTTCGGGCGACACCATCGCGGTCTGGGACTCGCTTGCCTTTCAGCCGTACTTCACCGCGACGGCGGCCAACGTCGGCTATGGATATTGGAGTCACGACATCGGCGGCCACATGCGCGTCAACCTCGGCTCCAAACCGGCCGCCGGCGTGCCGCAGGATCCTGACTATCCTGAGCTCTACACGCGCTGGATTCAGTGGGGCGCCTTCAGTCCGATCCTCCGCACGCACACCACGAAGGATCCGCAGTCGGAGCGACGCATCTGGGCCTATCCGGCGAAGTACGCGTCGGCGATGCGCGATGCGTATCTGTTGCGCGAGTCGCTCATTCCGTACATCTATACCGCAGCTCGCGCGGCGTACGACACGGCGATTTCGATATGCCATCCACTCTATTACGACTATCCGGAGGCGGCCGAGGCGTACGAGTTCAAGGATGAGTATCTGTTCGGCAGCGACATGATCGTCGCGCCGATTGCGGCGCCGGTGCGCGATGCATCGAAGCTGGCGACGAAGAGCATCTGGCTCCCGCCAGGCACATGGATCGAGTGGTTCACTGGAAGCGAGTTGAAAGGTCCGGCCAGGATCGAGCGCAGCTTCGCACTCGACGAGATTCCGGTCTACGTGAAGGCCGGCGCGATCGTTCCAATGCAGCCGAAGATGCGCAACGACGCATTGATCTTGACGATCTTTCCGGGAGAATCGGGTGAGACCCGCGTATACGAGGACGCCGGCAACACACTCGGCTACAAGACCACAGAGTTCGCGTGGACGACGGTCCGGCATTCGCGCGATAGGATCGAGATCCTTCCAGTGCAAGGCACATATCCCGGGATGCCCGCGACGCGCGGCTACGAGATCCGGCTCGTTTCGACGCTGCCGCCCGATTCGGTCAGCGGCGGCACCTGGCGTTACGACGGCGCCACGCTCACGACAATCATCGCTGTTCCACCTGCGCCGGTGAATCAACGCGTCGAGGTTCTCGTGAAAGCACCCGCCGCTTCTGTCAACGGCGTCCGTGGACAACTGGCCCGATTGCGCACGGCGATGGAGATCCTCGACGCGAGCTGGCCGAATGGCTGGTCGCCCGACATCCTCATCGAAACGGCGCAGGCAGGCCGCCGGATGACCCTGCAGCCCTCGACCGCGCGAGCCGAAGTGGAGAAATTCCAGCGCGATATGCCGGCCATCGTCGACGCCATTTCGAAAATGGAAGTCGACTGCCGCTTTACCGCCACCGCCCTCAATCACCTCGGCCGCGCTACGACATGCGCTCCGGCGCCGCTCAATAACAATAACTAACACAAGTGAGGGTTTACATCCCGAGGCTATTCCGCCTTGATAGAATTCCGTCCTTGTCCAACCCGGTAACCAGCACGCAGGGAATCAGCCCGGATCCTTCGCGCAATTGTCGTGAAAGGAGACGAAATGAAGACGAGATGTCTACCCCGTGCTCTACAAATCTGGGCTTTTCTTGCAGTGACGCTACTGGTATTACCGACGGCCGCGCCAGCGCAGACCTACACCATTACGAGCGGCAGCCCTCAGGTTTTGACAATTAACAACGTCCACGCCGGTGACCAGGTCACTGTGGATGCCACGCTGTTCTCCGGCGATCCAAATGAGAACGGTGAGGGCGAGCCGCTGGTTGTGATCATCCCCGGCGGAAACTTTGTTGTCCCCGGATACTTTTCCCCGCAACAGATTACGTTCCTCGCACTCCAGGACGGGCAGACGGTCAGCGCATTCATTCAAGGCGCGGACGGCGACGAGTCGGCTCAAGTGAACTTCACCGTCAATGCGAAAAAGCGATACACGCAGGACGAAAAAGACAAATTCGCCAAATATGCCGCGATCCTCGGCGGCGTGGGCGGTGGATTGGGCACGATCGCCGCGATCTGCGGTCTTACGCCGGAACCGCTCGCGACGAAGATTTGCGCTGTTGTCGGCGCCCTGGGAGCCGGAGCGAGCGCAATTCTCGCCGCCAGGTATGGATTGATGGCGCTTGATCCCTGTGATCCCAATTTCGGGACAATTTTTCAACCGGTGCTGCTGACAATTCCACCGATCCAGGCCCAGCCCGGAATCACCCAGGCTGAGGCCGATGCTGCCAACGCGTGGCTGTTGAATCAGGCCGAACAGGTGGCCCTGACGCAGGCGATCCAGGTCTCGATCAATCGTGCAAACTGCGCGGCAGCCAACGGCGACAGCGTGGATGAGACCAGGCAGATGCAAGCTGCCGGGACTTATGCGATTCAACTTGCCGGCTTTGTAAACGCCGCCGCGGGAGCTCGCGCAACTCTGGTCTCGGCGATCCAGGCAGCAGGCTTTGTTTCCGTGACGTCAACTCCCGGCGATGTCTTTAACTATGAGTTCAATTTGGTTTTCTTCGGCCCTCCCAGCGTTACGTTGGGGGCGATGATTGCACTCGGTGCCGATTCCAACGAGATCAACTTCGCGACTGGAGAGCTGGTCGTGCAGAACATCTTCACGACCGCGGGCACATTTCCCGACTTCCTCAACAACGCAGCCACCAGCTCGCTCGAGCAATCGTTCGCGATCGACCTCGTCAACTTCGGCAACGCTAACGGTGGTGGCGGTGTGCCACTGAAATCCGGTCAGATGGTGCAGGCACAGGGCTGGGTGCAAAACGGATCGGGCCGGACGACGTTCGCGTTGGAAGCACACGTGGATCAAAAAGGAAATCTCTTAGGCAAACTGGAGCTGAACGATCACAGTGGCTTCTCAATTCAGCAGGGGACGGTTGCGCACGCGTTGATGGTTGGCAATAGCGCTTTCTCAGTTGACGGGACGTACGTTGCCTCCGATGGTTCCGCACAGACCTGGACCGCACGGGCGGATGCGATGCAACAGTCGATTGCCATCTCGACCTCGCAAGGTTTTGCAGTCAGCGGCACTCTGGGGGGAGGTAACGTCAGCATCAAGTAAACCGACCACCTTGTACTTCCGGGCGGTTTCGACCGCCCGGAAGACAGGCGGAGAGAACCTCATGTGGAAAAGGGTCTGGCTCTGGAATCTTCCAGCGCTGACGCTCTCGCTGGTCGCGCTCACGCTCTTTCTTTCCATTCAGCATCCACGAACGGAGCAGAGCAAGCTGTTTTTCGCGAGCGCGCTCCTGAGCATTCTTCTCGCCTTCAATGCGGTTGCACTCCTTGTTTTCCTGCGGCAACGATTTGTTGGTTTGATCCTCACGCTGCTCACGGGTGTGAGCGTCTTCCTTCTAGTCGAGTGGTTCCTGAAGCTGCAAAGGGTGCATTAGTTGGGAAGGAGCTTCGAGACCATTGACGGCTGGCGGGCGAGCGGTCGCACGTTCCGCCATGGGGGACGCGCTGTCTTCTATCAGGATGCCGGGGTGTCGGGGGCTGAAGTCCTCCTGTGCATGCACGGGTTCCCCACTGCCTCCTGGGACTGGCACCGCCTGTGGCCTGAGCTATGCGCTCGCTGGCGGGTGATTGCGCCAGACATGCTCGGGTATGGATTCTCGGACAAGCCCGTCGCGTACGACTACTCTTTGGTGGATCAGGCAGACATCGTCGAGAAGCTGCTCGACGCGCTCGCTGTACGGCGCGTTCACCTGCTTGCCCACGATGTGGGAGATTCCGTCGCTCAGGAGCTGCTTGCGCGGCACGCGGAGCGCGTCAACACCAGTGACAATCGGCTCACCATCGGATCGGTCTGCATGCTCAATGGCGGAGTCATTCCGGAGGCGCACCGTCCGACCTTCACCCAGAGGCTGCTGGCCAGCCCGCTCGGGTTTCTGGTCGGCAGGCTGATGACCGAGCGCAGGTTCTGCGCCTCGATCTCAGTGGTCTTCGGCGCGAACACGAAGCCCTCGGCGGCCGAGCTGGCCGAGCTGTGGAGCCTGGTTGCTTTCAATGGCGGGCAACGCATCGCGCACAAGCTGATCGGCTATATGGCCGAGCGGCGTCGCCAGCGTGACCGATGGGTCGGTGCCCTGCGCTCGAGCGTGCCGCTTCGGATGATCAGCGGTCTCGACGATCCAGTTTCGGGAGCGCGAATGGTGGCCCGTTTGCGGGAAGAGGTGCCGGATGTGGATGTCGTCAGCCTTCCCGGCATCGGCCACTACCCTCAACTCGAGGATCCGGCCGGCGTGCTCCGTGCCTATTTTGAGTTTCGGACAGCGCTGCGATCTCGCCAGATCTAAAGTGGCGTCCCCAACGTTTGGGAGTTTAAAACCGCCTGCTGACCTTGCTCCGGGAACTCGATGCTCTCCGGCGCGTCGCGTGACTTGTCGTCTCAATGACAGATCGAGTCGGCAAGGTCTCTGCGCGCTTCTTGCAGAACATATCTGTGATGGTGCAGCAGACGATCCTGGTAGTCGATGATGACGAGCACATCCGGGGGCTGGAAGCGAAAGTCCTGGAGAGAGAAGGTTATCGAGTGGATCAGGCGACCGACGGTCGGGAAGCGATAGAGCGCCTCGACGCTGATGGCTATGCCGCACTCGTGCTTGATTTGATGATGCCTCGTACCAATGGCTTCGATGTCATCGAACATCTGGCGCGCACGAATCCGCTCATGATCTCGAAGACCGTGATCGCCACGGCGTTTCCGCGAGAGGCCGGCTCTGCAGGTCTCCAGGAAGTCTGTTGCGTCATCGTCAAGCCCTTCGATATTCATCAGCTCGTGGATGCGGTTGACGCCTGCGCTAAGTAGCGGTTGACTCTCGACCGTCAGCCCACTGCCAAACCACTGGACCGGAGTGGGCTGTGGATCGGAGCAATATCGGGGATCGAAAGTCACGGTGTCAACTTCGATGGTGAATGAGGAGCGACGGACGGCGATCTGGAGCACCAGTTGCAGGAGATGGATTGTGGTCGCCGACGCTTTTTGTAACGCGCTCGCTCACGAACCGGACGCCGCTATCGCGCGTCTTCTCCGCACTGTGTTAGCCCGCGACGGATTCACGGTTCAGGTCGCCGCTACGTCCACGGAAGCGATTCGGCATCTTGCTTCCGGCATTTTTAATCTGGTCGTCGTGGACGCCGGAGTGCGGGATGATGGGCACGAAGTGATTGCGTATCTGAAGCATCATCGCCTCGCCGATACCCGCGTTATCCGTTCGGCTCTGCACGGACAATATCCTGAACCCATTTGCAAATTTGTGGCGAAGCCGTTTGACATCCACGTGTTCAGGCGTGCAGTGCACTCTTGCAAACAGCTTTGCGGCAACCAGACCGCAGAGATAGCTGCCGCGGCAGAGAACGAAGCGCGTGAGTAGAAGGCTTCAGCGTCTCCAACACCGCGACCGTCAGCTCGTCGAGCCCCGACACGAATCCGGCGAACAACAGCAGCACGGCGACTGTGACCGTGCTTTCGGCGGCATCGATCCCGGCGCTCTCGACGATCGGACTATGGATGCTGGCGCTGACGATCCTGCTGCTCGGAATAGTTATCGATGAGCCACTTGTAAGCAAGGTATGCACACAGGTCATCTTGAAGGGGCGGGGGAGAAGATATGGTGGATGCGAAAAAAATATAGAGATTATTCGAATCGGTTGCCGTACTGCTGTCGTTGCGTGATGGTTTTGTCATTGCTTGCGCTGTTCGCTTGGGCTTCTGCAATCCACGCACAGACTCCGGGCCCAGCTGCCACCGGATCCACTGAAAAATCCCAGGAAGGGTTCACACCCGGTTGGGGATTCGGCATGAAATTCGAAGGCAGCTCGAGCGGTGACGGGACGATCACGGATCTTGCTACGGGAGTGGGCTACAACTTTTCACACCATTTTGGTGTGGACCTCGGCGTTCCTTACTATTTTGTCGGCACACCCTCTTCGATCAAGCAGAAAAAACCATCTGCTGTTTCGGGTAATGGCTTAGGCGCTTTCGGCGCGAACTTAAAGTGGAGTTTTCCAGGGAAGGCATTCAACTATGCCTCGACTATTCATCTCGGAGCGCCGACCGGCGATACCAAAAAGGGCCTGAGCACGGGTCACGCCACATGGAATTGGTCAAATCATATCGAGCATGGGTGGGGCAACTTCACGCCGTTCATCGACGGTGGAGCGGGAAACACAATTTCGGACACTCGCTTTTTTCATCGGCCTTTCACGTCCTTCGGCTACAACGCGTCGTTCGAAGCAGGGACTGGAGTGGATGCGGGCCCATTTAGCCTGACGGCTTCCGCCTATGACATTGCACCGGGGGGCACGCAGACCGTCCATAGCAGAGTTTTCCGGTGCTCGTCGGGGGAGAAGTGTGCGGCCAGCGGAAAATCAAAGAATCGAAAGGGCTACAAATCCGCCAGTGTGCAAACCGGCGACGCGAATCTCACTCGTGACAACGGCTTCAATGCGGGCGTGGAAGTCAAGCTGCGTCCCTATCTCGATCTGGAAGTCGACTATAGCCGCAGCGTTCTCTTACAGCTTAATAGCTTCTCGTTCGGCATCGGCGTTGACATTGGCTCGCTCCTCCGCTCGCGGCCACAGCACTAGGACGCAGTAGCCGGAGCCGAGCCCTTGACTGATGGTGCTTCGTCGAGCCGTTCGACGAGACTGTCCTTCGGGGTCGCGCGTCGAACACGGCCAAATTCATTGCGCAGAGTGTTGGCGTCCCCAACGGGATTCGAACCCGTGTTGCCGCCGTGAAAGGGCGGTGTCCTAGGCCTCTAGACGATGGGGACGTTCGATTCGCATGCGGCTCATCTGCTTCGTTGCACTCGTTGCGCTTCGTGCGGCG
Organism: Thermoanaerobaculia bacterium; assembly: GCA_035636095.1. Taxonomy (GTDB): domain Bacteria; phylum Acidobacteriota; class Thermoanaerobaculia; order Gp7-AA8; family Gp7-AA8; genus Gp7-AA10. The sequence goes on from DASPZU010000087.1 coordinate 78,720, forward strand.
TACTTTTCGTACGCCTCCTCGCGCTCACTCCTGCGCCTCGCAACTGAGCGCCTGCGAAGTCTCACACGCTTCGTGGCAACCTTTGGTGAGCCCGGTAGGGATCGAACCTACGACCAACTGGTTAAAAGCCAGCTGCTCTACCACTGAGCTACGGGCCCCTGTTCGGCTGCGCATGCGGCTCATCTGTTTCGTTGCGTTCGCTCGCGCTCTTCGACGTACTGATTTGTACGACTCCTCGCGCTCGCTTCACGCGCCTCGCATCTGAGCCGCCTGCGAAGTCTCACACGCCTTGTAACACGACTCTCGCGAATCGCGGCGCAAGATACGGCCGCTCTCCGGTGTGTCAAGAACGACTAAACTCCCCGCGTGTGGAAAACATTCTCAGCCGTTTTCATGACCGTTTTTCTCGCAGAAATCGGTGACAAGACGCAACTTGCCACCATGCTCTTCTCCGCCGAGCCCGAAACGAACAAATGGATCGTGTTCGCCGGCAGCTCCACCGCCCTGGTCCTGGCCGCGGGACTCGGTGTGCTGGTGGGCGGACAGCTCGAGCGCTTCGTCCGGCCGCAGACGTTGAAATTGATCGCAGGCGCGGGCTTCATCGTCATCGGACTCTGGACGATTTTGTCGCGATAGGTATCATCACGCCATGCTTTTGACTCTTCTGCTTGCTACACGTCTGTCAACCGGCGCCATGCTCGACCCGATCGCATCGCCCCATAAGGTCGGCAACTTTCCGCTCGCGATGCTCCCGTCGCCGGACGGCAACCAGCTCGTGCTCCTTCTCAACGGATGGCGACAGCAGGGAATTCAAGTCGTCGATCGCGCCAGCGGCGACGTCCTTCAAACGATCGAGCAGCCCGCCGCGTTCCTCGGCCTGACATTCGCTCCCGACGGCCGCACGCTCTACGCATCGGGCGGCAACGACGATGTCATCCACGTCTACCGATGGGAGGGCGGTCGGGCGGCCGCCGATGGGACGATCGCGCTGCGCGCTCCGAAAAAGAATCCGAAGGATTCCGGCACAGCGTATCCCGCTGGCCTGACATTCTCGCCCGACGGTCGCTTCCTCTACGCCGCCGAGAACCTCGGCGATACCATCGCTGTCATCGACGTCGCGGAGCGCGCCGTCGTGCAACACGTCGTCACCGATCGCTACCCCTACGCAGTCGTCGCCGACCGCAATCATCTCTATGTCTCGTGCTGGGGCGACTCGACCGTCAACGCTTTCGCGCGTGGCCAAAACGGACTCCTCTCGGAACGATCGCGAATCGCGGCCGGACGGCATCCATCTGCGCTCCTGTTGAGCGGCTCGCGCCTCTACGCGACGTCGGCCACCACCGACACGATTTCTGTCATCAACACCACGACGTCGAAAAAGGTCAACATGTTTACTGATTCGCCGCCGTCGGGCCCCCGCGAAGGGAGCACGCCCAACGCGCTCGCGATGTCGCGCGACGGCAAAAGACTCTTTGTGGCCGAGGCTGATAACAACGCCGTGGCGGTGTTTGAGGTTGCGACAGGGAAACTTCTCGGCCGCGTTCCGACGGAGTGGTATCCCGCCGCGCTGGCGAGAGTCGGATCGACGATTTTCGTCGCGAGCGCGAAGGGGGCCGGTTCGGCTCCCGATCCGGGCCGCGTTCAACCGGGAGCGACTCCGCCGAAGGCCCGCGACTACACTCTCGGACAGCTCGACGGATCGGTGTTGTCGTTCCCCGAAAATGTCGGCGACCTGGCCAGCCTTTCGCGGCGTGTCGCGACTGCGAACGGATGGGACACAAAACGCACCGCGGCGAAGTATCCACCGTTCAAACACGTCATCTACATCATCAAAGAGAATCGCACTTACGATCAGGTCTTCGGCGACATGCCGGAAGGCGACGGCGATCGCTCGCTGGTCTATTTCGGGGAGAGCAATTCTCCGAACCACCATGCGCTCGCGAAGCGGTTCGGGCTCTTCGATCGCTTCTTCGTGAATGCGGAAGTGAGCGCCGACGGCCACACCTGGTCGATGGCGGCTTATATCTCCGATTACGCAGGCAAGACGGTTCCGTCGCAGTATTCGAGCCGCGGGCGCACGTACGATTATGCTGGAGAGAATCGCGAGCGCATCGTCAACGACGATGACGACGTGAATTCTCCTTCGACCGGTTATCTGTGGGATCTGGCCGTGCGAAAAAAGATCTCCTTCCGCGACTACGGAGAATTCACCGTCAAGGGGGCGGAGGCGGGGATGGGCACCAGGACGGTTGGAACGAAGAGCGCGCTTCTCACCGCCGTGTCGCCCGATTACATCGGATGGGATCTCGATGTTTCCGATCAGAAGCGCGTCGACGCCTGGCTCGCGGAGTTCAACCGGTATGTCGCGGAAGGCAACCTGCCGGCGTTCGAGATCATGTCTTTGCCCAACGATCACACCTCAGGGCTCACGCACAACAAGCCGACGCCTCGCGCCTACATGGCCGACAACGACCTCGCCTTCGGCCGCGTTGTGGAGGCCGTATCGAAATCGCCTTTCTGGTGCGACACCGTGATTTTTGTCCTCGAGGACGACGCGCAGAGCGGACCCGATCACGTCGACTCGCACCGCTCCGTCTTTCTCGCGATTTCGGCTTACAGCCGGGCCGGCGTCGTGCATCGCTTCACGAACACCACCGACGTCCTGGCCACGATCGAGGAAATCCTGGGACTCGACTCGCTTTCGCAGTTCGATCACTTCGGCCGTCCGCTGCGCGGCATCTTTTCTTCGCAGCCCGACCTCACGCCATACGCGGCCATCACGCCGAATATCGACATGAACGAGAAGAATCCGCCCGGCCCGGAGCGACCGGAAGTGGGGATGCTCGATTTCTCGCGCCCCGATGCCGTCGACGATGAAACGTTCAATCGCATCCTGTGGCAGGCGATCAAAGGCGATGGCGTGCCGTATCCCGATGCGAAGCGGGCGCCGACCGCGGTAGGGAACTAAGGCCCCTCACCCGGTCCCGCTCCGCGGGACCACCCTCTCCCCGCTGCGCGGGGCGAGGGCTCTCACGACGCAGTCCCTCTCCCGCTTGCGGGAGAGGGTGCCGCGAAGCGGCGGGTGAGGGCTAGGCGAAACCCCGCGGGCGCTCGTCGATCTGCGAGGCGGCGTCGAGAATCGCCGCCGCGTAAACAGGCTCTTCGACCTCGAGGCGCACGGGCTTTTTGGGGTCAGTTTTCAGGGTGATCAAATTCACATCGGCGTTGACGCTGACATCGACGCCGCGGGGGATCTCGATTCTCTTTTTGCCCTCGATGATGGTGCGTTTGTTCGTGGCGTGCAGCGTTCCCTGGTCGGTCGGCGTTTCGTAGATGCAGTACTCCTGAAACTGCAGCTGGGTCGTGCATCGCACGCGCGGCAGTGTTTGCGGCGTGATGGTGCGAACGCGGCGGAATTGATCGACCGTCTTCGCTTCCAGGTCGCCGATTCCAAATACGTCTCGTATCGCCTGGAGCTGTTGCGCGTGCGATATTCCGAGACGATTGGCCGCGATCAAATGCCAGAGGAGAGTGCGGTACAGGTCGCTCTTGATCGCCCTGGCGTCATCGGGCGTCAATCCCGACGCTTCGGACACGCGATCGACGAGCTGTCCGGTTTCCTTTGCTCCGCCCGGTCCGCGCTTGCTCAGCGCATCGAAGGCCATCAACAGTGCCGTTCGCCGCGCGGCTCCGCTCCAGATCTCCATCGGAATGGTGAGGTTCTCTCGCTGGAGTCGGAGTTGAGCGATCGAAGCGTCGTCGCGCGTTTCGCGGACTCGATCGAGCGCCGCCATGTAGGCCGCGAGCGATTCGCGATTCCGTTTTTCGATCGCCTCTCGCTCGGCGCGGTCGCGTTCTTCCTGCTCGCGAATCTTCTTGCGCTTCTGCGCCGTCATGACGATCGGAACGGCGATGGCGATCAGGCCCAGGATCACCTCGATCCATCCCTGCGGGCCTTTGCGCGCAACGACGGCCAATCCGAGGAGAACGAACACGATACCGAAGGCCATCGACGCCAGGAATCCGTACGATCGCGGCGTCCCATCCGGCTTCAGCGAAGACCAGAAGGGCATGCTGCTGATCGAGGGCGCACGCGGCAACGTCGGTGCATGGAACGCGTCGTGACCGCCGAAGAAAAATCTCTCGCCGCCGCGCCGGATGAACTCTCCGGTCGCGCCCGTGCTCAGCTCGGAATCGTTGTCGACCTCGGACTCTCCCGGCGTCACGCCGAAGCTGATCGAACCGAGCGCCAGTTTTTTTTCGACATAAAACGTCATTTGAGCGTGTAGAGATAGGCCGAGATGTCGCGGCTATCCGCAGGAGTGACGCCGAGGTTCGGCATCGTGGATTGCGGGTCGAATTTTGTCGGGTTCTGCAGCCAGTCGATCATCGTCTGCGGATTGTTGGGCAACTTTCCTGCGATGACACTGCGAGAGGCCATGTGCTCGAGTGTCGGACCAACCATTCCCTTCGGTCCCGGAACGCCAGGAATGTTGTGACACGAATTGCAGCCGTATCGCGCGATCGCTTCCTTGCCGCGCGCCGGATCTCCTCCGGCGAGCGATCGCGCCTCGTGATTGCAGGCGACGAGAAGCGCGCACGTCATGCTGAGCGCAGCGAAGCATCTCATGAACGAGATCCTTCGCCGTCGGTGCGGCTCAGGATGACGGCTACCATTTTTGCTGGCAAGCAGATTGCTGTTTGATGTGGTGCAAAGCAAATCGCGGCACCATATTGACTCACTGGAGGCCCCATTTGCAGTTCACCATCGAGAGCCGTCAGCTTCCGAACTCGTCCGCCGGGGATTCAAAACCAATCATCATCGAAGCCATGAATCCCAAGGATGCCCTCTCTGAATTCGTTCGGCGGAACAAATCAGAAGTTGTCAGCATGGCGACCCCCGCCAAGGGCCGCGAATCGATCGCCACCATCAAGAAGAACGATGCGGTCTATCTGGTGCGGGTCTACGAAGCCTGATCGCGTGTAGGATTTGCATCAAACGCAAAATTTTCGTGGCATTTTTTGCATCTGGAGTATAGATTGATGCCCAAATGTCCCGGTCGGATCCCCCGGTCCCCGGTTCATCGGTTCTCGTCGTCGACGATGATCAGGCCCTGCGCGGGCTGTTCACGACGCTCCTTTCCAAGAACGGCTTCGAAGTCGACATTGCCGCCGACGGCCGCGTAGCTTTCGATCAGATCCAACGACACAACTACTCGGTCATCCTGCTCGATCTGATGATGCCGGACGTCAGCGGCTTCGAGTTCCTGGAGAGACTCCAGCGCGACAGCCCCTCGCTGCTCGAGAAGGTCATCGTCATGACCGGCGCGAGCCATCGAGACGTGCGGAACCTCGATACCTCGCGCGTCTGGGGTCTGATCCGGAAGCCGTTCGACATCGACAACCTCGTTTCGTCGACGGTCGCCTGCGCCGAAGGCAAGCGCGGCCACTAGTCTTCACCACAGAGAACCTCTCTGTGTACTCTGTGCCTCTGTGGTGAATACACTAGCGAGAATGCCTGCGGTTTACGCGCTCTCCGCCTTCGTGATGACGCTCGCCGGCGGCGCGTTCGCGTTCCGATACCAGCGCTATCTGCTCTACATCATGGCGTTTTCGTCGGGCCTGGTCATCGGCATCGCGTTCCTCGATCTCATCCCGGAGGTGACAGCGGCGGCGTTCCATGAAGGCATCCCGATTCGGGCATTGATGGTCACGGTGGTGGTCGGATTCCTGGCGATCTTTCTGCTGGAAAAACTGACCATCATCCACAGTGAGAAGCAGCACGATGCGCCGGGACATCACCACAACGTTGGCCTGGTGGGCGCCCTCGGCCTCTCATTTCACAGCTTCCTGGATGGACTCGCGATCGGGGTCGGCTTCGAGGCCGGCACGAAGGTCGGGATCGTAGTACTTCTGGCCGTAGTTGCGCACGATTTCGCCGATGGCCTCAACACCGTGACCTTCATGCTCGCGACGCGGAACAACGCCGCGCGAACGATCACATTGTTGCTTGTGGACGCCGTCGCGCCGGTCGTCGGCGCTCTTTGCGCCGGCCTGCTGCGACTCGAGCCGCGCATCGTCGCGTTCCAGCTCTCCTTCTTCGCCGGCTTCCTCCTCTACCTGGGCGCCTCCGATTTATTGCCCCAGGTCCACGAGCGTCCGAAAGCGGGTCTGATCGCATTTACGATCGCAGGACTGCTGACTGCCGGCCTGGTCGTGTACGCAATACAATCCCCCGCATGAAACGAATGCTTCTGCTCGCGATTTTCATCGCCGCTGCCGCCGATGCCCGCTTCATCACCGAAAAAGACATCTTCCGCTTCCAGTGGATCGCCGATCCGCAACTCTCGCCCGACGGATCGCAGATCGCTTTCGTCCGCGTGACGGTCGATGAAAAGAAAGACCGCTACGACACGTCGATCTGGTCGGTGTCGGCGCGAGGCGGCGCTCCCCGTCAGATGACGACCGGAACGAGCGACACCGCGCCGCGCTGGTCGCCGGACGGAAAGTCCCTGGCATTCCTGCGCAGCCTCGAAAAAGATGGCAAGCCGCAGCCGGCGCAGATCTACATCCTGCCGCTCGATGGCGGAGAACCTCGCGCAGTGACATCACTGTCGCGCGCGATCGACTCTCTGGCGTGGTCTCCGTCGGGGCGGACGATCGCCTTCACTGCGCGCACGAAGCCGGAGGACGTGGAAGAAAAGAAAAAGGATGAAAAGGAACATGTCAGCGATGTTCGCGTGATCAATCAGGCGACGTATCGATCGAATGGTCCTGGCTATCTCGATCCGACGCGGGCGGTCCACATCTGGACGATCGACGTTCCGGTTGCCGACGAGCCGGCCAAGCCCAGGCAACTCACCAGCGGCGATTTCAGCGAAGGTGAGCCGCTGTGGAGTCCGGATGGATCGCGGATTTACTTCACATCGAATCGCACCTACGAGCCTTACTACGATCGCTTCGACAGCAATCTGTACGCGATTCCGGCCGGGGGCGGGGAGATGACGAAGGTGGCCGACATCGAAGGTCCCATCACCGATCCAGCGCCGAGTCCGGACGGAAAATGGATCGCGTTCCGCGGCACGATCAACAATCCCGTGCATTCGTACCAGCAGGCGGATCTCTACGTCATCAGTAGCGACGGCGGACAACCGCGCAACCTGACGGCCTCATTCGACAACGATGTGCTGAGCGGCCTGACAGGCGACCAGGCTGCCCCGCGTGCCGCGCGCGGCGCGCGACCGATGTGGAGCAGCGACTCCACAACGATCTACATCACTGCCGCCGAGCAAGGAAAGGTCAACCTGAAGCGAGTGGATGTCGCGAGCGGTCGCATGGACCCGTGGACTCAGGGCAATCAGGACATCCTCACCTTCATCGTCCGCGACGGCCGTGCCATCCTGCTCATTTCGACGCCCAGGATGATCGGCGATCTCTTCGCGATCGACGACAAGGGTTCGCTGACGCGCCTGACAAATATCAACGAGAAGCTCTTTTCCGAGATCACGCTCACCGAGCCGGAGGCGATGCTGTACAAGAGCTTCGACGGAAAAACGATCGAGGCGTGGGTCCAGAAACCGCCGGACTTCGATCCAACCAAGAAATACCCGATGGTCCTCAACATCCACGGCGGGCCGCACGCAGCCTATGGCTACACCTTCGACCACGAATTCCAGTGGATGGCCGCCAAGGGTTACGTCGTCCTCTATCCGAATCCGCGCGGCAGCACGAGCTACGGCCAGGATTTCGGCAACATCATCCAATATCGATATCCGGGCGACGACTTCAAAGATCTGATGGCCGGCGTCGATGCGCTGCTGGCGAGGGGCTATCTCGATCCGAAGAAACTCGGAGTCACCGGCGGCAGCGGCGGCGGTCTGCTCACCAACTGGGTCGTCACGCAGACGGATCGTTTCGCGGCCGGTGTCTCGCAGCGCGACATCGCGGACTGGGCGAACTTCTGGTACGTCGCCGACTTCACACTCTTCCAGCCGACGTGGTTCCACAAAGCGCCGTGGGAGGATCCCGAAGACTACAAGGCGCGCTCGCCGATCACGTACATCGAGCGCGTCAAGACGCCGCTGATGTTGATCGAAGGGGAGGCCGACTGGCGCACGCCGCCGATGGCCGGCGGCGAGATGATGTTTCGCGCGCTGAAGTACCGGCACATTCCGACGGTCATGGTGCGGTTTCCCGACGAGTCGCACGAGCTGTCGCGCTCCGGAAAACCATGGCATCGCGTCGAGCGACTGCAGTACATCGTCGGCTGGTTCGATCAGTGGCTCATGGGTCAGAAGAACCCGGCTTACGAGAAAGGGCTTCGCGCGGCGAAGTGAGGTTCACCACAGAGGCACAGAGAGAGAAGGTCTTTGTGTACTCTGTGTCTCTGTGGTGATTCATTCTCTGTTGTGAAAGGCGTCAGCCTCCGCGCGCCAGAGATCTCCGTACCGCATCGGCAGACCTGCTTCGTTCGTTTCGATCTCGGCAACGAACTTGCCGCCGGCGCTTTCGTATCGAAAAATTCGATCGCTGACCCGCGCGTATGTCTGCTCCAGAGGTTCGAGTGCAAAGCTCGGAAAACGCAGCCAGGCGGCCCGGAGCGATGCCCGATCGCCGACCTGGAGATTGAGCCGCCGTATCGGCAGCAGATTCGTCGATGGGCTGAAGTTGAGGTCGACGTCGATGCAGCCCGCCACTGCCGCGGTCACTTGTTCGTTCAATGTCCATGAACCGGAATCCGCTCGAATCGTTACGGCAACGCGGAGTTCGCCGACCGACCCGGAGACCGTCGCGGAGCGTGTCCTCCATGCTGGATCGCACACGATCCGATATTCGAGACGACTCGGCATCGTCTCATGTTTGAAAAGTGCTACGCCGCTCAGCAGCCAGTCGGATCCCTGGCGCGACAGATCCACGAATTCATGACCCGGTTGATCGAGCCTGCGCCAGAGAACTTTCATAACGCATCCAATTCGTAGAGGGCCGACGATCCGAAGTCGCGCACGCGCCGGATCGCAAATCGTCTCGGATCGATCCTGAAAAACGCGAGCGTGCGCGGCAGCGTTTGACCGTAATCGCGGTTCTCGATCGCGAAGAGTCGTGCGCGATTCACATCCGGATGCAACACTTCGACTCGATGACAGTAGAGAGCCAGCGGAATGTCGGACGGCGGCAGAGCAAGCACTGGATCGCCCGGACTGGCGCGGCGGTTGAGCTCACGCGTGATCTCGCGAACGGCGCGCAGCTCGCCGGTTTCGCGCAGACGTGAGCTGCTGATGCCTGCGACGGTCAAGGCAACGAAGACCGCCGCCGCGATGGCCGGCTCGGTCCGACTCCATGGCCACGCCGCGGCGGCCGTGATGAACATCAGCAGCAGGAAGGGCAGCCAGATTCGCGGGAAGGGCAACACGCGTTGCAGAGCGATGAGGGCCATCACGGCCATGAAGCCGAGCCAGATCGGTTGCCGGCGGACTCCGATCACGAATCCGATGGCGACCAGAATCTGAATGACCAGCGGAACGCCGGCGAACATGCTCGACCAGACCGCGGCCGCATACGAAGGGACGCTGCGAAAGAAAATTGCGATTGGAAGAGGACGCACGTAGGGATTGGCAGTCAGCGATTCGATCCCGCTGACGACCAGGACCGGCGCGTAGAGGAGGATTGTCAGCACGATCGCGCCGATGACAGCCACCAGGCCCTTCCTGCGTCCCCACATCGCGAGCATCACGAACGGGTAGAGCATGACCGGCACGGTGAAGAAGCCGAGGGCGGCGGAGATCGCGAAGAGGAGAGAGGCCTTGTTGCTGCCGGTGCGGATGATCCGCGCCATCGACGCAATGCAGATCAGAACGCAGCAGCACAGGAGCGTGTAACCGCGCGCGTCGGTCGAGTAGTCGGCGAGGACAGGCGCTGCTGCCGCCAGCGCCGCCGCCACCAGCGCGCCACGCTCCGAAAGCTCGCGCGCCGCGATGTAGGTGAGCGGAATGATCGCGATTCCCGCCAGAAATGCCGGCAGTCGCAAGGCCCACTCCGCGCCGCCGAAGGTTTTCCACGCGATGTGCATCAGCACGCTGTGGAGAATGTGATTGTTAGGCGAGCCATAGATCGTCATCGGCACCCACAGCGGATGCGACGCGTAGTAGATGAAGCTCGCGGATTCGTCCGTCCCCATCGGACGCGAGAGCATCGGCCACCTGACCACGGCCGCCGCGACCGAGAGAATGATGAGCCACATCATCCTGAGCGGAGCGAAGGATCTCAAGATGCAAAGTGTCGCATTTCTCTGTGATCTCTGTGTCTCTGTGGCGAGATCTCACGGTGACTCATCGCGGCCGCAACTCGATCAACGTGATCTCCGAAGGCAACCCCAATCGCCATGGCAGCAGCCAGTATCCCGTGCCGGTGTTGACGTAGAGCTGCGACGCGCCGCGACGATAGAGTCCCATGTGGTAGGGGAGAAATGCTCCTGACAATGACCAGCCCAGCCGCCGAAAGCCGAATTGTCCGCCGTGCGAGTGCGCGCACAACGTCAGCGGCAGGTGTCGCTGCACTGCTTCCGGAAATGCGCGCGGCTGATGCGCGATGACGATGGGAAATCCGGACCGCTGCGAGAGTGCTGCGCCGAAGTCAGGCCTGAGCTCCAGCGCCTGCGCGGCGTAGTCGGAAAGCCCTGCCATCCACAGTCCATGAAGCGGCATCCCTTCATTGACCAATAATCGGATGCGGCTGCCGCGCAGGCGATCGATCACCTCGCGCGGCGCGCCGTACATTTCGTGATTGCCCAGGATCGCGATGAGCGGGATCGACGGCGGAAGCGAGCGCGCCCCTTCGAGCAGCTTGGTGGTAAAGAACGGATCGTCGTCGACCATATCGCCGGCCAGCACCACCACATCAGGCGACAGCGACGCCGCGGTCGAGAAAATCTGGCGGAGACGCGATGGCCGCGTGAAGAGCCCGACGTGCAGATCGGCGATCAGCGCGATCCTGGTCCCATTCAGCGATGTCGGAAGCCCGTCCAGGACCACCGGAACGCGCTCGACGTCGAGCGGCACGAGCGCGGTGTAGACGCCGACCACCAGCGCGATCAGCGTGCCCCATAGAAAAATTCGGGAGGCCGGCACCTGCGGCACTCGAGTAATAAATAGTAATAACAAATATACGCAGTATATAGTAATGAAACACAGCCATGCGAACCATGGCGGCCCGAGGATCGCGCGCACAGCGCGGGAGAAATCCGTCCTGGCGTTGAGCAGCGGAAAGAAGAGCCACATCAGATTGCAGATCACCGCCATCGCGATCACGAGACGCCGGCGTCGCGGATGGATCCGAATCAGTTGCGAAATCGCGACGATGTTGAAGATCAGAAAGATCGCCAGCGAGATCAGGACGAACCGCAGCATCGGCGCGCCATGATACATTTCGCGCTTTCATGGCCCACTTCGATATCCCGCTCGATCTGCCGCACGCAGGCCGGCTGGCTGACCGCATCCTGGCGCTCCTCGAAAAGCATACCGAGGAGATGGAGCTCGAAGTGCCGGAGGTGATGGACACCGCCGACAAGTTGTCGAGCTATCTCTTCCGCAACGCGGGCGGCGACGACAACCCTCCCAACGCGATGGAAGTCCGCGATCAGGCCGCCGATTTGGGCCGCCAGCTCGTCGACACCATGGAAGCGGCCCACATCACCGGCGATCGCCTCGGCCAGCTGGTGCGCAATCTCTTCGAATGTCTGGAGCTCGGAAAGGAAGGCTCGGAGATCTCGCTCCGCGCCGGAGAAAATCCAAATTCTTTGCAGAGGCCGATCTAGTGCGCGGCTTCGCCGCGCGTTCTCGGTTGCCGGTTGACGGTTCTCGACAACCGACCACCGACAACCGCCAACTCGGAGGCATTATGAAACAAACCCTTCTCATCGCACTCATGGCAGTCAGCGCAATGGCGGCGCGAATCCAGCCGTCGGACCGCTTTCGACTGGTCACCCCATCCGATCCGCAGATTTCGCCGGACGGAAAGTCGATCGTGTTTGTCGTTTCGCGTGCGAACAGCAAAGACGGTCGCTATGACACCGAGCTGACGCTGATCGACGTCGCGAGCGGCGCGCAGCGGCCGCTGACGTTCGAGCGGCGCGGAATCGCGTCGCCTCGCTGGTCGAATGACGGCGAGCGGATCGCATTTCTCGCAAATGCTTCCAGCGATCGCGAGGCCAAACGGCAGATCTGGATGGTCTCGATGCGTGGAGGCGATCCACGGCGGCTGACCGACGCCAAGCAGGGCGTGCAGCAGTTTGCGTGGAGTCCGGACGGATCGCAGATCGCATTCGTGACCGCCGACGAGCCCGCGCCCAATGAAGACAAGAACAACAGAGCGTTCGAGATCACCGATGACGATTTCCTGATTCGCGAGGCCGTCACGCCCTCGCACGTGTGGGTGATCGCGTCGAGCGGCGGCGCGGCACGGCGCGTGACCAATGGCGGATGGAGCCTTCCCATCGCCCACCCGCCCGGCCCGGCGCCTTCGCCGCTGTCTTGGTCGCCCGATGGAAAGACGCTGGCGATCACGAAGCGTGAGAATCCGCACGAGAAGACGCCTAACATCTCCCGCGTCGTGCTCGTCGATGTCGCGACCGGGGCAACCAAGCGCCTCACGACGCACAGTCTCGACGAGAGCCAGCCTGTTTTTTCGCCCGACGGAGGCCGAATTGCATACTGGCATCCGCAGGGCGGCGTTCGCGAAAATCAGAACGCGATCTGGATCGCCCCCGCGGCCGGCGGCGATGGAAAAGAAGTGACCGGCTCACTCGACCGCAATCTCTTTCGCGCCATCTGGATGCCGGACGGAAAGTCTTTTCTCAGCGGCGGGCATGACAGCACCAGCGTCGCGTATTGGGTCTCTCCCGCCGACGGCGGTTCCGCCCGCCGCCTCGACCTCGGCGATGTGGAACCTTTCTTCGGGTTTTGGATCGACGCTTCCATCGCGCGCAACGGCGCGATGGCATTCACGGGGACCACGCCCCAGCATCCGCGCGAGCTCTACATCCTCGATTCACCGACTTCCAGGCCGCGCCGTCTGACCGACTTCAATCGCGAGCTGGCCGCACTCGAGTTAGGCCGCGTCGAAACGATCCGTTGGCAGAACGAGGGCTTTCAGGAAGACGGAGTCCTGGTCTATCCGCCCGGATTCGACGCTTCGAAAAAATATCCGCTGGTCGTCTACATTCACGGCGGACCACGCGCGGCAACCACGGAAGGCTTCGCAATTCTGCCGCAGGAGCTGGCGGCCAACGACTGGATCGTCTTCCAGCCCAACTACCGCGGCAGCGACAACCTCGGCAACCGCTACACCATTGCCATCATGAACGACTCCGGCGCCGGCCCGGGCCGCGACGTCATGGCTGGAATCGAAGAGGTGAAAAAACATGCGTCGGTGGACAGCGATCGCATCGCGGTGGGCGGATGGTCGTACGGCGGCTACATGACGTCGTGGATGATCGGGCACTATCCGATCTTCAAGGCGGCGGTTTCCGGCGCCGCGGTCAACAACCTGGTCGACCAGTACGTGTTAGGCGACGGAGGACTTGGCCGCCGCCTGACATGGGGCTCGCCGTTCTCGGGCGACAATCTCAAAAAATACATCGAGCAGTCGCCGATCACCTACGTCAGGAATGTCAAAACGCCCACGCTGATCATGTCCGACACCGGGGACGTGCGCGTGCCGATCGTGCAGTCGTTCGAGATGTATCGCGCTCTCTCCGACAACGGAGTGCCGGTGCAGTTCATCGCCTTTCCGGTCAGCGGCCATAGTCCGGATGACCCGGTGCATCAGGCGGAGATCGCTCGCCGTTACATCGACTGGTTCAGGAAATATTTGAAGTGAAGCGCGGTATCCTTGCGGCATCCAAAGCGGAACGCGGCTGGGCCCCTACGAAGTCATAGCGCCGCTAGGTTCGGGCGGAATGGGCGAGGTCTACCGCGCTCGCGATACGCGCCTCGGCCGCGAGGTTGCGCTCAAGGTCATTCCGGACCGGCTGAAAAACGAGCCGGAGGCGCTGGCGCGATTTCAACGCGAGGCGCGCGCCGCATCGGCGCTGAATCATCCCCACATCGTCGCGATCCACGACATCGGCCACGAGCGCATCGGCGGCCAGGACATCTGGTACTTCACGATGGAGCTGATCGACGGGACGACGCTGCGCGAGCGCGTCGGGCGCGATCCGCTCACGAAGATTCTCAACTACTTCGTGCAGATCGCCGAAGGGTTGGCTAAGGCGCACGGCGCGGGAATCCTGCACCGAGATCTCAAGCCCGAGAATGTCATGATCAGCGCCGACGGTTACGCCAAGATCGTCGATTTCGGTTTGGCAAGAGTGCAGGACCTGACGGCGGACTACACGAAGTCGCCGACTGTCGACCGGGCTGCTGCCACAGCAACCGGTTCAGTGGTCGGAACGGTGTCGTACATGTCGCCGGAGCAGGTCGAAGGACGTCCGGTCGATGCACGCTCCGACATTTTCTCGTTCGGCTCGATGCTCTACGAAGCGCTCACCGGCAAGCGCCCATTCGATTCGCGGACGCCGGTCGATACCATGCATGCCATCGCGCACGCGACGCCCGCGCCATTGATCCACTCCGGTCGCGCCATCCCTGCCGATCTCCAACGCATCGTCGCGCGCTGTCTCGCCAAGGCGCCCGAAGACCGCTACCAGTCGATCAAGGAGGCCGCGATCGAATTGCGTTCGGTCATCCGCGAGATTGAATCGGGCGCCGCGCAACCCATCGTGAGGCGGCGGCCGCGCTGGCCGGCATTGGTCGCGGGCGCGATCGTGCTGACGATCGCCGGAGTATTCATCGCGACGCGTCCATGGCGCGCGCATACGACGACATCGATTCAATCGCTGGCCATCCTGCCCTTCGAAAACGCGACGCGAAATCCCGACACCGATTACATCAGCGACGGCATCACCGACGACATCATCAATTCGCTTTCGCAGCTTCCCAACGTGCGCGTGCTGGCGCGGAGCACCGTATTCCGATACAAGAAAAAAGAAGATGATCCCCGCGCCATCGGCAAGGACCTCGGCGTCGATGCGGTCGTCCTCGGCGAATTGCGTCAGTTGCGCGATCAGATGAACATCAAGGTCGAGCTCGTTCGCGCTTCCGACGGCGTCCAACTGTGGGGCCAGCAGTACAACCGAAGCGCGTCCGATCTGCTCAACCTGCACGACGACATCGTGCGCGATGTCTCCGAGCATCTCCAGATCCGGATCAGCGGCGATGCCGCAAAGCGCATGTCCCGAACCCACACACGGAATCCGAAGGCCTACGAGGCCTACCTGAAGGGCCGGTATTTCTGGAACCGACGGCCCGCGGGATTGGAGAAAGCGCTTGCCTACTTCGAGGAGGCACGCCGCATCGATCCGGGCGACGCGCTCGCGCACGCCGGCGTGGCGCTGACGTACGACGCGATGGGGGCGTGGGAAACGGGACGGCTGCCCGCGAATGTGGCATTCCCAAGAGCTAAAGCTTCCGCGGAACAGGCCCTCGCTCTCGATCCGGAGCTCGCAGAAGGCTACCAGGCGCTTGCCTTCGAGCAATTGCATTACGAGCGCGATTTTCCGGCCGCCGAGAGCAGTTTCCAGCGTGCCATCAGTTTGAAGCCGTCGGATTCAAACGTGCATCATTTCTATTCGCATTACTTCATCGCCCGCGGGCGCACGCAGGAGTCTCTTCGAGAGAGCCTGAAGGCGCTCGAGCTCGACCCGCTCGATCCGCCGGTGGTGACTCATCTTGCCTGGCACTACATCTACACACGACAACCCGACCGCGCGTTAGAACAGTGCGTCAACGCGCTGGCGCTCTATCCGGACAGCTTTTTTGCGTTTTACTTTCGTGGCCTGGCGTACGAACAAAAGGGGATGATGCCGGAAGCGGTCGCCGCGTTTCGCCGCGCCCAAGAACTGGTGCCGAATGCGACATTCGGAACGGCGGCGCTCGGACACGCACTCGGGCTCTCGGGGCACAAGGCAGAAGCGCAGTCGCTGCTGCAGCAGCTCGAGAGCGATCCGAGGTACGTGTCGCCCTTCGATCGCGCCATCCTGAACCTCGGCGTCGGCAATCGCGACAAGGCGCTGGCGGAGTTGAATCGCGCCATCAACGAATCGAGCTCGTGGTGCATCTACTTCCGCGCCGAGCCACGCCTCGATCCGCTGCGTCAGGATCCGCGATTCATTGCGTTGATGCAGCGTCTTCCGGTATAAGCCTGCGATTCCCCCAAAGGAGGAGTCTCATGTCCAAACGTTTCATCGTGGCCACTCTCCTCATCGGTCTTACTGCATCCGCGGCGATCGCGAAATCGCATGTTCCCACCAAGAACACGCGCAACGCGATCAAGGCCTATGTCAAGGACGCCTCGAAGGTCGTCGCGAAGAGCGGGCCGTCGTGCGACAAGTTCAAAGACAAGGATTGGATGGCGGGCGACTACTACGTGTTCGTCGATGGTCCCGACAACAAAATCGTTTGTCATCCCAACCCGTCCATGGTCGGCAAGGACAACGCCGACATCACCGATGCCAACGGCAAGAAGGTCGGAACGGAGCTGATCGAGGCCTCGAAGAAAAAAGGCGGCGGCTGGGTCAACTACGTCTGGCCGCGTCCCGGGACGGATAAACCGGTACCGAAGAGCACGTACACCATGCGCGTCAAGGCACCGGACGGCAAATGGTACGTCGTCGGCGCGGGCGGTTACGAGCTGAAGTAGCTACACCATTCCGTCGATTCGAACCACCAGCGGCAGCGCCTCTCGTGCGTGCAGCCGGAAGGCGACGGCATCGCCACGCCTGGCTGCGGCGCGCAGTTGGCGAATGTGCATTCGCAGAGTTCGCGCCGTGCTGACCGCGACCGGATTCCGGATCACGATCACGTTCGACACGATGCGATTGGCGAGTAGGTTCGCTTCGTTGCCCACGCGAATCAGCGTCGGTTGCGCGAAAACGACAGTCGATCCCTGCGTCGTGGCGAGAATCGATTCCAACCGATTCACATCGTTGTTGGTGATGACGATGCGATTGGCCGGGACCACCACCGGTTGGACGACTTGCACTCTTCGTACGACTTTGACGTCGTCGCGCTCGTTGTCGTGCTCGACTTTGACCTTGCGCTCAAACTTCTTGTCATCGTTGTCGTCGTGTCGCCCTTTCTTTCCCTTGTCGTCATCGGCGAAGAGAGAAGGGGCAACCAACAGCAGACAACTCAATAAAGCTGTGTTCGCTCGAATGCTCATCTGGCAGTCTCCTCTGTTGAGAATTCATCAAGAAAAGACTTGCGATGACCAGGCCAGAATGACGGCCGAGGCTGCCGGAGTGGGTTCATCTCGAGGCGCGGCGTCGCTGAAGTAACCGCTACAATCTTCGGGATCGTGTCCACAGCACAGCCCGGTGCCTCCGGCGTCGCCATAGGAACCACGCTCTCGCACTATCGCGTGGATGCCCTGCTAGGCGAAGGCGGGATGGGCGTGGTGTATCGCGCGCGCGACGAGCGGCTCAAACGCGATGTCGCGCTCAAGATCGTCGCGCCCGGGCGCGTCACCGAAGACGATCGAAGGCGCCTGCGGCGGGAGGCGCTGGCGCTTTCGCAGTTGAATCACCCCAACATCCAGATCGTCTACGACTTCGATTCCGATCATGGACTCGATTTCCTGATTACCGAGTACGTTCCCGGGCAGACGCTCCGCGAGCGACTGGCGGAGGGAGCATTGCCTACTCACGACGTCATGGAAATCGCGGCGCAACTGGCCGAAGGGCTTGCCGCTGCGCACGCTCGCGGCATCGTGCACCGGGATCTGAAGCCGGAGAATCTGAAGCTGACCCCTGAGGGCCGGCTGAAGATTCTCGACTTCGGCATCGCGCGCTCGAGTTTTGTCGCGACCGACACCATGACGCACGCGACGACCGACGTCGCCGAGCAGCACGCTGTCATCGGCACGCTGCCGTACATGTCGCCCGAGAAGTTGCGCGGTGAAATCGCCGACGCGCGAAGTGATGTGTTCTCGGCCGGCTGCGTGATCTACGAATTGTGTACGGCGCGGCGCGCGTTCACGGCCACTCCCGCGCCGCGGCTCATCGATTCCATCCTTCACGAGACTCCGCCGTTCGATCGCAGCATCCCTGCTGTTTTGCAGCGCATCATCCGAAGGTGCCTGCAAAAGCAGCCGCGCGATCGTTATCAGTCCGCAGCGGAGCTCGCGAATGATCTGCGAGGCGCGGCGCAAAGCGCGATTCCGCGGCGAGCGTTCGCCGCGGCTGCGGCTGCGGCTGCGGCGTTGATCGTCGCCGGAACAGTCGTCGCGATTCGTTTCTGGCCGGCATCTCCGCGCGTGCATTCCATCGCGGTCCTGCCACTACAAAATCTCTCGGGCGATCCGCAGCAGGAGTATTTCGCGGATGGAATGACCGACGCGCTCATCACGGACCTCGGAAGGCTTGGATCGCAGCGCGTGATCGCCCGCGGCTCCATGATGCGCTACAAAGGAACCAGGAAGTCGCTGCCCGAAATCGCGCAGGAGCTGAACGTCGACGCGCTGGTCAGCGGTGCGGTCGTTCGCGAGGGTAATCGTGTGCGCGTCACCGCGGAGCTGATCGATCCAAAGACACAGGCACAACTCTGGTCCGATCGATATGAAGCCGATTTGCGCAACATCCTCGGACTGCAGAGCGACCTCGCTTCCGCGATCGCTTCGAAGATCAAAGGGAAACTTTCGCCGACTGCGCGCCGTGCGCATGCAGTTAACAGCGAAGCATTCGACGACTACATGAAGGCGCTGACACACAAATATCGTGCGACGCCACAGGAAGTCACCCTGGAGATGCAGTATCTGCAGCTCGCGGTTGAGAAGGATCCTGAGTTCGCGGCGGCGCACGCCGCGATCGCGGGAGCATGGGCGGCGCGCGTCGTTTACGCCTTCGCCTCACCCCGCACGGCCGGGCCTCCCGCCAGGGCCGAAGCCATGAAAGCGCTGGCGCTCGACGAAGAATCCGCCGAGGCGCATCTCGGCCTCGCGGTTGTGAAGCACTACATGGATTGGGACTGGAGCGGCGCCGAGCGCGAGTATCGCCGCGCGATCGAGTTGAATCCGAGCTCGCCCGACATCCGCTTTCAGTACGCCACACTCCTCGGTCCCAGCCTGGGCCGCTTCGACGACTGGAAAATCCAAATGGATCGCTGTCTCGAGCTCGATCCGCTCAGCCAGTTCTATCGCTTCTTCCGCGGAAGACATCTCATGACCCTGCGCAAGCCGGAAGAATCGATCGCCAGCTTGCTTCTCGTTCAGCAGAAAGCTCCCGACTTCACGCTGATTCACGACGGTCTTTGGTACGCGTACGAATCGACTGGCAAATACGATCAGGCCCTGGCCGAGGCCGAGAAGTCATTCGCGATCAAGAACGATTCGGAAGTTGCGGCTGCGATTCACCAGAGCCGAGGCGACCATCACGCGGCCATGCGACGCGTCGCCGAAATCTTTGAACGGCGTTCGACCCAGGGTTACATCTCCGCCGGCAGCATCGCGCGCCTGTACACATTCGCACGCGAAAAAGAGAAAGCGCTGGCATGGTTGCAACGTGCATACGAGACACGCGATCAGGGATTGGCAACCTTGAAGATGGCACCCGTTTGGGATCCCCTGCGCGGTGATCCACGGTTCGAAGATCTTGTGAAGCGGATGAACTTTCCACCGGGCTAAGCGCTGGCCGCCGCGCGCTTCCGCGCCACCTCGCGCGCGGAGCGATCGAGCATCCGCCAATCTTCCGCAGATGCGAGCCGAGCTACAACTTGGCCAGCAGCTTCTGAGCGACCGCCTGTCCCATCGGCTTCAGCTCGGTCTTGCCGCTGAAATCGCTGATGGTCAGATTCATGGAGTTGCCGCCCTTGACCACGGCGAGCTGGCCCATGCCCTTGCCACCGGTCCAAACCGCCTGATCCCCTAAACCAGACAGTTTTTCGGCTCCCTTTTGCGTGGAAAGGAAGTCAAAGATGCCGCGGCTGTTGCGCTCGATCGTGAAGTCGACCGAAATGCCTTGTCCCGACACCGGGTCGATGATGCAGTTCGAGCTGGTCCCCTCGGTGCTTCGGTACTTTGAGGGTTGCCCGAGGATGACGGTTGCTTCCGCCTCCGTGATGTAACTGCATGCGCCGGTCGATTGAGCAGCTGCCGGTGCCGACTGCGTCGCGCTGGTGGCGGTGCCAGGCGGAGAAGAAGCGGACGTGTCGCTGACCGCGGTCGGCTCCTTCTTCGCGCAACCCGTTATTACCAGAAGTGCCACGAGTGCCAATGAATGAAATGCAGAAACTCTGAGCATGGCGGGCCTCCTGATCATTAAGGTATGTCAGGGGGGGCAGTTTCCGCCAGGCTAGACGGCCGCCGCGCGCTTCCGCGCCACTTCGCGCGCCGAGTGAGCGAGAATCCGCTTGCGGATGCGGATCGACTCGGGGGTCACCTCGACCAGCTCATCCTCGTCGATCCACTCCAGGCATTGCTCGAGCGTCATGATGCGCGCCGGCGCGAGCTGCACCGCGATGTCGGAGGTCGAGGCGCGCATGTTGGTGAGGTGTTTCTTGCGGCACACCTGCACCACCATGTCGACGTCGCGGGAGTTCTCGCCCACCACCTGTCCGCCGTAGACTTTCTGTCCCGGCACGACGAACAGCGTGGAACGCTCCTGCAGCGGCTCGATGGCGTAGGCCGTCGTGTCGCCCGCTTCCTTCGCGACCAGCGCGCCGCGGGTACGACTCGTGATTTCCCCGCGGTACGGACCGTATTCGAGAAAGGTGTGGTACAGCAGGCCGGTTCCACGCGTTTCAGTGAGAAATTCGGTGCGGATTCCGAAGAGCCCGCGGGTCGGGATCTTGAACTCGATGCGCACGCGTCCGCTGCCCGGATTGACCATGTCGGTCATCTCGCCGCGCCGCGCCTGAAATTTCTCCATGATCGCGCCGACGTGCAGCTCTTCGATGTCGACCACCAGCGCCTCATACGGCTCGAGGGTCTTGCCGTCGATTTCTTTGAGGATGACCTGCGGCTGCGAGAGGGCGAACTCGTAGTCCTCGCGGCGCATGTTCTCGGCCAGGATGGAGAGATGCAGCTCGCCGCGGCCGCTGACTTCGAATCGATCGGGCAGATCGGTCTCGCGCACGCGTAGCGCGACGTCCTTGCGCGTCTCGCGCTCGAGGCGTTCCTTGAGATTTCGCGAAGTGACGTATTTCCCTTCCAGACCGGCGAAGGGCGAGTCGTTGACCAGCCAGAACATCGACACGGTCGGCTCGTCGATCGCGATCGGCTCCAGCCGCTCGGGCGCGATGGCGTCGGCGAAGGTCTCGCCGATTTCGACGTCGGCGAACCCCGCCACCGCCACGATCTCCCCCGCCGCCGCTTCGGCCACCTCTTCGCGTTTCAGACCTTCGAAAATTGTCAGCTTCGAGACGCGTCCCTTTTGTGGCGTTCCGTCCCGAAGAATCAGCACCACGTCTTCGCCCTGCCGGATGCGGCCGCGTTGAATGCGCCCGATGCCCAGGCGGCCGACGTAGTCGTTGTAGTCGACGGCCGAAACCAGAAGCTGCAGCGGCGCATCGGCATTGCCCGGTGGCGGCGGAATCTTCTTGAGGATGGCATCGAAGAGCGGTTGCACATCGTTGTTGGTGTCTTCAACGGAAGTGCGCACAAATCCGGCGCGACCGCTGGCGTAGAGGATCGGAAAATCGAGCTGCTCATCGGACGCGCCGAGCTCGATCATCAAATCGAACACTTCGTTGAGCACCGGTTGTGGACGCGCATCACTGCGATCGATCTTGTTAATGATCACGATCGGGAGGAGGCCGAGGGCCAGCGCTTTGCGGAGGACGAAACGGGTCTGCGGCATGGGACCTTCGGCCGCATCCACCAGCAGGATGACGCCCTCGACC
This sequence comes from Thermoanaerobaculia bacterium, assembly GCA_035636095.1. Classification (GTDB taxonomy): domain Bacteria; phylum Acidobacteriota; class Thermoanaerobaculia; order Gp7-AA8; family Gp7-AA8; genus Gp7-AA10. Next base: position 100,667 of record DASPZU010000087.1, read on the forward strand.
ATCGACAGGACGCGTTCGACCTCTCCGCCGAAATCGGAGTGGCCGGGCGTGTCGACGATGTTGATCTTGACCTCGCGCGGATGGATGAACGAGGCGGGAAGATCGTGTCCCGATGCCGTGTGCGTCGCTTCATGATGCGCGCCGGGAGCATCCACCACGTATCGAACGGAGGTGTTCTTGGCCAGGATCGTGATCCCGCGCTCGCGCTCGAGATCGTTGGAGTCCATGACGCGCTCATCGACCTGCTGATTGGCGCGGATGGCGCCGGCCTGCTTCAGCAGCGCATCGACCAGCGTCGTTTTGCCGTGGTCGACGTGCGCGATGATCGCGACGTTGCGGATGTCGTAACGGAACTGCATGTGGGGCCGGTAACGCGCCTGACGCCCTCAAAAGTCCAAAAGCTCAACGACCAAAGCCGAGTTTGCGACTGACTTCACGCTGCCGTTCGTCCAGGGTCAAGAAGGCGAGCTCGCGCTTCGGATCGACGAAAAGGGCCACGGCCAGATGCCAGAGATCCGCCCCGCGGACGTAGCCCACGCTGAGGACCGAGACCATTTCCGCCGTCAATGTCCGATCGGGATGGACCCAGGAAATCGCAGAAAGAAAGTCAGCCGGCTCTTTGGCGATCCTCTCGCGGTGCAATACCGATCGGAGCTCGGCCTCCAGAAGGTTCGACGCCAGCAGCCGGTCGTAGATACGCAGCGACTTTGTCAGTCGTCGAGATCCAGCCTCACCAAACGCCACCGCGACCAGAACCGAGGTGTCGACGTAGGCCGCTTTCATTCGCGCGACTTCAGGAATCGCTGCAGTGCTCCCGCTTTACGGGCCAGAGGCTTGAAGGGGACTTTGCCTGCCCGGTGAGTGAGGATGCCGCTGCGCTCGAGCGCTTCCAGTCGATCTTTGAGCGTTGCGTCCGACGCATCGATTCGACGCACCTCCGCGACAGGCTGGCCACGGTGGGTGATGGTCACCACGTCACCCTTGCGAACCCGATTCAGAAGCTCGCTGAGACGTGCCTTAGCCTCATAGGTTGAATAGCGCTTCTGCATCTAACTAGTCAGTCTAGTCAAGATTGACAGCCGGGTCAAGACCGCCTCAGTAGTCGACGCGGTAGTAGTACTTGAAGGGCTTGCGCTCGCCGCGGATCAGAATCGGATAGAACTTCGATCGCTTCAGCGCTGCGGCATTCTTCTCAGCGAGATCGTTCGAGCCGGTCGTATTTTCGAGCACGATTGCGTTCGTGATGTCGCCGTCGGTGTTGACGTCGGCTTCGATGTAGACGGTGCCGTGCGCGCTTGGGGCAGTCACTGGGGATGGAGGATGTTGAAACTTCGGATTTGGATTGGCCTTACTCGACGCGGCCTCCTCCGCGCCGACGAGGTCCTTCTGATGCACCCAACCATTGCCGAATGCTGTACGAATTTCTGCCCAGTCACCCTTGCGCGATAACACCGAAACGCTTTCACCGTGACCGTAGCGCGTAATGACCGGTGTGATGTCGGCCGGTTTCGAATGCACCTGCAGCTCCGCCACGCCGACATATTGCGTGGCGATCGGCTCGCGCGTGTCGGTCGCTTCCTCGTCGCCCTTGCCGCAGGCGAGAAACAGAAATAGGAGTGCAGCCGCTAACCGAATACGTCCCTCCTCACAAAAATCGTGAATGCGATGATCAGCGCCGCGATTGCCCACACGCCTAACAGCGCGATGCAAAAGGCCATGGTCATCTCCTCGTAGGGCGGCGGCTGACCGGTGTAGTAATCGGCTAGCGGGAGCGCTCCCACAAAGAGGTATTTTCCGGTTGTCCAATCGGGGCTGATGCGCGTGAGAATCGTTCCGCCAATCAAAAACGCCAGCATCGTTCCGATGGCGGCGGCACTCGATCGAAAGAGAACCGACAACGCCAGCGCGATCGCCGACACCGTCAGCAGGGCGTACCACTCCAGCCCGTACGCGATGAGGGTGTCCTTCCAGAGCGGCAACTGCCGTACGGCGTCGAGCCGAAATTCACCGCGCGCAATTTGAAATCCGGTGAATGTCGGTGCGCCCCAGCCTCCGCGAGGAAGAACGGGCGCTGAAATCAGGTAGGCCAGGAGCGCGCCGCACAGCAGCGTGAGGGTGGCGAAAATCCAAAGCGTCACCAGCTTCGATGCCAGAACTTTCCAGCGGCGGACCGGTCGCGTCAGCAGCAATTTGTCAGTGCCTTCCGAACTCTCCGCCGACACGATGTCGCTGCCCAGGACCGCGATGAGGATGGGGAGGAGCAGGAAGCCGGCCACGTTCGCGAAATTGCGGACGAACAGGGGGGCGGTTGGGCGGTCGGGCTCGATGTCGTGATCGAGATAGAACTGCAGCCGGTTGATCTCGGCGCGAAGCGATTTCGCCCAATTCTCATTCATCCGGCCGCGGCGGATGGTGTTCTGATAGCTCGCGATCCGCTGTTGAATGTCAGCGCGCCAGTTCCGGCGTGCGCGCCAACTGAGCTGCCGGTACTGCGAATAGGTGACCACCGAGAGAATCGCGAAAAGGATCGCCATCACGACCGCGAATCGCTTACGGCGAATGATCTTCAGCGTCTCGTTCTGAATGAGTGGAATCAATCGACGGTTTCTCCTCCCGTGGCCTGCAGGAACATCTCCTCCAGCGACTCGACATGACGTTGCGCATGAAAAACGGCGACGCCTTCCGCAGTCAACGCGGCCACCAAAGGCGGCGCATCGTTTTCGTCAATCGAGATCCACAGACGATCGGTATCGGCGCGGAATTGCAAGCCTTTCGCGCGAACGATCTCCGATGCCCGCGCGGTGTCGTCGACGCGAAACTCCATCTCGCGCCGGCTGGAGATCAGATCGGCAACTGATCCCTCGCGCAACAGCGCGCCCTTGTGAATGATCGCGACCCGATCGCACATCAGCTCCACTTCGCCGAGGAGATGGCTGGAGACGAAGACCGCCATTTGGCGATCGTGCGCCAGATGCCGCAACAGCTCGCGGATCTCACGGATGCCGGCGGGGTCGAGTCCGTTGGCAGGTTCGTCGAGGACCAGCAGGCGCGGGTTGCCGAGGAGCGCCTGCGCGATGCCGAGACGCTGGCGCATGCCGAGGGAATAGGTGCCCACGCGCTGGTCGAGGCGATGCGCCAGCGCGACCAGCCCGCCAACGCGCTCGATCTCGCTGGCGGGAACGGAGAGCATTCGCGCGAAGTGCTCCAGATTCTCGCGGCCGGTCATGAATCGATACAGATCAGGGTTCTCGACGATGCATCCGACATTGCGCAGGGCGTTCTCGAAATCGCGGCGGACATCGAATCCGCAGATGGTCACCTTGCCTGCCGTCGGCCTGATGAGACCGACCAGCATGCGGATGGTGGTGGTCTTGCCGGCGCCGTTCGGTCCCAGGAAGCCGAAGACCTCTCCCGGCTGGAGCTGAAACGAAACGTTATCGACGATGGTGCGTTTGCCGATGACTTTGGTAAGGCGATGGGCGATCAGGACAGGATTCATACCGGTTCCGAGAAACGGATTTTGTTTCCGAAGGGGTCGGTGATGTTCACGACTTTGAAGGGAAGATCGGGCCGCTGATCGTTGACTCCCGGATTGAGGTACTTGTACTTCTTCGCCGCGAACTCTTTGTGAAATTCTTCGACGCCGCGCATGCGCACGAAGATCGCGATGCCGGGACTTCCGTCTCCGTAGTGCTCGCTCAGATGGAGGATCAGCGGACCGCGCGACACCTGCATGTACAGCGGGCTGTTGTCCGCGAATCGATGTTCCCAATCGATCTGAAAGCCGAGGTAGTCGACGTAGAACTCCTTTGCTTTCGCGACGTCGAAGATTCGCAGGATCGGGATCATCTGCTCAAATACAATCATTGCGTGCGTCGCTTGCTCTATTGGTACGTTCCGCTCGGCGCGGCGTTGATCGCGGCGGCGGTGTTCGCGCACGGATTCTACTCATTCGCGCGCGGCGACACAGGATCGGCTGTCAACATCGGTGCGCCGCGCCTTGTCGCCGCTGGCCCTCCGGCGGGGCAGATCGTGCCTCTCATTCTGGGCGATTCCCTGGCTCGCGGCACAGGCGACGAATCGGGCCTCGGCATCGGCGGAAGATTTGTTGATGAATTACGTAGACGTAAAATAGATACAAAAAATATAGTCAATCTGGCCATCAACGGCTCGCGGACCACCGATGTCATCCGTCAGATCGACAGTCACAACGTTCAGGTGCTGCTGGCGCAGTCGAACGTGATCATCGTCTCGATCGGCGGCAACGACTTGTGGGGTGACAACTGGCGCAACGCGCCCCCGCGCGATCCGCAGTCGGTGATCGGCGGCGTGATCGATCAGATCGCGCGGATCGTGGGCGCAATTCGTGGCGTCAATCCGCGCGCCAGGATTTTCATCGTCGGTCTTTACAACCCCTTTACGTCGACGCCGTTCGGCAAGATGCTCACGCCGCTGGTCAACGAGTGGAACGGCCGGCTGGTCGAGCGATTCGCGAAGGATCCAAACCTCGTGGTGGTGCAGACGGCCGATATCTTCGCGTGGCGCGACCGGCTTTCCATGGATCGCTTCCATCCCGGCGACGAAGGCTATGCGCTGATCGCGCGGCGAATTGCCGACGCGTTCTGACTTCTCTGTGTCCTCTATGCCTCTGTGGTGAGTCCCCATGTGGCGATATGCTTCCCCTCCGAACGGAGGTGGACATGCAACTCCTGAAAGACTCCTGCGCCTGTGGGCATCCCCTGGACAACCATGACGGCGGCCGAGGAGGTCCTTGCAACGCGTGCGGCTGTTCGGCCGGCAACGCGCCGAGCGCGTTCGAAGTGGGCGTGATTCACTCCTTGCATGACATCACCATCGCGCTGATGCGGATCGCACAGGCGAAGCAGGGACAGAAGTGAAGCATCGCGGGGCCTGGCTGTGTGGTGAGAATTCTCAAACGCGTCCCCCGGTCTACAATGCGCGCCCATGAAGCGATTTTGCATTTTCGCCGTGCTCATTCTTCTTTCGATTCCCGCCCGCGCTGCCGATGAAGTGAAGCGCCTGCACGCGCTCTTCGACCGCAACTGGGAGACGCGCCTCAGAGAGAATCCCCTGTTCGCGACTTCTGTCGGCCGCCACGAATACGACCACCGCCTCCCCGCCATCACCATGGCCGACCTGGAGCGCCGTCAGGCACAGCGCAAGGCGACGCTGGCAACGCTCGCGCAAATCGATCGATCGAAATTGCCCCAATCGGAGCAGGTGAGCTACGACATCTTCAAGCGGCAGATCGACGAGGGGATCGAGTCCTTCGATTTCGGCGATTACCAGATGCCCATCAACGCCGACTCCGGTTTTCACTCCGGGTTCATGCGCCTGCCCAAGGAAATGCCGCTCGCGAACGTCAAGGATTATGAGAATTACCTCAGCCGGCTGCGAGAGTGGCCGCGATACGTGCGCGAACAGATCGCGCTGATGCGCATCGGGCTGAAACGCGGCATGACCGTTCCGCGCCCCACCCTCGATGGTTACGAGAACACCATCTCGGCGCACGTCGTCGACGATCCGACCAGGAGCGTGTTCTGGGAGCCGTTCGCGAAATTTCCGAACGCTGTTCCGGAGAGTGAGCGCCAGCGTCTGCAAAACGAAGGTCGCGACGCGATCATGAACGCGGCCGTGGTCGGCTACCGCGAGTTCCTCGATTTCTTCCGCAACGAGTACCTGCCCGGCGCGCGCAAAACGCTGGGAGCATCCGACTTGCCGGGCGGCCTTCCGTACTACCAGCACCGGATTCGCGAATTCACGACGCTCAACCTTCCTCCCGAAGAGATCCATAAACTCGGCCTCAGCGAAGTCGACCGGATTTCGGCCGAGATGGATGCCGTTCAGAAACAGGCCGGCTTCCAGGGCGATCGCGCCGCGTTTCTCGAGTTCCTCCGCACCGATCCGCGCTTCTACGCCAAGACGCCCGAGGAATTGCTGTCGCGCGCGGCCTGGATCGCCAAGCGCATCGATGGAAAACTTCCTTCGCTCTTCAAGACGCTTCCGCGATTGCCTTACACCGTCGAGCCGGTGCCGGCCGAGATCGCACCGAAATATACGAGCGGCCGCTACGTCGGCGCGCCGCAGGGGAGCACCAGGCCGGGAATCTATTGGGTCAACACCTACAAGCTCGAGGTCCGTCCGCTTTACAACCTGGAGTCGTTGACGCTCCACGAAGCCGTTCCCGGACATCATCTGCAGATTGCATTGAGCCACGAGCTCACCAACCTTCCCAACTTCCGCCGCTTCTCGTACATCTCGGCGTTCGGAGAAGGTTGGGGACTCTACTGCGAGTGGCTCGGCCTGGAGGCCGGTTTCTACACCGATCCGTACTCCAACTTCGGCCGCCTGACCTACGAGATGTGGCGCGCCTGCCGGCTGGTCGTCGACACTGGCATTCATGCGAAGGGATGGACGCGCCAGCAGGCCATCGACTACATGGCGACGCGGACGGCGCTTCCGCTGCACGAAGTCGAGACCGAAGTCGATCGCTACATTTCCTGGCCCGGTCAGGCGCTGTCGTACAAGCTCGGCGAGCTGAAAATCAAGGAGCTGCGCAAACGCGCTGAGACGGCCCTCGGCCCGCGCTTCGACCTCCGCGAATTTCACGACGTCGTCCTGGGCAGCGGCGCGGTGCCGCTCAGCGTGCTCGAGATGAATGTCGATCGCTGGATCGCGAAGCAACGTTGAAGGCAGAAGGCAGAAGGCAGAAGGGAACTTTTGCAGTACTTCTGCCTTCTGCTTTCTGCCTTCTGACTTTCATAGCCGCGATTTTCGCCGCGGCTTCGCCGTCGTCATGAAAACCGCGGTGTCCCAGGCATTGTGGATGCCGATGAAGAGCAGCATCAGCGCCGCGCCGGCGACACAATAAAGCGCGATTTCCGTTGATCGCGGTGTGAGCCAGCCGGCCGCAAAGAGCCACGCATACGCGATGATGGGCAGCACGCCGTGCCAGATCCAATCCTCGAGCACTGGTTTATAACCGCGTTGTCGCAGCGCCATGATGATCACCTTCGCGACGTAGATCAGTCCGAGACCGCCGATCGCGACAAGGCAGGCTGTCAGACTCGCCACCGTGTGCCGCGGCGTGGTTAGGACGGCGGCGAGAAGCAGAACCGCGCAGAAATGCACAATCGTCGGCGTCCCGAACGCTTCAACCGCTTCTGGCGTGCGCGACGTGCGCGCCTCCGCGACCAGCGCGATGACCACGAATTGCAATCCGGTCAGCGCAGCGGCCGAGGAGCCGATGATGACGTAGAAGCTGTCCCATTCCTTGATCACGTTATCGAACCACGCGCCCAGTGAGCGCAGTCTCCTGAAGCCGCGAGCACCATGACGTGACAGAAATCAGATTTACCACCAGGCCAATGACGGCCAGGACGCTGGCGAAGGTGAGGAGAAGACCGACGCCATTGCTCGGTGGCGCTTTCGGATCCATGACTGCCGACACGATGACGCATACCACCAGGAATGTCACCGACCCGACCGAGACGAAGGCAGCACGCGTCAGCCGGCTCGCCAGCGTTTGCGACGTCGTTGCAACTCCGCCCATCGGCGGCCCGTGCGGATCGATGACGTCGATGATCATCGTTTTCAGATTGTCGAAAAGGTGTGCGCTGAACACGACCAGCAAGGCGGCCGCGATCAGTAAGGCCATCGCGGTAATCGCCGGCGCAGTCGAGGAGGTCGCGGGCGTTTCGGCGTTGATGACCGCCCGAACCGCGATGATCGTCGTCAGGACGGCCAGCGCGCAGGCAACATAGCCGGCGAAAAGACTCGGCTGCATCGCTTCCCACATTCCTGCTGAAACCGCGCCGATACCGCCGCCCCTGGTGGCGAGATCGCTGAAGGTGTTGATGATGAGGCGAACGCCGAAGAAGGCCGCCAGAACCGGTCCGATGGCGGCGGCCGCCAGCCATCCCGGCACGAGCCAGAGATGCGTCGCGCGAATCCGCGCGATGAGCGCCAGCAATCCAAACGCCGCCAGCGCGGGGAGGATCGAGACAACGATGTAGACGATGACCGACGGAGGCAGGCCGCTCAATTCCATCGGTCAGCGCGCGCTCTTTCCAGCATCCGGAATCGTCACACCAGCGTGCTGAATCATATGATTGATGGATGCGACTGGCAGAAACACTCATCGATGAGCTGGAAAGAGAAGCAAAATCGACCGCCCGGATGCTGGACCGGGTCCCCACCGACCGGTTCGACTGGAAACCGCACGAGAAATCGATGTCGATCGGCCAGTTGGCCTGGCACGTCGCGACGGTGCCGCTCAACGGCGTGAACGGTCTCAAAACCAAGATCAAGGAAGTCGGCGGCATCGGACCTCGGCCGTCTCCAAATGCCGGTCAGGATCTCATCGCGGCGTTGAATGACTCCGTGGCGCAGCTCAAGGCGGCGCTGCAGGCGACGTCCGACGAGACGCTGCTCAAGGATCGATTTTCATTCGTGCGCAACGGTCAGCCGGTCGTTACCTTTCCGATGATCGGTTTGATTCGCACGGTCGTGCTCAATCATTCCGTACATCATCGCGGACAACTTTCGGTTTATTTGCGTCTGCTGAACATTCCGGTCCCGGCGATGTACGGCACCTCGGCCGACGAGAGCATGTTCGGTTGATGGGGGAATACACTACGCCGCCGATGCGCATCATCGCCGGCGACATCGGCGGCACAAAAGCCCTTCTGCGTTGCGTCGAGGACGGAAAAGTCGGCGTCGAGCAGCGGTTCGAAAGCCGCTCCTTCAAGACCTTCGATGCCCTGCTGACCCAATTTCTAACGCAGTGCACACGTCCGCTCGACGCGGCCTGCTTCGCCGTCGCGGGTCCGGTGCTCGAAGGTCGCGCCGAAGTCACGAATCTGCACTGGACGATGGATGCCCCTGCGCTCGCGAAAGCGTTCGGCATCCGCGAAATCGCGCTCATCAACGATTTCTACGCCGTCGCGCTCGGCGTTCCTCTCCTCGGGCCGGGCGACACGCTGCCGCTGCACGAAGGAAAACGCAGTGCGCGCGAGCCGATCGCGATCCTGGGCGCCGGCACGGGGCTCGGCGAGGCGGTCGTCATCTGGAGCGGCGATCAGTGGAACGTCGTTCCATCGGAAGGCGGCCACGCCGATTTCGGACCGCAGGACGAGGCCCAGACAAAACTTTTTCTAGCGCTTCTGAAACGTTACGGACACGTGAGCTGGGAGCGCGTCTGCTCCGGCATGGGCCTCCAAAACATTTACGAGTTTCTGAGCGGGAAGGCGGCCGATCCAGCCCGCGTCGCGTCGCTGGCCGAGTCGGGCGATGCGATGGCACTGCAGGCGTTTGAGATGTTCGTCGACGTCTATGGCGCCGAAGCGGGGAACATGGCGTTGAGGGTGCTGGCGCGCGGGGGCGTCTATCTCGCCGGCGGCATCGCCGCCAAAAACATCAGATTTTTCACCGACGGGAAATTCGTGAAGGCGTTCCTTCGCAAAGGGCGCTTCCAGGAGATGTTGCGCGAGATGCCCATCGATCTCATCACCGACGAAATGGTCGGTTTGCGGGGCGCCGCAGAAATGGCGCGGCGCATCGCTTCGTTCTAAGCGCCCGCAATGGGACTGAGTGTCGGAATTGTCGGGCTGCCGAATGTCGGAAAGTCGACCATCTTCAACGCGCTGACGGCTGCCGGTGCGCAGAGCGCGAATTATCCGTTCTGCACCATCGAGCCGAACGTCGGGATCGTGCCGGTGGTCGACCGCCGGCTCGACAAAGTCGCGGAGCTGGCGGAGAGCAAAGAGAAGGTCTACACCGATGTGAAAATCGTCGACATCGCCGGCCTCGTTCGCGGTGCCTCCAAAGGCGAGGGCCTGGGCAACCAGTTTCTGGCGAACATTCGCGAAACGGATGCCATCCTCCATGTCGTCCGGGCGTTCGAAGATCCCAATGTCGTCCACGTCGAGCACACCATCGATCCGGCGCGTGACATCGAGATCATCGAGACCGAGCTTCTGCTGGCCGATCTGGAGACGCTCAACAAGCGGATCGAGCGCGTCGGAAAGACGGCGCGCGTCGGCAAGGAGGCGCAACACGAGCTGGAGGAGCTCACGCGGGCGGCGGAGGCGGTCGAGAAAGGGACTCCGCTGCGCGCGATCGGCTTTTCATCGGATCTCAACCTGCTGACCGCCAAGCCGGTGCTGTACGTCGCCAACGTCGCGGAATCCGATCTCGGAAAAGAGACCGAGCATGTGAAAAAGGTTCGCAGGATCTCGGCCGAAAAGGGGGGCGAAGTGATCGTGATCTGCGGCGAGCTGGAGGCGCAGATCGCGCGGCTTCCAGCCGAGGAGCGGCACGAATTTCTCGAGCACATGGGAGTGAAGGAATCGGGACTGGAAGCGCTCGTGCACGCGGCCTACAAACTCCTCGATCTGGAGACCTTCTTCACTGCCGGACCGAAAGAAGCGCGGGCCTGGACCATTCACCGCGGGGCGACCGCGCCGCAGGCCGCCGGAAAAATTCACAGCGATTTCGAGCGCGGCTTCATCCGTGCCGAGACCATCGCGTATGACGATTACGTCGCCGCCGGAGGCGAACAGGGGGCGCGGGCGGCGGGCAAGATGCGAAGCGAAGGGAAGGAGTACGTCGTGCAGGACGGAGACGTGATCCTGTTTCGCTTCAACGTCTGATGCGTGCCGAAGCACTGGTGATCATGCTCGACGGCCCGGCGTGGCTCGGTGACGTATTGCGCAATCATGGCTTCAAAGTCGTTCGCCGGTATCAGAAAAGCGCCTTACCCACGTTTGTGTTAGGCGGCGCGAGCGCGATTCAAAACGCGCATAGAGTTCCGAACCTGCGCGGAGTCATTCTGTGGAACGCGCGCGGCACGAAGTCGACCGACCTCGCCGTTCCGCTGCTGCTGATCAACTCCGATCCGATCGATGCCCCCGACGTCACGCGATTCTCGGGCCGCGACATGAAACTGGCCGCCAAGCTCGTGGTGCGCTTCATCGCCGTGCATTCGTAGGCGTTAACCGCGCGCCAAAGTCCAGATACGCATGGTGATCGCGGCGAGCGCAATGACCTGCCAGCCTGCCCATGTCACCAGGCACACCGTCATCCAGATCGGCACGGCGTCCCAGGCGTGTGCCGCGATGAAGTTCCCGAATCGGTGCCAAGCGGTCCAAAAAGAAAGACGTCGCAACCGATGCCCAAGAGCAGAAGGGATACGAGAATGATCATTCCCCCCGTCGAGTCGCGAGATCTTGCCACGAGTGAAGCGAACGGGCCCGCCGGTAGAGCGATCCATGAAACAAAAATTGGAGCAAACCAGCCGTGACCAGCACCGGTTAGAAATAACGAGAAGATGGTGCAGACCAATCCGGCAAGCGTAATGACGACCAGCTCGAGCAACAGGAAGAGATCACTTTCGCGCTCAGAGGGGTTCGGCACGCCGACATGGTACCGCACGTGTTAGGCCGCGGTTTCTCCATCCCGTAGAAAAAAGGGCAAAGTGCAGACCTGACCCCACTACTTATTGGGCAGCATGCCGCCGCGGCGGCGGCGACGCCGGCGGCCCTGCGGCGGCGGAGACTCGGCATTGGCCTCGTCGAGTTTGTCTTCGTCGAGCAGCCAGACCCATTGCGTCTGCTCCTTCTTATCCTCGACCGGGCGTTGCTGTCGATTGCGGAAGGAGCCCTGCACGCGCTCCGACGATCGCATCCTCTTCAATCGGATGAGCACTTCTTCGCTGAGGCGTCGATTGACCGAGATCAGGTCGGCCACCAGTCCGATCAGCATGGTCTGGAATCCGACGATCAGAAATACCGCCGCCAGGATCAACGACTGCACGTGACCGGCGCGGTCACCCTGGAAATAGAACCAGAGGAATCGCGCGCCAATCGCGACGCCAGCAAGGATCAGAAGCGATCCGAACAGAAAGAATGTCTTGAGCGGCTTGTAGATGGTATAGATGCGAAAGACAGTCGCGATCGATTTGCGCAGGTACGTTCCGATTCCGCGGTACAGTCGCGATGGACGCAAGGGCGGGTTTGTCCGGACCGTCACCGACTGGACGCCGAGGTTGCGGTTGCCGGATTGGATGATGGTTTCGAGCGTGTACGTGAAAGGATTGAAGACGTTGATCTGCAGCGCCGCTTCGCGCGAGAACGCGCGGAAGCCGCTGGTCGCGTCGCCGACGCGAATTCCTGACGCCAGGCCGACCGTCCACGATCCGAGGCGCTGCAGCATCCGCTTGAGAGGCGACATGTGCGGCGATTTCGAAACTTCGCGATCGCCGATCACGACCTCCGCGCTTCCGCGGACGATCGGCGCGACCAGGCGCGCAATGTCGGCGCCCTGGTATTGATTATCGGCGTCGGTATTGACGACGATGTTTGCGCCAAGCCGAAGTGCCGCGTCGACGCCCGCGACGAACGCTGAAGACAGACCGCGATGTGACTTCAGCTGCACCACATGCGTCGCGCCGGCCTTTCTGGCCACGTCAACCGTGTTGTCGGTGCTGCCGTCGTCGATCACCAGGGTTTCGATCGAGGAGATGCCCTCGATCTTTTTCGGGATGTCGCGCAGCGTCTGCGCGATCGTCGCTTCCTCATTGAAAGCGGGAATTTGAACGATAAGCTTCATGCCGTGAAGGTTTCTGTGATCATGCCCGTCGAGCGACTCGGCGGTGATGCCGAGCGGGCGATTGGGTCCGTGCTTGCGCAGCAGACGGATTTTCCGTTCGAGCTGATCGTGATATCGGCCGCTCCGCTCTCTGCGCTGTCCAAGGCCGGCGTACGCAACGTTGTCGAGGGTAATCGTAATCCTGCAACTCGAAGAAATCGAGCGGTTTCCGAGGCGCGGGGCGAGATTCTGGCGTTCATCGATGATGACGCCATGGCCGATCCCTTGTGGCTCGCGACCGCGTGCGCTTATCTCAAAGAGTTTCCAAACGTGGTGTGTCTAGGCGGGCCGGATCCGGCTCCGGCAGACTCCTCGACCGCCGAATTGATCTCTGAAACGCTTCTTGCGACGCCTTATGTAGGGAGCGGAATCGCCTGCCATGAGAACCGGCGGGGCGTTTTTGTCATCAAGAAGTCCAGCGACATCGCCCTGGTCAACCTTTTTGTCCGCCGCGACGCGTTCACCGGATTTGATGAGTCCGTCGGCTACATTGGCGAGGACACCGCCCTCGTCGAAAAGCTGATGCAAACCGGCGAGGTCGTCTATCACTCCGGCGTCCGGGTCTATCACCGCCGGCGCGCGTTTCCCGGTCCTTACCTGAAGCAGCGATGGCGCTATCGCGTCAAAACGGGACAACGCCCAATTCGGGACCGTCGCGTGTACTGGTTCCTCATCGCGGGCACATTGACGATCTTCATCCCGCTCCTCTGGCTCAAGTACTACCTGGTCACCCTCTTCCTGGGCGCCCGCACCACGCGGCTGCCGAAGTCGTACTGGCCGCTGCTGCCATTCGCGTTCGCGCTGCACCATCTGACGTACTATTTCGGCATTTTGTGGGGACTTCTGCATGTTCGTCGCCGATCCATCCAAACCGCCGAGTGATGTCTTCATGTACACGCTGCATCCTGCGCGTCCCACGATGTTGCGCGAGGGCGCGACCGACGCCGAAAAAGCGCTGGCGGCGCAGCATTGGATGTATTCAATCGATCTGCTGAAGAAGGGTGTGGTGATGTTCGGCGGTCGGACGAGGGTCACCACCGATGACACATTCGCGATCATGGTTTTTCGGGCGAAGAATGCCGATGAGGCACGCGGCATCATGGAAGGGGATCCGGCGGTGAAAGGCGGCCTCTTTCGCGCGAAACTTTATCCATATCAACCGATGCTGATGGAGTAGACGCCGACAACGCCGTGTTGTCGGGTCAGATCGAAACGTGAAATTCGCCGATAAAGTTCAGTACCTGCGCTACCTGGTCGATCGCCGCGGCATGAAGCCGATCTACATGATCCTCGGCCTCACGTACGACTGCAATTCATTCTGCCGCACCTGCTTCAACTGGGAGCAGCTCCGCAAGCACAAGGAGCATGAGCTGTCGTTCGATGAAATCCAGAAGACATTCTCGTCGCTCGGCGATCTGCTGTTTGTGGTGATGAGCGGCGGCGAGCCCTTTCTGCGCCGCGATCTGCCGGAAGTCTGCGCCATGCTGTCGTCGCAGAATCACGTCAAGCAGATCACGATTCCGACCGGCGCGATCGCGAGCGATCTGATCGCGCGGTCGACCGAGGAGACGCTGAAGCGGAGTCCGTCGACGCAGATCGTCGTCAACATCTCGATCGATCACATCGGCGAGAAACATGACTGGATCCGGGGCGTTCCGGGCAATTACGAGAAGGCCAAAAAGACGTACGCGCATCTGATCGCGCTCCGCGATCGCTCCCCGAACCTGACCGTCAACGTGCACACATGCCTGTGCAATTACAACGTCGACGATCTCGACACCATCTTCGAGAACGTGCGCCGCGATTTTCCGAAGATCTCGTTTCACTCCTTCGAGATGCTGCGCGGCGATCAGCCCGACAAAAACATTCAGCCCATCTCGACGCAGCGCTATCGCGAGGTGCTGCCCAAGCTGGAGGCGTACTGGAACTCCTTCCACCACTACGACAGCTTCCTGAAATTCGTCAAGGTCTACACCCGCAAGCTCGAGCTGGCAGTGCTGGAGCAGGAGACGCAGGTGCAGCCGTGCTATGCCGGCATGATCTCGGGCGTGCTCGACGCGCGCGGTGAAGTGCGGATGTGCGAGCTGCGCGATGCGGTCGGCAACGTCCGCGACACCGGCTACGACTTCGGACAGCTGTGGTTCTCGCCGGAGGCGGATGCACAACGCGCATCGATCAAGGCTAAGGAGTGCCACTGCACGCACTCCTGCTTCCTCTCCTCCTCGCTGGTCTTCAATCCGCGGACGTGGGGGGCGTACTTTGCGTCCACTGTCGTGAATTTCCTCTCCGCGGCGTGAAGCGCGTCGCCATCGTCGGTCCGGTCTATCCCTATCGCGCCGGCATCGCCTACTGCACCACCCGACTTGCGCAGGAGCTCGATGCCGATGTCATTTCATTCAAGCGCCAATATCCGAAGCGGTTTTATCCGGGCGGCGACGACATCGATCCGACGCTCCCGCGTGCGGAGGCCGATTTCATCCTCGACATTCTCAATCCGCTGACCTGGCTTCGCGCGCGGCGGAAGTTGCGCGAATACGACGCCGTCATTTTTGTCTGGTGGATCTGGGTGTGGGCCATTCCGTATCGATTGATGATGTCGCGGCGCGCGATCCTGCAGTGTCACAACATCGGTGAAAAAGAGCCGGCAGCATGGAAACGCTTTCTCGCCAACCTCGTGTTTCGCCGCGCTGACGTCCTGGTCGTGCACGCGAAAACTGAAGCAGAGGAAGCGCGGCGGCGAACACGCGCGGAAGTCGTGGAAACATTTCTGCCCGTTCACGAGTTAGGCCGCGAAATCCCCTCGCGCCAGGAGGCCCGTGAGCGCCTCGGCCTGACCGGCAACGTCGCCCTCTTTTTCGGTCATATCCGTCCGTTCAAAGGGCTCGACGTCGCGCTCGAGGCGTGGACCAAATTGCAATCGAACGCCACATTGCTCGTCGCCGGCGAGCCATGGTGGAACGCGACGTACGAGAAGCAGCCCAGGGTCCGATTCGATCTCCGCTTCATCCCCGATTCCGAGATCGCGAGCTATTTCGCCGCCGCCGACGTCGTCCTGGCCCCGTATCGCAGCGAAGCCCAGAGCGGCGTCGCGCTGACCGCATTTCATTTTTCACGACCGGTCATCGCGACCGCGGTGGGCGGGCTTCCGGAGATCATCGACGGCCGCAACGGCATCCTCGTTCCGCCGGAGGATCCCGACGCGCTGGCAAGGGCCGTCGACGAGTTTTTCACCACTCGCGACCGGCCGTCGATGGAGCGCGCGGCCGCCGAAAGCGCCCGGCGTTACTCGTGGCAGGAATACGGCGCGATAATGAAACGCTTGCTCAGCGCGACACCATGAAATTCTCGCCTCGACGCATCAAAGTCGGCCTGGAGTTGACCTCGAAGTGCAACCTGCGCTGCGGCATGTGTCCGTTGCCGGTGCTGCGCCGTCCGTACGAGGACATGGACTGGTGGCTGGTCGAGCGGGCGGAGAAAGAAATCCACGGCGCCGGGCTGCGTCTCAAATGGCTGCACGAGATGGGGGAGCCGCTCTTGTATGCGCGTCTCGACGATGCCATCCGGCTCTTCCCCGAAGCGAGCGTCAGCACCAACGGTCTGCTGCTCTCCGAGGAGATGGGAGCGAAGTTGCTGGCCTCGCCGCTGAAGCGGCTGCGCATCTGCGTCGATTCGATCAATCCCCAGATCTATCCGACCCTCCGCACCGGCGGCGATTTCGAAAAGCTGGTCGAGCTGACGCGCGCCTTTCTGCGTCAGGCCAAAGGTCACCGCATGCGCATCGAGATTCAGAAGATGCGATCGCGCCTGACGCTCGACGAAACCGTCGACGATTTCAATCGCTTCTTCGATCTCGACAAATTCAAGAATGCGCGCGTGATCGAGAAGACTTGCGAGGCGCTCGACGTCAACGAGGAGACCGACCTGCACGGCAAATTCTACGGATGCGTGCAGGGTGCGTTCTTCACGTGGGTGGTCGTTTTCGCCGACGGACGCGTCACGCACTGCTGCTATGACGCGCATGGCGAGCAGATCCTCGGCGACCTCAAGAAGCAGTCACTGCGCGACATCATCGATAGTCCGCGGATGGCCGAGATGCTGGCGGCATTCGAGCGCCGCGACTTCACTAACCTTCCGCGCTGCGGCGAGTGCTTCAAGCACGGCGGCGAATCGCAGGCCTTCAACGACGTCCTCACCGGCGTGCAAAACCTGCCCAACCTTGCCAAGGACGTCGTGCGGAAGGTGATCGACGTCCGGTATCGCTCTTAACGAAAACTGATCGGAATGTCGTCCATGGTCAGCACGCCCGGGCGCGCGCTGATGACGCGCGGAATCGAATTCACGACCATGGCGGCCGTGGCGCGATCGCCATGGACGCCTTCCTTGATTTCCATCTCGAGATTCGGCACGCCGCGCACGATCACCTTGTCGGCCGCCACATCCTCGGCTCCGACATACATCCGCAGCTCGAGGCGCACGTTGATCTTTCCGCGGCCTTCGATGGTCTGATGCACGCCGGCAACCTGGCCGGGGGCGACTTTCAGATATTGCGTGACGACTTCACGCTGCGCGACGATCGGCTCGATCTTCTCGTCGCTCACTTTCTCGAACTCGACGCCCAGACCGTTGCCGACCATCATCAAGGATTCGCGCAACCCCATGTGCTTGATTTTTCCGGCGTCGACGGCCGCTCGAAACTCGGCGGTCGTCATTCCGGCACCAACTTTCCGCTGCAGCGGCTCGCGCCGCGTCGATGCGTTCTGGATGCGGATGATGTCGATCGATTCGATGCTCTGACAGACGCCCGTGAGCGTCAGAGGAAGCTTGTCCATCACGAATCCGGGATTGACGCCGGTGCCCAGGAGCGTGACGTTGTGCGAGCGGGCGACTTGCTGCAGCTCGTTGCGAATGGAGCGATCGAGCGGAAACGACAATTCTTCGCACGTCGACACGACATGGCAGCCGCGTTCCAGCAGACTCTTGAGCTGTGCCGAGACCTCGCGCAGCCGCGAGCCGGTGGAATGACAGACCACTTCAGGCCTGGTCTGGAGGAGCGGTGTGACGGCGACGCCGGCCTTGCGGCCGAGTCCGATCACGTCGCCGAGGTCTTTGCCGACTTTGTTCGGATCGATGTCGACCGCTGCCACCAGCTTGACCCACGATTTGGTGAGGAGCAGGCGCGCAATCTCCGCGCCGATGGGACCGATTCCATATTGCGCGACCGTGACGGGCTGCAGTGAAGTCATAGGGCGCGAATTGTAGCGAAGAGCGCCCCTCACCCGGTCCCGCTCCGCGGGACCACCCTCTCCCCGCTTCGCGGGGCGAGGGGTCTCGCGAGATCCTTCACGCAAAGAGCGTGAGTGATGGCTCTTCCACATCTTCATCGACAAAATTCGAAACGCCGATTCCCGCCAGACGAAATTTGCGGTCGGCCGGGAATTCGAAGCGCGTCAGGAGCTCGCAACCGATTCGCGCCAGGTCGTCGCCGCTGGCGGGCGGCACTTCCGGAGTGAGGCGGCGCGTGGCGGTCTCGAATCGCCCGGTGCGCAATTTCAATGTGACCGTCCGGCCCACCAGTTTGCGATGCGCCAGAGCCTCCCACAGCGAATGCGCTTCATTGCGGATGTAATCGGCGACTTCCTCGATCGTGATGTCGTGCGGGAACGTGCTCTCGCTCGAATACGACTTCCGCTTTCGCGACGGTTCCACCGGACTTTCGTCGATCCCGCGCGCCAGCTCCCACAAGCGCGTTCCCCATTTGCCGAATCGGTCTGTCAGTTGCTGCTCTGAAAATCGCTGCAGGTCGCCGACGGTTGCGACGCCCATGTCGACCATGACTTTTTCGGTGACCTTGCCGACGCCGGGGATTTTTCGCACCGGCAGGCCGACCAGAAACCCTTCGATTTGCTCCGGGCGGATGACAAACAGCCCGTCGGGCTTTCGCCAGTCCGACGCGATCTTCGCGAGGAACTTGTTAGGCGCGACGCCGGCGGATGCGGTCAGCTGCGTTTCAGTCCGGATTTCACGGCGGATCGCCTCCGCCGTCTCGGTCGCAGTCGGAATGCCGGTCAGCTCCTGGGTGACGTCGAGGTAGGCCTCATCGAGCGAGAGCGGCTCCACCAGGGGCGTGTGCCGCTCGAAGATGGCGCGGATGTGCTTGGACACGGCGCCGTATTTTTCGAAATTCGGCGCAATGAAGACCCCGTCCGGACAGAGGCGCTTCGCGCGCGAGGACGGCATGGCGGAGTGGACGCCAAACTTTCGCGCTTCGTACGATGCCGCGCACACGACGCTGCGCTCCCCCGGCCAACCCACGATCACAGGCTTACCACGAAGTTCGGGCTGATCGCGCTGTTCGACCGACGCGTAGAATGCGTCCATGTCGATATGAATGATCTTGCGCATCTGAGAACGCCGGCGTTTCTGGTCGACCGCAATATTGTCGAGCAAAACTGCACCCGCATGCGTGAGAAGGCGGTGGCATCGGGCGTTCTATTCCGGCCGCACGTCAAGACGCACAAGACCATCGAGATCGGCCGCATGCAGCATGGCGGGGCGCCCGGTCCGATCACGGTTTCGACGCTGGCCGAGGGAGAATTCTTCGCGGCGGCGGGGTTTGGGGACATCACCTATGCCGTGCCCATCGCACCGGAAAAACTCGATCGCGCGGCAGCGCTGGCAAAGAAAATCGAGCGCTTCAACGTCCTCATCGATAGCGAGCGCGCTCTACGGGCGATAGAGAGCTTTGGACAGGTTTTTGATGTCTTTCTGAAGGTCGATTGCGGGTATCACCGCGCGGGGGTCGATCCGGAAAATCCCGACAGCGTGCGACTGGCCATGGCCATGACGCGATCGCCGTCGGTTCGTTTTCGAGGACTGCTGACGCACGCCGGTCATTCGTATCATGCGCGCAATGTCGAGGAGATTCGCCGCGTGGCGTACGAAGAAACATCGGCATTGACGAAGTTTCGTGATCGCCTGGGCGGGCTGAAGCCCGCCGCTACACGCAGCGTCGGATCGACGCCGACGGCATCGGTCGTCGATCGATTCGAAGACGCCGACGAAGTCCGCCCCGGCAACTACGTGTTCTACGATGCGTTTCAGGCGACCATCGGATCGTGTCGCCGCCAAGAGTGCGCCGTGTCCGTGCTGGCCACAGTGGTCGGATCGTATCCCCAACGCCGCGAAGCGATCATCGACGCCGGGGCCCTCGCGCTCTCCAAAGACCTCGGCCCCGATCATATTGATACGAAATTTGGTTTTGGCATTGTGTGCGATCTTGATCTGCGCCCGCTTCCGATCAAGCTCGTGACGCTTTCCCAGGAGCATGGCAAATTGCGGGCGGCCGATCCGCCGCCTATCGGCACCCAACTGCGCATCCTGCCCAATCACTCCTGCCTGACCGCCGCCATGTACGACATCTACCACGTGCTCGATCGCGGAAAGGTGGTCGATCAGTGGCGCCCGGTCCGCGGTTGGTAGGGCTGTTGCAGCTTGGGTGGGCATGTCAGACCAAAAAAATGATCCGCAAAGCTACGGCAGTCAGAACGAGACCGTCGATCCGAGCGAAGATTTCTACTCCAACGCACCCAAACAGATTGACGAAGACGACGAGCCGACGCTGAAGGTGACGCCACAGCCCTCCGGCGCAAAGCGCGACAGCTACTTCAAGAAGCGGGATTACTGAGCCGCCGCCCTCCCGGTTGGGACGTTGGGATGTTAGAACGTAAGGTGGGCGCCCTACATCCCAACATCCTTACGTCCCAACCGGGGGGCAGGGCGGGGTACACTGGCGTATCGGTCCGAACAGTCTAGCTTTAGCCACGCTGTTAACTGCTGCGGCGATTCTCGTTCTCGGCATCGCGGTGGTGTTCCGAGGACGTGGATCGCTGCTCAGCATGCTGTTTCTTGCGATCACTATCGGCGCCGCAGGATGGCTGGGATGCTTTTCAGCGCTGTACGAGAGCCGCGATCCTGATCGCGCCCTGGAATGGGCGCGTCTCGGCTCCTTTTTCTCCGATTTCATCCCGGCCGCGATTTTTCATTTCAGCGTCGTGTTCGTGGGCCGTCGCCGCCAATTCCGGGCGGCGGTGGTGCTCGGTTGGCTGTTCTGCGCCACCATCGCCGTTCTCGCTGTTTCGACGAATTTGTTCGTGCGCGGCGTTCGCCATTACCCGTGGGGTTACTACCTTCGCGGTGCGCTCATCAATCTTTCCTGGATCGTCGTGTGCACGGCCATGCTGGCGGGGGGCGTCTATCTGATCTGGCGCGCGTCGCGCGAGCTGGAGGGCGCCTCGCGCGATGGCGCGCGCGCGATGGTCGTGGCATTCGCGATCGCATCGCTGGCGCTGATCGATTTCCTCCCCACCGTCGGCGTCGGAATTCGTCCCTTCGGTTTTCTGGCAATCCTCGGCTTCGTGGCGTTTTCGGCGAATTCGATCTGGCGATACCACCTCGTCGATCTGACGCCGGAGTACGCGGCCTCGCAGATTCTCGCGACCATGAAGAGCGCGGTCATCGTCATCAACCTGGAGGGAAAAATCCGCGTCGCCAACCAGGCCGCGCTTTCGATCCTCGGCTACGCCGAAACTGATCTGGTCGGAAAGCCGATTCGCGTCATCATCGACCCGCAGGAGACGATCAGCACCGGGCAGCTCCTCCGCAGCGGCGGCACGCTCGATCTGCAGATGAAGTGGCGGACAGCATCGGGCGTGACCGTCGATGTCGCGGCATCATCGTCGTTTGTGCGCGGTGCCGACGGCGCGCCGCTGGGCGTCGTCTACGTCGCCAGCGACGTCACGGAGCGACGGCGCAGCGAGCAGGCCTTGCGGGAGAGCGAGCATCGCTACCGCACGCTTTTCGAAGGCAATCCCCTGCCGATGTGGGTCTACGACTTCGCGACGCTTCGATTCATCGCCGTCAACGAAGCGGCCGTGCGCCACTACGGATTTTCCAAGGACGAATTTCTGCAGTTGACCATCGCCGACATCCGGCCGCCGGAAGAGATCCCGACCATGATGAAGACCCTGGCGACGCTGCACGATCGCGACCGCAACCGCATCTTTCGTCATCGCAAGAAAGATAGGTCGGTTTTCGACGCTGAGATCACGTCATTCGAATTCGTGTCGGGCGGACGCCGCGCGCGACTGGTCATCGCGGTCGATGTCACCGAGCGCCGCCTGAGTGAGGAGCGCCTGCGCGACAACGAAGAGCGATACCGCCTTTTGTTCGAGCGCAACCTCGCCGGCGTTTTTCGATCGACGGTCGACGGCCGCATTCTCGAAGTCAACGATTCGCTGGCCCACATCTTCGGCTATGAACGCGAAGAACTGCTGACGCAGTCGTCGTACAGCCTCTACTTCAATCGCGCCGATCGCCAGCGGGTCATGACGCAGTTGCGCGAGCAACGGACTCTCTCCAACGTGGAGTTGCGCCTGAAGAAGCGCGACGGATCGCCGGTGTGGGTGCTCGAGAACATGACCATGCTCGATTCCGCCGACGGTGCCATCATCGAAGGAACCATCATCGACATCTCGGAGCGGAAGGCCGCTCAGGAGCAGGTCGAGTATCAGGCCTACCACGACGTGCTGACCGGCCTGCCCAATCGACTCCTGTTTCGCGATCGCATCAGCGTGGCGCTGGCGCATGCGCGCCGGGCGCGGCGGGCGGTGGCGGTGATGTTCCTCGATCTCGACCACTTCAAGCTCGTCAACGACACCTTGGGCCACACTGTCGGCGACGGACTGTTGCAGGCGGCGGCAGAGCGGTTGGTGAGTTGCGTGCGGGGGGAGGACACGGTCGCGCGCATGGGCGGCGACGAGTTCACCATCCTGATCTCCGACATCGCGGATACGCGCAGCGCGGTGACGGTCGCGCAAAAAGTGCTGGAGAGCATTTCGCGGCCGATCGAGGTGGACGGGCACGAATTGTTCGTGACGACCAGCATCGGCATCTCGATCTTTCCGGACGACGGAACCGACGCCGAGACCCTTCTGAAGAATGCCGATCGCGCCATGTATCGCGCCAAGGAGCTCGGCCGCAACAATTACCAGTTCGCGACCCAGGCCATCGTGGAAGAAAAAACGGCCCGGCTGTCGCTCGAGCGCAGCCTGCATCACGCCTTCGATCGCAAAGAATTCGTCATCCACTATCAGCCCATGATCGAGGTCGGCACGCGCCGCGTGGTGGGAGCCGAGGCCCTGATTCGATGGCTGAGCCCGGAGTTCGGGTTGATGTCGCCGGATGATTTCATTCCGGTCGCGGAGGAGACCGGCCTCATTCTTCCGATCGGCGAGTGGGTCCTGCGCACCGCCTGCGCGCAGATGCGAACGTGGCACCGTGCCGGCCACCAGGAGCTGCACGTGGCCGTGAATCTTTCCGCGCGGCAGTTCCAGCAGAGCGATCTGACCATGATGATCGAGCGCATCCTCGATGAGACCAGCCTGCCCGCGGCGTCGCTCGACATCGAGATCACCGAAACCACCGCCATGCACAACGCCAAGCTGTCGCTCGAAATCATGAAGCGGCTGAAAGAGATGGGCGTTCGCATCTCCATCGATGACTTCGGGACGGGATACTCATCGCTGGCCTACCTCAAGGAATTTCCAATCGACACCGTGAAGATCGATCAGACATTTGTGCGCGATCTCTCGCAGGGCTCGAACGATGGCGCCATCGTCTCGGCGGTCATCTCCATGGCGCGCGCGCTGAAGCTGCGCGTGGTCGCGGAAGGCGTGGAGACCGAGGATCAGCTCGCTTTCCTGCGGCGCGAGCATTGCGAAACGATCCAGGGATTCCTGTGCAGCCGCCCGCTGCCGGCGGAAGAGTTCGAAGCGGTGCTGGCGGCGCGCTCGTCATCCTGAGCCGCGCAGACGGCGAAGGATGACGCATGTACAATCGCGCGCCATGTTTCACGCCCTGGCGCTGTTTGCTCTCACCATGAACGTGGAACAACGCCTGGCGCGATACAAACCGGTGGAAATGCCGTTCACGTTCGAGCCCTTCAACGCCCGCGAACAGCGCGTCATCAAAGAGCTGATCGCGGCATGCCGCGATCTCGAGAACATTTACTGGCGACAAAACAGCCCCGAAGACATCCCCATCTACAAAACTGCCACGGGTCCGCTGAAGCGACTCCTGTGGATCAATGGCAGCCGGTACGACCAGGTCGACGAAAACAAACCCTTCATCGGGACGACGCCGATGCCGCCCGGACGCGCACTCTACGCCCACACCCTCACTCGCGATGCGATCGAGGCGTACGTCAAGGCGCATCCGGCGGAAAAAAAGCGGATCTACGACGAGCACACCGTTGTCGACGCGAATTTCAATACGACGCCATATCACGTGAAGTATCGCCAATGGCTGGAGCCGGCGGCGCGACATCTCCGCAACGCCGCCGAGTCGAGCGATGACAAGCCGTTCGCTGAATTTCTCCGCATGCGTGCGAAGGCCCTGCTCGACGATGACTACTATCCCAGCGATCTGGCATGGGTGAAGCTGAAGGATCCGAAGTTCGACATCATCTTCGCGCCTTACGAAACGTACCTCGATGACCTGTTAGGCGTAAAGACTTCGTATGGCGCAGCGGTCCTCATCCGCAATGAAGAGGAGAGCCGCAAGCTCGCCGTTTTCCAGAAATACGTTCCCGATATCCAGGATGCGCTGCCGCTGGCGGCCGAGGATCGGCCATCGAAGAAGGGCCACCAGACGCCGATGGAGGTGATGGATACGCCGTTTCGCGCCGGCGACTTGCGCCACGGCTATCAGGCCGTCGCCGACAACCTGCCCAACGATCCGCGCATCCACGAAAGAGTCGGGAGCAAGAAAATTTTCTTCAAGAACTACATGGATGCCCGCGTCGACTACATCATTCTGCCTCTGGCCAAGCGGATGATGCCATCCGATCAGGCCGTGCAGGCAACCGCCGACGGCTATCTGACCATCGTCATGATGCACGAGATTTCCCACGGCCTCGGTCCGGCCTTCGCGCGCCAAAATGGTCAACATATTGACATTCGCGAGGCCATCGGACCGGCGTTCTCGGGCCTGGAGGAAGCGAAGGCTGATGTCACCGGAATGTTTGGCCTGAAGTGGCTGGTCGATCGCGGCGCGTTTCCGAAGGAGCGGCTGGATGAATGCTACGCGTCCTACGTCGCCGGCATTTTCCGCACGGTGCGCTTCGGAACTGCCGAGGCTCACGGTCGCGCCGAGATGATGGAATTCAATTTTCTGTCGGAACGCGGCGCGATTGCGCGCGACAGCAGCGGCCGCTACGTCGTGGATTACGGCAAGATGCCGGAGGCCTTCGCGGCGCTGGCAAAAGAACTGCTGGAGACCGAAGCGACCGGCGATCGCGCGCGCGCCGAAGCGTGGTTCGCGCGCTACGACAAGATGCCGAGCGACCTGCACGCTGCGCTCGACTCGCAGAAGGACATCCCGGTCGATTTCGATCCGCTGGTGCCGTTTCGCGAAGGTGTGGAGTAATGATGAGCGTCCCGTCCGCTACGCGCGTCCTGATCGTCGACGACGACGCGACGATCCGCGAGCTCCTCGGCTCCGTGTTGCGCCGCCGCGATTTGATCGTCGACGAGGCCACCGACGGGGCCGAAGCGCTCGTTCTGCTCAGGGAAAACAGCTACTCAGTGGTGCTGCTCGATCTTTTGATGCCGAATGTCGACGGCTTCGGCGTCATCGAGAACCTCGGATCGGCAATTTCATCTCCGGTCGTGCTCGTCATCACCGGTGCCGATCGCGCGCTGTTGCGCAAGCTCGACCCCCGAAGGATCCACGGCGTCGTCAACAAGCCCTTCGATACTGAGGAGCTGGCGGCGCTGGTGGTGGCGTGTGCGGAGATCAAGAGCCGCAGTCCGTTCGAGGCGATGGCCATATCGGCAATGATTGCCGGCGGCCCGTTCCTAGCGTGGCTGAAATTGCCGTAGAAGATCCGCGATCAGCAGGATCACCGGCGAACAGAAAACTCCGCCGAGCCTTCCGCCGTCGGTGTCGCCCACGCACTGCTTGACGGCGTTGAGCAGGTCCTCGACGTCGAAGGGTTTGGCGATGATGCCGCAGACGCCGAAGGATTCGGCGCGTTCGATTTCGCGCTTCGTCAGCAGGGCGGTGACCACCAGAACCGTGCGCAGTCGTTCAGGGCTATTGGCCTTCAGAAAATCCAGCACGCCGAATCCGTCCTGTAGCGGCATCCGAAGGTCGAGAAGGATCGCGGCGTACTGATTTGTCCGCAGCTTCTCGATGGCCTCGCGGCCGTCGGTGGCGGTCTCGATCGCGAATTCGCGTTGCAGCACCGCCATGATCAGCGTTCGCGTCGCCTCGTTGTCGTCGATGACAAGGACTGTCGGTTTCATCGGAAAAAATTGGACGCGACATTCTACACTGGCGAAGTGCCGGGCAATGATGCGATCGTGATCGCAGTATCCAGCGGGCGATGCCGGCTCTTCTTCGAGGGGCGGGAGATCGATTGCGTCATTCCGTCCGAGATCGCGAAGCGACAACGCAGCGCGCTGGCGGTGGGCGATCGCGTGACCGCCGAGCCGATCGAAGCGTCACTTTGGCGGCTCAAAGAGATCCTTCCGCGACGCACGGTGCTGTCGCGGCCCGATCCGATGAATCCCCGCGTCGAGCGCCTCATCGCCGCCAATATCGATCTGGTCGTCAACGTCGTCTCGGTCAAGAATCCGCCCCTCCGGCTACGACTCATCGATCGATTTCTGATCGCGGCGCAACGCGGCGGGGCGCAGCCGGCGATCTGCGTCAACAAAATCGATCTGGCTGCCGATCGCCAGGCCGCCCTCGATCCGCTGCGTGTCTACCAGGACCTGCCCATTCCGGTGGTGGCCTGTTCGACAAAAACAGGCGAGGGCATCGATGCGCTGGGTGCGTTTCTCGCTGGAAAGACATCGGCGCTGGTCGGGCACAGCGGGGTGGGGAAGTCGTCGATCCTGAACGCGCTCGACGCGACCCTCAGCCTCGCGACCGCCGACGTGCACAAGAAGGGCACCGGCCGCCACGTCACCACTTCCTCGACCCTCTTCGACCTCGGCGACGATACCTACGTCATCGATACGCCGGGGATTCGCGAATTCGGCTTGTGGGATCTGACTCCGCAGTCGCTGCGCGAATCGTTTCCGGAATTTCAGGAAGCTGCCGAGTGGTGCCGCTTCAACGATTGTTCGCATCTGCACGAGCCCGATTGCGAGGTCAAGCGCCGCGTCGAAAGCGGCGAGATCAATCCCGCGCGCTACGACGCCTACGTGCGGCTGGCCGAGGACCTTGGCAAATGAGCGTGATCATCAATCCGCGCGAGACCGGGTTCGTGCTCCTCGATTTCGAGCAGGTGTTCGGGAATCGCAATCGGGTGGTGGTGGAGATCGGATCGGGGAAGGGGCGCTTCCTCATCGCGTCGGCGATGGAGCAGCCGGACGTCAACTTCATCGGCATCGAAAAGTCGCTGCATTACTACCGCGTCATCCGCGAGCGCGTGGAGAAGCGCGGCTTGCGCAACGTGCGCGTCATCAATCACGACGCGTTTCTTGTCCTGCAGAAAATGTTTCGCGATCATTCAGTATCAGAACTGCACATCTATTTTCCTGATCCGTGGCCGCGCAAGCGCGAGCAGAAGCGGCGCATCATTCGCGCCGAGGCGCTTGCGGAGATGCGGCGCGCGCTGGTCGACGGCGGCTCGGGGATTTACGTGACGGACCATCGCGAATACTTCGAAGCTGCCAAGCCGCTGATCGAACAATTCTTCAGTGTTGAGATCCGCATCCCCGCGCCCGGCGATCCGCCGCGGACGAATTACGAGACGAAGTACCGGGCGCAGGGGAGGGAGATCTACGAGGTCAGGTTTTGGAAGCCAAAAGAGGTTCGAGGTGATGACGGCAGAAGGCAGAAGGCAGAAGGCAGAAGGCAGAAGGATGAAGGATGATGGATGAATTCATCCTTCTGCCTTCTGCCTTCTGCCTTCATAATTCAAGGGTGCGCATCCTCGGTATCGACCCAGGCTCGATCACCACCGGCTTCGGGGTCATCGATGCCGATCGCGGGCGCCTCGTGCTGGTAGAACTGGGCTCGATCAACACTCCGCGCCGCGCCGAGCTCGCCGATCGACTCCAGCAAATCCACGACGGTCTCCTGTCGGTGATCGCGCGCACAACGCCGGCCGCGGTGGCGGTGGAGACTCCCTTCGCGGGACAGAACATGAAGAGCCTGATTCAACTCGCGCACGCGCGCGGAGTCATTCTGCTGGCGGCGCGTTCGGCGAATGTTCCGCTGTTCGAATATTCGCCGCGATCGGTGAAGAGCGCGGTGGTCGGCTACGGCGCGGCCGAGAAACAGCAGGTGGCGAAGATGGTCCGCATCCTGATCAGCGGATGTGCGCAGCAGGTGATGTCGGCGGACGCCTCCGACGCGCTGGCGGTCGCCATCTGCCACGCCCACACGCACGCGACCACGGTGAGGCTGAAGATCGCGCGATGAGTGTCTCGCTTCCGGAGGAAGAATCCCTCGAAGCTGAGGCACGCGCGGAGCCAAGCCGGTTACGCCGCACTTTCAGCGCGCTCCACTATCGCGATTTCCGCCTCCTGTGGTTCGGCGCGTTCACGTCGACGACCGGCACGTTCATGCAGACCTTCGCGCAGGCATGGCTGGTCTATTCGATGACCAACTCCGCCTTCCTCCTCGGCGTCGACGGATTTCTCTCAACCGGCCCGATGCTGCTGTTTTCGCTCTTCGGCGGCGTGATCGCCGATCGCGTCGAGCGAAAAAAAATCATGCTGTTGTCGCAGTACCTGCAGATGTCGTTCGCGCTGATCCTGGCGCTCCTGATCTTCACCCACCAGATCCAGGTCTGGCACATCTTCGTCCTGTCATTCCTCACCGGCAGCGTTCAATCGTTCAGCGGACCGGCGTATGCCTCGCTGCTGCCGCTGCTGGTGCGCCGCGAAGATGTCCCCAACGCGGTGGCGATGAACTCCATGCAGTTCAACCTCGCGCGCGTGATCGGCCCTGCCCTCGGCGGCATCGTGTTCGGACTGTGGGGTCCGGCGGCATGCTTCACGATCAACGGTCTCTCTTTCGTGGCGGTGATCGCTGCCTACGCGGTCATCTCGATTCCCGCGGTTCACGAACGCGAGCGCGAGACCGGAATCTTCGAGGAGATGAAGGAAGGATTTCGCTTCGTCATCACGCGCCGCTCGCTGCTGACCCTCACGTTCCTCGCCTTCGCCGGCACCTTCCTGGGCATGCCGCTCTTCACGATGCTTCCCGTCGTGGCCAAGAAGACGTTCGGACTCGGCGCGCAGGGACTGTCCCTCTTTCAAGCGGACTACGGTGTCGGTTCCGTAATCGGGGCGGTCTTCGTGGCGTCGAGCAGCTACGCCGCGAAGAAAGGGAAGACCGCGCTGCTGATGCAGCTTCTGTTCGCGTTCTGCCTCGGCGTTTTCGGTCTGTCGCGAAACCTGGTCAGCAGCGTGATCATCGCCTTCGTTGCCGGCGCGTGCATCGTGGGCGTCGTATCGCTGTACAGCTCACTGGTACAGCTGATGGTCACCGATGCCATGCGCGGGCGCGTGATGTCAATTTTCATGCTCGCATTTCGCGGCGGGATGCCGCTCGGCAACCTGGTGGCAGGCTATGTGGCGCAGCGATGGTCGATTTCGATCGCCCTGGCGGTGAACGGAGCGGTCTTGGCGGCGGTAGCGCTCGTTTTCATCCTCAAACGGACGGATCTCGACGCAACGTGACGCGACGCACGCTTTTTGCTTAAATGCCGTCCACCGATGGCCAAACAGAAAGCGGAATCCGCGGCCGCCGTTGCAGACGCAGCTTGTGTCCCGGAATGGACCGACATCCTCCGGCAGATGATTTTCATCCGCAAATTCGAGGAAGCCACCGAGCGCGAATTCCGTCGCGGCAAAATCGGCGGGTATCTGCACGTCTATATCGGACAGGAAGCGGTCGCCACCGGCATCATCAGCGCGATCCGAAAGGACGACATCGTCTTCTCCGGCTATCGCGACCACGCCCACGCCCTGACCCTCGGCAGCGATCCCGCAAAAGTGATGGCGGAGCTCTTCGGCAAAGCCACCGGCGTGTCGAAAGGGAAGGGGGGCTCGATGCATCTGTTCGACGTCGAGCACGGCTTCTACGGCGGCTACGGGATCGTCGGCGGACATGTCACGCTGGCGGTGGGGTCGGCCTATGGACTGCGTTATCAGGGAACCGATCGGGTTGTGCTCTGCTACTTCGGCGACGGTGCCATGAACATCGGATCGTTCCACGAAGCGATGAACATGGCCGGACTGTGGGGGCGCGACGGGATGTGTCCGATCGTCTTCATCATCGAGAACAACGGCTACGCCATGGGCACTTCGGTCGAGCGCCATTCCGCGCTCACCGATCTCTCCGCCCGCGTTCGCGCCTACAACATTCCGTCCGAGAAGGTGGACGGCCAGGACGTCTTCGGCGTTCGCGGCGTGGCCGACCGCGTCGTGCGTCAGGCGCGCGAAACCGGAAAACCGGCATGCATCGAAGCGATGACCTATCGCTTCTCCGGTCACGGCGCAGCCGACATCCTCCAGCCGTATCGATCGAAGGATGAGGTCGAAGAGCATCGCCACCGCGATCCGATCGTCATCCTGCGCAAACGTCTCGGCGAAATGTGCGGGCTCGGCGACGACGACGTGAAGAAATTCGAGGACGAAGCCGCCGAGCGGGTCGCGAAAGCCTTGCAGTTCGCCGAAGAAAGTCCCGCGCCACAGCCGGAGGAGCTGTATCGCGATGTGGTCGCGGAGTGAAGAGGATGAGCATGAGGCGAAGGAACTCGTTGCGAGAGCCCCTCGCCCCGCGAAGCGGGGAGAGGGTGGTCCCGCGGAGCGGGACCGGGTGAGGGGATGGCTGAGAAGAGTTACCGCGACGCGATCCGTGACGCCATGATGGAGGAGATGGACCGCGATCCCAACGTCCTGATCATGGGCGAAGACATCGGCGTGTACGAGGGCACGTTCCGCATCACCGCCGGCATGTTGAAAAAGTACGGACCGAAACGCGTGGTCGATACTCCTATCGCCGAAGCAGGCATGGCGGGGACGGCGGTGGGGATGGCGATGGTCGGCCTGCGTCCGATCGTCGAGATGATGACGATGAACTTTTCGATCGTCGCCGCCGATCAAATTCTCAATCACGCCGCCAAGGTCCGCTACTTCTCCGGCGGTCAAGTCGATGTCCCGCTCGTGATTCGCGGACCGCAGGGCGCTGGGGTCCAGCTCTCCGCGCAGCATTCGCAGTCGTTCGAATCGTTCTATGGGCATTTTCCGGGCATTCACGTGGCCGCGCCTGCGACTCCCGCCGACGCCAAGGGAATGCTCAAGACCGCGATCCGCGGCCGTGATCCGGTCATCTTTCTCGAAAGCGCCGCGCTCTACGGCATGAAGGGCGAGGTTCCCGATGATGCCGACTTCACTGTGCCGTTCGGCCAGGCACGCGTGGCGCGCGAGGGAAACGACGTCACCATCGTTTCGTACAGCCGAATGCTGCAGGTTTCGCTGACGGCAGCCGAACGTTTGTCGAAAGATGAAGACATCGAATGCGAAGTGATCGATCTGCGCACGCTGCGGCCGCTCGATCTCGAGCCGGCCTACGAGTCGGTGTCGCAGACGCATCGCTGTGTGGTGGTGCAGGAGCAGTGGAAGCCATTCGGCGCGGCGGCAGAAATCGCGGCCAGCATCACCGAGCATAATTTCGACGAGCTCGACGCCCCGGTCGAACGCGTGACCGGCGAAGATGTGCCGATGCCCTACGCGCGCAACCTGGAATTACTGGCGACGCCACACGAGGAGCAGGTGATCGCGGCGGTGAAGAAAGTGCTCTACGCGAATGGCTGAGATCATCATGCCCAAGATGGGCGACGCCATGACCGAAGGCAAAGTCGTCCGCTGGTACAAGAAGGCGGGCGACGCGGTCAAGAAAGGCGAGCCGCTTCTCGAGATCGAGACCGACAAGGTCAATCTCGATCTCGAGGCCGAGCAGGACGGCACGATCGGTCAGGTCGAAGCGCAGGAAGGGCAAGTCGTGCCGGTGGGGGGGCGGTTGGCGGTCATCGCGGCGCCGGGAGAGAGTGTGGGGGCGGGCGCCCCCGCCCGCCCGGCAGCGGCCGAGGCGGCCGCCGCCACACAGAGGCGGGCTACCGATAGAAAGGACTCCGTCAAGCACACCACCGGCGAATACGCCGAAGCGATCGAGATGAAAGGCCCCCGAATCGATCGATCGACGCCTCTACGCGTGGTAGATGGCGGCAAACGTCGATCATCGCCTCTCGCGCGCAAGATGGCGCGCGAGATGGGTGTCAGCCTCGACGCGATCCAGGGCAGCGGGCCGCAGGGCCGCATCATCGCGAAGGATGTCAAGGGCGTAGGTGGGGCGCCGCCGACCCCGGCGGCGCGCAAGCCCGCTGAGGTCAGCGGGGCTCCACCACTCCAAACCCAGCAGATCCCGCTCTCCGCAATGCGCCGCACGATCGCGAAGCGCCTGGCAGAGTCGACCGGTCCGATTCCGCATTTCTATCTGACCGCCGACTACGACGTCACGAATCTTCTGTCGCTGCGCCAGCAGCTCAACGAGATCGAAAGCGTAAAGATTAGTGTGAATGATTTTGTCATCCGCGCGGCCGCGCTGGCGCTGCGCCATCATCCCTACGTCAACGCCAGCTGGGGCGATGACGCCATCACGCAACACGGCGAGATCCACATCGGAGTCGCGGTGTCGACTCCGGAGGGCCTGATCACACCCGTCGTCCGAAACGCAGATCAGAAATCGCTGGCGGACATTGCCAACGATGTTCGCGCGCTCGCCGATAAAGCGAAGAATCGCAAACTGCGCCCGGAGGAGTACCAGGGCTCCACATTCACCATCTCGAACCTCGGCGCCTGGGGAATCGAGGAGTTCACGGCCATCATCAATCCGCCCAATGTCGCCATTCTCGCCATCGGCGCGGCCAGCTCGCAGGCTGTCGTGATCGAAAAGCAGATCGTGGTCCGCGATCGCATGAAGATTACGATGTCTTGCGATCACCGCGTGGTCGACGGCGCGGCGGGGGCGGAGTACCTGAAAACGCTCAGGCAA
Organism: Thermoanaerobaculia bacterium; assembly: GCA_035636095.1. Lineage (GTDB taxonomy): Bacteria > Acidobacteriota > Thermoanaerobaculia > Gp7-AA8 > Gp7-AA8 > Gp7-AA10. The sequence goes on from DASPZU010000087.1 coordinate 133,472, forward strand.
TACCTGGAGCAGCCGGTGCGTTTGATTCTCTGAGAACCCTGCTACACTAGCTTTACCCCCGACATGCCCAGCCTCCAGGAGCTCATCGGGATTCTCGTTGTCATCCTCGTCATCTGGGTGCTCCTGAAGATGGCGCAAATAGCGATCCGGCTGATTCTGTTCGTGGTCGCGATGATTCTGATCGTTGGGGCGATCTATTTCGTGCTGGTGAGGTGAACGTGGGCGACCGCAAATACAAACATAAGGGATATCAGGACGGTGGAGGATACAGCTCGCATTCGGGCGGCGGCGATCGTCCGCAGACGCCGCGGCCGGAGCAGCGGCAACAGCGCATCGAGGGCGCGCCCCGCGGGCGGACGGCGGGCGGGTTTGGGCCGGAGGTGTTCAAATGCAATCGCTGCGGTACGCAGCGTATCGGCCTGGAAGACCCCACCTTCGAAGAGACCTGTGTGAAATGCGGCGCCGATCTCCACACCTGCGGGAATTGCCGCTTTTTCGACACCACCACGACGTGGGAATGCCGGGAGAACATCCCGGCGCGCGTCGCAAACAAACACGCGCGCAATACATGCACCTTTTTCAAACCTAAAGTGACCAAGGATCTCGCCGCCGACAAGGCACGGCAGCCGCAGACGCCGGACGACGCGCGCAAAGCGTTCGACGCCTTGTTCAAGAAGTAGTCTCGAGGTCTCGAAGTTGCGCAGTCTCGCAGTACTGCACTCCGAGACCACGCAACCGCGAGACCTCGTAACGAATGCGCTTTCTTCTCGCAATCATCTCGGGCGTCTTGTTCGCGCTGGCCTTTCCCAATGCCGCAATGGGCTGGTTGATTTTCATCGCGCCCATTCCGCTCTTCATCATCCTCGCGCGCGCGACACGGGCTCGCGATGCATTTCTCCTCGGCTGGATCTCTCAGTTCACGGCGTGGCTGATCATGGTCCCGTGGGTGGTGCGGGTGATGTCGCACTACGGCGGGCTGCCATACATCACCGGCCTCCTCATCTTCGTCGCGATGTGCATCGTCCTCGGTCTCTACGGCGGCCTTTTCGGCCTGGTCGTCTATCGCATCAGGCCCGGCGATCCGTTTCACCGCTGGCTTCTGATTCCGCTGGCCTGGGCGGCAATCGAGTACGGGCGCACGTATCTGCTGACCGGGTTCCCCTGGAATCTGATCGCGGGGGCCATCGTCGATTACACCCCGCTGCTGCAATTCGATCGCGTCGCGGGCCCGTACGCGTTAGGCGTTCTCATCCTCATTCCATCGGCGACCGTGGCCTGGCTGATCGCGACACGGCCGCACGGCATGCGCGTCACGGCTGTGGTCGCGTCGGTGACGATCCTCTGCTTCGTGTGGTGGGCGACTGGACTGGTGGCAGAAAAACTGATCGCGCGTCAAAGCGGGCCGACCTACACCGCCGCGCTTGTGCAGCCGAACATCTCGCAGGAAATGCGATGGGACGCCAGGAGCCTGACCGAGATTTTTCAGCGGATGATGAACATGACCGACACGGCCATTCGCTCCGGCGCGTCGATCGTGATCTGGCCGGAGTCGACCGTGCCGCTTTCGTACAGCACGACCGATTTTTTCCGCAACGAAATTGAATCGGTCTCCCACCACTCCGCCGTCGACATCATCCTGGGATCGGTTGCCGAGGACCCGGAGGATCCAAATCGGATCTGGAACGCGGCCTTCCTGGTCAGCGGGGGACGCACGATCGGGCACTACGACAAGATCCGCCTTGTGCCGTTCGGTGAGTATGTGCCGCTGCGCAAGATGCTTTTCTTCGCGAGCAAACTGGTGCACCAAGTCGGCAACTTCCAGTTCGGCACGAAGGAGACGCCGCTGGCGGGCGTGCTGCGCTACGGCCCTGCCATCTGCTACGAAATCGTGTTCCCGCAGATTCCGCGGACGCAGGTGGTTCACGGCGCGAACGTGCTGGTCACCATCACCAATGACGCCTGGTACGACGGAACGTCGGCGCCCAGGCAGCATCTGAATCAGGCCAGGCTGCGGGCAGTCGAAACCGATCGTTACCTTCTTCGAGCAGGTACGACGGGCATTTCGGCGTTCGTCGATCCGACCGGCCGGATCGTCGAGGAAATTCCGATGAACCGTCAGGGCATTATCTACGCGCGGTTTCAACCACGACACACGACCACGCTCTATGTAAGATTGGGTGACTGGTTCGCGTGGGTGGCATGTTTCGTTGTGCTTTTTGCGATGTTGCGGAAAAAGGGATGAGGGCTGAGGGATGAGGGCTGATGGCCGGCGCGGAGCGTTCATCCCTCATCCCTCCGCCCTCATCCCTTAGAGTAGGAGACATGAAAGAAGAGACGATCACAAAGATCCCTGAAGTGCGCGACCGGCTGGCCTCGGTCCGGAGCTATCTTTGACCTCGATTCGGCCCGCAAGTCGCTGCAGGAGATCGAGCGGCAGATCTCCGCGCCCGGATTCTGGGACAACCCGCAGGCCGCGCAGGAACTCGGCCGCAAGCGCTCGCGCATAGAAAAGCGCGTCGCGGCCGGCGAGTCGCTCAACACCAAATCGGAAGAGCTCGACGTGCTGATGGAGCTGCAGCGCGACGGCGAGAACGTCGACGCCGACATCGAAGCGCTGGTGGCGCAGCTCGAGTCTGAAATCGATCAGATCGAGTTGACCATGAAGCTCTCCGGCGAGCACGACGATCGCGACGCCATCGTTGCCATCCATCCCGGCGCCGGCGGAACCGAATCGCAGGATTGGGCCGAGATGCTGCTGCGCATGTACCTGCGTTTCGCGGAGCGCCGAGGATGGACGACCGAGACCGTCGATTATCAGGCCGGGGAGGAAGCAGGCATCAAGAGCGCGACCATGATGGTTCGCGGCGATTATGCGTACGGCTATCTGAAATCGGAGCACGGCGTGCATCGCCTGGTCCGTATCTCGCCCTACGATGCTGCCAAGCGACGGCACACGTCCTTCGCGTCGGTGTACATCTATCCCGACATCGACGAGGACATCCACATCGAGATCAACGACAAAGACCTTCGCGTCGACACCTACCGATCGTCGGGCGCCGGCGGCCAGCACGTGAACGTGACCGACTCGGCGGTGCGCATCACGCATCTGCCGACCGGAATCGTCGTCACGTGTCAGAACGAACGGAGTCAGCACAAGAACCGCGACGTCGCGATGAAGCTGCTGCGCGCCCGGCTGTATCAGGTCGAGCTCGACAAGCGGCAGGAGGAGCAGGAGAAGCTCGAAGGTGAGAAGAAGGACATCGCGTTCGGATCGCAGATCCGGTCATACGTTCTGCAGCCCTACCAACTGGTGAAGGATCTGCGAACCGGATATGAGGTGGGCGACGTGCAGCGCGTGCTCGACGGCGATATCAACGGCTTCGTCGAGGCCTACCTCGCCCAGCGAGCGCGGACGACGGCGGAATGAAAGTCGCAATGTTCACGCCCATGCCGCCGGCGCGCACAGGTGTCGCGCACTACGCGTCGATGCTAGTGCCGAAGTTGCGCGAGCATGTGGAGCTCGAATTGATCGAAGACGGCACTCAGAACTCAGCACTCAGCACTCAGGACTTCATTTACCAGCTCGGCAACAATCCCCACCACGAGTGGATCTACAAAGAGGCGATGCGCAATCCCGGCGTGATCGTGCTGCACGACATCGTGCTGCATCATCTGATCGTCGAGATGACGCTGGCGCGCGGCGACGTCAAAGGCTATGTCGAAGCGCTGGAGGCCAATCACGGGGCGGTGGGGGCGGCGTGGGCGCGGGGGAGGGCGGCGGGGTTGCACAGCGAGATGGGAAATTTTCTTCTGCCGGCATCGATCGATATCGCGAACCGCTCGCGTGCCGTGATCGTGCACAACCGCTATTCGGCGGATCGTCTGCGATCGTTGGGGGTGCGGACGCCGATTCATGTCGTGCCGCATCCCTATCAGCCCCAGCATGTGCCCAAGAGCGGCCGCAAGCACGTCATCGGTCTCTTCGGCTTTCTGACCTCCGCGAAGCGCGCGGATGTCGTACTTGCCGCGTTCCGCCAGGCTCGAGAAGTGAATCGCGATGTCCGGCTCCTGGTCGTCGGCGAGCCGGCGCCTAACATCGACCTCTCCGTCTTCTCCGGCGACGGGATCGCTTTCAGCGGCTACGTTGCGGACGATGCGTTTGCCGGCTACTTCGGCGAAGTCGATCGGATCGTCAATCTCCGTTATCCGACCGCCGGCGAAACTTCCGGCACGCTCATTCGAGCATTCGAGGCCGGAAAACCGTTGGCCGTCAGCGACTACGCGCAGTTCGCGGAGCTGCCCGACGATTGCGTCGTGAAGATCCCCTTTGGCGATCGCGAGGTCGCGGCGCTGACCGATTTTTTCTTGCGAACTCTCCCCGATCCCTCGGAAGCGCAGCAGCGATGGCTGAAACAAAACGCGCGGATGGAGCTGACGGTAGCCGGCTATCTCGCGGCGCTGCAAAACTCAGGACTCAGGACTCAGGACTCAGGACCGGTCTCGTCGTCGGTCCCTCTTTTCCCAAATCTCGAGGTCGTGAGCAGGGACGCGACGGCGATCATTGTCCGCAACCTCGGCGAATCGACGTTGAAAGCGCGGGCGTACGGCGAGCCGGGATACCACATCGTCGCGAACGGTCTGTGGATCGATCTGCCCCGAGATCTCGAGCCGGGCGCGACTGCGACGATCGAGCTTCCGCTGGAGCTGCGCGGACGATCGGTCGATCTCGTGCACGCGATTCAGGGAATTCCGGCCGTCGATCCGCAGGCGTGGGCGCGTGTCGCGGTTCACTGACGCCTCGCTCGATCGCCTGCGTCAGATCCTCGGCCGCCGCCCGGCGATCGAGATCGATGCTCCTGAATATCGCCGCGCGTGCGTTCTCGTTCCCATCGTTCGCGTGAAGGAGGCGTGGTCGATTCTTTTTTCGCGACGCTCGGCGAATCTGGCCGCCCACAGCGGCCAGATCGCATTTCCGGGCGGCGCGGTCGAACAGGATGAATCGCTCGAAGCAGCGGCCGTTCGTGAAGCGGAGGAGGAGGTCGGCATTCACCGCGGGGCGGTCGAACTGATCGGCCGCCTCGACGACGTCATCACCAACAGCGGGTTTCTGGTTGCGCCCTTCGTCGGCGTGATTCGCGAGCGCATCGACTACGTCCTGCAGGAAGCGGAGGTCACCGAGGTTTTCGAGGTGCCCATCGAGGCACTGCTGGACATCGCGCAGCCGGAAGTGCGCCTGGTGACGTTTCGCGACCGAAAATATCCGGCCTACTTTTATCGTCACGGCGACTACGAGATCTGGGGACTGACAGCGCGGATGCTCAAGGCGTTCCTCGACCTCGTTTGGCAGTCCTTGTGAGCCACGCCTCCTGCGCTCGAATGCCTTGATCGAGCGCCGACAGAACGTCCGGAAAAATCTTTCCGTATTCTCCAAAAAACGAGTGGAACTGTTTCTCCACGTTCGAGACCATGGAGTGATCGAACGTTCCTGCGCTGAAAGCGAACGGAAATCCAATTCTTTCGCTATGCGCGAGCGTCGGGACTTCGAGCGAGACCAGCATGGTCATTGACAATTGCCCCTTCTCCCACTTGATCACGAGCGGACGTGAGAGCACCTCGGACTTGAAAGAGCGCGACAGCCGGCGAAAGCCGTAGGCGCCGAGGTTGTCGAGGACGGCGGCGTTGAAATAGTCGTCGAGGTTCGGATCGGGCTTGATGGCGTCGGGGCCGGAAATCCCGCCGGGATAACGCCAGGGATAGTACCTCTTGATGTATGCGGGGTAATCGCCTTCGTGGGCTGTGAAGAATTCGCGCCACGGATCGTCACTACTGCTGGCAAGGGCCGACGGCCTGAACCAATTCCTCTGCTGGACAACAAACATGTCGCGTGCCGCGCAGGCGAGTTTTTCGCCCTCGAGGCAACGGTCGAGCATGAACCGAATCGCAGAATCGAATCCCGCTCGCACGTTCTTGAGGTACTCGTAGGGGGGCTCGAAGTTCGCGACCCTCGCGGCGATGTCGGCGAGCCGGTCGCGAGTGATGTTGAAGTATTCCAGGCGCGGCTTATCGGGAAGGCTCCAGACGAATTTCGAGTAATCGGTTTTCTTCCTCACGCGAGCATGTTCGCGTCGCGCGACAAAACCCACTTGCCGCTGACCTTTCGAAAGACGGTGAAGGTCGGACCTTCTCGTTTTTTGCCGCCCATCGTCACACTGATGTGCGAATAGCAGTAAGCGAGATCGCCGCTGACGTAGATCTCCTTGATCTCGTGTGTCGATTGGATGTCAGCCGGCATCGCTCGGAAATTCTTCGCGAAATCTGCTTTCGTCATCGGCTGCTGGCCGCCGCGCAGGAACAGCGCATCGTCGGCCATCAGAGTGAGGATCGTGTCGAGGTCGCCGGCCGGCGTGGCGCGGTGCCAGCGGTCGATGAGGTCGCGAATCTCTTTTTCGTCGCGGTTCATCCCAGTATCATAAGTTGATGCGGCGTCTCGCAATCGTGCTCTTCTGCACACTGGCCGCTTGCGGCAATCCGACCGAGCCGCGCGCGATCACGCTCGCCAGCGGACGATGGAGCGGCGACGGCGGTTGTCTGTCGGTCGGCGATTCGGGATGCGATTTCGCTGTCGGTTGCGGCCACGGTCAATTTCCGAAGCCGGCGATTCGGTCCGACGGAACATTTGACGTCGATGGCACTTATCGCATCGAAGTCGGACCGGTCTCGATCAATCCTGCGCCGCCGGCGCATTTTTCGGGCTCAATCGCAGGGGACACGTTGACGCTGCATGTCATGCCCACCTCCGGCACGGTTCCGCGTCCGACGTTTTCGATGAAACCGACGACGGCCGGTCCTTGTCCGATTCCCTGCGTTTAGAACTCGACCGAGGAACGCCCAGGCGTCGGTCAGTGAAACGGGAACCTCAAACTGTGGTTCGAGCAGACGTTTCATCTTTCGCATGACCAGACCAGCGTCTCGCCGGTAGACCACTGTGGAATCTGTGCGTCATCGCCGGCTGCTGCACGCAAGTTAGGCGGCTCTCCAGCGCTTGCGCACGAAATTAATGACAAAAGAAGTTGGCCACGAAACGAAAGCGAAGAGCGCAAGGAGCAAGGCCGTTCGATAGATCGTGTCGAACAGGTACTCGCGTGTTCCGAAGAAAACATCGTGACTTACCGGTAAGCCAGCGCTGCCGCGGCGCGCGTCGATTACCACCAGAGCCGTGGCGACGCCCAGCGCCACCGAAATGGCAACGGCGAGCCAGTCTGCTGGGCGAAGAACCAGCAACAAAAGGAAGACCAGGATCACAGGCGAAAAAACAAGTAGCCACCAATAAATCGGGACGGAGTAGAAATTCAACAGCCGAGGAACGAGGAAAAGCCTGTAGATCAATTCGGAGGTTGCCGAAGCCACTCCCGCCGAGGCGAAGCGGGTGAACCAAAGAAAAAGAGAGTGCCGTTGTGTTTGGTTCGCCACGTAAAAAACTCGTGCCCGCCCAACTCGTACCGATGCCGGTCGCCGCTTGGCGCGGGCCGCCTAACAACTCACTTCTTGATCAGCCCGGCCACGTAGCTCTCCAGCGCCTTTCCCTCCGGCCCCGGATCGACGTACGTTCCGTTCACGAGGTAGGTCGGGGTGGCGCGGACGTCATTCGAGAACGCGGCGCCGACGCCGCCCAGGATCGTCGATTGGATGTCGGCGGAGGCGATGTCGGCATCGTATTTCTTCACGTCGAGATCGTGGTCCTCCACGAAGCCGCGCGCGAATTCATCGAAGGTGAAGGCCGTCAACTTGTCCTGGTTCGCGTAAACCTGCTTCTTGAATTCCCAGAACGCGTCCGGCTTCTGCTGCCAGATCGCGCGTCCCGCCACCGCCGCGGCAAACGCCCACGGATGGATCGTCAGCAGCGGCAGATCGAATCGCACGTAGCGCACCTGATCGCTGTATTTCTCGAGAATCGGTTTCACAAAACCGGACGCACGCTGACAGGATGGACACTCGAAGTCCGAAAACTCGACGACCGTGACCGCCGGCCTGGCCGATCCCGTGAAAGGCGATTTGTCGAGGAAGGGCTGAAAACTCTTCAGCCGCGATTCCCGAATATCTTCGCCGATCGGATAGAAGTGCCCGAAGAAGAAGATCTTGCCGGTGGCATCGATCTCGCCCACCATCGGCACTTTGCCGCGCTCGGTGGTCTGCAGCATGGTCACCTTGTACAGGCCTTCCCGAGTCGGCTTGCGGTCGATCACCGGATCGTAGCTCTGCTGCAGATTCTCCCACGCGAATTTCTTCAACTTCATCTCGGTCGTCGGGCCGCTGACTCCTTCGATGAACCACGGCACTCCGAGGTAGAAGCCACCCTCGCGAGAGACGATCGCGACCCATTGCCCGGCGCACGTTTGTCGATCGCTCTTGAGCTGAATGACATTGCCGGACATGTTGATGGGAAGCTTGTGCACCAGAGCGGCCCGCGTCATCTCGACTTTTTCCGAGCAGGTCGGCAGAGCGTTTTTGATCAGCTTCTCGGCGCGATCGCCAAGCGGAGGAGGCGGGGGCTCGGGCGGCTCTTGAGCAACTGCGCCGAGGGCAAACGCCAACGCCAGGATTCCCGGGACGATTTTTTTCACGATCCAGTGAAACGAACGCTCAGCGCGCTGCATTTCCAACCGATTCTCTCTGCATCCGCCGCGCGACCCGCTCGACCTCGGCAAAAACGCGCATCAGGTTTTCGCCCATGATCTTCCGAATATCGCCTTCGCTGTAACCGCGCCGTTTCAATTCCGCACGAATTTTGGGGAGCTTGCTCACGTCCTCCATCCCTTCCGGCGTGACCGAGATGCCGTCGAAGTCCGATCCGATGCCCACGCTGTCGACGCCGGCCACCTTGGCGATGTGATCGATGTGATCGACGATCACTGCCCAGGGAACCTTGGGCAGCGGATTGTCGGCCAACAATTTCTTCACACTTTCCTGGTAAGGGGTTCCTTCGGCAGGGTCTTTGCTCTTGAGCTCGGTGATGGCGGGTTTGAGGCGCTCATCGCGCTCACGCGAGGCTTTGAGCACATCGTTCGAAAGAAAGACGGGATAGAAGTTGACCTGCACCACGCCGTGATTCTTCGCCACGGCGCGAAACATGTCGTCGGTCATGTCGCGCGGATGATCGGAGAAGATGCGCGCCGACGAGTGCGATGCGACGACGGGAGCTTTGGTGGTCTCGATGACGTCGTAGAAAGTTTTGTCAGCGACGTGCGAGATGTCGATCATCATGCCGAGGCGATTCATCTCCAGGACGACCTGCTTGCCGAACGGTGTCAGACCGTTGTGCTTTGCTTCATCGGTTGACGAGTCGGCCCAGTTGTTCGTATTCGTGTGCGTGAGCGTCATGTAGCGCGCGCCGAAGCGATAGAACCCGCGGAGCAGCTCGAGCGAGTCTTCGATGGCGTGGCCGCCTTCGATGCCGATGAGGATCGCGCGCTTGCCGTCGGCGGTGATTCTGCGGATGTCGGAGGTCGACTGCGCGAAGCGCACCCACTGCGGATAGTTGTCGACCATCTCGTGGATGGTCTCCATGATCTTCATGCAGAAGGCGGCGGCGCCGCCCTCTTTGGCATATTTCGCGGGAACGTAGGCGGCGAAAAATTCGGCATCCAGTCCGCCGGCCTTCATCCGCGGGTAATCGAAATGCCCGCGCGCGTTCCACGCGCCGAGGTCGAAGGGATGCTCCATGTACTCGGTGGGCGTGTCGGCGTGGGTGTCGACGGTGACGGCGCGCTTCTGTTGCGCGAGGGCGGGAAATGTAAGGAGGAAAACAACCAGCGCGATGCGAACAATGCGTTGCATCGCGCTAGTGTAATGGTTGCGAGGTCTCGTGGTCGCGCGGTTTCGCGGTGAAGCACCCCGAGACCACGAGACCCCGCAACGTCGCAACCTCAATTGTTCGGCGGCGCTTCGCTGATATTTTCGACGGCGCGTCCGACGCCGACGGTGTCTTTGGACTCGCTGGCGATGTCGCCGATCGAGACGATTCCGACCAGCTCGTCGCTGGAGTTGCACACCGGCACGCGGCGGATCTGCTCGCGGCTCATCAACTCCAGAACGTCATCGACCGGTGTGTCGTCCTTGACGGTGCGGACCTGCTTGCTCATCGCATCGCCGACTTTGGCGTTCGAGCAATCTTTCCCTTCGGCGATGACGCGAACGACGATGTCGCGGTCGGTGACGATGCCGACGATCTTGCGGCCATCGAGCACCGGCACCACGCCGGCGTCTTCGCGTTTCATGATTTCTGCCGCGCGCTTGACGCTCTCTTTTTCTGTGACACTGGCCGGGTTCGGCGTCATAACGTCGCGAATAAACTGAGCCATGGCGTCCTCCTTTGATCAACGAAGGAGGAGCAAGTCGCGTGCCCCGGACGTGGTCAAAACGAAAAGCGCAGCCCGCCGCTGAGCGTCACGTACCGTACCTTGTAGTTGTAGTTGATCCAGTGGTACGCCAGCTCGGCGATGAATCCGGTGCGTCGCGTGATGGGAAAGTCGCCGTTGACGCCGCCCTGGAATCCGTAATTCGTTTCCGTCTGATCGCCCCGTTGCACTTCCGGAATCGCCAGATCGCTGAGCGTCGCCCGCTGCCGATAGAGTCCTGCGCCGGCGAAGAGTCCGGTGGATCCAAACGGCTCGGAGAATCGGTAGTCGATGATGGCGTCGATGTGCTCGACTTTACCCTTCGAAACATCGGTACGAGCTTTTGCGCCGGCGGCGTTGACGAATTGGAATGCGACCGGGGCTTCGATCTGGCCGCCTTTGATCTTGAAAAATGTTCCGGGATCGAGCTGCACGGCGTAGAAGAGCTCGCGGACGGAGTTGCTGAATTTGAAGCTGTCGCTGACGCCCAGTCCCTTGGCCTGGTCGCGATGGCTGATCAGCCGCTTGCTGCCTCCGATGGTCAGGCCGAACTCCGATGTCTGCGCCATCGCCGGCACCGCGGAGAGAAGCAAAAATGCCAGCGCGAAAACGAATTTCCTCATGGCGGTCACTATACGCATCGAATCACTCCTCGCAAAGTACAATGTGCCCCGTGCTCGAGGCGCTCTCCATCTTGGGACGCGAGACGGCGCGAATCGTTCTGCACGCGTCGTGCGTTGTCTGCGACCGCGAGCTGCCGTGGCGCGAACGCAAGGCGTCCTGCTGTGCCGGATGCTGGTCGGCGCTGCCGCGAATCACGGGCGCGAAATGCGATTCGTGCGCCATGCCGTGGAGCGCGGGTGGGGAAGGATTCCGCTGCATCTCCTGTCTCGACGATCCGCTGCCGGTCGGCTGGACCGAGGCGTGGGGACACTACCGCGGATCGCTGGAGCGTCTGCTGCATGCCTTCAAGTTCGAGCGCCACGATTTTCTCGACGCGCCGCTGGCGGAGCTCCTCGAGTCGGTCATTTGCGCGCGCGGCGATCTCGATTTCGATGCCATCGTTCCCGTCCCCATGCATCGCGCGAAACTGCGTCAACGCGGCTACAACCAGGCCGAGCTCCTCGCACGCGC
>DASPZU010000088.1:0-85551 GCA_035636095.1 Thermoanaerobaculia bacterium
GGGCATCGCTCATGGCCCTGGCCAGGGTCGACGATCCCTGCTCGCGATTGCCGGCCGCGACCTGGGCCGTGCCGAGGTTGAAGGCCCGGCGCGACGATGGGGCGATGGCATTGGCGGCGCCAAAATCTCTGACAGCGTCCCCATATTTTTTCTGGGAGAATGCCTTCACGCCGTGCGCATTGGCGGCGTGCGAATTGGTATCGCGCCACAACTGCGCGACGTTCCATACCAGCAGCAGTACCGCGATCATTCGGCGCCTCGATTCGTGAACGAGCCCAGGAGCATTGCCAATGCCGCCAGCGCCAGCGGCCATTGAAAACGCTCGATGGGGACCTTCACGTTCTTGTTGCGGCCCTTCGATGACGGAGGCCCGGCCAGCGAGTCGAGATCGTGTTCGCCGAACGGATTGGCGTAGAAACGTCCACCCGTTGCGCGCGCGATCTGCTGCATGACCTCCGGATGCGCGTAGGTGTGCACGACGTCGCCGAAGTCATCGCGGAGATCGCCGCCATCGGCGCGGCGAATGGAGCTGCCGCCGGTCGAGCCGATGACGATGGTCGACACAACCACGCCCTTCTCATGGGCGCGGTGCAGGGCGTCTTCGAGCCGCGTTCCCTGATCCTCGCCGTCGCTGATGAGGATGACGTCGGCCTTGTGGGTCGGATCGGAATCGACAATGCGCATCGAGCCGAGGATTGCGCCGGCCAGGTCCGTGCCGGGGTCGGCAACTTCGCCGGGCTGGATCGAATCGATCAGCGCAGACACCGCTTCGTCATCGCTGGTGAGCGGCGAAACAACTTCGGCGCGCGATTCGAAGATCACCAGTCCGATGCGGCCGGTATCCGATTCGATAATTCGCTTCGCGATTGCTTTGGCGGCGTCGAGGCGCGACGCGCCGACGTCGGTCGCGCCCATGCTGTCGGAGACATCGATCGCAATCACGCGATTCGACTCGCGCGCTTCGACCGGAATCACCGTGAAGCCGGCGCGCGGTCCGGCCAGCGCGATCGCGGCCGCCAGCAGTGCAACACCCATCAGATAAGGCCGGAGCGCGCGAAGCGGATTCGAAATACCTCGTAGATTTTCCGACACGAAGCGACGCGCCACGCGCATCCGATGGCGCTCCCGCGCCATCAGAAAGATGAGCGCGATCGGCGCCAGCGCCGTCAGCGCCAGCAACGGAAGCGAGCGAAACGTCAGGCCGAGATTTTCTGCCATAGCGTTTCTCCCGAAGCGAGCGCCAGCGCCAGGGCGCCCAGGGCCGCGGCCAGCGGACCGGTGTAGAGGTCGTCGACCTTTTCGCTCTTCGGCGCGGTCAATCGCGTCTTTTCGAGCTTGTCGATCCGATCGAGCACGCTGCTCATGGTGCGCGCATCGGTGGCGCGGAGATATTCGCCGCCGGTCGACTTTGCGATGGTCGAAAGCGTTTCCTCGTCCAGATCGGCACGGATGAGTTGATACGACGTGACGATCTCGCCGGTCAGCGAATCCTGCCGCTTCACCGGGATGGGCACCGCCCCGCGGCTGCCCACTCCGATCGTATAAATTTTGATACCATATTTTGATGCAATATTTGCCGCCGTCATCGGCTCGATCGAGCCGGCGTTGTTCACGCCGTCGGTGACCAGAATGATGACGCGCGTGCGCGTCTTCGAGGTCCGCAGCCGATTGACGGCCGTGGCGATGGCGTGACCGATGGCGGTGCCGTCGCCGTTCTCGCCGACCTGGGCCCGGTCGAGAATGGTCTGCGCGATCTCGCGGTCGTACGTGATCGGAACGCGGGTCGCGGCGCGGACACCGAAGGTCACGATGCCGATGCGGTCATCCTGACGCCGCGAAATGAAATCGCCGATCAGATCCTTCGCGACCGTGAATCGATTGCGCGGACGAAAATCCTCGGCGGCCATACTTCCGGACGCGTCGAGGGCCACCACGATGTCGATGCCGTAGCGATCGTTGCTGGCCATCCGGACCACGCGCTGCGGCCGCGCCAGCGCGATGATCATCATCAGCGCCCCCAGACACTCGAGGACGAACGGCAATCCCGCAAATCGCGCGCGGAAGGGCAGCTTCAGCGATACCAGCGCCATCGACGAAATCGAGAACGCGCCGAACCGCCGGCGGCGATCGCGAACCAGAAGCGCGATGCGCGCGATGACGATCAGCGCCGCCAACAGCCACAGCGGAGAGGCGAAGCGCGTCACCGCCACCGCCCATCCGCCCGAAGGCAGAAGTCAGAAGGCAGAAGGCAGAAGTGAACATACGCCAGTATCGACTTCTGCCTTCTGCTTTCTGCTTTCTGCCTTGGGGTCACGCCGCCACCTCCTCCGGCTCAGGCGGAATCAACTCCAGCGCCCGCTTCCTGAGCGCGTGGAAATCTCCGGCGCGCGCCCCCCACGGCGAGAATTTTTCGAGATCGCCCTGACGCAGGATCTCGGCAACCGTCAGCGATTGATTGCGATGCAGCACCTCGGTGGTCGTCAGGGTCGTGACGGCGAGATACTCGCGCACCGCATCGGCGAGCTGCGACCACGTGCGCGCGCCGGCCACGGCAGCGCGGAAACGCTCGACGGGCGGCACGACCGGCTCGGCCATCGCGTCCCGTTTGTCGAGCAGCACCACCGCCGTCCATGCCGCCATCGCCGTCAGCGCGGCGATCGCGATCAGCACGAAGGGAAGCTTCGGATACGGTTCCGCGATGGGCGGCTTGAGCGGCGCGGGCGCGAGATTGTCCTTCGGTCGCAGGACCGAGCGGACGGGGACCGTTAGACCCTGAAATGGGATGTCCCCCACCGTCCCGCTGATCGTAAACGGCTTCGGCTCGAAGGTGCGGATCACGACTCGATTGCCTCGCTCGGAAACGATCTCGTAGTGCTCCGATCGGTCGAGCACGACCGGCTTCTGGAAATCGATGGTGATGCGATCGCCGACGGTCGGCGCGGGTGGGCGGAAGGTGGCGGTGATGAAAAGGAAAAACGCGATCATCGCGACATCCGCCTGACGCGCTCCTGGAAAAATCGAAGAAGCTCGCGGTCGTACGGCATGGCAGTCGAGATCGAAAGGGCATCGACACCTGCAGCGCGCCAGCGGCGAACGTTCTGCTGTTGGCGCTGCATCGCCCGCCGTGTGACGTCTGCCGAACGGAGATCGATGAGACGCATGCGGCCGCTTTCGGCATCGACGACTCTGGCCAGGGCGCCGGCCGGAAATCTCTCCTCGCGCGGATCGCTGATGGCAACCGCGATGACGTCGTGGCGGCGATTCAGCCGCTTCATGGTGCGTTCGAAATTGAGATTGAGGAAATCAGAGACGACCAGAACGACGGCGCGCTTCGTGCTCACGCGATCGAGATACAGCGCTGCCCGATCGAAATCGGCCGTCCCGCTGCAGCCCCGCATGGCGGCGTCGACGGCCGAATGCACCATGACCTGCGCGTGCGCGCGTCCGCGTCGCGCCGGAACGAAGCGGCGGACATTCTCGGAAAAGAGCAGCAGGCCGACGCGATCCATGTTCTCGACCGCCGCAAACGCGAAGACCGCCGTCAGCTCGGCCGCGATGTCGCACTTGCGCCAGTCCACCGAACCGAATCCCATCGACGCCGAGACGTCGACCGCGATGATGACGGTCAAATCGCGCTCTTCGACGAACTCCTTCACATGCGGCGTGCCGGTGCGGGCAGTGACGTTCCAGTCGATGGTGCGGATGTCGTCGCCGGGCTGATATTCGCGGACCTGCGAAAACTCGATTCCGCGACCGTGAAATGCGGAGTGGTAATCGCCGGCGAAACCGGCGCGAATCAGGCGCGACGAAAGAATCTCGAGGTCGCGAACGCGCCGTGCGACCGGCATCTGAAATTGCGGTTGCTGTCGGTGAAGAAGTCTCACGGGACGGGAACGGCGCCGAGGATTTGATCGATGATCCGATCGGGGGTCATCTGCTCCGCAGCGGCTTCGTAGCTCAGCACCAGCCGATGACGCAGCACGTCGTGCGCGACCGCTTTGACATCCTCTGGAATCACATAGGCCCGGCCGAGGATGAAGGCGTGGCCCTTGGCCACGTGCGCCAGCGCCAGCGTCGCACGCGGGGAGGCGCCGAAGGCGATGTGCTGCGCCAGCGACGGCAAACGAAAGTCGCTCGGTTTCCGCGTCGCGGTCGCGACCTGCACGATGTAGCGGCTGATCTTGTCGTCGACGTGAACCGATGCCGCCAGATGCGCGATCTGACGGACATCGTTGAGATGCAAGACGCGCCTGACCGAGGGAATCTCGGCGGTCGGATCGAGATAGAGCGACAGGATGCGCATCTCCTCTTCCGCGCTGGGGTAGTCGACTTTCAGCTTCATCACGAATCGGTCGACCTGCGCTTCCGGCAACGCGTACGTGCCTTCGTGCTCAATCGGATTCTGGGTCGCGATCACCACGAACGGATCGGGCAGCGCGTACGACGTGTCGCCGATGGTCACCTGCCGCTCCTGCATGGCTTCCAGCAGCGCACTCTGCACTTTCGCGGGCGCGCGGTTGATCTCGTCGCCCAGGATCAGGTTGGCGAAGATCGGTCCGAGACGCGCGTTGAAGGTCCGGCCGGCGGGATCGAAAATCATCGTGCCGGTGATGTCGGCGGGAAGAAGATCGGGCGTGAACTGAATGCGCTTGAACGACCCTTCGATGGCCGAGGCCAGCGTCTTCACCAGCAGCGTCTTTGCGAGACCCGGAAGTCCTTCCACCAGAACGTGACCGCGGATGAGCAGCGCGA
Source organism: Thermoanaerobaculia bacterium (assembly GCA_035636095.1). Lineage (GTDB taxonomy): Bacteria > Acidobacteriota > Thermoanaerobaculia > Gp7-AA8 > Gp7-AA8 > Gp7-AA10. The sequence continues at coordinate 4,753 of DASPZU010000088.1, forward strand.
TCACGAGGCGGTCGACGATTCTTTGCTGTCCGACGATGACGCGTCCGACTTCCGCGCGGAGGCCAGCGATCGTTTCGTGGGCGATCGCGATCTGATTGTTGATCGTGGTCTGATCCATCGTCCTTAAGTCTAAACTGCCGCTGGTGATACCAAAAAAGAAATGGGGCCAAAACTTCCTGCGCAATCGGGGCGCCGTCGACAAAATTGTCAACGCCATCGAGCTGCAGCCGGGTGAGGTCATCCTCGAGATCGGACCCGGCCAGGGCGTGCTGACCGAGAAGCTCATCACCCTGGGGGAGGTGACGGCTATCGAGATCGATCCCGAGCTGGCCGGCAAGCTCCGCCGGAAATTCGGCGACTGCATTGTGAACGCCGACGCCCTCGAGGTCCCCCTCCCCACCCGCCCGTTTCGCGCGGTCGGCAATCTTCCCTACAACGTCGGCACGCCGATTCTGCGGCGGGTGATCGCCGATCCGAACTTTCGGCGCGCGGTCTTCATGCTGCAGAAAGAAGTCGCCGATCGCCTGGTTGCCAGGCCGCGCGACGCGCAGTATGGCTTTCTGACGTTGTATCGCGAGCTCTACGCCAGCGCTCGCATCCTGATGAAGCTCGATCCGGGATCGTTCCATCCGGTGCCGAAAGTCCGCAGTGCGGTGGTGGTCCTGGATCCCGATCGCAAACCGTTCGCTTCCCAGGAATTGATCGACCTGATCAGCGCGGCCTTTCGAATGCGAAGGAAGAAACTAGTCAATAACTTGACTAATTTTAGAAACCATTCGCGCGAGGAAGTGCTGGCAGCATTCGAACGGGCGAACATCGACGCGGGCGCGCGCGCGGAAGAGCTGAGCCTCGACGATTTCGCGAGGCTGCACGCTACGCTAGAATAGCGATCCCACGCAGGAGGCTCCGGCATGTCCCGAATTCTCACGTTCACGGCTCTCGCCCTGCTTCTGGCATTTCCGGCGATCGCGGCGACGCCGTGCAACCTGACCATGTCGATCAATTGCGTCAATGGGACGTGCACCGGTGTCACGACCAACAACGGGACAGGCGTCTGCAGCGGTGAATTCATCGGCGGGATCTTCGTGGACGTCGCGTCCGGCCAGGCGAGCGTGTCGAATTTCCGAACGACACCAGCCTTCGCGAACCAGCAGTGCTTCGACAGCAGCTCGCTGCCGGTGGGACTCCCCTTCGCCTTGTGCATCGGTGACAGCTCGCTGGCGCCCGGTGGGTCGTTCACGATGACGGGCAATGTCGCGCCCCTTGCCGGCGCGCCCACTCCCCTTCCCATCATCGCAGTGACGGAGGTCATCAATTCGACGACCGGCGACGAGCTGGGATTTGCATACGCGGAGACCGGCGTCACTGTGGCGACCTGCACGCCGATCGCGAATGTTCCGGCGGTGACGCTATCGGGATCGATCTACATCGTGTCATGGTCACCGGTTTCCGATCCGAACAGCAGCTTCACGGTCGATGAATCGACGGCTGCCGATTTCAGCGCGAACTTCGCGTCGCGAAACGTCAGCGGTTTCTCCACGCAGTTTTCGCACAGCGTGACGACGACCACGACGTACTACTACCGCGTCCGCGCCAACAGTTGCAGCGGATCGCCAGGACCGAATTCAGGCACGGTCTCGATCGTGGTGCAGGCTCTGGCGCCGCAAGCGGGACGATCGACAGATGGAGTCGCTCCCGCCGGCAGCACCGCGCCCATCAGTTACCTCGTGCATCTCGATCAGCCGCCGGGCTCGGGCAAGCAAGCGCTCGATATCCCGTTTACGGCAGCGGTCGACAAGCCGTATTTGAGCGTGTCGCCGGCTTCGGGAACGATCCCGGCAGGCGGCACCAACGTCACCATCACGGCGAATCCGACCAACCTCCCGCCCGGAGCAAACACCGGCACGCTGACCGTGCAGTCGAACGGATCGACGATCTCGACGAAATCGGTGACGATCAGCCTGGTGACGCCGGTCGGACCGGGCACCAAGACGATTCCACCGTCGAACGCTCTGATCATTCCCGTCGTCGCACATCTGCAGGGCGCGCGTGGTCCGTTCCAGTCCGACGTCCGCCTCACCAACACCAGCAGCGCCAGCGTTCAGTACCAGGTGACCTACACCCCCATCCGGACCGATGGAACGAAGACATCGAAGACAACAGCCGTCACCGCCGATGCCGGACAGACCATCGCGCTCAATGACATCGTGAAGGATTTCTTCGGCATCGGCGCCACCGACGTTCCCGGCGATGCAGGCGCAGGCGCGCTGGAGATCCGTCCGCTCAACACCGGTTCGATTCTGAATTACGCATCGAGCCGTACCTTCACATTCAACGACAAAGGAACGTTCGGCCAGTTCATCGCCGCAATTCCATTCAATCAATTCGCGACCAAGGCCTCGGTCGTTCCACTTCCAGGAGTTCCGGCGCCGACCGGCAACCCGGTCTTGAGCATGCAGCAGATCGCCAGCTCCTCGAAGTTCAGCACGAACCTTGGAATCGTGGAGGGATCGGGAAATCCTGCCAGCGGCACGATCCGGATTCTTGACGACCGCGGGACGCTGGTGCGGATGGTGCCGTATTCGCTGCAACCAGGCGAGCTGCAGCAGAACAACATCGCGGCCTACGACGTCGGAAATCTAGACGATGGGCGGATCGAAGTGACGGTCGAATCCGCGACCGGCTCCGTGAGCGCTTATGCGTCGGTGCTCGACAAAATCACCAACGATCCGCTGGCGGTGACGCCGGTGCAGGTCTCGCAGATCAGCGCCAGCCGTTACGTGCTGCCCGGAATGGCAGCGCTCACCAACGCGGCGACGAATTTCCATTCCGACATCCGTATCTACAACGGCAGCAGCACACAGGCGGCGGTCGTGAACGCAACCTTCTATCCGCAGAGCAGCGGTACGCCCAAGACTTTCGGACCGTTCAGCATCGAGCCGGGCGGCGTGCGCGCCTTCGATGATGCGGTGGTGTCGATGTTCAACGCCAACGGCCAGGGTGGATCGATCGTGTTGACGACCAACGGCAATTCGCAGATGGTCGCCACCGGCCGCACGTACACCATCGACTCGCAGGGTGGAACGTTCGGGCAGTTCATTCCGGGCGTGTCGCCCGCGCAGGGTATCGCCGCCGGCGATCGTCCGCTGCAGATCCTGCAGCTCGAGGAATCGACCAACTTCCGATCGAACCTCGGGCTGGCCGAGCTGTCAGGCAATACGGCGCATGTGCGGATCACGGCCTACGTTCCTGATTCGAAGGTATCGGCGTCGACCGAGCTCGATCTCGCGGCCAACGAATTCCGCCAGCTCGGCCGTGTTCTGTCGAGCTTCAATCTCGGATCGAACATCTACAACGCGCGGATTAGCGTGGAAGTGACGGGCGGATCGGGGCGGATCGCGTCGTACGGATCGGTGATCGATAACTTCAGTACCGATCCGACCTACGTGCCGGCGCAGTGACGCCCTCACCCGCCGCTTCGCGGCACCCTCTCCCGCAAGCGGGAGAGGGATCTCATGGGAGGGCCGGTGCAATGACCGAGTACACCTGCCCGATGCATCCGGAGATTGTCCGGGACGCCCCGGGCTTCTGTCCCATCTGCGGGATGGCGCTCGAGCCGCGCGTCGCGACGCTGGAGGACCAGCCCAATCCCGAGCTGGCCGACATGCGCCGGCGCCTGGTGATCTGCGCAATCCTGACGCTGCCGATTTTTTTTGATCCCGCGCCGCTGGTTCAACTGGCGCTGGCGACGCCCATCGTTTTGTGGGGAGCGTGGCCCTTCTACTTTCGCGGAATCCGATCGCTCAACATGTTCACGCTCATCGCGATGGGCGTTTCGGCGGCCTACATCTTCAGCTGTGTGTCGGTTTTCATCCACGGACCGCTGTACTTCGAGCCGGCGGCGGTGATCGTTACGCTGGTCCTGCTCGGTCAGGTGATCGAGCTGCGCGCCCGCGAGCGAACCTCGAACGCCATCAAATCGCTGCTGCAGCTCGCGCCGAAGACAGCGCGCGTGATTTTGATCGACAGCGAAGTCGATGTGGACATCGAGCAACTCCGTCCGGGATTTCAAATCCGCGTCCGGCCGGGCGAGCGTATTGCCGCCGACGGCGTGGTGATCGAAGGGTCGGGAGTGGTCGACGAGTCGATGATCACCGGCGAGCCGATTCCGGCTGACAAGAGCGTGGGCAGCAAGGTCACCGCCGGCACAGTCAACACCACCGGCGCATTCGTGATCGAAGCACAACGCGTCGGATCCGACACGCTGCTGGCGCACATCGTCCGCATGGTCGGCGATGCGCAGCGCAGCCGCGCGCCGATCCAGAAGCTTGCCGACGTGGTGGCGGCGTGGTTCGTGCCGATCGTGATCGCAGTGGCGCTGATCACTTTCGCGGTCTGGCTGCGGTTCGGAGTCGCGCACGCGCTCATCAACGCCGTGGCAGTCCTGATCATCGCCTGCCCATGCGCGGTGGGACTCGCAACGCCGATGTCGGTGATGGTCGCGACCGGCAAGGGTGCCACCAGCGGAATTCTCATTCGCAACGCCGAGGCGCTGCAGATGTTGTCGAGAGTCGACACGGTGGTCGTCGACAAGACCGGGACGTTGACGGAAGGAAAGCCGCGGGTCGTGGCGACCGACATCGACGACCAGATGCTGGCGATGGCGGCAGCGGTCGAGCGCGCCAGCGAACATCCGCTGGCGCACGCGGTCGTCGCGGCGGCCGAGGAGCGAGGACTCACCATCGGCCGGGCCAGCGACGTGAAAATCATCCCGGGAAAAGGGATCTCGGGAGTCGTCGACGGGCACGACGTGGAGATCGATCGAAGCGGCGTTGTGGTCGACGGAAAACGCGCCGGTCAAATCCGATTCGTCGATCCGATCAAGCAGACCACGCCGGAAGCGTTGCGCGCACTGCGCGCGAAGGGAATCACGGTCGCGATGGTGACCGGCGATTCGCGCGCCAATGCCGACGCGGTGGCGCAACAACTCGGCATCGATCACGTCGAAGCCGAGGTGCTGCCGGAACGCAAGGAAGAAGTTGTCCGCAAATTGCAGGAGCAGGGTCACCGCGTCGCCATGGCCGGCGACGGGATCAACGACGCCCCGGCGCTCGCGCGTGCCGATGTCGGCATCGCGATGGGAACCGGCACGGACGTCGCGATCGAAAGCTCGGACATCACGCTCGTCAAAGGCGATCTGCGCGGCATCGTACGCGCCCGCAATCTGAGCGAAGCGATGATGCACAACATCAGGCAGAATCTCTTCTTCGCCTTCATCTACAACATCCTCGGCGTCCCCATCGCGGCCGGCGTGCTCTATCCCTTTTTCGGATTGCTGCTCAGCCCGATGATCGCCAGCGCCGCCATGACCTTCAGCTCCGTCACCGTCATCGGAAACGCACTGCGGCTCCGTCGCGCGCACCTGTAGGTCCGTAATTCTGTTCGACAAAAAGATCTCCGACGATCACCGTCGACGAGCGCGTGCCGTAAGCGGGCAGGCTGACGAAGACCTCGCGCTCGATCGGACCGCCGCGCGGCGTCGACAGAAAACGCAAAAGATCTTCTGCCAGATCTTCGGCACGCTCATGCCGTGCGATCGCTTTCGAGACGAACTCGCGCGCGACGTCGACTTTCTCCCAATGCACGCCCGGCGGCGCGTTGCTGACCGCGAACAGGCCGTCGATGGTTCCGACGATTCCTGAATTCGAGCAGTGGACGATCTCACCATCGCCGACGATCAAATGAAAACCGGCGTACGCGTCGCCGCGAATCGATCGAGCGTATTGCATCGGCGACTGGTCGCCCCGAACAAAATCCGCGACCAGGAGTCCTCGCGACGGTGCCCCCTCCCCCTCCGCCCGCCCGGCCCCCCGCACGTTGGTGATGGCCGCGAATCGGCCACCGCGCCGCAGCGCGAGCCAGCTCCCGCCCGCCCGCAGGTCGCGGCCGCCGATCACGCGCGGATCGTCGTCCCAGGCGTGGGCGGCGCGGGTCGGGCGGGCGTAGAACTCGTCGCGGTTGGCCGCGATCACCAGCGGAAATTTTTGTGAGCCCTTGGCGACGGCAATGAGGCACATCGATTGCGATACTCCACTCGGTCCAAAATTCGATTCAGGGAAAATCATATGCATTTTCAAAGAGTTACGGCATTCGGCCTCGCAGTCGCGCTCGCCATTCCGATGTCGCTCTTTGCGGAGAGGCGCGCTCCGCAGAGGACAGGAATGGCGCAGGCTGTCGTCGAGGCAATGAATCTCGAGCGCGCGCAGTATGGCCTGAGGCCGCTACGCATCAACGCCAGGCTCTCCGCGGCGGCTGTCGATCGGCTCAACGACATGTTCCGTCAGCGTTACTTCAATCATGTCTCGCCCACTGGCCGCGAACCGTGGGCCTGGGTCGAGCGTCGCGGCTACAGGTATCGCGAAATCGGCGAGAACCTGGCGGTCGGATATCGAAGCGCGGATGCGGTCGTCGGCGGCTGGATGCACTCGCCCGGTCATCGCGCCAACGTCCTTGGGGGCGGATACGATGAAGTGGGTGTCGCGATCGCGCCGGGATCGCCGGAGGGCGGCTATCGCGGACCGACAGTTGTGGCACTTTACGGCGAGCAATAACGCTGCGATACTGGTCTCGGTCCAATGATCCGTCATTACCTCACGGCGATCGCTGTCGCTCTTGCGCTGGCGGCGCCTGTTTCCGCTCAGAAGGCGACGGTGGAGACAGTGATCGACGCGATGAATGCCGAGCGTGCCTCGCACGGCGTCGCGCCGCTGCACGTCGATCCGAAACTCTCCGCCGCGGCAGCCGATCGCATCGCTGACATGTTTGACGGGCACTACTTCTCGCACTTTTCGCCCACCGGCGTACAACCGTGGGATTGGGTCGAGCAGGAAGGCTACGACTACCGCGAGGTCGGCGAGAATCTCGCTCTGGGGTATCCAACCGCTCCCGAAATCGTCGACGGTTGGATGCACTCGCCCGCCCATCGCGCCAATGTCCTGGGCGGGCAATTCGACGAGGTCGGCGTCGCGGTCGCGGAAGGTTCGCCGACCCGCCCCTATCACGGACCGACCGTGGTCGCGATTTACGGGAAGCGCTGATCGTCGCCGCCGCGAACGAATTGTCCGTCGATGAAGACGAGATCGTCTCCGTAAGCGCTCGGATTTTTCGGCGGTTTGAATGACGTGCTGGCCGTTTCGAGCTTTCCGTCAGGCCCAGCGCTGGCGATGATGTAGTGCGCGCCGTCGGGAGACTTCACGTACACGAAGGCGTGTCCCCACCCGTCCACTCGCGGAAAGGTGAGGATGTAAGTCGGGACGAGCTGCTTTTCCAGGCCGGCGACGTCGCGCGCGTTCGGATATTTGTTGTTGTCGGCGCCGAAGGCCTCGGTTGCGGTGGCGAGCGTCCGCATGTCAGATCGGGTGCGGACCGCTTTCGATTTCTCCAACGCACTCTGCAGGTCCTCCGCGACTGCGAAGCGGATTTGTTGCTGTGACTGCTGCGACAATTCGCGCGCGACCGTCACGTACCGCTGTCCGGTGTCGCTCTTGAAGAATGCGACCAGATCGCGCAACTGCTTCTCGGTGAAATACCGATCGTACAGATCCATCTCAGCCTTCTCGGCAATTTGCGCCGTACCCGGATCCCGGCGGATTTTTTCCTGAACCTCGGGCGACGCCTTTGCGCCGAATAGATGCAAGATGACGTCGCTGGCCCGGTCCGATGCGTGAGTCGCCTGGAGCAGCTCATGGATGAGAGCCTTTTTCGCCGGCGGAATGTCGGCGGCGACGGCGCAGACAGACAGAGCTCCGATGAGAACCGCCATCATCACTTTTCGCATCGGATCATTCTAGGCCGTCGGCCAGCAGGTGCTTCTGTACCTTCCCCAGCGCGGTACGCGGAATCGCGTCGACGTGGATGAATCTGCGCGGAACTTTGAAGGACGCCAGCTGCTGGCGGCAGGCGCGCTCGAGATCATCCTCCGAGGCCTCGCCGACGATGTAGGCTACCGGCACCTCGCCGCGTATTTTGTCCGCCACTCCGATGACGGCCGCCTCCCGCACGCCCGCCTGCTCGAGCAACAGCTCCTCGATCTCGTGCGGGTAGATGTTGAATCCGCCGGAGATGATCAGATCGCTTTTGCGGCCTAACAACGTGATGTAGCCGTCGTCGGAGACCGACGCCAGATCGCCGGTTTTGAACCAGCCATCGTCGAAAGCCGCCGCGGTTGCATCCGGATTGCGCCAGTAGCCCGCGAAAACAGTGGGGCTCCTGACCTGCAGCTCACCGTCGACGATGCGCACCGAAACGCCGGGCAGCGGAAATCCGACTGTGCCCGCACGCCGCTCGCCAGAGTACGGATTGCTCAGCGTCATCAGCGTCTCCGTCATGCCGTAGCGCTCGAGAATGGTGTGACCGAATCGCTGGCGGAACTGCTCGAAGACGTGCGACTGCAGCGGTGCCGATCCCGAGACGAACAGGCGGATGCTCGAAGCGATCTCGGGCGGCGCATCGAGGAGACGGATGTACATCGTCGGCACGCCGAAGAAAAGCGTCGGACGAAAATCGAGGAACTCTTCGGCCGCGGTGCGGTGATCGAATCGCTCCAGAAGCCGCATCCGGCAACCGCTGGCCAGCCAGCAGTGCAATCCGTTGCCGAGGGCGTGGACATGAAAGAGCGGCAGCGCCAGCAGAAGGCGATCGGCGCCGGTGATCTCCCAGGCCGCCAGCAGATTCGAAGAATTACTAATGAAATTATCATGCGTTAATATCGCACCTTTTGCAGCGCCGGTCGTGCCGGAGGTGTAGATGATGGCGGCCGGCGTATCGCTCTCCAGCGATTCGTGCGGCCGCGCAGCATTGTCGGAAGCGAGGCCTTCCGGCGACGTGATGACCTCCCGCGGCTGGGCGTCGCGCGTGATGTGCTCGATCTCGCGGTCACGATAGAGAATGTTGATGGGGACGAAAATCACGCCCAGCTTCACGCAGGCCAGAAAGATGTCGATCAGCTCCGCCGAATTGGGGAGATAGACGCACAGGCGATCTCCTTTTTGAAACCCGCGAGCCCGCAGTGCATTCGCGACGCGATTGCTGCGCTCTTCAATCGCGCCGAACGTGAATTGCTTCTTGTCCCACTCCAATCCGATTGCGCCGCGGCGGCCGGCAAGCGCATGGTCGAAATGATGGAGCAGGTTCATGGCCGCGATAGACTACCGCCTCATGCGAAGAATGCTTCTTTTCTCGATCGTGCTGATGGCAGCGACATCCGTAAAACCGCCGGCGACCAGGCGCGCCGCCGTGACCGACACCTACCACGGCGTCGCGGTGACCGATCAATATCGCTGGCTGGAGAACGCGAACGATTCGGCGGTGATCCAATGGGTCGACGAGCAGAATCGCTACGCACGATCGATCCTCGACGCCATCCCCCAGCGCGCAGCAATCGAGAAGCGTCTTCACGAGCTGTACGTCAATCGTCCCCCATCCTACGGCGCACTCAACTTCCACGGCGGGCAACTCTTCGCGCTGAAATTTCAGCCGCCCAAGGAACAGCCGTTCGTCGTTACGCTCGGTTCGGTCAACGACAAGAGCACGGAACGTCTGCTTCTCGATCCGGTGCTCGTGAATCCGGACGGCAAAACGGCGATCGACTTTTTCGTGCCGTCGCTCGATGCCCGCCTGATCGCCATCTCGCTCTCGCGTGGTGGAAGCGAATCGGGAACGGTGCACGTCTACGACGTCGCCAGCGGCAAAGAAACCGGGGACCTCATTCCGCGCGTCAACGGCGGCACGGCAGGCGGCAGCGTTGCCTGGAACGCCGACGGCTCCGGTCTTTACTACACCCGATATCCGCATGAGGGCGAGCGACCGAAGCAGGATCTCGATTTTTATCAGCAGGTCTACTTTCACAAACTCGGAACGCCGGCGACCGAGGATCGGTACGAGCTCGGGAAGGACCTTCCGCGAATTGCAGAGATCTCGTTGGACACGTCGCCTGACGGGCACACCATCCTGGCCTCAGTCCGCAACGGCGATGGCGGCGAAGTCGAGCACTTCCTTCGCGGCGACGACGGCGCCTGGAAGCAGATCAACCAGTTCAACGATCCGATCAAGCAAGCGACCTTCGGCTTCGACGGAAATCTCTACCTGCTCTCGAGGAGCAATCCGATGGGCGCGCTGTTGCGCATTGCGCTGGCCAGGCCCGAGCTGGGGTCAGCGGAAACGATCATCCCGGCCAGCGAGACCTCGATCGAGTGGTTCGTGCCAACACAGAATCATCTTTTCGTCTCGTACATGGCCGGCGGTCCGTCCGAGCTGCGAATGTTTTCGCTGAGCGGCGCGAAAGAGGCCAACCTTCCCATTCTCCCCCTCTCCGCCGTCTACGGCCTGGTGCGGCTGGGCGGCGACACCGTCGCGCTGCTCAACGGCAGCTATCTCGAGCCGGCGAACTGGTACACCTTAGATCCCGCCGATGGAAAAACGAAAGAGACCGCGCTGAAGGTCACGCTGCCCGTCAACTTCAACGACGCGGTGGTCGATCGCGTGATGGTGACGTCGAAAGACGGCACCAAGGTGCCGCTGAACATCATCCACCGCCGCGACATGAAGCTGGACGGAACGAATCCGACGGTTCTTAGCGGCTACGGCGGCTTCAATATCAGCCTCAAGCCGGGATTCGGAGTCGGACGCCGGCTGTGGCTCGATCACGGCGGCATCTCCGCGATCGCGAACCTGCGGGGCGGCGGCGAATTCGGCGAGTCGTGGCATCAGCAGGGCAAGCTGACCAGGAAGCAGAATGTGTTCGATGACTTCGCCGCCTGCGCGCAGTATCTGATCGATCACAAATACACCAGCGCGGCCCATCTGGCCATCGAGGGCGGCAGCAACGGAGGATTGCTGATGGGGGCGGCGCTGACGCAACATCCGGAGCTGTATCGCGCGGTGGTGTCGCACGTCGGCATCTACGACATGTTGCGCGTCGAGCTGTCGCCTAACGGAGAGTTCAACGTCACGGAATACGGAACGGTGAAAGATCCCGAGTTTTTCAAGGCGCTGTACGCCTACTCGCCGTATCACCACGTCGTCAACGGCACAAAATATCCGGCCGTGCTGATGCTGACGGGAGCGAACGATCCGCGCGTCGATCCGATGAACTCGCGAAAGATGGTGGCGCGACTGCAGGCCGCCACGGCGTCCTCGCGTCCGATCCTCCTTCGCGCCAGCTCCGGCAGCGGCCACGGAAACGGCACCGCCTTCAGCGAAGCCATCGCGCAGCAGACCGATGTCCAGTCGTTTTTGTTCCATCAATTGGGAATCAGGCTCCCTAAGTGAAGCGGCGGCGGGCGGTCGGCGCTGAATGTACCGGCAGCGGCGTCGACTTTCGCGTCTGGGCTCCCGATCGCAAAAACGTCAGCGTCGTGATCGACGGATCGGACTTCCCGCTGGATCGCGACTCCGACGGGCATTTCCGCGGCGTGGTCTCGAAAGCAGGAGCCGGAACGCATTATCGATTTCGACTCGATCGCGGGGGCGACACCTTTCCCGATCCGGCATCGCGTTTTCAGCCCGAAGGGCCGCATGGAGCGTCGGAGGTCGTCGATCCGAACGCCTATCGCTGGCGGGCTTCCAATCCGCCTCTTCAAACGCAGCAGCTCGTCATCTACGAGATGCACATCGGCACGTTCACGCGCGAGGGCACATGGCGCGCCGCGACTGACAAGCTCGCGCCACTTGCGGATCTCGGCGTCAATCTTCTCGAGATCATGCCCGTGAACGCATTTCCGGGCCGGTTCGGCTGGGGATACGACGGCGTCGATCTCTGGGCTCCGTCGCACCTCTACGGTACGCCCGACGATTTCCGCCGCTGCGTCGATTCCGCGCACTCTCTTGGACTCGGAGTCATCCTGGACGTCGTCTACAACCATTTCGGTCCCGATGGCTGTTACTGGAAGAGCTTCGCGAAGGACTACTTCACCGATCGGTATCGGGTCGAGTGGGGAGAGGCAATCAACTTCGAGGCCGCGGGCGCGCGCGAGTACTTTTCGGAAAACGCCGGCTACTGGATCGACGAGTTTCATCTCGACGGTCTGCGCCTCGACGCGACCCAAAGCATCCATGACCGTAGTCCGGAACACATCATCGCGATGATTCAGCGTCGGGCACGCGAGGCGGCCGGCGATCGAAGCATTTTCATGGTCGCGGAGAACGAGCCGCAGGACGTGCAATTGATCAAACGGTACGGCCTCGACGCCATGTGGAACGACGACTGGCACCACGCCGCCATGGTCGCCGCGACCGGACGGCGCGAGGCGTACTACACCGATTATCGCGGCCACTCGCAAGAATTCGTATCGGCCGCCAAGTACGGATTTCTTTTTCAGGGACAACACTACGCCTGGCAGAAAAAACGGCGCGGGACAGCATCCCGGCATCTGCCGCGCGAGAAGCTTGTCTGCTACCTGCAGAATCACGATCAGGTCGCAAACTCAGGCGCCGGCCTTCGGCTTCAATCCTTGACTTCGCCGGGACGCTATCGCGCGCTCACGGCTCTTCTGCTCCTCGGGCCTGACACGCCCATGCTTTTTCAAGGGCAGGAATTCGCGGCCTCCGCGCCGTTCTTTTACTTCGCCGATCACAAACCCGAACTGGCCGCGTCAGTCGACAAGGGGCGCCGGGACTTCATGCGGCAATTTCGCTCGATCGACATCGCCAAACTGCCGGCGCCGCACGATCCGGCGACTCTCGAGCGCTGCAAGCTCGATCATTCCGAACGCGAGAAACACGGCGACGTCGTGGCGATGCATCGCGATCTGCTCCGTCTGCGCCGCGAGCTCGATTTCTCCGACCTCGACGGCGCTGTGCTGAGCGATACGGCATTTCTCATGCGCTACGCCGACGTCCACCTCCTCCTCATCAACCTCGGCGGTCCAGTGCAACTGGAGGTCGCGCCCGAGCCGTTGCTGGCGCCGCCGGAAGGTGCGCGATGGGAGGTTCAGTGGTCGAGCGAGCCGCTGAATGAGCCGGTGGAGGTCGACGGTGAGCCAAGCTGGCGGATTCCGGCCGAATCGGCAGTGCTCATGCGCGCTCGGAACAGCCGCTGATTCACTGTGGACGCCGCGGGCGCTGTTTCTTCGAGATCGACTTGATCACGAGCTGTCGCCCGGCGAATTCTGTTTTCCCCAACGCCTGCTGCATGAGTGCCCGCACCTCGGGCTTGTCGAGATCGTCGGCGGATTGCAGGACGATGTGCTTCACGATCTTTCCGCTTCCTTTGAGAACCTTCTTGGGGTCGCGGAGCTTCGCACCGCGGAGAAAAAAGAGCGTCACCCAGCGCGGATAGAGCACGATCGAGAACAGCGCGTCGGAGGCCTGGTCCGTCGTCCCGAAGCCGATCACGAGCGCGTTGTAATTGTCGTAGACCAGCTCGATTGCGCCGGGCAGCCGCCTCCGCATCTTCTCGAGCGCGGCGCGAGCGACTGTGCGGATTTCCGGCGTGTATCGCGCCATAAAGCCGGCGAGCTGCTTCTCGGGCGTCAAAACAATCCCTTCTGCCGCGCCACCGGGATGGCCGCCAGAACTGCCCCGATCACGAGCACGATGATGACGTTGGAGAAAAAGTACGGATAGACGATCAGCGCGAGGCCGACGAACAGGAACGTCGGCTCGTGAATCCGTTTGCCGTAAATGAAGTAGACCGTGCCGACGGCTCCGAAGAGGAGCCCGAGGATCAGCGTCACTTGGCAGTGAAAGCGCGGCTCACCGCGCTTTCGATTCGTCGATTCGTGAATGGACTGTAGGTGAGGATGTGCTCGACGACGTTGCCGGCCGCGTCGTAGATGATAAGTTTGGGAACTCCCACCTGCTCCCGCCGATTCATGAATTGAAATAGCTCGCGGGGCGCAAATGCAACCGCGTAGTTGATTCCCATCTCCGATGCGACCTTGGCCGTATCGGTCACGGGACTCTCGACCGTCAGTCCCAACACGGCGAGCCTCGCGTCACCGTAGCGTTTCGACAATTCAATCAAGTGTGGGATGGTCTTGCAGCAGGGGGCACACCACGTCGCCCAGAATTCGACGACCGCGGGCCGGCCGTCGGGCACGAGGTTGCCCAGCGGTACGCGCTTCCCTTCGGTTGTCATCACTTCGAAGTTGTGGGCTCGGACCTCCACCAGCGTTGGGATGGCGCCGGAAGCGACCGGCGCCAGAAGCAATGCGGTCACTAAGACAAGCGGCCGGCGTAACTCAGTGAATGTGCGCATGTTCGGGAAGCGGGTGGGTGTGGCCGGGGGCGCCGCTCTCGATCTGCTGCACGACCTTGGCTGCGATGTCGCGGAAGGCCTGAGCCGCGGGCGATTGCGGATGCGACGCCACGATGGGCGCGCCGGTGTCGCCGCCGATGACGACCTGCGGATCGATGGGCACCTCGCCCAGGAACGGGACGCCTAACATGTCGGCGGTCTTCTTTCCGCCGCCGTGGCCGAAGATCTCGGTCCGCTCGCCGCAGTGCTGGCAGATGTAGTAGCTCATATCCTCGACGATGCCCAGCACCGGCACGTTGACCTTGCGGAACATGGCCAGCCCTTTGCGCGCGTCGATCAGCGCCACGTCCTGCGGCGTCGTCACGATCACGGCGCCGGTGAGCGGAACTTTCTGCGTGAGCGTGAGCTGCGCGTCGCCGGTTCCGGGCGGCAGATCGATGACCATGAAATCGAGCTCGCCCCACTTCACATCGGTCAGGAACTGATCGAGTGCCTTCATCACCATCGGTCCGCGCCAGATCACCGGGGTGTCGGGATCAGTGATGAGACCGAGCGACATCGTCTTCACGCCGTGGTTCTCCATCGGCATGATTTTCTCGTCGCGCTCATCGATCTGGGGCCGCCCTTCGATGCCTAACATCATCTGCTGCGAAGGTCCGTAGATGTCGGCGTCGAGAAGCCCGACGGTATGACCGAGCGCGCGCAGCGCCAGCGAGAGGTTGGTCGACACTGTCGATTTGCCAACCCCGCCCTTTCCCGACGCGACCGCGATTTTGTAGCGCACGCCTTCCAGGATCCCCGCCTGCCCGCCCATGGGCACCGCGCCCGGCATCTGTCGCGGCGCGATCTCGAGATTGACGCGCACGCTTTCGACGCCGTCGAGTGTGCGCACGGCTGCTTCGGAATCGCGCGCCAGCTGCTGTCCGACGTTCGGATTCTCGGTCGAGAAGTGAACCGTGAAGCTGACATTCGCGCCCTCGATCTTGACGTCGCGCACGAATCCGAACGAGACGATGTCGCGAGAAAGCCCGGGAAATCGAACTTTCTTCAGCGCCTCAAGCACCTGTTCCGGCGTGGGCATTGGCTCTCTCTTTCTCCTCTTTGAATCGCTCGAACGAGGCGCCGATGATCGGAATCGCTTCCTTGGAGGAGCCGACGACCGAAACGATATTGAGATCCTGCGGACTGACCAGACCCTTCTGCACCATGGTGCGGTCGATCCATTCGATCAGGCCGGCCCACATTGTACCGACCAGGATCAGCGGATGCTCCGACATGTGCTTGACCTGCAGAAGCTGCCAGACCATGAAGAGCTCCAGTCCCGTTCCGATTCCGCCGGGCATCACGATGAAGGCCGACGACAGCCGCACGAAGTGATGCAGACGCGAAAAGAACGTGCGATGGCGAAAGACCTTGTCGACGAACGGATTGGCCTGCTCTTCGGTCGGCAGGTGAATCGCCAGACCAAAGGAGCGAGCATGGCTCTCGATCTGGCCTTCGGTTGCTCCGGAATTCGCGGCTTCCATCAGACCGGGACCGCCGCCGGTGACGATGTCGATGCCCATCCGCGCCAGCTCGTAGCTCAGCGACTTGACCTCTTCGTAGATCGGATCGCCGTGGCGGATGCGGGAGCTGCCGAAGATCGAGACACGGTAGTGCTCGACGCGCTCGGGCTGGATCTGATCGAGGTCGTTGATGGTCTCCCACAGCTGGTAAATCGCCTTATCGAGTACGTGCGCCGGGTCTGCGCCGGAACGCTTCTTGGCCTGTCCCTTGCGCAGCTCCTCCAGCTCGGGAGTGGTGCTGTTTTTCCGCTGACTAGACATGTCCCGCCCTCCCGCGAGGGGCAGACATGTTACCGCGTGATCCAGACTTCTTTGGAGAACTCTTTGAGCTTCGGCTCCGCCGCCCGCGCTTCCGTCTCGGTGGGGAACTTGACGCGGACACGGAAGGTCGGCCCTTTGTCGCTCGTGGTCCGCTCGACGTAAGCGGCGGTAAATCCCCGCTCGATCAGCTTCGCCGCAAGGGCCTCGGCGGTCTTCTGATCGGTTGTGGACAGAAGTTGAGCGAATGCGGGGCTGCCGTCTGGTGTGGGAGCGGCCGCCCTCGGCCGCTCAGCGGCGGGCGAGGCGCCCGCCGCCACACTCGGCTCGATGGTCGTCGGCGGTGCCTTGAAGTCCTCGTCCCTGACATGAGTCTCGATCTTTGCTGGTGGCTTCTTCGGAACGACGGCAGCCTCTGTGACCGGCTCTTTGCGCAGCACGAGCCGATCATCAGCGTTGCCGCGCCCGACCATCAAACCGAACGCGAATGAAGCCGCAAGCGACAGCAACAGCAGGACAAAGGCGACGAAGGCCTGCCCTGCGGTCAATGAAATTTCGTAGTGGGATTGGTCTTCCGCGACTTGTTCCATCACGCCCTCCGCTTACCGGGCGGCCGGTGCCGCCGCCGCGTTCCAGTTTGTGTGATAAACGACCCCGTTGTCAAAGTAGACGGCCGAGGCGCCGCCGTCGGACTTGGGGTAGATCCAGACCGAGTAGACGCGGCCGTTCTGCACCACCTGCTTGATCCAATCCTCGCGCGGCAGTCCGACGATTCCGCGCACTTCATCCTCTTTCATCCCGACCTTGACGGTCGCGAAGGCGGACATCGAAACGTAACGGCGTCCTTCGGCCAGCGTGACCCGCTGCGCGATGTCGGCGTTCCCCGGATCGAGTTGCAGCGCAGCGCGGTAGAACTCCAGCGCTTTGTCATACCGCGAAAGAAGATTCATGTATTCGTCGCCCATCATGACTTTCTCGCGGGCCAGCAGGCCGGCCGCTCGAAGATCGCGCGTGCGGTCGTGGTACTCCTTCACTTTGTCCATGAACGCGACGTAAACGGGTTCCATCCTTCGGTGATTTTCGAGCGTCGTTTCGATCATCTGTTTTCGAGAAGCGGTCGCCGGCGGGACGGCCTGCGCTTTTCGCAGGCTCTCGATCCAGGCGTATTCCTTCATGAGCTGATTCCACTCGCGATCGTTGGGCTCCCTTGGCGGCGCAGAGGAGATGCAGCCCGCCAGTACAAGGAACACCAGAAGCGATCGACGCATCGAGAGAATTTTACTGCCGTGCAGGATCTCCTGCCCAGCGAATGGAAATTTCAAATTTCAAATTTCAACGAAAAATTAAGAATTGGAACCAGGCCAATTTTTCATTTTTCATTCTTCATTTGAAATTTGAAATTGATGTCTTCCCCCCGTGTCGCCATCAGGTCACTTCCGCACCTGGTTCACCAGCGCGATGACGTCCTTCTCCAGCGATGTCCCGCCGAACTCGCTCTTGACCTCGAGGATCCAGCCGTACAGCAGCTCGTGCAGCACGCTGTGCACGACCAGGCCCTGATTTTCCGACCCGGAAGCGATGATGTTGTTGAGAAGCTGATCGAAGTCGATGCGCCCTTCGTTGACCATGTTCATTCCGCTGAGATACGGAAGTGTCTCGGGTGAGAGGTGCAGCACGACGCGGTCAATGAAGTCATAGATGTGATCGCCGATTTTTTGAAAGACCAGCGCGAAGATTTTCTGAAAGGCCGTGTTGTAGCGCTCCACCATGGCCGCCATCTCGTACTCCGTCTCCTCGGCCGCCCGCGTCTGGACGACCTCGGCCCCCTCGGCGTCCTGAAGAAGATTGATGGTGAGCAGTCCCCACAGCGTTTTGGCGCTGACGAAGTTCGATAGATAGCTGCGCGAGACGACGTCCTGCACCGTGGCCGGTTCGCTGACCAGGCTGAAGATGTGGTTCTCTTCTTCGTTCAACTCGAGTCCGTAACCGCGCGCGTCTGACCCTGGCGCATGCTCCAGCAAACGTTCGAGCCGCCCGAGTCCGCGAATGATCAGCGACCAGAAATCGATCCGCGCCACGCCGTCGAGAATCAAACGCTCGGTGCCGAGCGGCAGCGTGATGATCTCGTCGGGGAATGTCGATGTGAATTCGATGGTGTAATTTCCCGCGCGATAGCGCATGGCATTGAGGACGATCGCGCTCGCCTGCCGTTCGATGGCGCGGCTGAGGTCATCGGGTTTGAGATATCCGAGCTCGCACAGCAGCCCGCCGAAACGCCGCGGCGTCACCAGATGCTCCATGGCCTGGTTGTATTGCTGCAGATTGAGGTCGCCTTGCCGCATGAGGATTTCGCCCAGTCCCATGTCGGGATCGTTGCTGGACGCGAAGATGATCTTGCCTTCTCTGACGTAGATGACATCCGTGCGGCCGAGGCCTTCCAGCGAGACGATGGCGGTTTCGCTGCTCCGGATCAGCGAACGGAAGAGGTCAGGAACGGTCGTTTCGGCGAGCGTCCCTTGTATGCTCAGCTCGTCGGACATGGGATCGTTCTTATCATATGGGGTAATCCGCGCCCCTCATCCGCCCTTCGGGCACCTTCTCCCCGCAAGCGGGGAGAAGGTCGTCGATGGCGAAGCGCCGGGTGAGGGGTTAGACGGCCGGCCGAATGTGCTCGACGGACGCGATTCCGACCGCGTTCTTGGTTGTCGATTTCACGCGATACATCGCGGCGTCGGCCTGACGGATCAGATCATCCTTGCTCAGACCGTGGGTCGGATAGGTCGCGATGCCGAAGCTGGCGGTGATCGAGATCTCGACGGTGCCATCGATCACGAAGCCGGTGGCAGTGAGCGATTTGCGGACGCGGTTCGCGACCGCCATGGCCTGCTCCTGATCGGTCTCCGGCAGCACGATGCAGAATTCGTCGCCGCCAAATCGCACGACCTTGTCGATGGCGCGGACGGCCGTTAGAACGCGCTTGGCGACTTCCTGCAAGGTTCGCGAGCCGGTCAGATGTCCGTAGAAATTGTTGACCATCTTCAGATCGTCCAGGTCGAGGAAGATGATGCTGAAGAGCGAGCCGTAACGTCGTGAACGCTCGATTTCCTCGTCAAGGTAGCTGTCGAAGAAACGGCGGTTGAACGCTTTGGTGAGATCGTCGCGCATGGCCAGATCCCGACTGTGGGAAAGATGGTGAATGTTGCCGAGGACCGAAGCCACGGCCCGGATGTACTGGGTGACGGTCACGGTGGCCGCTTCCTCGACCGCATCCGTCGCTGCCAGCGGAATGCGGATCACGCCCACCAGGTCGTGCTCGACCTGCAGCGGAATGACGATCATTCCAGCAGCGCGATCAGCAGCGAACGAATGTCCCGAGGCCAGCGCGCGCTGCAACACATCCGATGGAATGCCGGGTAAGAACTCGCCCGTCTCGTGGGCATCGGGATCATTCGTGAAGCTGACCACGTAACGCTCCAGCCGCGGATCGTGCAGAAAAAGAGTTCCGCGCGCGAGTCCGAGCACATCGAGGACCGTTCGCGTGATGCGCTCGGAAACTTGTTGCGCGTCGTTGAGTGACATCAGCTCGTGGATCTGCCTGAGAAACGTCACCTCGGTCTCCAGCTGCGAGGCGTGGACGGCCGCGTCGACCAGATCGGATGCAAACGACAAATATTCGTGCGGCTGGGCCAGGAACGATTTGCGGTCGATGTAAATCTCGCCCTGCCGCCGCTGCGGTGGCTCCTCCATCCCTAAGATGATGCGCACGATGCTCTTGCGCGGCGGCGGGTTGAGTGCCGCGTGCGAATCGGTGTCGATGACAGCGATGCGGCTGACCTCACGTTCAATTCCGGAATCGGCAAAGGTCAGTTCGGGACACTTCTGGCGCAGTTTAGACACCAAGTCCGAAGCGCTGTAGATCCCGATCGTCTGCTGAATCAAGCGGTTAATTCTACAATGCGTCGCCCAACGATGCCCATCCACCTCGATGCCCTCGCCTCGCCGCAGCGCCGCGCCCTCGATGTGGTCAGAGAAGTTGCGAGGGAAAAGAACCTGCGGCCCTATCTCGTCGGCGGTCCGGTCCGCGATCTGCTCCTCGGCCGCACTGTCATCGATCTCGATTTCACGCTCGAGGAAGGAAGCTCCACGCTTGCACGATCGCTCGCGAAACGGCTCAACGGCCGCGTGCGGTCGTACCCGCAGTTCCTGACCTATAAAGTGACTGCGCCCGAATTTCCCAAGATCGATATCGCGTCGGCGCGCAGCGAGAAATATCGCGCACCGGGGGCGCTTCCGAGCGTCAGCGAAGGGCGTCTGCAGGACGACCTGATGCGACGCGACTTCTCGATCAACGCCATCGCGCTCGATGTCATCTCCGATCAGCTTCACGATCCGACAGATGGCAAACGCGACCTCGAAAACAAGACCATTCGCGTTCTCCACGATGACAGCTTCATCGACGATCCGACCCGGATTTACCGCGCCATCCGACTGGCGACGAGGCTCGGCTTCGCGCTCGATCCCCGCTCCAGGGAGTTGATGCAGAAGGCCATCGCGAGCGGCGCACTGCGAACGGTGTCGAAAGAGCGGCTATGGCGCGAGCTGTTTCTGGCATTCGAAGAAGAAAGCGCACCGGCGGTGATGGAGGCGCTAAACAATGTTCTCGAAGTTCTATTCGGGCCACGTCAAATCGATCGCTCGCGCCTCGAGCTGGCACAGCAGATCGCGAAATCGGATACATCGCTCGATCGAGAAGTTCTTTTCACCAGCGCGATCCTGCGCGGGAACGCATCGCCGGTCGATTTCGAAGGCTCGGGATTCTCACAGCGTCGCGCCCGCAACGTCATGCAGATCGCGAATGAGGTCGCGCGTTACTTCGACGCGCTTTCCGAGGCCACCACCGAGCGGCAGCGATTCCGATTGTTGAAACATGCCAGTCCGGAGCTGCAGGCGGTGCTTGCAGCGATCGGCCGGTCAGAACATGTGACGCGCTTCCAGGAGTATCGGAATTTCCGTCTCCCCCTGCGGGGCAGCGACCTCGACGTCCCGGTCGGCCCGCACATCGCGAAAGCCATCGAACGGACCCGCGAGGCGGTCTTTGTCGGCGAAATCACCCCTGAGGAAGCTCAGGCTTTTGCGCAGCGGATGGCGATCAAGTATCTTAATCCTCAAGAAGGTAAGGACGGTAAGGACGGTAAGGATGGCCAGGCTGGTAAGAGGGATTAGAACTTTCTTACTGCTCTTCCTGTCCTTACCGGCCTTACTTCTTGGACAGCAGCCGCCGCAACCTCCACCCACGCATGACATAACAATGGTGGACTCCGTCCCGCTGGGCGGAGCCATGGCGACTCCATTGCCGGAGGCCCAGCGGAAGCAGCTCGAAAAGTATGACCTCCCCGAGCTGGCCGGCAGCGCACAGGCCCTCGGATCGCAACTGATCAACGGCGAGTTACGGCAGCCGCTGGTCGACTACTTTGCGCGCGATACAAGAATCCAGCAACGATTGTCGATCTTCGAGGGTGGGTTGGTGGTGCTCGATGTTCGCGGCGTCGCCGGACCGATTCGGAAGCGCGTCATCATTCCGGGCGATGCTTTGAAGAGCTACACCAAAGCTGTGGCGTCGCTCAACACCATCCGCCAGGAAGGCCTGACGCCGCCCAAACAGGATCGTCGCGCGGTGCTGCGCGTCTACAGCGGCCCGCGTCAATTCACGGAGCGCATTTTCGATCCGATGGCTGCCTTGCCCAAGCCGATGAACGATCAGGTCGCGCCGCTGCGTGATCTCCTGCGCGCGATTTCCGAGGATCGGACGGTGACAAATACGGTGGCGGGATACATGCCCAAGCCCGGAGACCAGCTCGTGGGCGACGATCGCAAGATCTATCGCGTCGTGCGCGTGATGGATCAGCGCATCGTGGAGCTGCGCTGCACCAGCCAGCCCATCAGCCTTTACGTCGAAGTGAAAGATCTCTACAACTACTTCATCGGCACGACCGGAGCCGCCGAGCAGTAGTGAGCACCCTTCGTGTAACTGCGGGCGCGCTTCGCGGCCGCCGCGTTCCAGTTCCTCCACGCGACGTCAGGCCGACCTCCGAGCGTGCGCGCCAGGCGTTCTTCAACATTGTGGGAAAGCGCATTCAGAATGCGCGATTCCTCGATCTGTTCGCGGGCAGCGGGATTTTTTCATTCGAGGCCGTTTCCCGCGGCGCCGCTTCGGCGACCGCCGTCGATCACGACCGAAGGGATATCGATTTGATCACGCGCCTCGCCGACGAGTTGAGCGTGCCGGTCACCGCGATTCGCGGCGAGGTCATCGCGACCCTGCCGCGCCTCCAGGAGAAATTCGACATCGTCTTCGCCGATCCGCCCTATGACTACGACAGCTACGATGCACTCTTGAGCGCTTTGGATCAGTTAGACCTGGGGCCCGACGCGATGGTCGCGATCGAGCACCGGCGCGGCACCAATCCCTTCACGGTCACGACGCAACGCCTGCGGCTGCAGCGCCGGGCCGAGCACGGAGAAGTTTGGATCACGTTCTTTGCATAGAGGAGATTGCCAGAGTGATGGAACTACGACTGAATGACGAGGGCACGCACACGCTGTTTGGGAATCGCGACGAGAACCTGCGCATGCTGGAGGACGAATTCGGCGTCAAGATTTCGTCTCGCGGCAACGAAATTCACGTTCATGGGAATGCCGACAACGTCGCGCCGGTGGAGAGGCTTCTCGATCAGATGCAGGATCTGATCGAGCAGGGCTACCCGCTCAAGAAGTCCGATCTTTCCACCGGTGTCCGAGTGCTGCGCGACCGCCCTGAGACGAACCTCATCGATTTCTTCACCGACGACGCCGTGCAAGCTGCGATTCGTCGCGTCGTCACGCCGCGAAACGTTGCCCAGAAGCTGTACCTGCAGGCCATGCAGGACTTCGACATCACGATTTCGATCGGTCCGGCCGGAACGGGAAAGACTTTCCTGGCGGTCGCTGCTGCAGCGGCCGCGCTTTCGGAGAAAACGATCAAGCGGATCGTGCTTTGCCGTCCGGCCGTCGAAGCCGGCGAGCGCCTCGGATTCCTGCCCGGTGACATCGCGGAGAAGGTCAATCCGTATCTGCGGCCGCTGTACGACTCGCTCTACGACATCATCGGCCTCGAGAAAGTCGACAAGCTGATGGAGCGCGGCGTCATCGAGATTGCGCCGCTGGCCTTCATGCGCGGACGCACGCTCAACGACGCCTTCATCATCCTCGATGAGGCCCAGAACACCACACCGGAGCAGATGAAGATGTTTCTCACGCGACTCGGATTCGGATCGAAGGCGGTCGTCACCGGCGATGTGACGCAGATCGACCTGCCCGAAGGCAAAAAGTCCGGTTTGCGGGAAGCGCGTCAGATCCTGTCGAAGGTCGAGGGAATCAAATTCTTCGACTTCAGCGATAGGGATGTGGTGCGGCATCCGCTGGTGCAGAAGGTCGTGGTGGCGTACGACCGGGCGGACAAGGAACGCAAGCAAACTTGAGAGTTGGCGCATTCGTCCGCAAGGTACTTCGCGCTGCCAGTGGTCAAATACAAGATGTCTCGATCGTCTTGGTCGACGACAGGACAATGCGCAAACTCAATCGCCAGTTTCGACACGAGAACAAAACGACGGATGTACTCACGTTCCCCTGCGACGATTCGTGCGAGATCGTGATTTCGATCGATCAGGCGCGACGGCAGGCAGCGCGCGAGAAACATTCGATCGCCACCGAGCTTCGCTACCTCATCCTTCACGGCGTGCTCCACGGCCTCGGCTACGATCACCAAACGGATCGCGGCGAGATGGACGCGCTGGAGCTGAAAATCAGGGACGCGGTGGGATTGGAGTAGCGGCGTCGAATGCCAGTTTGGTGTTCTTGATGTCGATCAGCGGCGCGAGCTCGTAGACGTTCCGATAGCCGTAGCTGTAAAGGGCGATGAATGTTGAAAGATTCAGCGAAGCTCGCGCGATCTTCGAAGGGAATGCGCGCTCGGCATTGATGAAATTGTTGTTGCAGTAGATGAGGATGCGGGTGTTGCGGCTCGGAATGGTGTGCTTGAGACTCTCGATCGCAATATCGGGAAAGCTCAGGTTGATCGCGCCGCGAATGTGCAGCTCCTCGAATTTTTCAGTGCTCCGCGCGTCGAGGATGATCGTATCCGGCTCGCCGCTCATGCTGACGAATTCCTCCTCCGAGACGCGGTGCGATTCGCGGTACTGGGCCGCCTCTTTCGCGACCGCCAGGTAGCCGGCCATATCGATCGACGGATTTTGGATAGCGAGGAGAACGGTGAGGATGATCATGCCTGTTAGACGGGGCAGGCGCGAAAACGGTTGGCTTGGCTCACCACAGAGGCACAGAGATCACAGAGACATCTCTGTGTCCTCTGTGTCTCTGTGGTGAACTCTTAGTCGAACGCGATGACGCCGTCCTTCCACAGCTTGTAAAAAATCAGCATGGCATCGGACTCGCGGATCGGACTGATCTTCATGAGCGATCCGAGGTTATAGGTTCCGTTGATCCGCGAGAGGATGAACCCTTCGTTAGGCGTGAAATTCATCCCGGTGATTTCGGAAATCGGCTTGGAGATGCGGGGGATGCGCGCGTCCGTAATCCCCTGCTGATACAAGTCGGCGAGAATGACCGCCTCCGCTCCCTTGATGGCGCTGCGCACACCCGACTGACCGGAATCGAGGTTCTCAGCCG
Organism: Thermoanaerobaculia bacterium; assembly: GCA_035636095.1. GTDB lineage: Bacteria > Acidobacteriota > Thermoanaerobaculia > Gp7-AA8 > Gp7-AA8 > Gp7-AA10. The sequence continues at coordinate 29,557 of DASPZU010000088.1, forward strand.
CTTTGAGCAGCCGCTGCGTCTTCTCGTAGTCCTTCTGCTTCAAGGCCTGTTGCGCGCGCGAGAGCAGCGATTGCACTTCGTCGGTTTCGCTGACCGGTACCTCCGCGAACGGCGCCTCTTCCTTCGAAGGAGGTCCGCCCGGCTCCGTCATCCGGATATAACCGTCGCGCGTCAACTGATGGAGCGTCGAACAGACCGCGAACAGCGACGCGCGCGCTTCCAGCTCGATCTCGGCAATCGTTCGCTTGCCGTCGACGGCCTTGACAATCGTCCGCTGCAGCTCGTCGAGCTCGTTCACCGGAATGGTGCGGGCGACGATCGGAATCATCACGTCGTGCGGAATCACCTCGCGGATCCGCAGCCACTCGTCGACCCGCCGCGTGCCCTCCATGATGATGCCCGTGACGTCGACCTGCAGCGGAATCATCTCCATCGTCGGAAGCTCGCCGTCGAGGAAACGAAACTCCCCTTCGCGCCACAGAAAGATGTCGTAGATTTCCTCCTCGGCCTTGAGGCGCATCAGGCGCACCAGCTCCATCTCGGGGATGACATCGATCATCACCAGAATCTTGCCGAGGAGGATGCCGGACTGCTGCTGGACTTCCATCGCTTTCATCAGCTCCGCCTCGCTGATGAACCCGTGGCTGATCAGAAACTGGCCCAGGTAGTCGCGGGGATCGTTGGAGGCGGAGGAGATGACACGTCCCTGTTTGAAGAAGACTTTTTTCTCGACCGATTTGCTCGTGACGACCAGCGTGCCGGTCTTCTGCCCCAGGCTGAGCCACTGCATCAGATCGCCCGGGAGCATGGTCTTCAGATTGCCGCTTACGCCCATCGGGAACTGCCATTTTAAGGTGTGGGGCGCCTGACGCCTGATACGCTCTAACAGATGGACGACGACAAGCCCTTCTTCGACGAAGGCGACCTCACCCTTCGCGGCTTCGACCCCGCCACCGACCTCGGCATCCCGGGCGCGTTTCCATTCACGCGCGGCCCCCAGCCGACCGGCTATCGCGGCAAGCTGTGGACAATGCGGCAATACGCCGGATTCTCGACCGCCGCCGAGTCGAACCGCCGCTATCGCTACCTTCTCGAGCGAGGCACGACCGGACTCTCGATCGCTTTCGATCTCCCCACCCAGATCGGAATGGATTCCGACGACCCACGCGCGCGCGGCGAGGTCGGGAAAGTCGGCGTGGCCATCGATTCGATTTCTGACATGGACACGCTGCTCGATCAGATCCCGCTCGACCGCGTCTCGATCTCGATGACGATCAACGCGCCGGCTTCGATCCTTCTGGCGCTGTTGCTGGTGGTGGCCGAACGACGCGGCGTGGCGTGGACAAAACTCAACGGGACGATCCAGAACGACATCCTCAAAGAATACGTCGCGCGCGGCACTTACATTTTTCCGCCCGCGCCTTCGCTTCGGATCGTCACCGACATCTTCGAGTTCTGCGCCAAAGACGTTCCTCGTTGGAACACCATCTCCGTGTCGGGTTACCACATCCGGGAGGCAGGAGCGACGGCAGTGCAGGAGGTGGCCTTCACGCTTGCCAACGGCCTGCAGTATGTGAAAGCGGCCGTCGATCGGAATCTCGACGTCGATGTGTTCGCGCCGCGGATGTCATTCTTTTTCAATGCCCACAACAATTTCCTGGAAGAGGTCGCGAAGTTCCGTGCCGCGCGGAAGCTGTGGGCGAAGCTGATGACCGAGCGCTACGCGCCGAAAGATCCGCGCTCGGTGGCGCTGCGCTTTCATGCCCAGACGGCGGGATCGACTCTCACGGCGCAGCAGCCGGAGAACAATGTCGTTCGCGTCGCCTATCAGGCCATGGCGGCGGTCTTTGGAGGATGTCAATCGCTGCACACCAACAGCCGCGACGAAGCGCTGGCGCTGCCGACCGAAGAATCGGCGACCATCGCACTTCGAACGCAACAGATCCTGGCGCACGAGACGGGAGTCGCGGAAGGGGTCGATCCGCTGGCCGGTTCGTATGCCATGGAGTCGATGACCCTCGACATCGAGCGCGGCGCGCGCGAGCTGATCGAAAAGATCGAAGCCATGGGCGGCGCGATGGCCGCCATCGAATCGGGATTCGTGCAGCGCGCCATCGGCGACGCCGCCTACGCAGCGCAGCAGGCGGTCGAATCGAAAAAAAGCATTGTGGTGGGGGTGAACGATTTCCTCGACCAGACGCCGTCGGCACTTCCGACCCTGAAGATCGACGACAGTGTCGAGCGCGATCAGGTGGCGCAGCTGCGCGCATTCCGCGAGAAGCGCCGCGGCGATTTCCGCTCCGCGCTGGCGGCACTCGACAGTGCGGCGCGCGATGGCAGGAACCTCATGCCGCCAATCGTCGACTGCGTGCGCAATGACTGCACGGTCGGCGAAATCGTCTCGACGCTGAAGAAGACGTTCGGCGAACACTCCGATCAGGGATTCTGATGACTCCTATAATGCCGATGATGCGTGGAGCCCGGCACTGCATCTGCCTGTGCCTATTCCTGCTCGTTGCATGCGTCGCGCGCGAGCCGACCGCCGGAACCCCAAATCCGAGTACAGGTTCGGATTCTGGCGCGCGCGTCGACGTCTTCACGCGCCTGGATCAGCCGGTGGTCATGCAAGCCAGCGGCGCCGAGTTCCAGCGCGATGGTCGGGCGTTAACGGTCAATTTTCCATTTGTGGAATTCAGGCGTACTTCGGAAGCGACCGGCGAGATCGCGCTCAATACGCTCGCGGTGCGCGTGTCGCATCCCGACCATCCCGAAAAAGACAAAACCGGTGAGGCCGAGCTGAATCATCAGCGTCTCTCATCCGACACCCCTGTGACGCTGCGCAACACGCGAATACGGATCGAAGATGCCGCTGAAGAGTGCGCAAGTGGATGTGAGCTCTACGTCAGTGTCACTTACTCGATGCAGACGTCGCCCACCGAACTGAGCTCGTCTGGAGTGGGGGCAGTAGTCGATCTGAACCTCGGCTCGCGAGCTGCGAGTGTACGCAACGAGCGCGCGCCTGCCTCCGCTGCAAATACGCCCGAGGGGCGCGCGGACCGATGTCCTTTCACCCCGATCCAAGCTTCCGACGCTCTGGGCGAGCCGATGAAGTATCTGACGCCGGGGGGCTTCTTCTGCACGATGGTTCCGATATCACAACCGACCGCGTACAACATCCATGTCTTAAACAGCGGCAACACGTTCGAACAGGTCACGACTCTTCCAGACATCACGCACTATTCGCTGGACGGCGGGGAGGCGATGTGGTGGCCAGGTGCATCAACAGTACTCGTGCGGCGCAGGCCTTGGACGATTCAAGTCCAAATTGGAGAAAATCAGAACCCCGCGCCGCCGAACGCCGAAACGCGCGCAAAGGCGGAAGCGCTCGCGAAGAAACTGCTGCAAAAGCTTGGTTCCTGATCACCAGCTTCCGCTCGCCCCTCCCCCGCCGCCCGATCCGCCCCCACCCGCGGCTGCGCGCATTCCGCGAGAAGCGCCGCGGCGATTTCTGCTCCGCGCTGACGGTACTCGACAGTGCGTCGCGCGATGGCAGGAACGTCATGCCGCCAATCGTCGACTGCGTGCGCAAGGAGTGCACGGTCGGCGAAATCGTCTCGACGCTGAAGAAGACGTTCGGCGAGCACAGTGATCAGGGATTCTGACGCGTGGAGTACAATTTCGACCTCCAAAAACAGTTTTATGCGGGCAGCCGGCAATCGGCAGTTGTTTCTGTTTATCGTCGCGCTTGCGATCCCAGTTGCGGTGCCGACTCTGCATGCACAGGAAGATGAGGGGCCTCATGAAGGCGGCCTTCGCAAACGTCTGGAGTGGTTGAACTCGCGGTTCGGCATCACGGAACCACAAGAGCGTCTCGATGCGATGCGCCAAGAGTATGAGGCACGGCGAGCGCAAGCGCGACGCTCCGCGTTAGCCGTCGCGGGAACGAATTGGAAATCCCTCGGCCCGACCAACGGCGCCGGCCGCGTCTCCTCGATCGCGTTTCATCCGTCGGACCCCAACACCCTTTTCGTCGCCGCTGCCACGGGCGGGGTGTGGAAGTCCACCGACCGTGGCACCACCTGGCAGCCGCTCACCGATGACATCGGCACGGTGAGCATCGGCGCGATTGCTGTTGATCCGACGAATCCCGACATCATCTACGTCGGTACCGGTGAAGCCGACGCTCTTGGGTTGGGAATCGGTCTCCTAAAATCCACCGACGGCGGACGGACGTGGTCGTTTCCTGCCACGGTCCTATCGAACGCGTTCTATGCCATCTCGATCAATCCTGCCAATACACAGGAGCTGCTGGCGGCGACCATCAGCGGCGCCTATCGATCGACCGACGGCGGCGCGACCTGGGCCCAGGTGATCTCCGACAAGAAATATCTGAGCGTCACCGGTCTATCGCGGCACCCAACCCAGCCGAATGTCGTCTGGGCGACAACCTGGGATGCTGACAACTGGTGCGCGTCAACTCAGAACTGCAGCTATTCTTCGCCTCGGCTACTCAAATCGCTGGACGGAGGAGCGACATGGACAGAAAAAGGAAATGGCGCCGTTTTCAACCTTCCCGCTTCCACCACGAGCACGGCTATCCATCGGATGTCGCTGGCCATCAGCCCGACGAATCCCTCGACGATGTATGTGCTGTTTGAAACATCAGAAGGACAAACGCTGACGTACAACCCCGCGGCGTACACCGCTCACATTTACAAAAGCATTAACGAAGGCGAGACGTGGGCGGAATTGCGTCAGGTTTCGCGAAATTCGAGTTACCTCGTACAACATCTGCTCTCGAGTCAGGGCTGGTACAACAACGCAATCGTCGTGTCGCCAAGTAACGACAACGTCGTTATCGCTGCCGGCACGTATTACACGAAGACCACAGACGCCGGTGTGCACTGGGATGTACTGTCGAGCTCCAGTCAACTGCATGTCGACGTCCATCAGCTCCGCTATAACGGCACGACATTGTGGATCGCGAACGATGGCGGCATCTGGTCTTCCTCTGACGACGCGACGACGGTGGAAGCGCACAACCGCGGTCTCGTGATCCGCCAGTACTACTCGCTGACGTCGGATCCTTCGCACCTCAACCGCATTTTCGCCGGCTCGCAGGACAACGGAACCGATCGCAGACCCGACTCCGGCGGAACGGAATGGGACACTGTCACCGGCGGCGATGCATTTGAACCGACGATCGACGCCAATGTGCCCTCAATTGCCTACATTGATGTCACTGGCCGGCTCTATCGGATCAAAGATACCGCGAGTAAAACGCCAACGATCGCAAACGTCACGCCCTACTTTTCACCACAGGAGCCTGGAAGTACCTTCCCTGTCGCGGTGGTCAGCGATCCTCAAAAACCGACCACGCTGTACTTCGGAAGCTGGAGAGTGTGGCGAACAGTCAACGGTGCAGAAACATGGGAGCCACTCCCCACCAAGACCAGCGATGGCTCGACATGGCCGCCTAACGGACTCGTTCGGGCGATTGCAGTTGCTCCGAGCGACAGTTCGACCTTGATGGTCGCGATCAACGACCTGAGCACTCTGACTCCGTCCATCCTCCGCTCGACGGACGGAGGTCGTACGTGGACCGATGTCACCAGTAACGTGCGACTCTCTCCGCGATATCTCATCAACGTTGCTATTGATTCTCGAGATCCGAAAACCGCATATGTAACGTTGAGTGGCCATCGTCCGAATCGGGTGTGGAAGACAACCGACGGCGGTGTGACGTGGGAAGCGCGCTCTGACGGCCTTCCGCCATTTCCTGCGATCAGGTTACGCATCGATCCGACCGACTCCAACGTGCTCTATTGCGCGACGCAGGTCGGCATCTTTCGATCCACTGACGCTGGAGTGACATGGAGCCGCTTTGGAACTGGTCTGCCGAACGTCGAGGTTGATGACATCAGCATCCTGAAAGATGACTCGAGTCTGCGCATCGGTACCTACGGCCGCGGAGCGTGGGAGCTCGAGGTGCCTCCGCTGCCGAATTCGCCGCCAACGGTCGGTATCGCTTCGACATCGCCACTGATCATTTCGCGGGGCGCCACCATCGCATTCGAGGGTTCCGTATCAGATCCCGATTCGGGCGACACCGCAAATGCAACGTGGACTTTCCCGGATGACTGGGAGAGCCTACCGATGACACCCGGACGGAGTGTCGCGCACACGTTCTACAAAGCCGGTAATTATCCTGTCACCCTGACCGCCGTCGATCGTCACGGCGCGCGTTCGTCGGCGTTCGTGAATGTGATCGTCAGCGAGGCCTTCGACGACTGCTCGACTCCGCGCCTCATTCCGTCAAATGCGGCGCTGCCGCTGTCGTTCGTCATCAACAATGAGACGGCAAGCCTGCAGCCCTCCGACCCAGCGCCACAGTGCGTGTCTCGCGCGTACGACTCGCTCTGGTTCGAATTTACGCCGCCCGCCGACGGTACCTATGAATTCTCGACGTGTGGCACTTCGAACTACTCCGCCCTGTCAATTTGGAGCGGTCCTGCGTGTGGACCCTATGTTGCGAACGCTTGCAGTTCCGGGCCGTGCCCATCGGGAGACGGCTCGCGCATGCAATTCACCGCCCTCAGCGGACAGACGGTCCGGCTGCAGGTGAGCAAATTTGTGAGCTACGATGCGGGACGCTCTTTCACGCTCTCTCTCAGCAAGGTCGATAGCTCGGGCGCCGTGCCGGTGATTACGAGTGTGAGCGCGATGAGCGGCCCCGCCGCTGGCGGAACATCGGTCACGATCGGCGGCGTAAATTTCAAGGAACCGTTGACGCTGTCATTCGGCGGTTCGATGACCTCGGTGACCTTGATCGATTCCGAGCACATCGCAGCGACAACGCCGCCACATGTTGCAGGGACCGTCGATATCACAGTAACCGACGCGCAGGGAAAAATCGCTACCCTCAGCGGCGGGTTCACTTACTTTGGCAACCTTCCGCAGCGGCGCAGAGTCGTGCGTTAAATTACCAACTGCCGCTCGCCCCTCCCCCGCCGCCCGATCCGCCCCCGCCCGAGAAGTCGCTCGATGAGAAAGATGAGGAAGATGAGTCCGAGGATGACCATGACGAGGATGAGGACTCGCTCGACCACGATCCGCTCGAGGAGTAGCTCGTGCCGCGCTGGATCCGCTTTGTCAGAGCGACGATGATCCAGATGAACACAGCGAAGAACATCACAAACCCTACCGCACCGACCACAAACGGGATCGTGTGCACAGGCACAGGCGCACGCGTTTGCGCGACCGTTCTGCCCGTGCCGCGATATGGTTCACCGCGGATCGTCGCCAACATCGCATCGACACCGTGGTCGATGCCTGCCCAATAATCTCCGCTCCGAAACTTCGGCTTGATGACCGTCTCGATGATGCGCTTCGACTTTGCGTCGGTCAGCGATCCCTCGAGGCCGTAGCCGACCTCGATGCGCATCTTGCGATCGGCGATGAAAACGAAAAGGATCGCGCCGTTGTCCTTCCCCTTCTGCCCGACCCCCCACTGCTTGATCGCCTCGCTGCCCATCTCCTCGATGGTTGTGTGTGCCGGCAATTTCCGATCGATGTAGACGAGGATTTGATCGGAGGTCTCGCGCTCGAATTGCGCCAGCTTCTCGTTGAGGGAGTCGGCATTCTTCAAGACGCCGGCGTGATCGGTGACGTAGTGATCGGGCTTCGCCGGCAGCGAGATGGCCGCCAGGAGGAGCAACACGCATCCGGGCATCCTCAAACTATAATGCGAGCAGATGCCCGCGGCGCGCCTCATCCTCGAAGATGGCACGGTCTACCAGGGCGAATCATTCGGATCGACTGACAACGCCATCGGCGAAGTGGTCTTCAACACCTCGCTGACCGGTTATCAGGAAATCGCGACCGATCCCTCCTATCGCTTTCAGATCGTCACGATGACCTATCCGCACATCGGCAACTACGGCGTGGAGAGCGCTGTCGCTCAGAGTGCCGCCCCGCAGGTGGCGGGATTCGTGGTGCGCGATGTCATCGACGAGCCGTCGAGCGCGCATTCCCAGATGTCGCTCTCCGAATATTTTTCGCGACATCGCATCAGCGCGATTCAGGGCATCGACACGCGCGCGCTCACTCGCAAGATCCGGACTGAGGGAGCGATGCGCGGCATGATCACCAGCCAGGGCGAACGCGGCGTCGACGACGTGGTCGCCGAGGTCCGGCGCGCGCCATCGATGAACGGACTCGATCTCGTCCACCACGTGACGGCCGAAAAGGCCTACTCATTCGATGAGCATCCGACCGAAGCGCAACGCCGTGTGGCGGTGTACGACTTCGGCGTGAAGCGCGACATTCTCCGCCAGCTCACGCAGGTTGGCTGCGAGGTCACGGTGTATCCCGCCAAGGCCCCGGCCGAGGAGATTCTGGGCGGCGGGTACGACGGCGTCGTTCTTTCCAACGGACCCGGCGATCCCGAACCGGTGACGTACGCACAGGAAAACATTCGCCGCCTCATCGGGAAAGTCCCCATCTTCGGCATCTGCCTCGGTCACCAGCTTCTGGGGCTGGCGTTAGGCGGAAAAACGTACAAGCTGAAATTCGGGCACCGCGGCGGCAATCATCCCGTCAAGGACCTGCGCAGCGGACGCGTCGAGATCACGTCGCAGAATCACGGCTTCGCCGTCGATCCCGATTCGCTGCGCCAGAGCGATGTCGAATTCACGCACATCAATCTCAACGATCAGACCCTGGAAGGTTTTCGGCACCGCCGCGAGCCGATCATCGCCGTGCAGTACCACCCCGAGGCCGCGCCCGGGCCGCACGATTCGTTCTATCTGTTCGGCGATTTCGTGAAGTTGATGTCCTGAAGGCAGAAGGCAGAGGGAAGCCCATATTTACTGCTGCCTGCTGCCTGCTGCCTTTTTACTGCCAATACAAACTGTCAAAAATCATCGGGAACGTCGCGTGCGTCTGTCCGCGATGTTGGGGGCGGAAGCCGAACAGCACGATGCGGCCTTTGCCGTAGGTCATGGCCACCGCCGCCGCTTTGCGCGTCAGGCGCTCCTCGCCGTTGATCCAGCCCGACAACAGAATGTCGCGCGAGTCTTCCGGATAGGTCATCAGGACCCAGCGCTGCAGCTCGCCGCCCGGCGAAGTGGTGTCGAACGCGATCGGGCGATCGAGGTAGATGGCGGTCTCCTTCGGCATATCGGCGGTCACGGGATGACTGGTGTTGACGGAAACGCGCATGAGCGATCCGGGGACCGAGAAGTCGGTCGCGCGGGCGAGGGCGTTGCGGACGGGAATGTTGAAGTTGTCGATGACGTAGTCGCACGCGGCGCTGAAGGCCAGCAGCGTGCCGCCGTTCTCGACGAACTTCTTGAGAACATCGGCGCCTTCCTTCTCCAGCGCGCCGCGATATTCCGGTGGCAGCTCATCCTGATAACGCATCGCCCCTTCTTCGGCACGACGGCGTCCGTTGGCGATCTCGTCCTTGTCGACATCGGGCAGGATGAGGACATCGACGTTCTGAAGACCAGCACGCACATCCTGCGGGTGCAGCGACTTCGGCGCGAAACCGTATTGGTCCAGCAACCAGCGCGTCCACCCTTCGTCAAGCGCGCCGCCCCACGGGTTGTAAATCGCGATGCGCGGTTTTTTGTCGCTGGCGTGTTTCGCGAGGACGGCTTTGGTCGCGGGTTTGATCGATTGCACTCGCGCCGCCGAGGTCGGCGGCGCCCCACGGTCCACCGTGACGCCCATGGCCAGTGGAAGCGACCACGTCGCGACGTCGTAGGGCCGCAGAATCTCTTTGCCCGGCTGCAGCCGCACTTCCGGATATCGCTGCGGCTCGAGGAGCTGGGCGACGAATTTCGAATACGGCTGCGCCATCGGAATCCAGTAGTCGCCGTTCTCCGATTGCATGACCTCGACGCCGTGCTCGAGAAGGATGGAGGCCATGGTCTGCGCCGTCGGCCAGTCGCGCTGATCGTGCGGAATGCGATAGGCCGGCATCCTGGATCCCCATGACACCGCTTCTTTGGCGCGGGTAACAATATCTCTCAATAAATCATCACGATAATTACTAGCGATTTCATGGTAGGCATCGGACGCGATGCGCTCGTAATCCATGATGTCGCGCATCCGCCACGTTCCGCCCGGCCAGGGATTGGGATGATTGATGGTGGCCTTGTATTCGACCAGCCCCTTAGATCCGCCGCGGAGCTCGGTCGGCTCGATGTGGATCGGCGACGCGATGCGCGCCGAGGCCGTTTCGAGCAGAAGTCCGGTGATGTTCTTCCACCATCCGGTGTTGCGCGTTCCGCCTAACCAGTAGGCGTCGAATGAATAGCCGTAGATCAGACCCGCCTTGTGTGCCTGCTCCAGCCGGAAGGCCATGTTCGATCCGATGAGATTCGCTTCACGCCAGATCAGCGGATTGACAGTCGGATCGAGCGGATCGGCGAAGGGGGGGATGAACATGCGCGGGCCGTCCGTCCCCATCTGATGTTCGTCGACCCACACCTGCGGGAACCATTCGCGGTACACCGCGCGGCTCATCTGCTTCGTTTCGGCCTGCGTGAGCATGTACCAGTCGCGATTGTTGTCATGCCCGACGTAGTGGTGATAGAGCCACGGCAGGCGGCCACCCTCGTATCGGGTGCCGAGGTACTTGCGGTAGTAGTCGGTGATCATGTTTTCGCCGTCGGGATTGAGCGACGGCACCAGCAGCAGCACCACGTTGTCGAGGCGCTTCTTCGTTTCGGGATCGTCGGCGCTGGCGAGCGCGTAAGCCCATTCCATGGCCATCTGACTCGACGCGATCTCGCTCGAGTGGATGTTGCACGTGACCAGGATGACCGACCTCCCTTCGCGTACCAGCGCGTCGATCTGCGAGTCGGACAGACCGCGCGGATCGGCTAGCTGCCTGGCGATGTCCTTGATCCGCGTCAGATTTCGCATGTTGGCCTCGGACGAGATGACGGCCATGATGAAGTCCTCGCCGAGCGTGGTCTTGCCGAGGTCTTCGATCTGCACGCGTGGTGATGCGGAGGCCAGCGCGCGGAAATAGGAGACGATCTGCTTGTAGTCGGCGAGCTTCTTGTCGGCACCGACTTCGAACCCGAGATACTGTGAGGGAGACTGAACGGCGGCCTGCGCGCCGATCGCGATGAGCGCGATGACTATGAATGCTTTTTTCATGAGCGCGCATTATAGAGTTGACATCGATGGATCTCGCGGGCGCGATTGCATGGCGCTACCTGAAACGGCCGACCGACGCACTGGTGTCCGCGGTCGGCTTCGTGTCGGTGTTCGGCCTGGTCATCGGCGTGATGGCGCTGGTCATCTCGATGGCGCTGATGACCGGATATCGCGGCGATCTGCAGAGGAAATTGCTGGCCGGCAACGCCGAGATCTTCGTCTATTCCGTCGGCGCGCCGATCACCGACACTAACCGGCTGTTGCAGACGGTCCGAGCGATACCCGGAGTCGGCGAGGCAGCACCGGTCCTGTTCCAACATGCGCTGGTGACCACCGAGCGCAACACCACCGGGACCGAGGTGATGATCAAGGGCATCGAGCCTTCGCGTTCGCGCGATTCGCAATTGCTCGCCAAGATCGTCGGGCCGTCGGCCAGCTTTGCCACATCAGAAGGCGAATCGGGCGTTGCGGTCGGGAAATACCTCGCGACCAGGTTGGGCGTACGCGCGGGCACATCGATCAGCATCACCGTTCCGACCGAAAGCGCAGGGAGCGTTCTGCCAAAAACATCATCATTCGTCGTTACAAATATTTTCGATACCGGGTTTTACGAATACGACGCGCGATGGCTGTTCATCGATCTCCGCGATGCCGAACGCCTTTTCGACATGCCCGGGTCCGCGAACCTGATCGAGGTCAAGCTCGCGCCGGGCGCGTCGCTCGACGTCGTGACGCGCGCCATCGAGTCGCGAACGGAGCATCGTTACGCTGTCAGCGATTGGCGCGAGATGAACCGGCAGCTCTTTTCGATGCTGAAGATTCAACAGCTGGTGCTGTTCATCGTCATCGGCCTGATCGTGTTCGTCTCGACATTCAACATCGTCTCGACATTGATCATGACGGTGCACGAGAAGCGGAAGGAGATCGGCATTCTCGCCTCGATGGGGGCGGAGCCGCGGATGATCCGCCGCATTTTTCTGTGGTACGGCTCGATGGTCGGCTTCTTCGGCACCGCCCTCGGCGTCATCCTTGGGGTTGTGATCTGTTTCATCATCACGCGCTTCCAGCTCGTGTCGTTCCCGCCCGAGATCGCCGAGGTCTACTTCGTGTCGTCAATTCCGTTCATCACGCGCGCGTCGGATCTGATGATCATTTCCTTCTTCTCGCTGATCGTTTCGTTCCTCGCCACGATCATTCCGTCGATGCGCGCCGCGCGTTTGAATCCTGTCGAGGCTTTGCGCCACGAGTAATGTAGGACGGGCTTTAGCCCGTCCGGTCGGGCTGAAGCCCGACCTACATTCACCGCTAATAGAAGATCGTCCGGCCTTCGCGGACATCCTTGTCGGTGATGATCAGCGCCTTGTCCCACCGGTCGCGCTTTTTACCATTCACTAACAATGCGACGCCAACTCCGTCGGAGGTGTAAGGGATGACCCACTGCAAGTGCCCGGTGGTGTCAGCCGTTCGTTCCTGCCGGTACTGGAAGGTTCGATCCCGATTCGTCTTCACCGGAATCTGCAATTCCGCGGCATTCCCCGGCGTCAGCCCGCCCATAATTACGTGCGCCCCGGCTACTCGTTCGTAGATCTTCATCGCCGGATGGGTTCCGATCGGTGTGCGGAACGGAAGCGGGTTGGTCCACACCGTCTCGTAGATCAGCCGGAGATGTTCGGGCGGGTGCGACTCTTTGCCGCTTCGATGTCCGTCAAAAAACAGCAGTGAGTTGCGAAACAGGAACGGCCATCGCGTGGGAGCTGCCGCGGGCCGATACTTCGAGAACTCCTGCGGGCTGACGGCTCTCAACACCTTGAGATAGAAGTCGTGCAGAGTGTTGTCGGTGTTGTCGATCACCACATAGCGCGAGCGGTAACGATCGAGGATCGGCAGCACTTCGTTCTCCGTGTCGCTGAACGCGTATCGCGCGTAGTCCACCATATGCCCGAGAAAAGCGGGCGTGGAGAACGGGCTCACCACGGCGGGGCGATGCGCATGACGAACCAGAAGATGTCCGTAATCGCGGCGGGCGAAGACGGAGTACTCGGGCGGACCATCGCCCAGCTCGTGATGCGCGGTCGGCGGGGTGTTCTCTCGCATCCAGGCAAAGGCCTCGATGGTCTGTCCCATGGTCTCGCGCGTCTCCGTCTTCACGCCGCTCAAGTTGCACGTGAACGAGCCGGTCACCCACAGCGGCTGCAGGAAAAAAAACGCGTAGATGGCCCAGCGCTTTACACTCGCCACCGCCACCAATCCTTGTGCAACGACGATGGAGTACCAGGGATGAGCGAACTGCACGTAGCCGAGGTGGGACAGACCAGTGATGACGCCGTAGGTGAAGAAGACTGCCAGAAGAGGCCAAAGGAAAGTTTGTGCTCTTCGCCGCTTCCAGAAAGAGACAATGCCGAAAGGGACCAGCAGCGCGCCCCAGGTGAAAATGTAGTACCACACCGGGCCGTACTTCAGGATGGAGGCCTCTTCCCCCTGGCTGCCGTTCAAGACATTTCCGAACATCAGGAAGCGCGCGCCTTCGAGAATGTTCCGCCACAACAGAGCAGCGACGGCCAGGCCCACGATGACCAGCGAAAGCGCGACGATCGGGCGCTTGCGCTGCAGGATGAACGCCGCTCCCAGGCCGGAAAAGAGGATGAGCAGCGGTTGAAACATCAAGGTCTCGTCATAGCGAATCTGCATCAGGCGCCCGGCAGGAGTCGAGAATCCTGACAAGAGGGCGAACAGAAAAGCGGATCCATAAGTCCAGTAGGAGTGCTTCACGAAATCCGGCGGCGCATTTTTTCGGAGTCCGAGAAGCAGCAGCACCAGCAGAAAAAAGAGCGAGTACTGGATGGTGGAGACATTGAAGAAGACCGCCGCGCCGATGGCGAAGCCGAGGAGCAGCGCGCGAAGTCGGCTCGGCGACCGCTCGTACCAATAGAGCAGCAGCGCAGTCACCGCGGTCATGAACGTGATGAAGTAGTGATGGTCGATATAACCAACCTCGGCATATTCGATATTGACGAACGACAGCGAAGAGAAGAGAGCGGCGATCAGCGCGGTGACGAAGGGCAGCAGAGACGCGAAGAGATAAAGGAAGAGCAGTTGCGTCGCGGAATCGACGACGCAGGGGATCAGCCCGAGCACGGTTTCGTTGAGCGGGCGCGAGTGGAAGAGCAGATCGAAGGGCTTGACGATGGTGGCAATCAGCAGGTTGTAGCCCATCGGCCACGGGACACGCAGGTTGTCGGGATAGTAGTCATACGTGTCGTAGAAGGGAACGTGAGGGAAATTGCGCACGATCATTTCCGTGCGCCGCGCCTGGTAGTTGCTGTCGTAGAACTCGAAATTCCGATAGCCGGGATCGTTGGAAGCGAAGAAGTGCGGCCCCGAGGAGGCCACGCGCAGCGCAAACGAAATCAGAAAAACCGCGGCGTAGGCAAAGAGGCGAGCGCGCGGATTTGCGAACGGTTGGAACTGCGTCGCCGCTGGTGGCGGCGGCGCCTCGAGCTTTTTTCTTCCTCTGCCTTTCCGGCTCAACGCAACCAAGCCTAACTCAACGAGACCAACTCCAACGTTTCGATCTCCTGCTCCAGAAACTCGCTCGCAATGCGCCGAAAGCGTTCCGCTGCGTCGGTGACCAGAAAGGTGTAGGAAGCGGACCCCTCACCCCGGCCCTCTCCCCGCTCCGCGGGGAGAGGGTGTCGCGAAGCGACGGGTGAGGGGCGCATCGCACGCACGCACGCTGCGGTCGTCTCGGCGCTGTCTACGATCGCGACCGCTTCGCCCACGACGTGCTCGATCGTTCCGCGAAGAATCGGATAGTGCGTGCAGCCGAGGACCAGGGTGTCGATGCCGGCATCGAGCAGCGGCTCGAGGTAGATCTCCGCCACTTCGCGCGCGACGTGCGTGTTCGCCCATCCCTCTTCCGCCAGCGCCACGAACAGCGGCGCCGCCGATTCGATCACATCGATCGAAGGCTTGATCTTCTGGATCGCCCGCGTGTACGCGCGCGAGTTGACCGTCCCCTCGGTCGCGATCACACCGACGCGTCCCTTTGTCCGCTCGGCCGCCGCCCGCGCCCCCGGCTCGATCACGCCGATGACCGGAACGCTGAGCGTCTCCTGAAGCGCAGGCAGCGCCGCCGAGGTGGCGGTATTGCATGCGACCACCAGCATGCCGATGCCGCGCTGCACCAGGTGATCGGCCGCCTGGAGCGCATAGCGCCGCACGATCTCCGGCGATTTCGTCCCATAGGGCACACGCGCGGAGTCGCCGAGGTAGATGAGCGATTGATTGGGAAGGGCGCGGGCGATTTCGCGGAATACTGTCAGGCCGCCCACGCCGCTATCGAAAACGCCGATCGGACTATTCGATCGCGCCGCTGTCGCCCGCTGCAATGCCCGCTCCCCCTTCGCGCTTGATCCCGTACTGCTCGATTTTCTTGTAGAGATTCGATCGCGGCGTGTCGATGGCCTCGGCCGTCTTCGAAACGTTCCAGCCGTGCTCGCGGAGTTTGGCGAGGATGAACGCCTTCTCGGCCTCGTCCTTGAATTGCTGCAGCGTCGACAACGGCATGGCGCTGCTGATGATGTCGGTGGCGGCACGGAAAAACTCGGCCGGCAGATCGGTGACGTCGATGGTGTCGGAGGGCACCATGATCACCAGTCGCTCGATCATGTTGCGCAATTCACGAACGTTGCCGCGCCATGATGCATCCTGCAGCGCGCGCAGCGCGGCGGCCGTGAATTTTTTCGGATGCTTGTTGTGCTCTTCTGAAAAAAGGGCCGCGAAATGCTCCGCCAAAATCGGGATATCGTCCCGACGCTCGCGCAGCCGCGGCGTGCGAATGGGGATGACGTTGAGGCGATAGTAGAGATCTTCGCGAAAACGGCCGCCGCGGATTTCCTCGATCAGATCCTTGTTGGTGGCAGCGATGACACGGACTTCGACCTTCACCACCGTGGCCGCCCCGACCGGCTCGACCTCCCCTTCCTGAAGGACCCTCAACACTTTCGCCTGCGTGCGCAGCGACATGTCGCCCACTTCGTCGAGGAAAATCGTCCCGCCGTCGGCGGCCACGAATTTTCCCGTCTGCTTGCGCACCGCGCCGGTGAAGGATCCCTTCTCGTGCCCGAACAGCTCCGACTCGATGAGCTCTTCAGGAATGGCCGCGCAGTTGACCTGCACGAACGCCATTCGCGCTCGCGAGGAGCGACGGTGGATCTCGCGCGCCACCAGCTCCTTTCCCGTTCCCGATTCGCCCTGAATCAGAACGGTCGCCTTGGTCGGCGCCGCACGCTCGATCTGCTCGCGCAGCTCGCGCATGCCGCCCGAATCGCCCACGAGCTGATAATCGCGCTCGGCGCGCTCGCGCAGCTCATCGACTTCCTCTTCCAGTTTCTGCGTGCGGACGGCATTGCGAACCGACAGAAGAAGCTTGTCGCGGTTGAGCGGCTTCTCGAGAAAATCGAATGCGCCGCGCTTCGTGCATTCGACTGCCGTCTGGATGTCGCCGTGTCCGGAGACCATGATCACCGGCGATTGGACTTTCTGCTGCTTGAGATTTTCGAGGACCTCGATGCCGTCGAGGACCGGCATCTTGATGTCGAGAAGGATCGCGTCGTAAGCGACTTTGGTCGCCTTGTCGATTCCTTCCTGCCCCGATCGCGCTTCGTCGATGCGATAGCCCTCGTATTCGAGGGTCATGCGAATCGCTTCGCGGATCCCGGTTTCGTCATCCACCACGAGGACGCGGTACGGCATAGTTCGCCTCTGTGCAATCTTAGCGCCCCGGCGGCATCCTGAGCCGCGGAGTCGGCGAAGGATCTCAAACTGCGCAGCTTGAGATCCTTCGCTGCGCTCAGGATGACGGGTAGAATCCGCGCGCTATGGACGTTGCTCTCAACCCCGAACCAAAATGGTCGAAAATCGACCACCTCTTCGTCGCCCTCGCTGAAGGTGACAAAGCCCCTCGCGATGTGGGCAAGTCGATTCAGAAGCTCATCGATGGCTCGGGATTCAAGGGTCGCACGGACGAGACGATCACGGTCCTCGCGGACGCGCCGCGAAAGATCACGCTGATGGGACTCGGCAAGCGCGACGCGATCAACCTGCGGCTGATCCGCACCGCCCTGTACGCCATCGGCAAACTTTCGAGGAAACAACACGACCGTTCGATCGCGGTCGCCATTCCGTACCCAATCGCCGATGTTGCAGTCCTGGCCGATTTCCTCAGCCAGTCCGATTACAAGTACGACAGCTACATCACGGTCAACAAAGACGGACACGTGCCCATCAACGCGGTGCTGATCCCACCCGTCGCTCTCGATTCGAAAGAATTAAAGCGCATTGAATCCGAAGCGCGCGCTCTCCGTTCCGGCGTCCGGACCGTCCGCGACCTCGGCAATGCTCCCGCGAATCTCATCACGCCGGCGCGGCTCGCCGAACGCGCGGAGGAAATCGCGCGCTCCGTCGGCGTGAAAGCGACGGTCTATGGCCGCAAGGAAATCGAGCGGATGAAAATGGGCGGCCTGCTGGCCGTCAATCGCGGATCGGCGGAGGAGCCGCGATTCATCGTGCTGGAGTACTCGCCGCGCAAGGCGAAGAAGCACGTCGCCCTGGTCGGAAAAGGCATCACATTCGACTCGGGCGGCATCTCGATCAAGCCCGCGGAAAAAATGGAGGAGATGAAATTCGACATGTGTGGGGCGGCGGCGGTGATCGGCACGATTGAAACTGCGGCCAAGCTCGAGCTGCCGGTGAAGATCACGGGCGCGATTCCATCGACCGAAAATCTGCCCTCCGGCAGCGCGTACAAACCGGGCGACATCATCACCATGATGAGCGGCAAGACCGTCGAGATCGTGAACACAGACGCCGAGGGGCGGATGATTCTGGCGGACGCGCTGCATTACGCGTCGGAGCTGAAGCCCGATCACCTCATCGATTACGCGACCCTCACCGGCGCGTGCGTGGTGGCGCTGGCGAGCGAGGCGGCCGGCCTTTTCTCCAACGATGATGCGCTGGCTCGGAAGTTGATTGAATGTGGCGACCGCGTCGGTGAGCGCCTGTGGAGAATGCCGGTGTGGGACGACTACAAAGACCTGATCCGCAGCGAATGGGCGGACATGAAAAACTCGGGCGGGCGGTGGGGCGGCGCGATCACCGCGGCGTTGTTTCTCAAGGAGTACGTCAATTGTCCATCGTGGGCCCATCTCGACATCGCCGGAACGGCGTATGCGGAAGCGGAGACGGCGCGGGAAGCGCGCGGAGCGACCGGCGCAGGAGTTCGCGTGACGGTCGCGTTTCTCGAATCGCTTTCGCGTTCCTGATCGCGGCGCTTGCGTCCTGCGACGGCCGTCGCACCAGCGCCGTGCAAGCTGCGCCGCGGCGCCCGGAAGAAATCAACTTCACGGCCATCGATTCGCCGAGTCTGCAGTTTCTGCCGCGCCAGCAGGAGGCGGCCGGATGGAAGCTCGACGAAGACCCGATCGTCATCCCGGGCAATCGGCTCGACACCTACCTCGATCAGGATGCGAACCACTTCGCGCGCTACGAGACGCTCGACGTCACCATCGGAAAATATTCGGCCGTCAACGGTCCCGGCTTCGCGACGGTCGAGATCTTCCGATTCCCCGATTTCGTCAAGGCCTTCGGCGCGTATTCGATGCGCAAGCGAGGCAACTATCGCATCCTGAACGTCGCCAACGAATCGTTTGCCAGCGCGCACTCGATCCATGTGTGGCGCGGTCCGTTTTACGTGCGGGTGGTGGGCGATGGCGGCGGCGGCGCGCTTTTGAAGCTGGTCGCGTCAGTCGCCGACAAGATGCCGTCCGCGCCCGGAAAACCGGCGGTGTTCGCGTTTTTGCCGGAGCAATTCCGCGTTGCGAACAGCGAGCGCTACTCCGTCGATTCGGGCCTGGGCCAGACGTTTCTGGCGAACTCTTTTCAGGCGACATTCAACGTCGGCGGTGACATCATCGAAGGCCTCGTGATTCCGGCCGCCAACAAAGGCACTGCGGCACAAATCCTCAACGACTATCGGCAGCTCTTCGTGCAGAACGGCCGGCTCCTCGATCCCGTCCCCAACCTGGGCGAAGACAACTTCACGGCCGAAGACAAGTTTCTGGGACGGGCGGTGGCCTTCCGCATCGATCGATTCGTGGTCGTGTTCAACGGCTACAAAGAGCGGCAGCATCTGATCGATCTGGCCACGTTCTCCGATCAGAAAATCCTCGCCACCATCCGCAAGCAGCTCGTGACGGCCGGCGAGCAGTCGGCGCAGTAATAGTTCTCGGTTCTCAGTTGTCGGTTCTCAGTCCCTCCCTCCCTTTGAGAACCGAGAACTGAGAACCGAGAACCAGCTACAATCCCTTATCTTTTGAAAGTCGCCTTTCTGAAGCCCCCGGTGGGCGGCATCCTAGGCCTGGAGATGCTCACATTTGTGGAGCCTCTAGGTCCGATCTGCGTGGCGGCCTGTCTCGAGCAGGAAGGCCACCAGTGCAAAGTCTTCGATCTCCGCATCGAAGGCCAGGAGCATGGCCTTGCGCTTTGCAAGACGTTCGATCCGGATGTGGTGGGCCTGCAGTGCAACTTCACCACCGAGCGCAACCGGACCATTCGCCTGGCGCAGCGCATCAAACGCGAGATGCCGCGAGCGTTGGTGGTGGTGGGCGGGCACGACGCATCGCGCGATCCGGCGTGGTTTGAGCACGAGTCGATCGACGCGATCGCCATCGGCGACGGCGAAGAAGTCATGGTGCAGCTCGTCGATGCCTTGGCGCGCGGACGCGACATCAAGTCCGTGCCGAACCACGCGCCGATGCATGCGAATCTGGACGATTATCCGCTGCCGGCGCGCCATCTGATCGCGGACTATGCCGATCACTACTACATCAATTTCCGCAAGCCGCTGGCGTTGATGGAGACCGCGCGTGGGTGTCCGTTCAAGTGCAATTTCTGCTCGGTCTGGAAATTTCACGAGAGCACGTTCCGCGAAAAATCGCCCGAGCGCGTTGTCAGGGAATTGGAGCAGATCACTGCGCCCAACATTTTCATCACCGATGACATCTTCTGGATGAACGTGCGCCGCGGCCAAGAGATGGCCAGGCAGATCAAGGCGGCCGGCATCAAGAAATACTTCACGGTGCAGACGCGCACCGACATCATCTGCAAGTTTCCGCAGCTCGTCGAGATGTGGAAAGAGTGCGGCAGCCTGGCCATTTTCCTCGGCCTCGAATCGGTCACCGACGAGGGTCTGAAAGCAGTCAACAAGAAGAACACCGCCGACAACAACGTCCGGGCCATCAACATCCTCAAAGAGCTCGGCGTCGGCTTCACGCCCAACTTCATCGTCGATCCGGCCTGGGACCGCGAAGACTTCGCGCGGCTGCGCGACTGGATCGACACCATGGCCGCCTACAACAGCGGCTTCTCGATTCTCACGCCCCTGCCAGGCACCGATTTGTGGGATACCGCGAAAGATCAGGTCACCACCCACGATTGGGAGATGTACGACATCGTCCACGCCGTTCTGCCGACCAGGCTCTCCCTGGAAGAGTTCTACGATGAATACTCCCGGCTGTGGCGGCACGCCCTGGAAGTGCGGTATCGCTATCGCGGAAAAATGAAGACGTACTTACAGCTCGGCGCCGCGCTCGCGACACGGAAGGTCACACTCGGCGCGGTGCGCAAAGGGATGAACATCGCGAAAGTGTTCAGCAAGCCGGAGACATTTCTGCGGGCCCACCGCCCTTCGACCTAGGTTGCGCGGTCTCGCAGTTGCGCCCTCTCGCGGTGCAGCACTCCGAGACCTCGCAACCACGAGACCACGAGACTGCGAATGATCGTCCACCTCGTCGACGGAACTTACGAGCTGTTCCGCCACTTCTACGGCCTGCGGCGCGCGAAGAACGGCGATCCTCCATTCGGTGCCGTGCGGGGCGTGCTGCACATGACGCTCGAAATGATCGAGAAGGGCGCGACGCACATCGGCGTCGCGACGGACCACATCATCGAATCGTTCCGCAACGCGCTGTGGCCTGGCTACAAAACCGGAGCGGGGATCGATCCCGCGTTGTGGCGCCAATTTCATCCGCTGGAAGAAGCGCTCACCGCGATGGGCGTGGTGGTCTGGCCGATGATCGAGCTGGAAGCCGACGACGCGCTGGCCTCGGCCGCCGCCTTGTCGGCCGCCGACGCTGCAGTGGAGAAAATCTGCATCTGGACGCCCGACAAGGACCTGGCGCAATGCGTCGTCGGCCAGCGGGTCGTGCAGGTCGATCGGAAGAGCGGAAAAATCCGCGATGCCGCCGGCGTGCAGCAGAAATTCGGCGTGCTGCCGCCGTCGATTCCCGACTATCTGGCGCTGGTCGGCGATGCCGCTGACGGCTACCCCGGCATTCCCGGATTCGGCGCGAAGTCGGCAGCGGCCGTCCTGACGCGATTTGGTCACATCGAGGCGATTCCCGCCGACGCCTCCCAGTGGCGCGCGAACGTTTTCAGAAGCGGGCGCCTCGCGGCCACCCTCGTCGAGCAACGCGAGGACGCCTTGCTGTTTCGCACGCTGGCCAGGCTGCGCGACGACGCCGCGCTGTTTGATTCTGTCGAGAGTCTGCGTTGGACGGGCCCGACTCCGCTGTTCGCTGACTACGCAAGGCACATCGACGCCCCCGAATTGATCGAGCGCGCCGAACGCGCGGCGAGTTTAGTCGGCGCGGCCTAACAGCACGCCGCCGCCCCAGATCTGTTTGGGCTTGGCGCCTTTCGAATCGGGGAACTTCGCGAACAGGGACAGGAAGAACGGCGCTCGCTTCAACTTCGCGGCGGTGTGGAGCATCGATCGAACGTCGAGCGGCTTCCAGCCGCAATTCACGAAAAACTCCGGACCATTTTCGGGTGCGAATTTCAACGGCGCCCCCGCCTCGCGCAGCGGCGATCCAATCTGCTTCTGCAACATTTTTAGCAAGCCGGGCGAGACCAGATCGGTCGCCCATCGCTGCAATGTCGGCTGAGCAGCGAGATCCTTTCCGAGCTGGCAGACTTCGTCGGCGGTGAGGTAGACGATGAGACCCTCACTCATCGCCATCACGCGTTTCGCGCGGCGGCCGAGGGATGCGAAGAGGTCGCGCCGGGCGGAGAGATTCGAAAGGTCGAGCGCCACGCTTTCGTATTTGCACACCGGCTTCTCGCTGCGCAGGATGTCCTGCTTGTAGGCCAGCAGATCGGGCAGATCGACGTCGATCCATTGCAGGGAGGAAGGCAATTGCATGCGATAAGGACGCGTGTCGAGGCCGGCCGCCAGGTTCACGACCATGTCGGCGCCGGCAGCGACTTCCTGAGCAACGTACGTGTCGAACAGATAAGTGCGCGCGACGTACGACCAGGCGTGCTTTTTCGCGACCGAGACCTTCTCCATGATCTGTTCGCCGCGCGCGCCGGCCAGGCGTCGTGCGAACGGATCGCGGAAGACAGCATCCTGGCGCTCCGATTCCCAGGCGCGGTACATCGCCACCCAGGCAGCAGTATCGGAGATGTTGCGAATCAACGGTTGGCTGCTCATGGGCGTGATTCTATGCGGAACCTGCCCGGTCGCGCGTCCGTCGAAGTGATGACGAAAGGAAATCCTCCATGCGCAAAGCCCTGCTCCCGTTTCTCTTTCTTCTGACAGTTCCTCTCATCGGTCAGGAAACCGTCAAGACGCATCCGGTTTCGGTCCTCATCGACTCCAGACCCGATTTCGCGGAGATTCAGCTCGACGGAAAATTTATTGGAACGACTCCCCTCAATTACCGCCTCTCGCCGGGCATGCATCGGATTGCATTGACACGCAAGGGATTTGCGACGTGGACCCGCGATCTCCTCGTCACCGATGGCGTGCCGACGCGCGTGGGCGGGCTTCTCGAGCAAACGACGACCCAGAATCCGTGCCCGACCGAGTCGCCGTCGGGACGGTGATTCCTATCGCTCCCACAATCCGCTCTTGCCGCCCGACTTGCGAACGAGCTGCAACGATTCAATGGTGATGCCTTTCTCGGCACTCTTGCACATGTCGTAGATGGTTAAGGCGGCCACCGCGCACGCGGTCATGGCCTCCATCTCGACGCCGGTCTTTCCGTCGCAGCGGACGATCGATCGAATCTCGATCGTGCCGCTGCCGCGATCGAGGTCAAATGTGATGTCGATGGTGTTGAGCGGCACGGGATGCGTGAGCGGGATCAGCGATGGCGTCGCTTTGGCGGCCAGAACGCCCGCGACTTTGGCGGTGGTCAGCACATCGCCCTTGGGCAGCGCCTGTTCGATCAGCTTGGTCAGCGTCTCCGGTCTCATGCGCACTGTCGCGACCGCGACCGCTTCTCGCCGCGTCACCCGCTTCGAGGCCACGTCCACCATCGAGATGCCGCCCGTCTCGTCGAAATGCGAAAAGTCTTTGGTCATAAATGTCTCGTGGCCTCGCGGAGTTCTTCAGGTGTGTTGACGTTCATGAGCGGCTCGCCGGGAAACCGGGCCCGCAAGGCATCCTCTTCGATGATCTCGAGGCGATCGGTGAGCGAGTGCAGATTGAGCTGACCGGCGGCGATCCGCAGCTCGAATCGCGGCAGCAGCGACGATGCGTAACCGGCGCACAGCATCTGCAATTTTCCGTTCCAGCGCGGCACAACAATCTCGGCCGCCGATTGCGATGCGCGGCCGGCCAGGTAGCGCAGCACTTCTGACGTCAGGAGAGGATAGTCGATTGCCAGGATGAAGCATCGCCCTTTGGCATCCTGGAGTGCCCGCCAGACTCCAAAGACCGGCGCCTGCTCCTGGCGGGGCGGCTCAAAAATCGTCGGCAGCGACTCCACCCCCTTCCCACCCGCTCGTTGCACGGCGATGACGCGATCGAACACCGGTTTTGCCGCCGCCATGACGCGCTGCAGAAACGTAGAGTCGGCGAACGGCAGATCGAGCTTTGAACGGCCCATGCGGTTGGATTGGCCGCCGACTAGGAGATAGCAGTTCATTGAAGTTCGAAGTTCGAAGGGCGAAGTTCGAACGAAGAAAACTTCTTCATTCTTCATTCTTCATTCGAACTTCGAACCTCGTCTTTTCAGTAGGTTACCATCCCTTAAATGTCCGTCTCGGTCATCATTCCCACCCTCAACGAGGAAGATTGGATCGCCGGCGCGGTCGAATCGGCTTTTGCTGCCGGAGCGGCGGAAGTAATCGTCGTTGACGGCGGCAGCCACGACCGCACCGCACGCTTTGCGACCGCAGCCGGCGCGCGCGTGCTTCTCGCGGAGCCGATGCGCGCACGACAGCTCAATCGCGGCGCGGAGGCGGCCTCGAATCCAACTCTGATTTTTCTTCACGCCGATTCGCGTTTACCGAGCGGCGCGGCCGCGGCGGTCGAAGACGCATTGCAGGCCAGGCTGTTCGGCGGCTTCCGCCTCCGTTTCATCGAGGCTGATTCCAGGCTGCGGATCGCGGCAAAGATGATCAATGCGCGCACCTGGGTCACGCGCGCGCCATGGGGCGATCAGGGACAATTCATCCGCCGCGAGACGCTGCTCGCCTGTGGCGGGTTTCGGGAAATCGCGATCATGGAAGACTACGAGCTCGCGACGCGGATGCGGCGGGCAGGTCCGGTACGGATCCTGCCGATGACGATCGCAACGTCGGGCCGTCGATTTCTTCAAAGAGGAATGTTGCGGACGGCGATAGTCAACTGGTTGACTATCTGGCGCTATCACCAAGGAGTGGATCCCGAGGAGCTCGCGCGCGCTTATCGCGCGTGAGGCTTTCGGGTGCGTTTCGGCGCCGCCGCCGGTTCCGGATTCTTCTTGGCGTGTCTGGCCTGACCGAGAGAGACGTTGATGGGGTGGCCGCGGCCGAGGAACGGAACGGTCGGGCGTGCGCGAACGCCGAGCTCGCGCCGCACTTTGATCAGCCCATCGTGCTCCGGAACGATTTTCAGTCCGGAGTCGGCAGTCTCGATGGCCTTCTTGCGATTGCCGGAGGCGATGTAGATGCGCGTGAGATTGGCGTAGTGATCGCCGTTGTAGAACTCGAGATCGAGAGCGCGTTTGCACAGATCGATGCCGGTCTTGTACTTCTTCTGGACCAGGGCCAGCGAAAGCCCGAAAAATGAAAGACCGCTGGCCGCCTTGGCGGTATTCAGGGGCGGCGCTTCGTCGGTGCCGTAGATGTCGAGAAACTCCGTCACCGCCTTTAGATGCTCCCCGGCCTCGGTCAGCAGAATTGCCTGGTCAATCCGTCTCAGAATGTTATTCGTCATCAGATGAGCTCTCTCGATCGGAGCCGGCGCACGAACTTTTCGATGCGGCCGCGCTCCTCTTCAGTCACTCCCAAAAAATGTAATCCGTATTTTGCGGTGGTACCAACAAATTCGGCGCGCAAAACTTCCGATTCGATCTGCATCGGCTTCTGCTCGCCGGGTAAATAGAAATGCAACCGCAGCTTGCCCTCGCCGGGAAGGACGCGATCGAGCTCCAGCAGCATGCCGGTCGAGGAGATGTTCAGGCTTCGGCCGATCAGGAATCGTCCGTTCTTTTCGAGCGAAACTTCGATGCGCGTGAGTGTACGCAATTCGCGACGGGTGGGGATGCTGGTCAGCCGCGTGATCTTGGCGTCGAGATCGTTGCGCTGGAGCGGACGATAGATCACGTCGTTGCAGCCGGCGGCCAGGCACAGGTCCTGATGTTGATCGTTCTCGCGATCGCAGACCAGGAGCAGCGAGATGCCGCGCGTCCGCTCGTCGTTGCGGATTTCGCGACAGAATTCCGGCGCCGACATGTCGAACAGATCGAAGCCGAACATGATGAGCTGCGGCTGCTCGTCGCGCGCCTTCTGCAATCCTTCGCTTCCCGCCAGCGCGGTCGTGACCAGCGCCTCGCGGCGCCGCAGGATCGTCTCCTGGAACAGCAGTGCCCCGCGCGATTGATCGACGAGAAGAATGCGTCCGACATCCGTAGCGGTGGTCATTAAGCGGCCGAGATCTCACGCAGTCTGGCGACGACTCGTTTGAGATCGTCGACCAGCATGCCCATATGTTCCGCAGTGTTCGACTTGCCGAGGCCGAAGCGAATCGAGCCGATGGCGGAGGGTTCCGCAACGCCGATCGCCATCAAAACCGGCGACGGCCCACGCTCGCCCGAACTGCACGCCGATCCCGATGACAGCGAGAAGCGGCGCATGGCCACGATCAGCGACTCCGCCTCGATGCGGTCGAAACTGACGTTTAGATTGCCCGGCAATCTTAACTCGCGCGGGCCGTTGACGGAAGCGCCGGCGATCTCCGCCGTCAGGCGATCCCAAAGTTCATTGCGAAGGGCAGTGAGTCGCTCCCCTTCCTCCGCCATCTCGTCCTTTCGAATGCGAAATGCCGTCGCCATGCCGATCACGCCCGGGGCGTTCACCGTGCCCGATCGGACTCCCTTTTCCTGCCCCCCTCCCAAAATCAACGGCTCGACGCGCACACTCCTCCTGACATACAGACCGCCGATTCCTTTGGGCCCATAGATTTTGTGGGCCGACCACGAGGCCAGATCGACCTCGGCGAGGTTGACGTCAATTTTGCCAGCAGCCTGGGTGATGTCGCTGTGATACAGAACACCACGCTCTCTGCAGATGGCCGCAAATTCGCCAATGGGCTGGATGGTTCCGATTTCGCCGTTTGCGGCCTCGATCGAGACGAGCTTCGTATTCGGACGGATCGCCGCCCGCAGTTTCGCCGGATCGAGGAAGCCTTCTCGATCGGGCTGCAGAATCGTCAGCTCCACGCCTCTTTTCTCGAGTCGTTTCGCCGGCGCCAGCACCGATTTGTGCTCGATGGCGGAAGTGATCAGATGGTCGCTGGCGGTGAGGGAATTGAGTGCGATGTTGTTCGACTCGGTGGCACCGGCGGTGAAGTAGATTTCGTTGGGCTGCACTCTGAAAAAGCGCGCGATGCCGATGCGGGCATCTTCCACCGCGTTCGACGCGCGGCGTCCGTGCTCGTGAGTGAGAGAGGCCGGGTTTCCGAAGGTCGTGGAAAAGAACGGCAGCATGGCCTCGACGACGCGCGGATCACAGGGCGTCGTAGCATGGTGGTCGAGGTAAATCGGTGGCGCGGACATGGTCGAGGATCAATAATAACGGTATGCGAAATGCGCTCCTCATCGCCGCCATCGCTGCAACGGCATCGACTGCATTTGCCGCCGATCAAAAACTGTCCATCGGCATCCGCACCGACGGCGCCCTCCGCGGAGACACCGCTGTGCTGGTGACCGTCAAGAACCTCACGCCGACAATCGTGACGGTTGGCAAAATTGCGGTTCGAAGCGCTTACAACATGAATTTCATGCTGGTCCCGGTGACGAGAAAATTCGATCAGAAAATCGCGCCCGGGGCGACCTCCAGCTTCATCATGATGTCGCCCTCGCATTTGCAGAATGCTCGCAGGTCGGCTGCCCCAGCACCGATTGTCATCGAGGCGACCGTCGACGCCACCAGCTTCGACGGTCAGGCATTCCGCACCGTCCACAGGACGAGCGTGCTCTCCGCGCCCTAGTGCGCGTGCCGACGCCGTCGACGCCGCGGATGCGGCTGGCGCGGCGCTTCTCCTTCGGCACGCTTGACGCGCAGCGCGAACGATTGCCACTGGCGGAAGACCTCGACGTATTTGCCGGACGAGAACGCGTAAATCTCGAGCAGCGCCAACGCGTCGTTGAAGGGCTCGCGGTAGACGAAACGGAATTGCGCGCGCCGGTCCGCCGGCGGCTCCAGCAGACGCCACAGCGTCTCGAGCGCCTGCTCGATCTGATGGCGCGTCGCGGCCGGCAACGCCATCCGCGCGCAAATCGGCTGAATCAGCTCGCGGATGAAGACCAGCACCTCGCCGATCCGCATCCGGCCATTTCGGCGACCTTCCTCGCGCTCGATCTCTTCGATGACCCAGGGGAGCAGAAGGACCGAGAGAAGCACGGCGTCCGGAATCTTGCGGTCCGATTGTACGGTCCGATCGAGGACTTCCAGCATTTTCCAGAAGTACGGAGCGCGCTCGCCCGCAATGGCGCGGAAAACCTCCGGCAGCAGCGGCTCGAGAAGACCGGTATCGACCATCAGGCGAAATGCGCCTCGCGACCATCCGCGTCGCAGCAGCTCGAGGATTTCCTCCGACACGCGATGCGGCGAGGCCTTCAGGATCTCGTGTTTGTGGCGGAGGATCGCTTGGTAGGTCTCATGCTCGATGTCGAAGCCGAGTCGGGACGCGAATTCGATGGCGCGCATCATGCGGACCGGATCTTCGCGGAAGCGGATGTCGGGATCGCCGATCACGCGTACTTTTTTCTGATCGAGATCGGCAAGCCCGCCGATGAAGTCGATCACCGAGAAGTCGGCGATGTTGTAGAACAGCGCATTGATCGTGAAGTCGCGGCGACGCGCGTCCTGCAGCGGCGTGCCGAAGGTGTTGTCGTCGGTGATGAGCAGCTCCGCATTTTCCTCCGTCGGACGCTCGGGCTCGCGGCGGAAGGTCGACACCTCCACGATCATGTCCTGAAAGATGATGTGCACCAGGCGGAAGCGGCGTCCGATGATGCGGCTGTTCCGGAAAAGACGGCGGATCTCGGCCGGATGGGCGTCGGTCGCGACGTCGAAATCCTTGGGCGTGCGATTCATGAGCAGATCGCGCACGCTTCCGCCGCACAAATACGCCTGGTAACCGCTTCGATGCAGGCGGTAAAGGACCTTCAGGACGTTCTCGGGAATGCGACGGCGCGAAATCGAATGGCTGCTGCGGTCGACGACGACCGCCTGTTCACTTTCGCCGGTCGCACTTGCAGGTGCGCTCATGGGCTATAGCCGGTATCGGTCTCCGGAAGAATGGTTGGAGTGAAATGGTACTTGCTGTCGACGATGAAAAACGTCCGTTCCCAGCGGGTCTGCGTGAAAAAGTGAATGACGACGCCGCGGAGCTCTTTGAGCCGGGCCGAGGGAGGGCTGTCGGGCGGCGGCGGAATACTCGCGAAGGACCAGTACACCATGAACGCGCGTCCTTTGATCATTCCACGCGGCACCGTTCCCCAATAGCGTGAATCGCTGGAGCGGTCGCGATTGTCGCCCATCGCGAAGTATCGATCGGGCGGCACGGTGTACGGACCGAATTGATCGCGCGAGCGGTACGGCTCGGGCAGCGCCGGCTGGAGCGGAAAGACATTCGGATCGACGTGGACCACGTAGGGCTCGTCGAGCTGTTTGCCGTTGACCGAGACCTTTTTGTCGCGAATCTCGAGGATATCCCCGGGCATCCCGATCACGCGTTTGACGAAATCCGTGTCGGGCTGCAGCGGATACCGGAACACGATGATGTCGCCGCGTTTGATGTCGCGCAGCGGAAGGCGTCCCTTCAGCGGGTCCGGCGCGGGACCGTAGATGAATTTGTTGACGATGATGTGGTCGCCGACCTTCAGGTTGTCCTCCATCGATCCGGTCGGGATCTTGAAGGCCTGAAAGGCGAAGATTCTCGCGAAGTTGACGAAGATGACCGCGATCAGCAGCGCTTCGTAGTATTCGCGGAACGTCGACTTTTTCTGCTTGGGTTCATCGGACGCCATTGATGTCCTTTATCGGAATTCCATGGTCGCTGCGGCCGCCAAAAACATAGATCCGCTGCGCGTCAATCCACGGTGTAGCGTCGACGGCTGCCCAGAACGCGTCATCCGGCGCACGCGGCATGATCGCACAAGCCACGCGCTTGTTGCGCATC
Organism: Thermoanaerobaculia bacterium; assembly: GCA_035636095.1. Classification (GTDB taxonomy): domain Bacteria; phylum Acidobacteriota; class Thermoanaerobaculia; order Gp7-AA8; family Gp7-AA8; genus Gp7-AA10. The sequence continues at coordinate 59,468 of DASPZU010000088.1, forward strand.
AGAGTGCCGCGGGCGTCATCCCACACAAATGGCGGATTCGCGATCCAGACCACCAGCGGGATCTTCTCCGTGTACCGAATCGTCTTCGGCCGAAGCATCAGGGCGCCGTCCAGCGGCAGGGCAGCAAGGTCGAGCTTCACCTCGGGAGGGACATCAATGCGAAGCGCATGACCGTCAAAGTTCACCGATTCGATGCGCTCCGACGCGTCGGCACTGCTGAGCACGACAAAGTAGCGTTCGGCCGGCGGATCCCACGCCAGAGCACGCACTGTCGCATAGGGAAAGCCGACGCTCAACTGTGTCGCTGTCGGGATGTGCACCGTCCGCACGACGTCGCCCGCCTTCCCGTGAACGATGAACGCGACTTTGTTGCCTCGAGGCGCCCACACCGGATCGGTCTCATCCGCAGGGTCCTCGGGAATCCAGTGGATCTCGCTTCCCTCCAGCGCGACCAGGCCGATGTCGAAGTTGTCGCTGCGCTTCGCGGCAAAGACGACCTCTCCCCTGTCGAGCGAAACGTCGAAGGATTGGATCGCAGCGAATTTCGGCGTCAGCTCTTTGCCGCCGTTGACGAGCTTGCCGTCGACGATTTTCACCTTGCTGACCGCGCGCCTGGCGCACTCGACTTTCGCGCAAGGGTCGCCGATCGTCGCCGCTCCTGGCACTCGGGACGTCGTGCCGCAATGCACCAATAATAGAAACAGAAGCCACGTCCGGACCCGCACCAAAATTCATTCTAACACGTTGAAAATAAAAGGCCAAATGTATGGCCAAGGCTTTGCAAATAAATAGCGTCATGGATCTTCAAGATCAGTTGATCGAATCCTCAAAAGAGCGGCGCGGCAAAGGCGCCGGAAAGTTCTCGATCGCTTCGATCGCTCTTCACGGCTTCATGATCGCCGGCATTCTGTTCATGTCGGCGACGGCGACGCACAAGGTGGCCGCCGAAAAGCCGATCCGCGCGTTCCTGGCCTCCAACGCCGCCCCGCCTCCGCCGCCACCACCCCCGCCGGCTGCCTCGAGCGCGCCGCGTTCGACGCCGACGATCAAGCCCGTGCAGATTCCGAAGTCGTCATTCGTCCAGCCAACCGAAATCCCGAAGGAGCTGCCGAAGGTGGAGGCGCCGATGACGTCCGCGACGAACGTCGCCCCATCGCAGCCAAGTGAGCCTGCTGGAGAGCCGGGCGGCGTTCCTGGTGGCGTCGCAGGCGGTGTTCAGGGCGGGGTGCAGGGAGGCGTGGTGGGCGGGACGGTGGGCGGACAACTGGGCGGTGTGCTGGGTGGGGCGGTGGGCGGAACGGGTGAGGCCAAAGAGCCGGAACCCCCTAAACCTGAAGGACCGCTGCGTGTCGGCGGCGACGTCAAGGCGCCGGTCGTCATCAAGCGTGTCGAGCCGATGTACCCCGACACCGCGCGCAAGGCGAAGATCGCCGGCGTGGTGATCGTGGAGGCGATCATCGACAAGGACGGAAACGTCGACAAAGCGAAAGTGCTGAAAGGTCTTTCGATGGGCCTGAGCGAAGCGGCAATCGAAGCGGTCAAGCATTGGAAGTTCAAGCCGGGAACGTTGAATGGTGAACCGGTCGACGTCATCTTCAATCTGACCGTCAACTTCAAATTGGAATGAGGAGGGGTACGAATGCCACGAGGATCAAGGACGGGCGAAGGTAATGCACGTGGTTGCGTAGATGCGCGGTCTCGCGGTGATGTACTGCCAGACCGCGAGACCGCGAAACCTCAGTCCCCTCCGCGATCCACGGTCATCGGCTGCGTACCAACCTTCCTCGAAATCGCCTTCGCCTGCAGGAAGAGGCCGAGGTAATCGCGGCCGCCGGCTTTCGAGTCGGTTCCCGACATGTTGAATCCGCCGAATGGATGCACGCCCACCAGCGCACCCGTCGATTTGCGATTGAAGTAGAGATTGCCGACGAAGAATTCGTCCTGCGCGCGCCGGATTTTGTCGGGATTGTCGGTGAAGACAGAGCCCGTCAATCCGAACTCGGTATCGTTCGCGATGCGCAGCGCGTCATCAAAGTTTTTCGCTTTGATCACCGCCAGCACCGGTCCGAAAATCTCTTCCTGCGCGATGGTCGCATGCGGATCGACATCTGCGATCACGGTCGGCTCGACGAAGTAGCCATCCTCCGCGCGCACTTTGCCGCCTGCAACCAGGCGCCCTTCCGAGGTCCCTTTGTCGATGTACTCCTTGATCTTGCGCATTGCCGATTCGCTGACAACCGGACCGATCTGCGCGTCGCTTCGCTCCGGAGGCCCAAGGCGAAGGGCCTTCGTTTTCTCGACCACCATGGGCACGAACTTGTCGTAGATCGCTTCGTCGACGATCAGCCGCGAGCACGCAGAGCATTTCTGTCCCTGAAATCCAAACGCCGACGCAACCACCGCCGAAGCTGCGTCGTCGAGATTCTTCGTTTCACGATCGACGATGATGGCGTCCTTGCCACCCATCTCGGCGACGACGCGTTTGATCCAGACCTGACCCTTGCGGGGCTTGGCCGCTTCTTCGTTAATGTGTAGTCCGACTTCCTTCGAGCCGGTGAACGAGATGAATCGGATCTTCGGATGCTGGATGAGCGGATCGCCGACTTCGCCGCCCGAGCCGCTGAGGAAATTGACAACCCCCGCCGGCATGCCGGCTTCTTCGAGGAGTGCAAAAAAGCGATACGCGATCCACGGCGCATCCGACGAAGGTTTCAGCACCACGGCGTTGCCGGTGACGACGGCCGCCGATGTCATGCCGGCCATGATCGCGAGCGGAAAGTTCCAGGGCGGAATCACGGCGCCGACGCCTAACGGAATGTAGACCAGCGCGTTGTCCTCCGATTCGATTCTTGTGATCGGTTGCTGGCCGCCGTAGCGATAAGCCTCGCGGGCATAGAACTCGAGAAAGTCGATGGCCTCGGCAGTGTCGGCATCCGCTTCCGGCCAGGTTTTGCCGACTTCGTAAATCATCGTCGCGGAGAATTCGTGTTTGCGCTGGCGCATCAGGTCCGCGGCTTTGAGCAAAAGTCCGGCCCGGACATTGACCGGTGCGCGCTTCCACGTTTCAAAGGCCTTCCACGCCGCGCCGATCGCCTGCTCCACGTGCGCTTTCGTGCCCTTTTGGAATTTGCCGAGGAGCTGGCCATTGTGAGAGGGATTGGTGGAATCGTACGTTTTGAGACCGGTGATGCGCTGGCCGCCGACGACGAGCGGATACTCGCGTCCGAACTCGGCTTTCACTTTTTCGAGCGCCGTTTCCATCGCCGAACGGTTGTGCGGTTTGCTAAAGTCGGTCAGCAGCTCGTTGCGGAATTCGCTCAGCGTGCGATTCTGCGCGGTCGGCTCGGTCATCAATTCCGTTGGCATCGTTCCCTCCGGCGTCCTTGTTGCAGCGGAAGCGGTATGTACTCGAAATATCCATGCCACGCAACGTGCGCCCTGGCGCTGCTATTCGCGCTCGGGTGCGCGCCGGCCGGGCCGTGGCAGAACGAGCCGGTGGGCAGCGAGATCAACATGGCTTTCGCAGTCCGAAACAATCTTCTATTTCTCGATGGCGCAACAATCGACGGACGCCACGGACGTTTTCTCATCGGCTCAGCGCAGTCCCGGACGGTAGTCGATCCGAAGTTTGCGATCGAGGGGTTGCATTCGCTGCAACTGAGTGGGCGCGAATCGCTTCGATTCATGCCCGTAGTCACCGACCTCGGAGGAATCGCAGACGGCATCGTCGGGAAAGACATCTGGGGTAGTCACGCCATCACGATCGATTATCGCGCCGGCCTGCTGACATTTCAAAGGGAAGGCATGCATCCGGAGCTCATGATCGTCTATCGCTACAGCGACGATCCAACCATCAATGTCGTCATCGACGGCCGCGTCACCCCGGCCATCGTCGATACGACCTCGCCGGACTCACTCGTCCTGCCGCGCACTTCGCCGGGGCCGGGTCGAAGAAACGCGCACATTCAAATCGCGGACACCGATTTCGGGAACGTCGATGTCCGCGTGGCGGATGTCTCGGCGCCGCGCGTCGGCAATCGGCTGCTGTCGCGGTTCCTGATTTCGATCGACTACGGCCGGCATCAGGTCGGCCTGTGGCGCGACCCGCGGATCGCGCTGTAGGTTGCTGGGTTGCTGAGTTGCTAGGTTGCCAGGTGAACAACCAAGCAACCAAGCAACCCAGCAACTCAGCAACCCAGTTATAATCGCAGCCGGTCCCCGGGGTCCCAAATGTTGCTTTCCTTTGTCGCCATTCTCGCCATGGTCATGCTGACTCCCGCAACCGCCAGCAAAAGCAAGACATATCCGCGTCTCTCAGCGGCGGAAAAGAAGGACCGCATCCTCATCGTCGCGCCGCACATCGACGACGAGGCGATCAGCGCCGGCGGGTACACCATCGATGCAATTGCGAATGGCGCCGAGGTTTACGTCGTCTTCCTGACGGCCGGCGACTGCAATCAGTTTTCCGCGCGCCTGCTGCACAAGACCCTCGAGCCGACGGCCTCGAACTACCTATCGGTCGGCAAGACGCGCATCGCCGAAGCGAAGGAAGCCATGAAGATCCTCGGCGTGACGCCGGATCATTTCTTCATCCTCGGCTATCCCGACCGCGGGTTGCGGACGATGGTCGACAACCCCGACGCAGTCGTGCGTTCGCGTGGAACGCGCGCGCACGAAGTGCCTTATGACGACGCGCTGTCGCCGGGATCACAATACAAAATCGAGAACGCCCTCAACGATCTCAAGCAGGTCATCGCAACCGCCCGACCGACAACCGTCATCGCGCCCGTGCCGTTCGACAAGCACCCCGATCACGCCGCGGCCGCGGAGATCGTCGACGTGGCTCTGGAGGACATGCAATGGAAGGCGACGCGGCTGGGATACCTGGTCCATTCGCGGCGGATCAAGTCGCTGGTCAACTCGCGCAAGCGTGCGCTTCTCCCGCCGAACAAGCTGAAGGCATTCTCGTGGGCGACATACCCGCTGTCGGAACATGCCCAGCAGATGAAGGACAACGCGCTGATGACGTACAAGAGCCAGCAGCCGTACCTTCTGCTGCTTCGCAATACGTTCGTTCGCCAGAACGAGCTGTTCTTCGTTTATCCGACCGCGCTCGCGGAAAGTGAACTGGCGAGAATCACCAGCGCGCGCTAACGGCCCGGCCTGTGTCCTTCGCCCCGCGAAGCGGGGAGAAGGTGGCCCTCACCCGGCGCTTCGCGCCACCCTCTCCCCGCTTGCGCGGGGCGAGGGATCTGATAGTGCTCAATGCTTCGCCGATCGATGACGCGGGGGGATTGTCTGGTATGTGAATGCGTTAGGCCGCGTCACGGAGGTTCCGAAGGTCACGACCATGTCGACCGTCCCGACCGCGTGCGCCGGCGTCGTTGCCTGCATCGTGACCGCGTCGAGGATCGTGACGTTCGTTGCTGCAACTCCGCCGAACGTGACGGAAGAATTCACGGCGGTCGTGAAACCGAGGCCGGCAATCGTTACGACCGTTCCGCCCGAAACCGGACCTGTGGTCGGGTTGATCGACGTGATGGCCAGCGCCGGCACGAAGTACGAGAAGCCGCGCGTCAGCGTCGCGGTCGTTCCATCAGGGTTCGTGACGACGACATCCCGCGGCTGCGTCGCCTGTTCGGATGCGGGCCCCAGCGGGGTCTTGGCAGTGATGGACGTCGAACTGACGACATTGACATTGGTCGCGGGTACTCCGCCAATCGTCACGGTCGCGCCGGTCTGAAACGCGCTGCCGGTGAGGGTGATATCGGTTCCACCGGCTGTAGATCCGGTGCTGGGACTTACACCCGAGACGCTGAGGGCCACGACCGCGTTGACCACCATCTGGCCGAACATGCTGGAGTGGCCGATCCCGCAGTTCGACTGGGCACAGACGAAGGGAAACGTTCCGGGGGTGGTTGCCGTGAAGGTGCGAGTGACGGTCTGGCCTTTGGTGCAATTGAGCTGCTGCTCGACATACGTGTCCATCAGCAAAGCGTGAGCAGGATTGTTCACCTGCGAACCGTCATTGGCGGCAACGCTCAGGCTGATCGTCACGACATCACCCTGGTTCACCGTAAAGCTGCTGGGCGTGAATCCAAATGAAGGGGTCGCGTGCGCGGAGATGGCGATGGTCTTGGTCGCCTGCGGATCGATGGTCAAGCTCTCCGGCTGCGGAATGATCGGCCCGTGCGACGCCATCTCATGGATCATCATTTTGAGATGTTCGAGATGATCATCAGCGCTCGCTCCCAGAGCGACAAATGTGAGCGCGATCACAAGGCCACCGTTTCTTCGCATGGTCACGAGACGTTTCCTTCCCGTCGTTTGTTTACAGTTTGACGATGACGTTACGGCGATACAGGACCGTCAGGATCCCGAGCCATAGTGCGACAAAGCACAACGCCCAAAGCAGCGACGCGAATTTCGCGGGAAATAACGGCTCGAAAAACAATTGATACGACGCCTGATGCCATGACACCGCTTTCCCTCCCACCTTCACCCTCAGAAGGGAATCGATGAGCCGAGCCATGATTCCCGATCCCACGAAGGCGATCAGCGGATTCAGGCCGTAAACGATGAAGGGCTTCGTCCAGCCGGAAATGTGACGGACGTCAACAATCCAGAGGCACGTCGCAAGAACTACACAGCCAAATCCGGCGGTGAAGATCACATAGCTGCTGGTCCACAGATTCTTGTTGATCGGAAAGACCCAGCCCCACAGCGATCCTCCCACCATGGCCAGACAGCCCATGCCATAGAGTCCGACGATACGCTCGAGAAGCGGCCGCTGCTTGTCGGTAATCCAGCGACCGGCGAAGATTCCGAGCATGGCGGTCGCAATCGCGGGAAGCGTCGAGAGCGGACCTTCGGGGTCCCACGTTTTACTCGATGCCCAGATATGGTTCGCGCCAAGGATCAATCGGTCGGACCAGGCGGCCAGGGTTTTGTCGGGTTGATTGAGAAGAAACGCGCCGATCGTGCCGGTGCCCGGCACGGGAATCAGCGTCATCACGATCCAATAGCCGATCAGCAGCGAAGCGATGATCGCGATCTGTTGTCGCTTCGTGGTCCGCAAGGCGAGCAATGCCGCCGCCATGTACGCGATTCCGATCCTCTGCAGCACACCCGCGAAACGCAGATGGGCGGCGCGATATGCAACCCTCTGCCAGAAAGTCGGATGATCGACTCCCGCGATCTTCCCCCACCAGAAAAACGGAAACGCATTCAGCAGTAGACCGACCAACACGATCAACAAGCCCCGGCGAATGATCCTCCCCACCATCTCCGCCGGAGGACGCTTGCGCAGCGAAAGGTGGGTTGTGATGCCGACGATGAAGAGGAAGAACGGGAAGATCAGATCGGTGGGCGTCCATCCATTCCACGGTGCGTGCTCCAGCGGCGGATAAATCGCGCTCCACGTTCCGGGATTGTTGACCAACAGCATGCCCGCGATGGTAGCGCCGCGAAAAATATCGAGGGCAGCAAGTCGCTCGGGCGCCGGCGGCACCGGTATCGCAACTTCCTCGATCTGCGGAGCTTCGAGGACCGTCGACATCAGGAGCTCATGGTAAGCCTACGATAGGTCTTCAGATGCCTCAAGGCGGCGGCTTTCTCGCCGCGGCGCTCGTACAGTCCCGCCAGATTGAAATGGGCGTCGGCATTTTGCGGATCGAGCTCCAGGGCGCGCAGGTAGGCATCAATGGCGTCTTTGAATCGACCGAGATCTTCGAGCGCGACGCCGAGGTTGAAAGCGGCGATCTCGTGTTCGGGATCGAGATCGAGGGCGCGGCGATAGTGCTGTTCGGCAGCGGCCGGCACACCTTCCTCGTGTAGAAGGCGGCCCAGGTTGACGTGCGCGTCGACGTGATCGGGATCGAGCTCCAGCAGTCGCTCGTAAACCTCCCGCGCCTGCGCCGGCGACGAAGTCTCGACTTCGCACGCGACGTCGTACAACTCCTCGACTTCATCCGTGGGTCGCGGAATCGCCGAAGTCCGGTCCGCAATCTCGTCGACAGAAAAGTCGAAGAGCACCTGACCCGACTCCGGATTCCACACCGCTGCGCCATCGCTGACGACGACCCGATCGCCGTCCGCCGCGATCCGCACGCCGGTCAGCGAGCGCTCAGCCGGAAGTTGCTCCCGAAGACGCTGCAGTACGCGTTGAACTTTGCGTTGCGGCACATTCGCGGCGGCCAGCTCGCCGGCGGTGCGGAGGATGACCAGATCGTGAAACCCGAAGCGCAGCTCGCCACGCGGACCGCGCTCCGGCTGCAGGAAACCTTTACTCGCGAAGGCGCGGATCTGCGCGGCGGAGAGGCCGAGCATTGCCGACACCTCTCGCACCGTATAGGACATGACGATTATTTTACTTGCACGGGAAGAGGATATCGTTGTGCGGGCAATAACCCGACTGCGATAGCGCCTTTGTGCCGCCCACTACTCTCACGAGATTCTGCGCCAGGGCGAGAGCCCCCTTCTCATTTGATCGGAAGGCTGGCTCTGCGTTGGGCAGGTTCTTCATCAGGTTTGTTTTGAAACTTCGTATCCGGCCGTTCAAGGTGATCAGATTGCAAAGTATGCTGACGCAAGCGACACACATACTATCTTCCTCGCACGTTCCGGGTGGACAGGACGGCTCCTGCATCACCAGCGGAGACGCCTTCATGAGCTTGAGCGCCTGCACGACGTGCTCCTTGTACGTGGGTTGGGCCAGCGCCATCTCCCGGTAGAGACGACTTTCTACCATCTCGATTGTGGCAATGACTCCGGCCAGCTCCCTTAGTTCCGCATCCGTCAATGGCGCGGGCGTTTTCGGCGTGGCGACCGCTGGTGCAGCAAACAAAACTCCGGCAAGAGCGAAAGAGACAAAGAACATGAGCGCCTCCTTTTCAATTAACGAGAGAAATTGATGAGCCAAAGGTCGGAATTCGATTCTTGTCTGCAGAAGAGAAGCCGGTGTTCGGGTCCGATCTCCAACCCCCCGAAGCTGATCCCAGGTAAGCGATTGTTTGTCAGCCAGCGTTTATGTCCATCGACGAGGGAAATGAGCTCGAGGTTGTGAAAGCCTCGAGAATCAACGGCCGTGAGAATGATGGAATCTGATGAAGGGTCGATTCGAGCCGTGCCGCCAAAGGCGTGAGGCTCGAACGACGTTGCCGATTCCTTCCCCGAAGAATCGATCTGCAAAACCTGAATCCGCTCGTTGTGTTGCTCCGAATCGTAGGTGCTCTGAAGGACAACCAACTGACCGCTCTTCCGCCATCCTTTACAGGAGGTCTTGTCATATCGGCCGTGTATGCGAGAAAAAACGATCGGTCCCCGCCCGGTGGCCAGATCATGAACAACCACTTCGGATCGCCAGGGTGATCGAGTTGAAGTACGGACGTATGCCAGAAAGCGATCGTCCGCAGAAACCCGCAGGTCGTGAAGGTTGACACCTGTTTCACCCCTGACGACCGGCACGGAATCGGGAGCAGGAGGAGTGGCGCGGCCAATCTCCTGCCGGTCGGCTCCGCTCCGCTCGACGAAGTACACCAGGTCCGCTTTCGTCGCCCACGCAAGAGCCGACTCGACCCAATCGTTCGGAAACCTGTAGAACGGCGAGGGCCTGAAGCGGCTCGTCACTCTCCACTGATGCTCACTGCGAAGGTCCTTGAGCCATAGCTCGTACTCCGTTGGTCTCTGCGGCCTCACATAGGTCAACCAACGGCCCGTTGGTGACAGGTGCGGCAGAGCGCCGTCGCTCACAGCGAGTCGTGCTTCGCCGAATTGACCGTTGGAAAGGTTCGCCGCGAAAATGTTGGAATTGAAAATGTAAGGAACCGTCTCGTTCGTAGCCTTCGATCGCTGAAACGCCACGAGCGGAGTCTCTGACGATGCGCTCGGCCACTGATCCTGAACAGCTTCGGCAGTGATTTGCCTTGGCTCTGCTGATGATCCATCCCAAAGCCATAGGTTCGAGTAGTTGCGCTCTTCCATCAGCACGATGCTCTCTCCGTTCGGAGCAACATCGGTCACCCACTCGACCCCGGGGCTGGACGTGATCTGCTGCGCCGATTGCTTGCCGAGTGACATTCGCCAAACATCGATTTGGCCGCTGCGGTCGGACGAAAGCACCAGTTCATCGAGGTCAGCTCCGCCGAAATACGATCGATAGTCGCTGTAGTGGGCGCCGACCGGGGTTACGCGCACGGAATCGCTGCCGTCGACGCTCGCCACCCACACCACTTCGCGATCGTCCTGGTGAATGGAGTAAGTGACTCTCTTTTCATCACGGCGGATGTCGAAATCGACTCGTCTGCCTTCCTTTGCCATCGCTGGAACGAGATTCGAGAGTGTGTGCGTGAGCGCGTCGAAACGCGACAGGCCATTCCGACCTTCGAGATAGATGCTGCGGCCAATCCAACGAATCAGTCGTCCGTTTCGGAACTGATCGTCAATCGTCAAGCTTTCGCGAGGCGGTCCGCCGAACGCCGGCACGAACTGGAGGAAAACCTTGTCTGGGCCAACGGAGAGACAGGCAATTTGACTGCTATCCGGTGACCAGACGTGACTTCTGATGTTTGCCGGTCGATCGATGAGCATCGCCGGCTCACCACCTTTCATTCGACGAAGCCAGATTGCACTCTTTCCCCCCCGATCTGAGAGAAACGACAGCCATGCGCCGTCTGGCGAGAACCGGCAGTCCGATTCGTTACTCGGCCAGCGCGCGAGCGCCTCCAACATCGGAGTTCGGTCATTTCTCGCGTGTCTTTGCAGGACCAGCAGGACCGCGACGGCGGCGACGACCAACGCTGCCGCGATGGCCAACCATGATCGCGATGCCACACCCAGGGGCCGACTGCCCGGTTGGCTGCCGCCGGAGAGCTGCTGGCGAATCGCGCGCAGCTCGAGCGCAACATCGCGCATCGACTGATATCGATCCATCGGTGATTTTTCCAAGCAGCGGTCGATGAGGCGCCGGACTTCGGCGGGGTGACTGTCGCCCATAGGCGGCGGAGGCTCATGAAGAATCTTGTGCAGGACGTCGACGCGCGAATCCCCTGTAAACGCTCGCGAGCGGGTAACCGCCTCATAGAGCACGCAGCCAAACGAGAAAATGTCGGCGCGATTGTCGACAGATTTCTGCTCCACCTGCTCCGGAGACATGTACCCGAGAGTGCCGAGAAGTCCACTCTCGCGGCTGAGCGTGTCCGCTTTTGTGTCCGCGGTTTGAATCAAGTGTGGTTCCGCGAGCTTCGCCAGGCCGAAGTCGATGACTTTCGCATAGCCATCTGCGGTCACCATGATGTTGTCCGGCTTGAGGTCGCGATGAACCAGACCGGTCTCGTGAGCCTTGGCCAGCGCGTCGGTAACCTGAATGAGGATCTCGAGCAGCCGAGTTAGAGGAGGTCTCTGGTCATGGATGATCTCGCGCAGCGTGGGGCCTTCGACCAGCTCCATCGCGATGTAATGCACCGGCGCGCCATGGAGCTGCCCCTCGCCAATTTCGTGGACCGTCAGGATGTGCGGGTGATCGAGCGCCGAGGCGCTCTTCGCCTCCCGAATGAATCGACGAACGCGATCGGGACGATCCAACAGCTCCGGCGCGAGAACCTTGATCGCCACCCGCCGCTCGAGAAGCTCGTCGTACGCTATGTAGACTTCACCCATTCCGCCGCGACCAATGACGCCGCCGAGGCGGTAGTGACCCAGGACGGTCCCCGAGGGGAGCATCGAAACGGTCATTTGTGGTGTAGGACGATTCTATGTCCTGCTGAAAGAGGAGTGGTAAACGGAGGAAGATTACCTACCTTAGCGGGCGAGAATCAGCGCGTTCGCGACCTGGCGGGTACCACTTTGAGTGTCGAGGCCTTGGCCGGCTTGCGCTTCTGCTCGCCTTTGGCCTGAAGCCGTGTCGGCGACCTCACCGCGCGCGGCTTCGGCGATTCGAGACTGGCCTTCAGCGCTTCCATCAGGTCGATGACCTGCGCGCGCGGCTGCTCGATGTCGGCGGCCGTGATCTGTTCGCCGTCGATCTTCTTCTGGATCTGCCCGCGGATTCGGTCCGCGACTTCGTCGCGATAATTCTCCGGATGAAATTCGTCGGCCGCGCCCATCTCGGCAAGCTGCACCGCCATCTTCAGCTCGTTGTCCTTGATGACAGCATCGCCGAGGTCGAGCTCATCCATCGAGCGGATCTCGTTCGGATAGAAGAGCTGCTGCATGACCAGTCCCTTGCCCAGCGGGCGAAGGATGACCAGATACTGCTTGCCGCGCGCAGCGTACTTCGCCAGCGCCCAGCGCCCGGTTTGCTCCAGAGCCTTGGCAAGCAGCGTGTAGGCCCGGGCGCCACCTTTGTCGGGCGCGATGTAATTCGCCTTGGCAAAGTAGATCGGATCGATCGTCTCGCTGGGAAGGAATTCGCTGATGTCGATGGTCTGGGTGGTCTTCTCCTCCAGGGTCTTCAGCTCCTCCTCGGTGAAGGTGACGTACTGGCCGCGCGAGAACTCGTATCCTTTGATGGTGTCGGTGCGCTCGATCGTTCGCTCATCCTTGGGACAATAAAGCTGCTGCTGGATGCGCGACCCGCACTCCTTGTGCAGCATGTTGAAGTTGAGCTTCTCCTTCGCTTCCGTGGCCGTGAACAGCCGGACTGGAATCGAAACGAGTCCGAACGAAATCTGCGCGGTTGCAAATGCTCTTGCCATATGCGTTCCCTTATCTTACCGAAAATGCACTGGAATTTGTGCAATGGTATCTAGGACCTATCAGAGAATCTATCGAGCCGTGCGACGCATTCCCCGCGGCCGCGTGGCGACATACGGCGACGTGGCGGAACGCGCCGGACTGGAAGGTCAGGCGCGCCAGGTCGGCTACGCGTTGCACACCTTGCCGTCGGGCAGCGGCGTTCCGTGGCATCGCGTCGTCAACGCGCGTGGAGAGATCAGCCTCCGCCGCGGATCGGATTCCCATGAGCTGCAACGGCTGCTGCTGGAAGGGGAAGGAATTCGTTTTGATGGGCGGGGCCGCATCGATCTGAAGCGCTATCGGTTGAAATTAAGAATTTCAAATTTCAAATGAAAAATTGAAAGCGCCTTTCATTCTTCATTTTTCATTTGAAATTTGAAATTTTTAATTCTTCATCCACTCGAAGACGAGGTAATGCTCCCCATTCATCCCCAGCCGCCGGTAGACCTCTTGCGCGCGCGTGTTGCGGCGATCGACGTAGAGTCGGATGCCTTTCACCGACCGATCCGCCGATTGCTGCACATGCGCGTACAGGCCGGCATAAATGCCGCGTCCACGATATTCGGGCCGGACGTACACACTCTGAATCCACCACACGACGCCATTGCGCCAGTCGCTCCACTCATACGTGATGAGCAGCGAAGCGACGACGCGGCCGTCGGCATCAGCGACGCAGTAGCGTCCGCGCGAGGGGTCGTCGAAAATCGCGAGCACGCCGCCGGTGACCGTTTCCAGATCGAGCTCCACTTCCTCGGTCTCGCGCGCCATCGCTCTCTGAAAATCGATGATGGCGGGAGCGTCCTCACGTCGCGCACCGCGATAATGGAGCTGCATGGCCGTGACACTAACAAAAAACGCGCGGCAGCGCGCTCTGATGACCATGGTCATCGCGGCCACAGCGTTTGGCGCAATGGCATTCGCGGCCAAGGTTGCATCCGAGCGGATCTCGGGATCGGAAGTGGCGCTGATCCGGATGCTGATCGGACTCCTTCCATGCGTTTTCGTGCCGCCTTATCGGCGCGCGGCGCTGAAGTTCCAGCGGCTCGATCTGATTCTGTATCGCGGAGTGTTCGGCGGCATTGCGGTGATGCTGTACTTTCTCGCCATCGAGCACACGACCGCCGGGAGCGCGACGCTGCTCAATTACACGGCGCCGATCTGGAGCGGCCTTTTTTCCGTCGCGTTCATCGACGAACGATTCAGCCCGCGCGTTCTACTTCCGCTTCCCATCGCGCTGGTCGGAATCTTTCTGGTGGTCCGGTCGGGCACGATCGGCTTCGGCGTGTGGCAGATGGCGGGATTGTTGTCGGCAGTCAGCTCGGGGGCGGCGGTCACGGCCATGCGCGCGGCGCGACGGACGGAAAGCTCGTGGTCCGTCTACGCCAGCTTCTGCCTCTTCGGCGCGCTGGTCAATCTGCCCTTGGCGTTGCGATCGTGGAAGACGCCCATCGGCCGTGAATGGGCGGCGCTCCTGGCGACCGCATTTTTCGCAATGATCGCGCAACTGCTGTTGACCTTCAGTCTTCGCTGGGTCGACGCGCTGACCGTCGGCGTCATCTCGCAGCTGGCCGTCCTCATCGCCATATTCCTGGGCGCCATCTTCCTGGGCGAGCGCATCGCCGGAATCGCGGCCATCGGAAGCGCGCTCACGATCGCAGGAGTCGTCGGCGTCACCTACGTGACTTCGATCGACAAGCCGGAGTCGGCAGCGGATGAAGTTGTGCCGGAGGTGTGAGATAACGGGCCGATGAAAAAGCGGAGGAAGGTCCCCAAAGCCAAAGGCGTCACCAGGATCGACGATCCCGGCGGCCACGGCGTCGGCTGGTACGCGCGGGTGGTCTTCGGCGGCAAGACTTTTTCGAAGTATTTCGCGGACGGCGCGCACGGCGGCACTCGCGCCGCGTTTGGAAAGGCCGTCGCGTGGCGCGATGCTCAGGAGAAGAAAGTCGGCAAACCGCGGACGGATCGGCTCTTCGCCGCACCGGGCCAGCGGAGTCCGACCGGCGTTCACGGCGTTTATCAAGCCAAGCGAAGTTTTGTGGTGGCGTGGAGTCCGGCGCCGGGAGAAGTTCGCCGCGAATTCGTTTCGATTGCACGCTACGGGCGGGAAGGAGCGCTGCGACGCGCCGTTCAGATCCGCCGGAGCCGCGAGCTGGCGGTCTACGGGCGGTCGGTGAGCGCTCTGCCACGAAAACGTGGGAGACGCTAAGTCCGCCGTTCGAACACGATCGCGGTCCAGTCGTCCTCGTGTCCCGCACCGAGTTTGTCGAGTGCGGTGAAGAGCATCTCGATGTCGCCGCCGCTGCGCTTGACTTCGGCCGACAGGCGCTCGTAGCCGAGCGGCTCGCCGTTGACGATTGCTTCCGGCAGCCCATCGGTAAACAGAATCATCCGGTCTCCCGGCGCCATCGTCACGGTCAGCGATTCGTAATTCAATTTCTTGCGGATGCCGATCGGATAGCGCGGACCGGCCACCGCGATCGCTTTCATCGACGGGATCACCAGCGGATCGGGAAGTCCGGCGTTGGCGATGGTGATCGATCCGCGCTCGCCGTCGTAAATCGCCAGCAGAATCGCGACGAACTCCCGCTGTGGCAACTGGCCGGCCAATCGTTCATTCAGCCGGCCGAGCAGCGGAGCGGGACTGGTCAGCTCCGCCGCCAGCATCGGGACGATGGCCTTGACAGTCGCCATGATGAGACCCGCCTTGACGCCCTTTCCCGAAACATCGGCCAGGACCAGCAACAGGCGGTTCTCCCCGAGTGGCACAAAGTCGTAGAAGTCTCCTGCGACGTAAGCAGCCGCGACGTTGCGCGCGGTCACGCGATAGCGATCCGATTCGAGCGTCGAAGGCGGCAACAGGCGCTGCTGCAGATCGCGGGCGAGCTCGAGTTGCTCGCGCGCGAAGGTCGCCGCCTGCGATTCGAGCGCCGCCTTCTGCCTCTCCAGCTCCGCGCGCCGGAACCGCGCCAGCATCAAGCCGCCGAGAAGGCCGAGTCCGACGAAACCGACCAGCGAAGCGAGCGCGGCGTAGCTGTGGATGTTGTAATCCTTCGCGGCTGTCGACACCGCCACGACTGCGGTTGGTACAACAAGAAAAAAATATCCAGTGGCGGCGTAGAAACATCCGCAGCCGACGTTGTCGAACGTCGAACGCGGCGGCGGGAGCCACGTCAGGATCACGTATACGGCCAGTACATAAGCCGCCCCCAGCGCAGCTGCGGCGACGTAAGGACGCCAGCCTTCGAGAAGCGGTTCGTGAACCGAGGCCAGCGTCATCATCGAGAGTGCGCCGCATGCACCGAACAGCATCGGCACGATCGGAATGCGGCGCCACATCGTCAGGCCGACAACACCTGCCGCGCGCGCTCGAGCGCGATGTCGAGATTCTTGGCGAGATTCTCGCGTCCTCCGAAAAACTCCAGCTTTCGTGCGCGGACGATGGCGCGCAGCGGCTGCTCGCGGATCTCGGTCAGGATCAGGACCGTTTTCTGGTGCTGGCACCGCTTGGCCATGCGCTCGAGCGCGTAGATTCCGGTGGCGTCGATGGCCGGCACGTTTTTCATGCGCAGGATGAACACCTTCGGCGGCTTGGCAATCTCGGAGAGGACGTCTTCCAGCTTGGCTGCAGCGCCGAAAAAGAATGGCCCATTGACGGCATAGACCTCGACGCCGGCGGGGATCTCATAGCCGGCGACAAATTGCCTGCGCTTGCGCACCTGGGTGATCTCGCCCGGATCTTCGCCGGTATCGCGCAGCTCGCCGGTGATCTCCTGCACGTGCGTGATGTCGCTCATGCGCTTCATGAAGAGCAGCGAGGCCACCACGATCCCGACCTGCACGGCCACCGTCAAGTCGACGAAGATCGTCAACGCGAACGTCAGCAATAGAACGACAAGGTCGTGGCGCGGTGCACGAAGGAGTCCCGCGAACGAGCGCCACTCGCTCATGTGATACGCGACCACGACCAGAATCGCCGCCAGCGCGCTGAGCGGCACCATGGCCGCCCACCGCCCGAGGAACACCAGGATCAAAAGGAGTGTGAGGGAGTGCGTCATCCCGGCGATCGGCGTGCGACCACCCGTTCGGATGTTGGTCGCTGTGCGCGCGATCGCTCCGGTCGCGGGGATTCCGCCGAATAGCACGGAGCCGACATTCGCGACGCCTTGCGCCACCAGCTCCATGTTCGACTTATGCCGCGTTCCGATCATGCCGTCGGCGACGACCGCCGACAGCAGCGACTCGATGCCGGCGAGCAGCGCGACCGTCAGCGACGGCGAAATGTAGTCGCGCATGTGCGTCCACGGAATCGACGGCCAATGCGGCGCCGGCAGTCTCGAGGCGACGGTCCCGAAACGGCTGGCGATAGTGTCGACCGGCAAATGGAGAAGCTGCACCACCAGCGTGGCCACGACCATCGCCACGAACGGTCCCGGAACCATGCGCGAGATCTTCGGCCACACGATCAGGATCGCCAGTGTCAACAGCGCGACCAGCATCGCGGATCCGTTGAGCGTTCGGCGGGCATCCCAGTACGCGACCCACTTGTCCATCAGGTCGGGCGGCACGCTGCCCATCTTCATTCCGAAAAAATCCTTGATCTCGTTCGAGAAGATGATCACCGCGATGCCGGCGGTGAAGCCGGTCACGACGGGATACGGAATGAACTTGATCAGCGCGCCCATGCGCGCGAGCCCGAGGATGATGAGGATGAATCCGGCGATGATGGTGCAGATGACCAGGCCGTCGTAGCCGAACTTGGTGACGATGCCGTAGACGATCACCACGAACGCCCCGGTTGGCCCGCCGATCTGCACGCGACTTCCGCCTAACGCCGCGATCAGGAATCCGGCCACGATCGCGGTGTACAGGCCGCGCTCGGGCGGAACACCGGAGGCGATCGCAAAGGCCAGCGCCAGCGGCAGCGCGACCACGCCGACAACGACGCCGGCCATCAAGTCACGCAGAAGCTGCTCGCGCGAGATCCCCTCGCCAATGCAGACGATTGATTTCGGGACGAACAACCGCCTGAGTTTAAGGCAGAAGGCAGAAGGCGGAAGGCAGAAGTTCCGCCGCCCTTCTGCCTTCTGCCTGCTGCCTTCTGCCTTTTCTCACCGCACCTGAAACTTCACCGTCAATTCGAAAATCGTGTCGACCGGTTGCCCCCTGAGTGTTCCGGGCGCGAAGAGCCACTGCTGCACGGCGTCGATCGCGGGCTGTTCGAAGGCAGCGAAGCTACTCGTCACGACGTGCGCGTCGCGAATCCTTCCCGACTTGTCGATGATGCACTGCAGCACGACCGAGCCCTTCATTCGTGCGCGCAATGCGACCATTGGATAGATCGGCTCGACGCGACGGATTACGATCGGTGACTTCACGCCGTTGCCGATCGGGAGAGGCCCCGCGGAATCTGGTCCGATTGCGGTTGATGGCGCTTGCGTACCGACTCCGGTATTCGATCCGTCGGGCACTCCGGGCGTGGCGGGCGGCCCGTCGCTTGGCTGATCAGCAACCGGAGTGATCGTCGACGGAATCACAGTCGGCGCCGCGACCGGGATCGGCGCCACCGGCGCGCGCGCCGCGGCAGGCGCAGCGGCTCGCGGCCGGGCGGGCGCGGGGTCGGGTGTGCCGAGGGCGGGGGGCGGGGCAACGGCGGGGATGAAGGGGATCATCAGCCTGGGCGCCTGCGTGGGCAAAGACGTTGACGCGAGGCTCGCGGCGACGACGGCCGCGATGGCGGCCGAATGCGCCGCCAGAGAGAACGAAAGCCACGAGAATCGACGGTCACCGGCGTGGGAACGGACGACAGCGGTCTCAAACATGCACCACCTCCTGCAGGTTCGACTCGCTCTCGAGTGCGAAAAAACCGGTTGTGGCACGATGTAACAGGACTATGACCAAACTGATCCGCGATCCTCAACTCGACGACCTCGTCAAGGAGTTGAATCAGCGCAAGGCTGAAGAGGAATCGGTTCCGCCTTCGTGGCCGCCGGCGCTCATCCCGAGCGGGAACCCCATCGAGGCGCTGCTGATCGAGGTGGCGCGGCGCGGCGCCAGCGACCTGCTCATCCTGGCCGGAACGCATCCAATTTTTCGGGTTGCAGGGCGGCTGGCTGCAGGCGATCGCGCTCCCCTCTCCTCCGACGACGTGCACTCGCTCCTCGGCATCTTCCTGACCAGTCGCGTTCGCGAACGCATCGAGGCTGACGGTTCGGCAGATTTCTCTGTGCGGCTGGCCAATACCGCCCTCGAAGATTCTCGTCGCTCGTGGCGATTTCGCGTCAACATCCACCGTCAGCGCGGGACGCTGGCGGCCGCGATCCGCGCGCTGCCCTCGACCATCCCGACGCTCACGGACTTGCATCTTCCGGCGACGCTGGCCGAGCTGGTCAAACCGACCCACGGACTCGTGCTCATCTGCGGCCCGACCGGCGCGGGCAAGTCGACGACGCTGGCGGCGCTGGTGGGCGAGCTCAATCGCAACGAATCGCGACACATCATCACGATCGAGGACCCGATCGAATACGAACATCGCAACAACAAATCGGTGATCGAGCAAATCGAGATCGGACGCGACGCGCCATCGTTCGCGTCGGCGCTCCGCGCGTCGCTGCGGCAGGACCCCGATGTCATCCTGGTCGGCGAAATGCGCGATCTCGAAACGGTCGCGACGGCCTTGACCGCGGCGGAGACGGGACATTTGATCCTGTCGACACTGCACACCAGCGACACCGCACAGGCCATCCATCGCATCATCGACGTTTTCCCGCCGGCGCAACAGACGCAGATCAAGCAGCAGCTCGCGCTGAGTCTCAACGGGATCGTCGTGCAGCAACTGGTTCCACGCTCCGACGGGCAAGGACGCTGCGTCGCAGTTGAAGTCCTGCTCGCATCCCAACCAGTGCGGAATCACATCCGGAATGAAAAACTGCAGAACCTCATCAGCGAAATCACCCTCGGCAAGCGACAGGGAATGATCTCGCTGGAAGACTCGCTGGCACGTCTGGTTCGCCAGGGATTGATCGGCGTCGAAGATGCGCGGAATCGCGCATCGAGACCGGACGAGCTGGAGAGTCAGTTGCGTTCCCAGGGTTAGGAGTTTTGGAGTGCGGCGGCAAGCCGCCGCACTCCAAATTAGCGCCGCTCGAGAACCACAGCCGTCCAGTCGTCGTCGATCCCCTGCACTTGTGCACGGACGCGAGCCAGAACGCTGTCGATCCACTGACCGTCAGGCGGAACGCCGCTGAGCGTTTCGCGCAACGCGTCGTAGCCGAGGGGTTCGCCATTGGCGCGGAGAGCTTCGGGAATGCCATCGGAAAGAAGAAAAAAGCGATCGCCGGGTCGCAGCTGGATCTCGACAGCGTCGTAGCGGATGTCGCGTCGTGCGCCTAAGGGCAGACGCTCGCCCGTGACCGGAACGGGCGATGCCGAGCCGTTCGAGATGATGTACGGATCGGGCATGCCGGCGTTGGCGATCTGTAACCTTCCGGTTACGGGCTGGAATCGCGCGTAGGCCAGCGCCACGAATTCGCGTTTGCCGAGCTGCGAAGACAGCCGTTGATTGAGTTTGCGCAGCGTGTCTTCCACCGAGCCGTCGGCAACGAACGGCAGCACCGCTTTGACCGAAGCCATGATCAGGCTCGCGCCGATCCCCTTTCCGGAAACGTCGGCGATGACGATGCCGACCGAGCCGTCCTCCTGCCGGAGAACATCAAAGAAATCGCCGGCCACGAAATGGGCAGGCATGTTGCGGGCCTCGATCGAGAAACCATCGCCTTCGATGCTGGGCGGCGGCAGCAGACGTGCCTGAATCTCGCGCGCCAGCTCGAGCTCCTTCTCCGCGAATTCGCGCTCCTTCAATTTCTCGACGCTGGCGGTCAGGCGCCGCCGCAGCTCCTCGTAACCATGGGCAAGCGCGCCGAAGAGAATGGTGATCATCAGCGCGATCAGCAGCAGTGCCCGCTCCTCCGATGCGAAGGCCTCCGAGAACAGCGGATGTCCGGTCAGGATGAGGGCGCTGATGACGAACCCGACGAACCATCCGATCGCGCCCGAGAGAATGCCCAGCAGCATTCGCGCCGGGATACGGAACGAAGGCTTCAGATCGTCGAGACGGCATCCGATCAGACCTTGCAGAAGTTCGCTGGCGGTGTAAATACACAAGCCAACGATTGCGCCTCCCATCAGCAGGCGCAGCGCCGGCCGATGCCCGGCGCCAAATTCGAAAGCGGAGGTGAGGATGACACCAACGGCCATCGAGGACAGCGCCCAGCGCAGTCGGAAGCTGAAACGGGCCTGCCTCATAATCTGATTGTGGCTCGATGGTCGCGCAATCGTCTCGATCTGGCAATCGTTCTGACCGTCGCCTTCATCTGCAATTTTGCGTACCTCTATTTGAGCAGCGGCGATTTCTACTATCCCGACTCATTCACCTATCTCACCCCGGCCCGCTCTCTGCTGCACGGACTGGGACTGCTCGACGACCGTGGAGTCGCCGAAACGCTTCGCACGCCGGGATATCCGCTGCTGCTGGCGCTCTTCGGCGCGCGCACCATGCCGATCATCATTCTGCAACATCTCCTCAACGTAGCGTTGGCGATCGGCATTTACCTGCTCGTTCTGTTTCGATCTGGAAGATTTCCCGCGCTCATGGCATCGCTTCTTTTCGCACTCGACGTTCCGACCATCCATTACGCCAACAAAGTCCTCACCGAGACCGTCTTCACTGTCCTGTTGTACGTCGTTTTCGTATTGGCGTTGCACCGGCCGCGCCCGATCGCGGTCGGACTGCTGACTGGAGTGCTCGTTCTCATCCGCCCGATTGCGTTGCTTTACTTCATCGCGCTGGCCGTCTTTTTCATGGTCAGGCGACTCCCCATGCGCCGGGTGGCATTGTTTGTCGTGATGGCGCTGCTGCTTCCCACGGCCTGGGCGATTAGAAACCGCGTGCGGACCGGCGTTTTCACCGTCTCGTCGATCGGCGACATCAATCTGCTCATCTGTCGCGCCGCGGGGGCGCTGGCGATCGAGGACGAAGGCAACTTTCGAAAAGCGATCGGCGAGGAACAGAAAGAGCTGAGGGATGACGCCGACGATGAAATCCAGGAGAAGTTGCACATTGCGGATGCCACCGAGTTACTCCCGGCGGTGCGTGCCCGCTATTTCGCGGATTACGCCTGGGGCGTGATCCGCGAACATCCGGTCTCTTTCCTGCAGCTCACCATTCGCGGCCTGCTGGTGAATCTTTTCGACGGCGACTGGGAGGCGGTGTGGAACACCAGCCAGGTCTCGCCGGCAGTCCTGGAGCTGACTTTCGGCGCCGTGCCGATCGTCACCTTCGTCCTGGCCACGATCGGAACCATCTTTCTGTGGCGACGCGATCGCGCCATGGCTCTGTTGATCGTCCTGACCGCAGGCTACTTCATCGGCATCTCGGCCGGCGGCGAGTCGGAGTCTCGATTTCGCGTGCCCGTGGTTCCGCAACTCGTGATTGCAGCGGCGATGGGGGTGGAGGCAGTTAGGCGCGGAGTTGCCCTCGACGCGAATTGACATAAGATACGCCTCCGGATGCGACGGCCGGCTGCGGCGTTCGTCCTGCTCATCCTCATTTGCGCTGCCTCACCGGCGCAAGTCAATCGCGAGGATCTGCTCGATCCTCTTCCGATCCGCGATCAATTTCTGCTGAGCAATGGATTTTTCTTTTTCGAACCGGAGTCCGCTCGCGTACTTGCGGAAAACGAGTCCGTCATCGCGATGTCGGCCGCCGATTCGAACACCTTCGCAAAGTCGGCCTGGATCAGCCGGAGCGAATTCGGGAACCGAGGCCGCAGGGCCGCGCTCGATGAGCTGGCGAATTCGCGATTCCATCTGGGCGGTCCGGTTTTTCTCGTCGATGGCGAAACCCACCGCCTGGAGATCGCGATGCATCGCGGGTTGGGTCGCAATCTCGAGCTGGGCGTGACGATTCCGATCAGCACCATCGGCGGGGGCTGGGCGGACCGCCTGATCGAGGGCGTGCATCGGACGCTCAGCATCGGCAACGCCAATCGCGAAGCATTCCGGCGCAACTCCGAAACCGTTTATCTGCAGACCGCAACGACGCAGTACGTTCGCGAACGCTCCGTCGGCTACGCCCTCGGCGACGTTGCCATCTCCGGCAAATACGAATTGAAGTCTTTGGAGGATCGCGGAATCTCCATGTCGGTCATGGGCGCCCTGGAGCTGCCCACAGGCGATCCACAAACACTCGACGGCTCAGGCTCGCTCGACGGCGGGCTGCAACTGGTGGCATCCCGCGACTTTTCCCGCACTCGATTCCACGCCAGCCTCGGCATCCTTCGCCTCGGCTCCAATGGGCAGCTCGGAACGAAGCCGCAGGTTCTGGTCACCGACACCTTCGGCCTTTCGCATCTGCTGAGCGATCGGACGTCCGCGGAGGTCCAGATGACGATCTCCGAGAGCCCGTTTCGCGACATCGGAATCGCGGAGTTCACCCGCCGCTCGTATCAACTGTCGATCGGCATGCAGCGCCGGATCGGCCGTTCGCTGATCGCCTACGCCGCGCTGATCGAGAACGTGCTGTCGTTCGAGAACAGCGCCGACGCGGGCGTGGCGTGGGGGGTGACCTTCCGCCCGCCCGGTTAGGACGTTGGGATGTTGGGATGTTAGAACGCGTCCAACATCCTAACTTCCCAACATCCCAACCGGGTGGGCGGGCGGTCAACCGCAGCGCGTCAGGGCCAGCATCGTGACGTCGTCGCCGGCGGGCGCATCGCCGACGTGGCGATTCACGTGTTCCTCGATGGCCGCCAGAATCTTGGAGGCGTTCTCGCAATGCAGCGACTTCAGCGTTTCGGCAACCGGTCCGAGTCCGAGCTGGACCTCGGCGGCATCCTCCGCTTCGGTCACGCCGTCGGTGAATAACACCAGCGCGTCGCCGCGCTTCAGCTCCGTTGTTTGATTCCGGTATTGCGCGTGTGGGAAGAGCCCGACCACGAGATCGGTCGAGCGCAGCGCCTCGACGCCGCCCGATGAAACGATCAGCGGCGGGACATGTCCCGCGTTTGCGAACTCCACATGTCCGTTGGTGGGATCGAGGACGCCTGCGACCAGCGTCACGAATTTCGTCGGCGCAGTTTTCGGCGCCAGGGTCGCATTCAGCTCGCGAAGAAGGTCGGCCGGCGTCGGATCGGTCCGGGTGAAGATGTTGAACGCCGTCGCGACGCTCGACATGACCAGCGCGGCCGTGATGCCCTTTCCGCTGACGTCCGCGATCACGAAATAGATTCTGCCGTCGGGGCGGACCACGATGTCGTAGTAGTCGCCGCTGACAGATTTTGCGGGTCGATTCGACGCCGCGAAGGTATAGCCATCGATCACGGGCAACGAAGCGGGAAGCAATCGTTTCTGAATCGCGTAGGCCGTCCGCAGCTCTTCGTCGATCTTGGCCTTCGCAAATGCTTCTTCGCGCAGTCGCGTGCGCTCGAGCGTGACCGCCGCGAAGCGCGCGATCTGCGCCATCAGGCGCACGTCGTTCTCCGTCACCGCGCCGCGTTGCGAGGTGTAGTCGATGTAGAGGACACCCAGGACAGCGTCGCCCACCAGCAGTGGAGCGCAGACCGCTGAGCGGATGTTCTGCGCGATGATCGATTGCGCGCGCGCGAGCTTCTCATCCTGGCTGGTGTCGAAATACGAAACGACCTTCCGCCCATCGACAACTTCGCGCAACAGCGTGCGGCTGATGAGAAGGTCCGTCGATTGGGTCGGGTCCTGCCGGCGCAGCTTTACGTTGTCGAAGTCGGCGCGATCTTCACCGAACAATGCCAGTGCCGCGCGCGAAGGATGCAGCAGTCCGACCACGCGATCGAGAATGAACTCGAACAGATCGCTCATCGGACGGTCGGCCAGGAATTCGATCGCCAGCGAGTTCAAAATCCGCGTTCTCTCGGTGCCGCGCTCTTCCTCGTCGACTTTGATGGCCAGATTCGTCGCGTGCGAGTCGCTGTCGACCGGGATGAGCTGCGACGTCGCTTCGTCGGCGTGGAAGACCACCTCGCTGTCGCCCAGCGCGATGCGGTCGCCGGCGCGCAGCGGGACGGGGTCGACCACCTTGACGCCGTTGACGAGCGTCCCGTTGACGCTGCCGCAATCGCGCACGTACCACGTGCCGCGATCGCAGATGATCTCGGCGTGCCGACGCGAAAGGAAACGGTCTTTGATCGGAATGGTGCAGTCGGAGGCCCGCCCCAGGGTGATCGTGTCACCGTGAAGAGAGACCTGCTGCGGTGCGATGCCCGGTTGATACACCGTGAATCGCACGCGCGCCTTCGCTTCCTGAACTCCAGCAGTCATGGGCAGAAACGAGCGATTATAGAATTGCCTACGGTTATTGGAAGCAAGTCTTGCCGACAGCCACGACTATACTCGCGCGCCGATGCCATCGCGAACGACGCTCCGATTGTGGCTGCCGCCGCTCCTGTGGACAGCCGTGATCCTCGCGGCATCCGGTGCCTCCCTTTCTTCAGCAAATACCGCCCCCTGGCTGGCAAAGTTGATTAACGCCTTCTACCCCATTTCGCCGGAGGCGTTTGCGATCGCCAATTTCATGATCCGAAAGGCCGCTCACCTCACCGGATATGGCATCCTCGGCGCCCTCGTTTTTCGGGCCATTCGGGCAGAGCGGCCGAGCTGGGAAGTCCGCTGGGCGATCGCCGCCATCGTGTTTTCGGCGGTCGTAGCGTCACTGGACGAGTGGCATCAATCGTTCGTTCAGTCGCGCACAGGAACGCCACAGGACGTCCTGCTTGACACACTCGGTGCGACACTGGCGCAGGTGCTATTCTTCAGAGCGTGATTCGACGCTCGATTTACCTCCTTCTCCTCGTTTCCTCTACTGCCTTTGCTGCTGAGCGTCAGATCCTCTCCAAGACCTATACCATCGATCGCAGATACAGATCGATGGAAGGTCCGTCCAGCGTCCAAAAAATCGTTCTCGGAAGCAGCGCCACGCCGGAATTGCTGTGGATCACCGGCATCCGCACGGAGATGGTCGCGGAAGATGGAGCGACGCCGCAGTTGCCGGAGCTGATGTGCCACGTCAACGTCGATCTCGACACCAACCTCCACCAGGCGCTCTTCAATCTTCCTCGGCCGACCGCATCGCGTCTGATGACGCTGTCGCAAGGAATGCTGGCGGCGAAATTGCCTTTGGGCTACGGATTCCCGATCGCTTCGAATGAGCCGCTTCTGCTTTTCACGCAGGTCCTCAATCACAACATCGAGCATCCGAACAATTTGAAAGTGCGACACCGTGTGACGTTCGAATACGTTCGCGACGCGGATCTCGCTCGACC